>ONJB01000008.1 GCA_900318015.1 uncultured Bacteroidales bacterium | reverse complement strand
TCCTCCATGCTCAGTTTCTTCGCATTCTTGATGCTCAACTTCTCTCCGAGTGCTCTGAGCTGCTCTTCGCTCATCGCGTTCAATTCCAATAAACTATGGGGCATAGAAAAATAAATGTAGATTCACATGCAAGCCTCTCCGACCGGAAAGGCAGTGCAAAGGTACGAAAAAAAACAAACAATCCAAATACCGCCCTTAGCGTCCCAGCAGATTGTCCATGTAGCTGGAACTCTTCTTGAAGCGGAGCAGGTCTGCCAGGGCAGAAGCGTTGGCCGCGATGCGGAAGCTGTAGGACTTCCACTGGCCGGTCGGGACCCAGTTCACGGAGATGTTGAAGCAGTGCAGGTCATAAGTTGCGTTGATCTGCGTGGTGGTGATCTTCATCGCCATGATATCGAAACCGGAGGACGCGCTGATGTTCAGCCGCGGGGTCAGCTTGATATTTCCGTTCGCGTTGATCGTCTGGGTGTAACGCTTGTTCTCGATGAGTTGGTTGTTCGTGTACTGATACGTCTTCGCGTAACTGAAACTGTAACTGAAGCTGAGCGACCAGGGCGAATTCGGATTCATGTAGTACAGGAACCCGCCGGGAATGTATTCTCCCGTGATAGGGTGGTAGTAGATCCGCTGGTAGGAACTCGCGTCGGCGGCGCCTGAAGAGCCTTTTCCGCCGCCTGAACCGGAGGCGGACTTCCGGCCGTCATTTCCGTTGATGGCGCCCTTGCCGTTGAAGGAAATGGATGCGGACAGGGTGGCGTTCGTCAGCCGCAGGGGAGCGCCCTTGACAACCAAGTTGTACTTGTTGATCCGCTGGCCGTGCTCGTTGATGGCATACGGGTCGAAATTCAGGTTACCGCTGAGATTGATCTTGTTGAACAGGTTCGTCGACGCGCTCACGCCGATGTTGGACATCTTCAGGGAGTCCGCCAGGAAGTTGTAGCTGCCGTTCAGGCTGAGCTGGTCCAGAATCTTGACCTTCTTGGAGCCGGTACCGGTCGTATCCCGGAGGTTCCGGACCTTCGCCTCGAGGTTGTTGCCGATGGATACGCTCATGCTGCCGGTCCTGCCGGGTCCGGGGGCGGAGACGGAATTGTGGTGGCCGGGGACCGCATAGATGTTGTACTTCGATTCCGGGTGATAGGCCCCGCCCTTGTCATAGTATTCCTCCAGCGTGCGCCAGCCGTTGAACGCCTTGGCTTTGTCTGGACTGAATGACATGGATACGGAAGGCGTGATCACATGGCGGACCGCCTGGACCATCCGGTGCTTCCCGAAATTGAACATGCCGTAGATTCGGGTGCTCATGGACATGGCGCCGGAATAGGTCTGGGTGATGCCGAACGTGTTGAAGGCGCGGCCCGGGTCCGAGACGACCCGCTGCGCATGGACCAGCTGTCCGCCCTTGTCCGTGACCATGACGGGGTTCCCGTCCTTGTCATACTCGTCTTCCAGGTACTGGCGCCCGGCGTTGAACATCCAATTCATGCCGTAGGTCACGCTGGGCGTGAAATTGAGGTATTTCAGCAGGGTGAAGTTCGGCAGGCCGATCTGGAAGTTGTGTCCCATGCCGTTCATAAGCCGGTCCAGCGCCTTGACCCCGAGCGAGTCGCCGAACTCCTTGACACGCACGCCGGTCACCGGGTCCACCTGGTAGGATCCGTCACTGTTGTACACGTAGTCCTGCATGTCCCGCATCTTGAAGCTCAGGCGGTTCTGGAAGGAGGTCGAGTAGCCGAAGGAAATCTTCTCATAGGCCTTCTCCTTGCCCACGCGGTTTTTCTGCTTGAAGGGATAGAACCGGGTGACGGAGAAAGTGATGTTCGGGAGCGTGAAGGAATAGCTGGAGTCGCGGGAGTTCTGGTTGTGCAGGGCGTTCACCGACAGGCTCATCTTGCCGTTCCAGTTGCGGGCATAGGAAACGGAGGAGGACACCTGGTTCTGCAGGGCCTCGTCCACCGACCGCGAGTTGTACTTGCTGTTGGACGGGCTGGAGAAGTTCACCGAGGCGCTGAAGCTCGTTCCGGGATGGGCCTTGGGATCCTGCGTGTGGGACCACTTGAGGCCGAAGTTCTTGGACTGATGGAAGTCGGCGCTGCCCTTTTCGCCGGTCTGGTCGTTGGAGTAGGTCAGGGAGAAACCGCCGTTGAACTTGTAGTTGACCTTGTAGCGGGAGTTGATGTCCACGGCATAGGAGCCCAGGGTGAAGTAGCTGCCGGTCAGGGAGAGGTCGAAGTATTCTCCGAGGACGAAATACATGCCGGCATCCTTGACAAAGAAACCACGGGCGACTTCCTCGCCGAAGGTTGGCATCAGGAGGCCTGTGGCCCGGGTCGGCTTGGACGGGACGAAGCCGAACGGCAGTCCGATGGGAATCGGGACGTCGGCGATCACCGGGTAGGCCGGTCCGAAGACCGTCTTCTGGGAAGGCCGCGTGACGACCTTCGCCATGGACAGTTTCATATAATAGTGGGGATGCTCCAGGTCGCAGACCGTGTACATGCCCTTCTGCATGTTCACGGACTGGTCGGGCATCATCTTGATCTTCTCGCCCTGCAGGAGACCGTCGGACTCCTGGGTGATCATGTTCGTGATGAAAGATTTCCGGGAGTCGAAGTTGTACCGGAGTTCCTCCATCTTGTAGGTGTTCTTGCCCTGGGTCATTTCGGGCTGTCCCACCCATTCCCCGGTGGCTTCGTCATACCGGCCGCGGGCGAAGACGGTGTTCGTCTTCATGTCATACTCGATGTAATCCGCGGTGAGCTTCATGTCCTGGTAGGAGACCGTGGCGCCTCCGTAATAATAGACTTTCCGTTCGCCCCCCGTGAACTCCGTGATGATGGAATCCTTGGCGGTGGAGAAGGCGGGGCGGTCCAGGGAGCTCTTCTCGAGCATGTCCAGGGAGTCGCGCCGGGCGATGGAATCCGCCCTGTGGCGGGCGATGACAGAATCGGGGAGAACCACCTTCGCGGTGTCCACGGGCTGCTGTGCGCGGCCCCGGTTACGCCGGAAGAGCTGGGCGGAGGAGACTCCCTGTCCCAGGATCACGGCCAGCGCGAACACCACGATATATTTCCAGATTCTATCCAAATTTACTATATTTGTAACCGACAAAATTACGACAATTTTCAGTCAATTCAAAACGACACGTCCATGAAGCGCACCATACGTCCCGTCCTGGCCGTTTTGGCCGTCCTCCTTGCAGCAAGCATTGTGCCTGAGCAGGCAGCCGGACAGGACCGTCTGAAACTTTCCACCATCGTCATCGACCCCGGCCACGGCGGCCACGATCCGGGGTGCATCAGCGCGGACAAGAAAACCCAGGAAAAGAATGTCGCCCTGGACATCGCCCAGCGCCTGTCCAGGAAGATAGGGGAGTCCCTGCCCGGCGTGAAGACGGTCCTGACGCGTTCCGACGACAAGTTCGTCACCCTGAGCGGCCGGGCGGACATCGCCAACGACCTGGGCGCAGACCTGTTCATCTCCATCCATGTCAACGCGCAGGCGAAGGGTACCTCGGCGAACGGGTACTCCATCCACTGCCTGGGCCAGTCCAGCCGGGAAGGGAACGACCTGTTCAGCAAGAACCTGGACCTGATCAAGCGGGAGAACTCGGTCATCCTCCTGGAGGACGATTACAAGACCCGCTATCAGGGTTTCGACCCGTCGGATCCGCAGTCCTATATCCTGTTCAGCCTGATGCAGAACGCGCACCTCGAGCACAGCCTCGTCTTCGCGGAGGAAGTCGCCAACGCGATGAAGGGCGGTCCGATCGCCCACAACCGGGGTGTCTCCCAGGATCCGTTCTGGGTGCTGTGGCGGACGACGATGCCGGCGGTCCTCGTGGAAGTCGGTTTCATCACCAACGCGAACGACCTCAAGTCCCTGCGTTCCGCGGAGGACCGCGACCGGATCGCGGAGAACCTTCTGAAAGCCGTAAAAGCGTTCAAGAAGCGGTATGACAACTCCACGGCGGCGACCGCGGCGCCGGAGCGCGCGGCGGGGCAGGAAGCCGCTCCCGTCGTGGAATCCAAGCCAGAACCCGAATCGAAACCGGCTCCCGAGGCGGTCACCCCGACGTCCGGAATCCTATATGGTGTCCAGGTACTCGCCACCACCAAGAAGATGAAACCTTCCGACGCTTTCTTCAAGGGCTATGCTCCGCTCGAGGTCCAGTCCGGGAAACTCTATAAGTACATCCTGGTCGCCGGCGACGACCTGGCGTCCGTCCGCAAAAAAAAGAAAGAGCTGGACAAGAAATTTCCCGGTTGTTTCCTGGTCTCAAAGGATGGAGAAACGGTTACCCGCATTCGCTGATTTTCCGGCCTTGCAGGAGGTTCTAAAAGGACTTTTTCTGCAAATCAATAATTTGGAATAATTCCAAACGAGAAACTCAAACGGACGCATTATATAAAAGTTTTAGGAAAATAAGTGACTGATTTTCAGTGCTTTGATTAGCGGTCAATTCTGGAGGCTCCCAACCAAGAATTAAAATAAAAAATTCTGAAAAAGCAATAGCAAAATTAATTTGTTATCATTTTTTTTTCCTCCATATTTGCAATCCAAAACCAAGCAAATAATCCCTCGTGACCGGACTAGACAGACATATTGCCGTGTGGAATAACTGTCTGCAGATCATTGCCAACAACATTGATCCGCAGAAGTTTGACACGTGGTTCAAGCCCATCCGTCCGGTGTCGCTCGTGGACTCCACCCTCACCGTGGAAGTCCCCACGGATTTCTTCCGCGACTATATCGAGGGCGCCTACCTGGATCTCCTCAAGATGACGCTCAAGCGTGCCATCGGCGCCGGCGCCCAGCTCCATTATATGGTGCGCCCGGTCCAGGTGGAGAAACCGATGGTGTACCCGGCCTCCCATGGCCTGGCTCCGACCAACAAGACGGTCGCCATCAACACCGCGCAGCCTTCCGGCAGCCCCAGCCCGTTCGTCTTCCCGGGCGTCCAGCGCCTGAAGATCGACCCGCGGCTGAACCCGGTCTATTGTTTCGCGAACCTCGTGGAAGGGGAGTGCAACAAGCTCGGCATCAACGCCGGCGGCAACATCTCCAACGCTCCGGGCAAGACCGCGTTCAATCCGCTGTTCATCTTCGGCGGACCGGGTCTCGGCAAGACGCACCTCGTACAGGCCACCGGCATCGCCATCAAGGAGAAGTTCCCGGATCTCGTGGTCCTCTATGTGACGGGCAACGAGTTCAAGACCCAGTACATGGACGCCATCAAGGGCAACCGCCTCGTGGACTTCATGGCCTTCTACATGAAGATCGATGTCCTGCTGGTGGATGACATCCAGGATCTCCTGGGGCAGGGCTCCCAGAACGCGTTCTTCAACGTGTTCAACCACCTGCACCAGAGCGGCAAGCAGCTGATCTTCACGTCCGACCGCGCCCCCGTGGACCTGCAGAACTTCGAGGAACGCCTCTTGTCCCGCTTCAAGTGGGGACTCTCCGTGGAGCTCTACAAGCCCGATTACGAGACCCGCCTGTCCATGCTCAAGGCCCGTGCCTTCCGCGAAGGCGTCGCCATCGACGAAGAGGTCCTCGCTTTCCTGGCCTCCCGGATCAAATCCAACTTCCGCGAACTCGAGGGTACGCTCATCTCCCTGATCGCGAACGCCACGCTGGGCCACAAGGAAATCACCGTTTCCCTGGCGGAAAGCATCACCGGAAAGATCGTGGGCGAGGAACAGACCGACGTCTCCATCGACCTGATCGTGGATACCGTGTGCGAGTACTTCAACATCACCCGTGACATCCTGCTTTCCAAGTCCCGCAAGCGCCAGATCGTCCAGGCCCGGCAGATCGCGATGTACGAGTGCCGGAACCTCATCCCCAACTGCTCGCTCTCGACCATCGGCTCCGAGCTCGGCGGCAAGGACCACGCCACCGTCCTGCACGCCTGCACCACCGTCCAGGACCTGATGTCCACCGACAAGACCTTCCGTCAGTACGTCACGGACATCGAGAACATGGTCTCCGTTCCGGTGGAACGGTAAGAAATCCTGACATATACGGGTAAAACGGGACTTTGTTCCGTTTTTTTGTGTATCTTTACGCAACAAAACACGCAAGGATATGACCGCTGATACCGTATTGGACATTTTCAAGGACATCACCCGGATTCCCCGCGAATCCGGACACGAAGGTCCGATGACCGCTTACCTGCAGGAATTCGCCGCAAAACGCAACCTCGAGTGCCGGACCGACAAGACCGGCAACGTGGTGATTGTCAAGGAAGCCGCCCCCGGCAAGGAAAACGTTCCCATCCTCGTTCTCCAGGCACACCAGGACATGGTGTGCGAGAAGAACGCCCACTTCGACTTCGACTTCCTCACCCAGGCGATTCCCTATGTGGTGGAGGACGGCTGGATGGTGGCGAAGAACACCACCCTCGGCGCGGATGACGGCATCGGCATCGCCGCCTGTCTCGCCCTTTTGGACAGCGATCTCCCCACCGGGAAACTCGAGTGCCTGTTCACCATCTCCGAGGAAACCGGCATGGACGGCGCCTTCGCGCTGGAGCCCGGCTTCTTCGAGGGGAAGACCCTGATCAACCTGGATTCCGAAGACGAGGGACAGCTCTTCGTGGGCTGCGCCGGCGGCATGGACACCACCGCCACCTTCGAGTTCAAGCGCGAGGCCCTGCGCAAGGGCTACCGGACGCTGAAGATCCGTGTCACGGGCGGCCGTGGCGGCCACAGCGGCGACGACATCAACAAGGAGCGGGCAAACGCCCTGCGGCTCCTCATCCGCTTCCTGTACACGGAACTCCAGTATGATTTCCAGCTCCTGACCCTCGGGGGCGGGAACAAGCCCAACGCCATCTGCCGCGAGGCGGAGGCCTTCATCGCCGTCCCTGCGGCGGACATCGACGAATGGAAGGCCGACGCCGAGGCCTTCGAAGCCCTCATCCGGGCCGAATACAAGTCCAGTGACCCGGACCTCAAGGTCGTCTTTGCGGAGGAAGCCTCCCTCATCCGCCCGATCGAGGAAGGGGACGCCGCGAGCATCATCATGACCCTCCTGAGCATCCCGCACGGCGTGGAGAAGATGTCCATGGACATTCCCGGTCTGGTCGAAACCTCCTCGAACCTGGCTGCGGCGCACATCCAAGGCGATGTCCTCAAGGTCATCACGAGCCAGCGCAGTTCCGTCGTCTCCGAGCTGCACGCGATGGCGGAAAGGGTGGAAGCGGCTTTCTTCCTGGGCTCTTTCGATGCGGAACACCATGGCGAGTATCCCGGCTGGAAGCCCAACCTGGATTCCCGCATCCTGAAGGTTTCCGTGGACTCCTACAAGCGCCTCTTCGGCACCGATCCCGAGGTCAAGGCCATCCACGCCGGCCTCGAATGCGGCCTGTTCCTGGAGAAATTCCCGGACCTGGACATGATCTCCTTCGGACCCACCCTCCGGAACGTGCACGCCCCGGGCGAGAAGCTCGAGCTCGCGTCGCTGGACAAGTTCGTCGCGCACCTCACCGATGTCGTCGTCAATTTCTCGTAAGATGCTCATCGCCCCATCCCTGCTGGCCGCCGACTTCCTGCACCTCGCGAAAGAGGTGGAGACGGTCAATGCCCATGCGGACATCTTCCACCTGGACATCATGGACGGCACCTTCGTCCCGAACATCTCGTTCGGCTTCCCGGTCGTGGAAGCCGTCGCGCGGGAGGCCCGCAAACCGATGGACGTCCACTTGATGATCGTCCATCCGGAAAAGTATGTGGAACGCTTCGCGAAGGCGGGCGCCGCCATGATCAGCTTCCACTACGAAGCCGCGTTGGATCAGACAGATACGGTCATCGACCTCATCCATAGCTTTGGGGTGAAGGCGGGGATCGTCATCAACCCGGACGTCCCGGTGGAGAAGATCTTCCCGTATCTGGGGAAAGTGGATTACGTATTGCTGATGAGCGTGTTCGCCGGTTTCGGCGGACAGAAGTTCATCGAGGACACCTATGCCCGCGTCCGGGCCGTGAAGGCCGAGCTCAAGCGCATCGGCAGCGAGGCCCTCATTGAGGTGGACGGCGGTGTCTCGCCGAAGAATGCCGGCCGCCTGGCGAAGGCCGGCGTGGACATCCTGGTCGCCGGAAGCGCCGTTTTCCGGGCGGAAGATCCCGCCGCTGCGGTCGATGCCCTGCGGGAAGGATAATCAAAGGATATAGCTGACTTCCTTGAAGCCGAAGGTCCGTTCGCGTCCTTCGGCTTCAATGCGTATCAGGCCTTCGGGAGTGATTCCTCGGATCGTGCCCATGAATTCGTCTCCGGTCGCGAGATCCCGGTAGGGGGCAAGGAGATTCTTCTGGAACAAATCCCTTTCGTAGGCGTCCCGGAGGGCGTTTCGGGCATCCTGGTCAGCCAGGTCGGGCAGCCTGGCTTCCAGCCTGTGGCACAAGTTCTCCAGAAAAGCCGCCGGATCATAGGATTTCCCCGTCAGCCGCTTGAGGGAGGTAGGATTCAGAACCCCGGCCGGGAAAGCCGTCTGGTTCAGGTTGATGCCGATGCCGATGACGGACCAGGCGATGTTCGCCCCATCGAGGCCATTCTCCACGAGCATCCCGCAGATCTTCCGCTTGCCGACATAGATGTCGTTCGGCCACTTGATGACGGCAGGGACGCCTTCCGCCAGGAGGGCATCCCGGACTGCGAGCGTCGCGAAGCAGGTCAGGGCCATCACCTCCCGGGCCGGAAGGGCTTCCGGCCGCAGCAGGAAAGAGAAAGTCAGGTTGTCACCCGGAGCCGAAATCCAGCGGTTTCCCCGCTGGCCGCGCCCCGCCGTCTGGTTCACGGCGGCGACCACTGACAAATTGTCATAGTCCCCAACGTGCCTCAGAAGCTCGCTGCTGGTGGAATCCAGCTCCTCGAACCACTTTATCCGCATGACATTTTCCATTGGTTCGGATTTTGTGTATCTTTGTATTGCAAAATTACAAATAATCCCGATATGATTACACACGACCTTCGGCTGATTGCCGATGCGATCCTGGACAAGAAGGGACAGGACGTGGTCTCCCTGGATATGCGCAAGATGGACGGTGCCATCACGGACTTCTTCGTGGTGTGCGACGGCTCCAATACCACCCAGGTGGGCGCGATCGCCGACAACATCGCCGAAAAGATGCAGGAAGAGGGCCACAAGCTCTGGCGTTCCCAGGGCGAGGGCAACAATTTCTGGATCATCCAGGACTACGGCCATATCGTCGTCCATATCTTTCTCAAGGAATACCGCGAATTCTACCGTCTGGAGGATCTCTGGGCGGACCTTCCCCGCAAGGAATACAAGGAGCGCAAGAAGCCCGCGGCCAAAAAAAGCGAAGCGTAGATGGCTGATAAAAAGAAAGATCCGAAAGGCGGGAAGACTTTCCGCGTTTCTTTCAACTTCTCCTGGCTGTATCTGCTGCTGATCCTCGGCATCGGCTGGCTGCTGTTCTCGAACCAGCAGTCCTCCGAGCCCCAGAAGATCGAGTGGCAGCAGGTCCAGACGATGGCCCAGTCCGGTGACATCGAGGAGATCGTCTTCGTGCGGAACGACATCCGGGGCGAGATCAAGGTCCGTCCCGAGCGCCTGGCCAAGTATGCCGACCAGTTCCCGGGCGGGGCTGTCCCGCGCCGGGCGCCGCATTTCTACTTCCTGGTCTCCGCCCGGTTCGACCCGGAGGAGAACTTTGCGAAACTGAATGAAAACCTGCCGGTAGGGGACCAGTTCAAGGTGGTCATCCAGAATGCCGACCATACCTGGGCCGAACTGGCCCAGTGGATTTTCCCCACGCTGCTGCTGATCCTCTTCTGGGTATGGATGTTCCGGAGCATGAACCGGGGCGCCGGCGGCGCAGGCGGCGGCATGGGCAATCCCTTCAACGTGGGCAAGGCCACCGGCAAGCTTGCGGACAAGGACGAGGTCAAGGTCACTTTCAAGGACGTAGCCGGCCTGTACGGCGCGAAAGAGGAAGTGATGGAAATCGTCGATTTCCTCAAGAATCCGAAGAAATATACCGCCCTCGGCGGCAAGATTCCGAAGGGTGCGCTCCTGGTCGGCCCTCCGGGCACCGGCAAGACGCTCCTCGCGAAGGCTGTCGCCGGCGAGGCGAATGTTCCGTTCTTCTCCATCTCCGGTTCCGACTTCGTGGAAATGTTCGTTGGCGTGGGCGCGTCCCGCGTCCGCGACCTCTTCCGGCAGGCGAAGGAGAAAGCCCCGTGCATCGTCTTCATCGACGAAATCGACGCCGTGGGCCGCGCCCGCGCGAAGAACGGCGGTTTCACCTCCAATGACGAACGGGAGAACACCCTGAACCAGCTTTTGACCGAAATGGACGGTTTCGGCACCAACTCCGGCGTCATCGTCCTTGCCGCCACGAACCGGGCGGACATCCTGGACCAGGCCCTCATGCGTGCCGGCCGCTTCGACCGGCAGATCCATGTCGAGCTCCCGGAACTCAAGGAGCGGGAGGAAATCTTCCAGGTACATCTGCGCGGGATCAAGGTGGATCCGGACTTCAACGTGGAGTTCATGGCCAAGCATACCCCGGGTTTCTCCGGCGCAGACATCGCGAACGTCTGTAACGAGGCGGCCCTGACGGCGGCCCGCCGCAACCACGCGACGGTGAGCCAGCAGGATTTCCTGGATGCTGTAGACCGCATCATCGGCGGTCTCGAGCGCAAGAACAACACCATCATGTCGCCTGCGGAGAAGCGGACGACGGCTTACCACGAAGCGGGCCATGCCCTGGTGGGCTGGTTGCTCCCGTACGCGGATCCGGTGTTCAAGGTGAGCATCATCCCGCGCGGCAACGCCCTCGGCCTGACCTGGTACCTCCCGGAAGAGCGGAAGAACTGGTCCCGCAGCGTGATGATGGACCGTATGTGTTCGCTCATCGGCGGCCGCGTCGCGGAGGAAATCCTCAATGGAGAGCCTTCCACGGGCGCTTTGAACGATCTCGAGCGCATGACGGGCATGGCTTACAGCATGGTCCAGTACTATGGCATGAGCGACAAGGTGGGGAACCTTTCCTTCTACGATTCCACCGGCGCGCGGGGCTACAACCTCACGAAGCCCTATTCCGAGAAGACGGCCGAACTGATGGACGAGGAAGTCAAGGCCATTGTCCAGGAGGTCCACGACCGGACCTACCGCCTGATCGAAGACCACAAGGAAGGTTTTATGCAGATGGGTGCGCTTCTTCTCGAAAAAGAAGTTATCTTTGCGGAAGACATCGAGCGGATCCTCGGACCCAAGGTGAAACCGGCGGAGGAGGACCAGCCAGTGCCTGAAACGGAGGAGCATGAATAACACAGTCACCAGGACCCTCTCGGGCATCTGTTTCCTGGCCATCGTCATCGGTGGCCTGCTCTTGAACAAGTATCTTTTCGCCGCCCTCATCACTTTCATGATGGTGACGATGCTTTACGAGTTCTATCGCATGACGATGGGGGAGTTGTTCCCCCGGACCCGCGCCCTGGCCATCACGCTGGGGTGCTGTTCGTTCCTGTCGCTGTTCTTCGTGATGGCTTTCCGGCTGGACATCCGGCTGGTGGGTTTCAGCGCCATCCTCCTGCTCGTGCTGATGGTGTCGACCTTGATGGTAAAGGATAAGGGGGAGTTCAAGCTCTTCGCCTTCCTGTACACCGGCCTGATGTACATCGCCGTGCCGCTCACCCTTTCGAACTTCGTGGTCTTCGACCAGGCCGGGCAGTTCAACGGGCGCCCGATGCTCGCTTTCTTCATCATCATCTGGGCTTCCGACGTGGGCGCCTATTGCATCGGCATGCTCCTCGGAAAGTACAGCAAGAAACTCTTCCCGAGCGTTTCCCCGAAGAAGACCTGGGCCGGTTTCTGGGGCGGCCTCGTCTTCGCCGTCCTGGCGGGCCTCATCCTGGTATGGACGGGCCTGTGGACCTATCCCTGGTACCACGCTGTCATCCTGTCCCTCATCATGCACGTCGCCGGCGTGTTCGGCGACCTGTTCGAATCCCAGTGGAAACGGGTATGCGACATCAAGGACTCCGGCAACATCATCCCCGGTCACGGTGGCATGATGGACCGCTTCGACAGCGCCCTGTTCGCCATCCCGGCCGGCGTCATCTATCTGGTCATCATCGGCCTGCTGTAGTACTGTGAAACCATGAAAAGACTCATCCACAGCATCCGCATTGACAAGGATTCCTACGAGACCATCCTCTTCGCCTGGTGCATCTGCGCCATCCTCATCTGGCTGAATGCCCGTTACATCCACAACCCGTGGATCTCCATCCCGATTTCGGTCATCCTCGTCGTCTTCATGTGTTTCATCACCTGGTTCTTCCGGGTGCCGAACCGTACCGTTCCGGATTACGAGAACGACCGCCTCGTCACCTCGGTGGCGGACGGGAAGGTGGTCATCCTCGAGAAGGTGTTCGAGAAGGAATACCTGCAGCGGGACTGCATCCAGATATCCGTATACATGGACTTCTTCGACGTCCACTGCAACTTCTGGCCGGTGAATGGGAAAGTGACCTATTACCAGTACCATCCCGGGAAGTACCTGCTGGCTTTCCACCCCAAGTCCTCCGAACTGAACGAGCATTCCTCCAGCTGCCTGAAGAACAAGCACGGAGAAGTCTTTTTCAAGCAGATCGCGGGCACCTTCGCCCGGCGGATCGTCTGCTATTCCGAGCCCGGCAATATGGAGAACCGCGGCGACCAGTGCGGCGTCATCAAGTTCGGCTCCCGCATCGACCTGTTCCTTCCCCTCGACGCCGAAATCCAGGTGAAGCTCGGCGACAAGGTGAAGGCGGTGGAAACGGTGCTGGCCGTCCTGCCGGAATAATCAATAGATATCGTCCAGGGTGACCGACTGCCAGACCGGCATCGTCGGATCATCCACCATGCAGTCGATGACGAGGGGCTGCTTGCCCATCACGGACACTTCCAGGAAGCGTTTCTCTTCCGGCCAGTTGGCCAGCATGTTGGCGGCCATGTCGTGGCTATGGTCCTTGTAGCGGTAGATCTGGTAGGTATATCCTCCGGGTTGCAGGACCTTTTCGGCAAGGTAGCTGCTGCCGAACATGCCCCAGCGGCCGAATCCCATCTTGTTGTAGGCAACGGCGCCGTCCCGGGTGCCATGGATGAGCAGCTGCGGGCAAGGAGTGCGCCGATAGGCCGGTTTCCCGGTATCGGACATGATGGCGCCCGCGAAGGACATCACGCCGGCAAAATGGAAGCCTTCCGGCAGGATGGCCGCGCGGACGGTCCGGTTGCAGGCTTCCAGTTCGCAGGAGAGGGAGATCATCGCCCCGGCGGAACTGCCGGAGATGACGATGTTGTCCATGTCCACGCCGATTTCCGGATGGTCCGCCAGATAGCGTACGGAGGCGAACACGTCTTCCACGCCCATGTCCACGGCCGTCTTCGTGTAATTCGCGCTCTGAATGAGGTGGAACAGGTCGAACCGCATCCGGACGCCCTTGAGGCCGAGACGGTAGTCGACGGAGACCACCCGGTAGCCGTTCTCGTTCAGGAGTTTGAACCAGGGCATCACCCACGGGTCGTCCCGCCGGCCCATGATGAAACCGCCGCCGAAGACGAACAGGATGGTGGGGCGGTCCAGCGTATCGCCGGGGATGGTGACGGGCTCATACACGTCCATGAAGAGGTCGCAGGTGTCGCGCTGGGCGACCTTGTAGGTGGCCTTTTTCCCCTGCGAGAAGGACGCCGTGCACAGCAGCAGCGCCAGAAGGGTCAGGATCAGTCTTTTCATCTTTCGGACTCGATAAGTTCCACAAGTTTGTCGACAGCCTCGCTGTCAGGAATATGCCGCAGGACGGGCTCCTTGCCGCGGTAGATAGTCACCTTGCCGCCGCCTTCGCCCACATAGCCCCAGTCGGCATCCGCCATTTCGCCGGGGCCGTTCACGATGCAGCCCATGACGGCGATGACGACGTTCTGCAGGTGGCCGGTCCGCGCCTTGACGGCCTCGAAGGCTTCCTGCAGATTGTACATGGTCCTGCCGCAGCCGGGGCAGGCGATATACTCAGGCCGATAGAACTTCCGCCGGCACGCCTGCAGCAGTTCATCAGTCAGATATGCGCCGAACGCCGGCTCCAGTTCCGGGAAGGACACCGTGTCGAGGGTGCGGTCCAACAGGGGCTTGCCGTAGTCGCACGCGGCTTTCAAAACCGTATTCTCCCGTTCCGTCAAGGTCGGAGCCGGGGAGCCGGAGTACCGTGCGGCCAGATACTGCGCGACAGGGATCTCGTTTTCCGGATCTTCCGTGAGGGATACGCGGACCGTGTTGCCGATGCCTTCGGCCAGGAGGGTGGAGATGGCCACGCAGGACTTGATGCGGCCGGAGTCGCCGTTGCCGGCCTCCGTCACGCCCACATGGAGCGGGAACACAACGCCGCGTTCCTGCATCATCCGGGCGAGTTCCCGGTAGGCTTCGATCATCACGACGGTATTGCTGGCCTTGAGCGAGACGACGACCTGGTAGAAATCCGCGTCGATGCACATCTCGATCCATTCCATGGCCGCAAGCGCCATCGCCCGGGGGGTATTCCCGTATTTCTCGACTATATAGGACCCCAGCGACCCGTGGTTCAGGCCGATCCGGATAGCCGTCCCGTACTTCTTGCATTCTTCGAGGAAGCGGGCGAACTGGCGCCGCGCCTCATCGTGGTCCTTGTGGAAGTTTCCCGGATTGATCCGGACCTTTTCCACGACAGCGGCCACGGCGATGGCCGTTTCCGAAGAGAAATGGATGTCGGCCACCAGCGGAACCGTGCAGCCCGCCGCACGCACCCGGGCCTTGATCTCCCGCACATGCGGGACATCCTGCAGGCCGGGAACCGTGATGCGCACCAGTTGCGCGCCGGCGCGGGCAAGCCGCAGCGTCTGCGCCACGGTCGCATCCACATCGTACGTATGGGTATTGCACATCGTCTGGACGACGACCGGGTTGTTTCCTCCGATGAGGACGTCACCCACCTTCACTACGCGTGTTTCCATCGTCATTGATCTTTATTCTCCCTTTCCTCCGCCATATAGTCGCGGGCGAGCCGGCGGAGCGCTGAACGGGTATGGCCGCGGCGCTTGGTCAGCTGGTAATAGACGCCGAGGGTAACGGCGCCGTCCAGCGGATAGGCGTAACGGTAATAGTAGGGGCTGTAGGCATTCGGCTGATAAAAGGAGGACCAACCCCACTTGACCTGCACGCCCAGATGGATCTCGATCGGATCCAGCATCAGGCCGAGCCCCAGCCCGCCCTGGACGCCGTAGGTCCAGCGGTTGTCCGTGTCCCGGAAAGCATTGACATACTCGGGATCCAGGGTTCCGGGGTACGAGCTGTCCCTGTAGCGGGTGATGTTCATCCGGTAACCGCCGTACATGCCAGCCTTGATGATCATCTTGACGTATTGTCCCATGTCGATGTGTCCGTGCGTAAGGAGGAAAACCTCCGGAACCTCCATATAGGCTTCGTGGGCGCCGTCGATTTCCTGGCGGTAAGTATCACCTTCGACTTCGTATTCCTTGAATCGATAGCCCTCGTAGTTGTGCTGGAAACCCACTTCCATGCCCAGGTTCGGGAACGTATTCATCATCGTCGCGTACCGGGTGATCGAGACACCGTACACCGGCAGGTTGGGGAAGAAACTCACTTGGCGCGGGGGATTGAAGGATCCATACTGGAGAGAGACGCCGCCATGGACGCCCACGATCCAGTAATCGTTGATCCGGGCCTTCTTGGGCAGGGGCGTGTTGTCCAGATACTCGTTGGTGACGGAATCGGGAAGCTGGAAGAACTCCTCCTCGAGGTCGATGGCTTTCTTCTTGTTCACCTGCGCAGAAAGCGGCGTCAGGGCCATGCCCAGGGCCAGCAGGGCAATCAGGTATTTTCTCATCGGAACAGCTCCTCCATGTCTATTTTCTGCACATATTCCGTCCGTTCGGGGATGTCGATCAGGAACTGGTCCTTGATCTTGAAGAACATCACCTTCTCCGGCTGCCGGTGCTCCAGGAGGTTACCCGTATCCACCAGGCCGTTCTTGTTCCTGTCCTCGGTAAGGCGGACGCAGTACTTGCCGGCCTTCACGTAAGGGAAGAAGACCGTCTGGTCCTCATCCACGATGAAACTGCGGATCACCTTGCTGCGCTGCTCGTTGAGCAGGTCCACAATGTAGCGGTTCTTGACATTTGACATCTCGAGGGAGATGGAACTCAGTTTCTCGTCCTTGGGCAGAGTCACCTTCATCTCCGTACTGTCATTGTAGTACCCGTTCACATCCCGGAACTTCCGGTGGGGAATCTTCAGGAAATAGTCGAAACCAGGCATCAGTTTCTCCTGCGGCATGATCGTGTACCGGCGCAGGTTGTGCGGATCCCGCGTCACCTTGTAGGATTCGACCTTCTCCTGCTGACGCGGGTTCACGGACCGGAAAACCAGCGAATCCCAGGCGTCCTGGATGAGCGGATACTGGAACTCCACCGAGAATCCGTACTGTTCCACGGTCGTCGGGTCCACCTCGCCCTTGAATACCGCGATGGTATCCTGGTGCTTGATGTCGCGCTGGGAACTCTTCTGCAGTTCCGCCCGGAGCTTCTTGTCCAGGGGAAGCTTCACTTCCTCGTCCGTGGGAACGAGGTTCCCGAGGGAATCCGTCTTGTCATAGTTGATCTGCAGGAACAGGGTGTCCGGCATCCTCCGCTGGTCATTCACCCACAGTTCCAGGCTGTCCTTCTGCGGATTGATCTGGGAGATGAGCTTTTCAGCGGGGAGACCCTTGAATTTCAGCGAGTTGATCTTGACATCCGGCGCCATGAAGGTCAGGAATGAGGTCCGCAAGCCTACCCGCTCCTTCTTGACGATGTACTGCTTGGAAGGTTTCTCACGGAACAAGTTCAGTTCCACGTCCGTCTTCCGGGCGAGGCAAAGCGCCGTGTCTTTCATGTTGAACTTCTTGAACTCGTACAGGGAGTCGTTGATGACGGTCCTGGGCCGAAAGGGCTCGTCCAGGAAGGCGACGCTTTCCTGGTCGGGTTCATACATGTTGTTGTTGTTCGCATCCTTCAGGGCGTACACGCGGTAGGTGGTGTCCGGGATGTTCCGGATACTGAAGAAGCCCCAGTCATCGGTCTTCGCCGCCGCATCCGGACGGTGCAGGAAGATGGCGGAGTCCGCATGGTCCTTGTACAGAAGGACCGTCGCGCCCTTGAGCGGCTTCAGGGTGTTGCAGTCCTGGACGAGGCCGGTCATGCACATCGAGTCGATCTGCGGGCCCGTGGAGAACACGAGGGTGAACCCCTCGTACATGTTTCCCTCGTTGTTGTCGGCGACAGCGCCGGTGAGGTCCAGCGTGTAGGTCCGGTTGGTGTCCAGGTCCGACTCGAAATAGACGATCAGGGTCTTTCCGGACATCCTGAACTTGGGCTTCTTCTCCAGGGGCGGGGACAGGAAGATGTTGTTGGCGTCCTTGACCGTCACGTACTCGTTGAAGGTGAACTTGAGCTGGGTATTGTGCGCGGGCACGTTGATCGTCCCGGGAAGGGGAGAGGTCTTCAGGAGCACCGGCGGTATGGTATCCTTCGGCCCGCCGGAAGGCGGTGTGGTGGTATTCGCGCACCCCGACGGGAACATCATCGCCCCGAGGACCAGGGCGGCCGGGATGAGCGGAAGATATTTCTTGAGTCGCTTCATATTCGTTTCATTACAGGTCGATGCGGGACACCGTCTCGATGCCCTCGATGGTGGTGAGCTTCTTGAGGATCTTCTCCAGGACATCCTTGCTGTTCACGTACAGGTCGATATACCCTTCGAAGATGCCGTTGTCCGCACTGAGGTTCAACCGCCGCATGTTCGCGCCCATCACCAGGGACAGGAAGCGGGAAATCTCGTTCAGGAGGCCCATCCGGTCCAGTCCCTTCAGCGAAATCCGTACCAGGAAGGCCTGCGATTCGGCAACTTCCAGCCACTTGGGGACAACCACCCAGTCGCCGTGCGTGGCGGCGATCTCCTCGGCGACCGGACAGGATTTCTTGTGGACCGTGATCCGGCCGTCGGGCGACTTGATACCCACCACGGCGTCACCGGGAATCGGGTTGCAGCAGGTCGCGATGACGAACTGGCGTCCGTCGTCGGCCTTTCCGCCGATAATGTACTCCTCCGGTTCCTTGGTTTTTTCTTTGGGAGAGGAGAAGATCCTGCGGAGGAGGGAATAGCGCTGCCGGGACTTCAGGACATCGGCCAGGTTGTCCAGCTTGACGGAACCGATGCCGATCTTGTAGAAGAACTCTTCGCGGTCGGTGGCTCCGTAGGCGGCCTCGACACGCTGCATCGTCGCCTCGTCCAGCTTGGAACCGTGCAGTTTCACCTGCTCCTCGAGGAGCTGCCGGCCGTAGTCGACCGTCTGCTTCCGCTCGTTCCGGAAATAGTCCAGCACGAGGTTCCGGGCCTTCCGTGTCCTGAGGAACTGGAGCCATTCCCGCTTGGGATGCTCCTCGCTGGCCGTGATGATCTCCACCTGGTCGCCGGTCTTGACGACATAGTTCAGGGCCACCAGCCGCTGGTTGACCTTGGCGGCGATGGCCTTGTTGCCGACTTCGGTATGGATCAGGTAGGCGAAATCCAGCACGGTCGCCCCCTTCTCGATGGAGCGCTGTTCGCCCTTCGGCGTGAACACGTATATTTCCGCGCTGGTCAGGTCATTGTGGATGATATCCAGCAGTTCCAGGGCATTCACGTCCGGATTCACCAGCACTTCCTTGATCCGCTCCAGCCAGAGGTCCATCTCGCTGTCGTTCTCGCTCACGTAGCCGTTCTGCTTGTAGGTCCAGTGGGCCGCGATGCCCTTCTCGGCGATGTCGTCCATCCGCCGGGTGCGGATCTGGACCTCCACCCAGATGCCGGAGGGACTGAGCAGGGTGCAGTGCAGCGCCTCGTAGCCATTGCTCTTCGGATGCTTCACCCAGTCGCGAAGACGCTCGGGCATATAACGGTAGATGCCGGTAATGATGGAGAAGACATGGTAGCACTGGTCGCGCTCCGACTCCCCGTTGTCGCGGTCCGGGTCGAAGATGATGCGGATGGCATACAGGTCATACACCTGCTCGAAGGGGATCTGCTTGACCTGCATCTTGTGCCAGGCCGAATACGGGGTCTTCACCCGCTTCTTGATCTCATACCGGAATCCCGCCTTCTGGAGGGCCTCGTCTATCGGCTCGATGAAGGCATTGATCTCCTTGGCGCGCTGCTGGATATTCCGGTTGATCTTGGTGCTGATCTCCTGGTAGTCATCCGGTTCCTTGTAGCGCAGCCAGATGTTCTCGAGTTCCGACTTGACGCTGTACAGGCCCAGCCGGTGGGCGAGGGGGATGAACACGAACATCGTCTCGCTCAGGATCTTGTCCCGCTTGTGCTCCGGCATGAACTCGATCGTGCGGCAGTTGTGCAGACGGTCGGCCAGCTTGATCAGGACCACGCGCGGATCATCGTTCAGCGTGAGGAGGATCCGCTTGAAATTCTCTGCCTGAAGACTCTGGGCACTGAGGTCCTTGTTATCGTTGTCCAGGATGTTCTTGATCTTGGTCAGGCCGTCCACGAGGCTGGCAATCTTGTCACCGAAACGGTCGCGGAGGTCGTCCACCGTATAATCCGTATCCTCCACCACGTCGTGCAGGAGGGCGGCGGAGATGGACTTGTAACCCAGGCCGATGTCATCCACGACGATCTGGGCGACGGCGATGGGATGCAGCATATACGGCTCCCCGCTTCGGCGGCGGACATTCTTGTGGGCCTCGTTGGCGAATGCGTAGGCCTGGCAGACAGTTTCCAGTTCACGGGCGTCCGCGCACCGTTTCGCGGCCGATGCGTACAGCACCTGCCAGGCACGGTCGATGACCTCGTAATCTTTCTCGGTAAACTCGGAATAACTCATAGCACCTCACTCGGGTTCAAATGGTTCGCATGCTGGAAGGCATAGGACAGTTCCGCTCCGTACAGGATGATGGTCCATCCCAGGTTCAGCCAGATCATGAAGAGCGGAATGGCGGCCAGCACGCCGTAAATGGCGCTCTGCTTGGCCACCATGACCTGCGTCTCCAGGTAGAGATATTGCACGGCCGTGAAACCGATGCCGGCAATGAGCGCCGCCTTGAAGGCCGGGCGCGTCTTGACCACGGCCGCCGGCAGATACTTGTACATCGCCGTCAGGATGAGGACGGACGCGCCGGCGAACAGGGCCCAGGAAAGGAAGCTTTTCAAGTGCTCCGAGAAGAACAGGCCGCTCGGAACGATATAGTCCAGCACCGTCGAATACACGACCGAGCCGGAGAAGAACAGGACAATCACGAAAGGGGACAGGATGAGGACGCCGAGGCCGATGCCCAGCACCCGGAAGAAACTGCGTTTCTCCTTCGCCTGCCATACGTTGTTGAACACACGCCGGACCGTGAGCATCAGCGAGATGAGGATCCACAGGAACGACGCCATGCTGATGAAGCCGAACAGGCCCGATTCCGCCGTCGAGATGATCTTCTCCGAGGCGGAGAGCAGGTCGTCGATCAGCCGCTGGTTGCTGATGTTCGCGTGCAGGAAGGCGCTGAACTGGTCGGCGATGCCGATCCCGTTCGTCAGGTACAGGCCGATGGCGATGAACGGGACCACCGACATCATGCTCTGGTAAGCCAGCGCCGTGATCTGGTAGCCGATTTTCTGGTCGGAGAAGACCTTGAGCATCACGAACACGGTCTTGAGGTCTTCCACGCCCCGTTTCTTCCAACGGGACAGGTCGTCCATATTCAGGTACCACATGTCGTGCGTGACGAACCGGACGATCCGCTTGACGACGATGGTCATCCAACGGATCCGGACTTGCGTCCAATGCGCGATTCGGTCAAACACTTTCATGGTTCTAGAACAGGGTCAATTCGGTCTCGTTGTCATTCTGAGGGAGCGAAGCGACCGAAGAATCTGGAAGAAGCTTGCGGAACGCCTCCTCGTCCAGGATGGGAATGCCCAGGGATTCGGCTTTCTTGATCTTTTCGGGGCCGGGTTTGGCGCCGGCCAGCAGGAAGGCGGTCTTGCCGGAAATGGAACCGCTGTTCTTGCCGCCGTTGGCCTCGATGAGGGCCTTCATTTCGTCGCGGGACACGGAGAAGTTGCCGCTGATGACAATCGTCTTTCCGGCGAGCGCATCGGAGGCGTTCTCCGCCTTCCGGACCACGGACATCTGCAGGCCGGCAGCCTTCAGACGCTCGATCTCCTTCAGGTGACGCTCGTCACGGAAGTACTTGTACACGCTCTCGGCGATGACTTCACCCACCTCCGGTACGGCGGCGAGTTCCTCCTTCGAGGCCTGCGCCAGCGTGTCGATATCCCCGAAATGCCGCGCGATGTCCCGTGCGGTGGTCTCACCCACATAACGGATGCCGATCGCGAAAAGGACCCGCTCGAACGGGACATTCCTGGACTCCCGAAGGCTGTCCAGGAACCGCTGCGCCGCGCGTTCCTTCCAGCCCTCCAGCATCACGAGCTGGCTTTCGCGGAGGTCGTAGAAGTCGGCCGGGGTCTTCACTAGGTCCAGGTTGTAGAGCTGGTCCACCGTGGCGTCGCCCGCGAGCACATTCATGGCCTTGCGGCCCAGGAAGTGCACGAGCTTGCCCTTGATCTGCGTGGGACAGCCGTCGGTGTTGGGGCAGAACCACTTGGCTTCGCCTGCGGGTTTCACGAGCGGCGTACCGCAGTCGGGGCACACCGTCGGGAAGGCCGGGCGTCGGGCGCCGGGCTGCCGTTTGGATTCCTCGACGCCGGTAATCTTGGGGATGATCTCCCCGCCTTTCTCCACATATACCCAGTCGCCCTCATGGATGTCCAGCATGGTCATCTGGTCCTCGTTCACGAGGGTGGCGCGCTTGACCATGGTCCCGGACAGGAACACGGGTTCCATATTCGCGACGGGCGTCACCGCACCGGTCCGGCCCACCTGATAGTCGATGGACAGGATGGGCGTCAGGGCCTGCTCCGCCTTGAATTTATACGCGACCGCCCAGCGCGGGGACTTGGCCGTGTAGCCAAGCGTGCGTTGGGCGTCCAGTTCGTTGATCTTGATGACGATGCCGTCCGTGGCATAGGGCAGCTGCTTGCGGGCCGTATCCCAATGGGCGATGAAAGCCTCGATCTCCTCGATGCTGTGACAGATCCGGCGCTCGTCGGAAACGGGAAGTCCCCAGGACTGGGCGGCCTTCAGGGCCTCGTCATGGGTAGGGTAGTCCACCTGGCCGACCGGGATATGGTACAGGGTGCACATGAGGCCGCGGTTCGCCACTTCCTCCGGGTCCTGCAGTTTCAGCGAACCGCTGGCCGCGTTACGGGGATTTGCGAACGGCTGGTCCTCGTTGGCCTCCCGTTCCCGGTTCAGCCGGTCAAAGGATTCATAGGGCATGAGCACCTCGCCGCGGATCTCGAATTCCGCCGGCCAGCCTTCTCCGCGCAGGGTCTCCGGGATGTTGGCGATCTTCCGGGCGTTGGCGGTGACGTCATCGCCTACCACGCCGTCACCGCGGGTAAGGGCCCGGAACAGCTTGCCGTCCCGGTAGGTCAGGCAGATGGCCGTGCCGTCGAACTTGAGCTCGCAGCACCAGGTGAATGGTGTCTCCAGGGTCTTCGTGGCCCTTTCGGCGAATTCCTCCACCTCGCCGATGCTGTAGGTATTGCCCAGCGACAGCATCGGGTACTTGTGCGGATACTTCGCGAATTCCTTCCCGGCACCCGCCTCGATGTTCTGGACACCCGGCGTTTCCAGGTCGCTGCCCACGCGCTGGGTGGGGGAGTCCGCCGTCCGGTACTCCGGATACTGCGCCTCCAGGTCCTCCAGTTCATGCATCAGCTGGTCGTACTCGTAGTCCGACATCGTCGGCGCATTCTCCACATAGTACTTGCGGCTGTTCTCCCAGAGAACCGCCTTCAGCCACTCGATGCGTTGTTTGACCTGCGTGAAATCCATATTCCGTGCACAAGAGTTGTAATTTACAAAGATAACAAATCTTTCTCAAATATTTTATATTTGAACCCCCAATTGCAGTCCGCCACGAAAGTTTGCACGGGTGGCAAAAAGGCCGTAAATTTGGGCCGCAAATGAAAAGTACCATCAACGAAGACAAGAAGTGGAAGATACTCAGCACCGAGTATCTGGTCCAAAGGCCGTGGCTGACGGCCCGGCGGGATGTCGCCCAGCTGCCGGACGGACGCATCAACCACGAGTATTACGTCCTGGAGTATCCCGACTGGGTCAATATCATCGCCATCACGAAGGACGGCCAGATCGTCATGGAACGGCAATACCGGCATGCGCTCGGGAACACCTGCTACGAGTTGCCGTGCGGCGTCATCGAGAAGGGCGAAACGCCCCTTGAGGCCGCCAAACGCGAACTTTTGGAAGAAACCGGCTTCGCGGGCGGGGAGTGGCAGGAATGGATGACCCTCTCGCCGAACCCGGCCACGAGCACCAACCTGGCGCACAGTTTCCTCGCCGTCGGCGTAGAAAAAGTATCCGGCCAGAACTTGGATCCCACTGAGGACATCGACGTTTATATTCTGGACCCTGACTATGTCCGGGAACTGCTTATGAACAACCAGATCCTGCAGGCCCTGATGGCCGCCCCGCTCTGGAAATACTTTTACGACAAAGACGTATGAACACCATCTGGATCGTACTCCCTATCCTGACCCTCCTGATGTTCGACCTGGGGCTCGCGCTCCGCTTCGAGGATTTCGGGAAGGTTTTCCGCCATCCCTGGCCCATCGTCGTAGCCCTCGTCGGCCAGTTGGTCTTCCTCCCGGCCATCGCCCTGGGACTGGCCTACCTCCTGAAACTGCCGCCGGTCTTCTTCATCGGCCTGGTACTCATCGCCTGCTGCCCGGGCGGAAGCTCTTCCAATGTCTTCTCTAAATTGGCCAATGGAGATGTCGCTCTTTCCGTGACACTTACGGCGCTTAGCAGCATCATCACTTTATTTACGATTCCGGTCATCATGGGCTGGGCCACCCGGTTGGTGGGGGAGAGCGTGGGCATCACCCTGCCCGTCGGCAACCTCATCAAGCAGAACCTCGTCCTGATGCTCCTGCCGGTCCTTTTAGGCATCGGCCTGCACTATGCCTGGCCGAAGACGGCCGAGAAGGTGGACAAGGTCCTCACGAAGCTGGCGTTCCCGCTGCTGCTCGTGCTGATCACCGTCTTCTACATCCAGCACCGGCACACGATCATGGACAACATCGGCGTCCTGGGCCTCTGCGTGACAGCCCTCATCCTCCTGGCCATCGGCCTGTCCTCGCTGCTATCCCGCCTGGTCCGGAACGACGCCCGGCAGCGCCGTACCGTGGTCATCGAAGTCGGCATGCAGAATGCCGCGCAGGCGATCTCCATCGCCTCCAGCCCGTTCATCTTCGCGAACGAGGAAATGGCCATCCCGGCCATCCTCTATTCGCTGATGATGAACATCGTCCTGCTCACTTATGTCGGCCTCGTCAAGAAAAAGAAGGATTTGTAATTAAAAATCCTTAAATTTGCATGATTTGGGAAAACAACGAACAAACACTCATAGTATCATGAAAGATTCCATCATCATCCTCTGCGGAGGCGGCCCGGCTCCGGGTATGAACACTGTCGTCATGTCTGTCGCGAAGACGTTCCTTTCCAACGGTTACCGTGTCATCGGCCTGCACGGCGGTTACAGCGGCCTTTTCAGCCAGAACCCGCGCACCGAGGACATCGACTTCTTCAAGGCGGACGCCTACTTCAACCGGGGCGGCAGCTACCTGCAGATGAGCCGTTTCAAGCCCACCGACAAGGATTTCGAGGAGAACTTCAACCTGGGCCTGTTCCAGGACAACAACATCAAGCTCCTGGTGACTGTCGGCGGTGACGACACCGCTTCCACCGCGAACCGCATCGCCAAGTTCCTCGCCGCGAAGCAGTATCCGATCGCGAACATCCACGTGCCCAAGACCATCGACAACGACCTTCCGCTGCCGAACAACGCCCCTACCTTCGGCTTCAACTCCGCGAAGGACGAGGGCGCGCACCTGGCCCGCACCGTGTACGAGGACGCCCGCACCAGCGGCAACTGGCTCATCATCAGCGCCATGGGCCGCAGCGCCGGCCATCTCGCCCTGGGTATCGGCGAGGCCACGCACTGCCCGATGACCATCATCCCCGAGATGTTCAACAAGACCGGCATCTCCCTCGACAAGATCGTCAAGCTCGCGCTTTCCACCATCATCAAGCGGAAGATCATGGGCATCGGCTACGGCACTGTCGTCGTCGCCGAGGGCGTTTTCCACGACCTGGATCCGCAGGAGATCAAGGACGCCGGCGTGTCCATGACCTATGACGAGCACGGCCATCCGGAACTCGGCAAGATTTCCAAGGCGGTCCTCTTCAACGACATCCTCGAGAAGGAGTTCAAGAAGATCGGCCTGAAGGTCAAGACCCGTCCGGTGGAGATCGGCTACGATGTCCGCTGCCAGGACCCGATCGGTTACGACCTGACCTACTGTACCGAACTGGCCATGGGCGCCTACGAGCTCTTCGCCAAGGGCGAGACCGGCTGCATGGTGTATGTCGATGCCGACGGCGAGGCCCATCCGCTGTACCTGAAGGACCTGCAGAACGCCGAGGGCAAGATTCCGCCGCGCCGGGTGAACATCGCCGGCGGTACCTCCCAGAACTATTTCAACCACATCTGCCACTTCATCACGCCGGCCGACTACGAGGCCGCGAAGAAGTATGTCGCCGACCCGGAGACCTACGACTTCAAGAAGATCCTGAACTGGTAGTTTGAAAAAGGTCCTTTACCAGATGCTTCCCCGGCTGTGGGGAAGCGGTAAGTTTGAAAGTGTCGACGCCGCGTCCTTGGAGTATATCCGGGGACTCGGCGTCGATTACATCTGGTATACGGGCCTCATCCGCCACGCCACGCGGAAGAAGGACGAAGGCTGCCGCCCGTCCCACCCCCAGATTGTGAAAGGGGAGGCCGGCTCGCCCTACGCCATCACGGATTACTACGACGTAAATCCTTATCTGGCAACAGATCCCGATGCCAGGATGGAAGAATTCCTTCAACTGGTAAAACGTACGCATCGGCACGGAATGAAGGTCATCATGGACTTCGTTCCGAACCATGTGGCGCGGGATTACCGGAGCCATGTTCCGGGTGTCCATTCCCTCGGAGCCGACGACGACACGTCCGTGCACTGGTCGCCCGAGAACGACTTCTTCTACTATCCCGGCGAGCCCCTGCGCCTGCCGGAACCCTACAACGGCCCCGGCTACTTCGAGTATCCGGCCAAGGCCTCCGGCAACTGCTTCTCGCCGGCACCCGGCATCAACGACTGGTACGAGACCATCAAGATCAACTACTGCGACTTCCACACCCGCACCTGGGACAAAATGTACAACATCGTCCATTTCTGGGCCCTCAAGGGGGTGGACGGATTCCGTTGCGACATGGTGGAACTGGTGCCGCCCGCCTTCATGCAGTGGCTCATCGCGAAGATCAAGCTGGAATTCCCGCCCATCGTCTTCATCGCTGAGGTCTATGAGAAGGAAAAGTACCGGATGTATGTCGACGAGGTGGGTTTTGACCTCCTTTACGACAAGTCCGGCCTGTATGACACGGTCCGCGCCGTCACCTGCGACGGGCTCACCGCGCGAGCGTTGACCTGGAACTGGCAGTTCCTCGGCGATCTCCAGCCCCGGATGCTGGACTTCCTGGAGAACCATGACGAACAGCGCGTCGCCTCCGATTTCTTCGCCGGCAGCGCCGAGGCCGGCTACGCCGCGCTCGGCGTCTCGCTGCTGCTGAACACCGCCCCTTTCATGCTCTACTTCGGGCAGGAAATCGGGGAGCGGGGGATGGATGCCGAACCCTTCAGCGGCGTCAACGGCCGCACCTCCATCTTCGACTGGTGGACAGTCGAAAGCCTCCAGGCCCTCCGACAGTATATCGGCGACAAGCGGAAAGGCCTGAATGACAAGCAGAAAGCAATCCTTGGACGCTACCGGGAAGCGTTGGAACTGGCCAAGCGGCCAGCCTTTGCGGAGGGCCGGACCTTTGACCTCTGCTACTGCCAGGGCGAAGGCTTCAACCCCGACCGCCACTTCGCTTTCCTCCGCTCAGACGACGAAGAGACCTGGCTCGTCGTCTGCAATTTCGGCCCCGCCGCCGACGTCACGATCCACATTCCTGCTGAAGCCGGTACGGAACCGCACACCGTCACGCTCCGCGTGCCGGAAAAGGACTTCGTCGTCAGGAAGATCTAGCGCCGCCGGAATTCGGCCACGGTGATGGCCGTGGCGATGGCGGCATTCAGGGATTCGGAACCCGGGTCGTCCGCCGGGTAAGGCGGGATGAAGAGCCGGTCGCTCACGCAGGCGGCCACGGCCGGAGAAATGCCGTTGGACTCATTCCCGATCACGATCACTGAAGGTGCCTCCCGGCCACAGTCCAAGGCCTTGGAATACATGTTTTCCCCATTCAAGAACGTCCCGTACACATGGCCGCCGCCCGCCACGACGGACCGGCAGAGCAAGGCGATGTCCATCCGATGGAACGGCACGCGGAAGATCGCGCCCATCGTTGCCTGGACCACCTTGGGATTGTAAAGTTCCACGGTGTCGGGCGAAGCGATCACCCCGTCGATACCGAACCAGTCCGCCACCCGGAGGATGGTGCCCAGGTTACCGGGGTCCCGGATGCCGTCCAGGGCCAGGAAAAGTCCCCGGGAGGGCTGGAAGGCGGTTGGGGCAGGCTGTCGGACGACCGCGAGGACCGGAGAAGGGGAGGAGAGCATCGACAGCCGCGCCATCGCCTCCTCGCCGATTTCGTCCCGCCGGTACACGGACACGACCTCGAACCCCGATGCCAGCGCCTCGGAAACCATCTTTTCGCCTTCGACCACGAAGAGTCCGGCCTCGTCCCGGAACTTCTTCTGCGCAAGGGAGCGGACCTGCCGCAGTTCGTTCTTGGAAATGCTCATACCCTGCAAAGTTATATATTATTCTTGTCGATTAATAGCGGAAAAGTGTTAATTTTGTAGGAATGAACTGCAAAAACCTCATACTTTCGGTCCTCGCCGGCATCCTCGCCACAGGCTGCGCCACGCAGCGTCTCGCGGAAGGGGAGTACCGCCTCGCCGGCAACAAGATCAATGTGGTGGGCAAGCAGATCAGCAGTTCGGAGCTCACTTCGTACCTCGCCCAGAAGCCCAGCGCCTCGTTCCTGGGCATCCGCCGGCCCGGCGCTCCGCTGGTCATCCACGATGAAAGCCAGGTGCAGACCAGCGCCGACAACATCGAGAACCACCTCGAATACATCGGCTACTACGGTTCCAAAGTGACGAGCGAGGTGGAATATCAAGGAAAAAAGGCTTATGTGACCTATTTTGTCACGCCCGGAAAGCGGTACACGATCCGATCGATCGACTACGAGCTCCCGCAGGACGAAGAATTCCGGAAGGAGTTCGAGACGGACCGGCCGAACATCACCATCAAGGAGGGACAGTATCTGGCCGAATCCACCCTCGAGGCCGAAACGGTCCGTTCCGCCGAGTTCTTCCGCAACCGCGGCTACTACGGCTTTGACAAGAGCTTCTATTTCTGCGAAGCGGATACCCTCTCGCACGACGGAACGGCGGCCCTGACCATGGCCATCCGGGACTACCCCCGCAACGGCTCCCCGGACGAGGCGAAACCGCACCGGAAGTTCACCATCGGCGACGTGACCCTTTCCTACCCGAAGGAAATTCCCATCCGGACCTACGTCCTGGAGGAGCTGAACGTCCTCCGCCCCGGGATGCCCTACAGCGAAAGGGCGGTCAATGCCACCTACTCCCGACTGTCGAACCTGTCCGTCTTCAACAGCGTGAACGTCACGATGAATCCAGTGTCGGACAACGTCGTGGACTGCGACATCAACCTCCTGAACGGCGGTGTCCAGGGATTCAAGGCGAACCTGGAGGCCTCGGTCAATTCCACCGGCCTGTTCGGCATCTCCCCGCAGCTCAATTACTTCCACAAGAACTTCTTCCATGGCGGTGAACTGTTCAACCTGGGCTTGAAAGGCAACTTCCAGTTCAAGACCAAGGACAAGATCCGCTCCACGGAATTCAGTGTTTCCAGTTCCCTCCGCATTCCTAAGCTCATCGGCCTGCCGAACTCCCTGTTCCGGGGCCCGAACCTCCCTCATACGGACATCACCCTCGGTTTCAGCTACCAGGACCGTCCGGAATACAAGCGGACCATGATCACGACGAGCTTCGGTTATACGGGCAACCTCGGCAGGAACTTTTTTTACCAGTTCTTCCCGTTCCAGGCCAATATCGTCCGCCTGTTCAGTGTCTCGGAGAGTTTCGCGGAACGGTTGGTGAGTGACCTCTTCCTCCTGAACGCCTACTCGGACCACTTCGACATGGGCATGGGCGGCATGCTCTATTACACGACGGATCCGACCCCGATTCCCAAGCGCACCTATACTTATGGCCGGCTGTCGTTCGACCTGGCAGGCAATGTCCTCAGCCTGTTCAACTCCGCGATGCCCACGAACCAGATCGGCCAGCATACCATCTGGCAGATTCCCTACGCCCAGTATGTGCGCGGCGAACTGCAGTTGGGCCAGACCATCCGTTTCGGCGGCGGGGACAACCAGGCGGTGGCGTTCCGCTTCCTGGTGGGCGCCGGATACGGCTATGGCAACTCCACCACCGTCCCGTTCGAGAAGCAGTTCTATGCCGGCGGCGCGAACAGCATGCGCGGCTGGCAGGCCCGCGCCCTGGGCCCGGGACGTGTGCAGCCCTGGACTGAATACTTCCTCATTCCGAGCCAGACGGGTGACTTCAAGGTGGAAGCCAATGTCGAATACCGCTTCCCGATCGTCTGGAAACTGGAAGGCGCCCTCTTCGCGGACGCCGGCAACGTGTGGAACCTCCGGCTGGCCGATTACATGGAAGGCTCCAATTTCTCCTTCGATACCATCGCCGCCGACTGGGGCCTGGGCGTCCGCGTGAACCTGGACTTCCTCCTTGTGCGCATCGACCTGGGCGCCAAGATCTATGAACCCTGCCGTCCTGCCGGCGAACGCCTGGTCGGTCCTGACCAGTGGCTCAAGTCAGGCAACTTCGCCCTCCACTTCGGTGTAGGATATCCTTTCTAGAAAGGACTATTTCTTCGGATAATACTTCGGCCAGCAGGCCTCGAGATAGGCACGGAGGACGTTCTCGTGCTTGTTGGGCTGCGGCTCGTAGAAGACGGTGCCCTTGATGGCGTCGGGGAGGAATTCCATGTCGGCGAAGTGCCCGGGATAGTCATGGGCGTACTTGTAGCCGTCGCTGTAATTGAGGTCCTTCATCAGTTGCGTGGGCGCGTTCCGGATAGGGAGGGGGACCGGGAGGTCACCCGTTTCCCGGACGAGCGCCAGGGCGTTTTCCAGGGCCATGTAAGAGCCGTTGCTCTTGGGGGAGGATGCCAGATACACCGTCGTCTCGGCGAGCGGGATCCGGCCTTCGGGCATGCCGATCTTCGAGACGACCTCGAAGCAGGCGTTGGCCAACAGGAGTGCGTTCGGATTTGCCAGGCCCACGTCCTCGGAAGCTGACAGGCACAGCCGGCGGGCGATGAAGAGCGGATCCTCGCCGCCTTCGATCATCCGGGCCAGGTAGTAGATGGCCGCGTTCGGGTCCGACCCGCGGATACTCTTGATGAACGCAGAGATGATGTCGTAATGCATCTCCCCGTCCTTGTCGTAGATGGCCATGTTCTCCTGGATGCTCTCCGTAACCGACTTGTTGTCGATGACGATGGGGGAGCGGTCCCCGAAGGAGTCCACGACAATCTCCAGGACGTTCAGGAGCTTGCGGGCGTCACCGCCGCTGTAGCGCATCAGGGCGTCGGTCTCGACGACCTGGATCTCCTTGTCCTTCAGAAGGACGTCCTCCTTCAGTGCACGGTCCAGAAGTATCTGTAAATCATCCTTTTCCAAGGATTTCAAAACGAATACCTGGCAACGGGAGAGGAGGGGAGTAATGACCTCGAAAGAGGGGTTCTCGGTCGTGGCGCCGATCAGGACGATGGTGCCCGTTTCGACGGCCCCGAGGAGCGCGTCCTGCTGGGCCTTGTTGAAGCGGTGGATTTCGTCGATGAAAAGCACCGGCGCGCCGCGCTGGTTGAACAGGCTGTTCGAGCGGGCCTTGTCGAAGACCTCGCGGACATCCTTGACACCGGAAGTGACGGCGGACAGGGTGTAGAACTCCCGGTCCATCGTCTGGGCTATGATGTGCGCCAGGGTCGTCTTACCCACGCCCGGAGGCCCCCAGAGGATGAAGGACGAGAGGTTGCCGCTCTCGATCATCTTCCGCAGGACACAGCCTTCGCCCACCAGATGCCGCTGGCCCACATACTGGTCCAGCGACTGCGGACGCATCCGTTCCGGCAGGGGAGGGAGCATGGAACTCGACGCGGACATGGGCCTAGATTTCCTTGCTGTAGACGCGCCGGCGGCGCTTGAATTCCTTCTGATACAGGTTCCAGAGGTTCTGGACACTGTTGTTGGTCTCCATCTCGGCGTTGGATTCCCCGTACTTGAAACCGCCCTCGATGAGCATCGGGATCAAGTCGTTGAAGATGATGGAATGGATGCCCCGGTTCCGGTAATCGGGATCCACGGCGATCATCAGCAGTTCCAGCCCGTCCTCGTGCTTCCAGTAGGTGGACTTGAGGAGATGCCACCAGCCGGTAGGGAAGAGGTAGCCCCGGCATTTCTGCGCGGCGCGGGCAATGGAAGGCATCGTCAGGGAAACGCCGACCAGCTTGCCCGCCTTGTCTTCGATCAGGGTGATGTACCGGAGGTCGATCATCCCCAGATAGGTATTCACGTAACTGTCGATGACATCATCCGGAAGTACCGTAAAATCAAATAGTTGGCTATATGCCCTATTGATCAGGTCGAAGATTTTCCGGCCGTATCCTTCCCGGCGGACCTCGCGTTTGGTAATCCGGCGGATGTGCAGGTCATACCGCTCCTGCACGAGGGCCGCGGCGCGGGAAACTTTCTCAGGAACCTGTTCCGGTACGAAAATGCGATATTCCAGCCAGTCATTGACCTTACCCAGGCCCAGGGCCTCGAAATGGTCCTGGTAATACGGGAAATTGTATTTGAGGTTGAAGGAACTGATGTCGTCGAAACCTTCCACGACGCAGCCTTCGTTGTCGAAATCCGTAAAGCCGAGCGGGCCCGAAATCTGCGTCATTCCGTGTTTCTTGCCGAATTGGACGACCGCATCGACCAGGGCCTTGGAAACTTCCTTGTCGTCGATGAAATCAATCCATCCGAATCGGACCTCGCGATGGTTCCAGTCGCGGTTCGCGATGTCGTTGATGATGGCGGCCACGCGACCGACGATTTCTCCATGCTCGTTGTAAGCCAGAAACTTCTCGCACTTGGCATACTTGCCCATGGGGTTCTTGTCCATGTCCAGCGAGGACATCTCGTCCATGAACAGGCTGGGCACATAGTGCGGGCAGTCCTTGTACAACTTGAGCGGGAATTTCACGAACGCGCGCAAATCTTTGCGGCTTTCTACGGTTTTGACGGTGACAGGCATAGGTTTCAGTTACACGGATCTTAAATCGTACAAAGATAGTCATTTATTTTTAACTGGCGCCACTCACCTTATATTTGTTATACAATTTATATTATGTTAAGTATCGCGAAGGGAAAAACTCCCCTGCGCACGCAGATTTGAGGAATGCATGAAAATTGAGTATATTTGTAGGTTAGAAGAAAAGAAGAATGAGCAGAAAAAAAGTCGACTTGAAACTGGAGCACGTCACCATCGAGGCCGTCGCCGCCGAAGGCAAGGCGCTGACCCATGTGGACGGGATGGTCGTCTTCGTCGATTTCGCCGTGCCCGGCGACGTCGTCGACATCCAGGTGTTCAGGAAGAAGAAAAACTATATGGAGGGTTTCATCTCCCGGATGATCCAGCCCTCGCCACACCGGCTCGACGCGTTCTGCGAACATTTCGGCGTGTGTGGCGGCTGCCGCTGGCAACCCCTTCCGTACGAAATGCAGTTGGAAGCCAAAAGGCAGCAGGTCTATGACCAACTGGTCAGAATCGGCCATCTCGAGGTCCCGGAAATCCGCCCGACACTCCCCTCCCAGCGGACGCAGTTTTATCGTAACAAGCTGGAATTCAGCGCTTCCAGCAAGCGCTGGGTGCTTCATGGCGAAGATCCGGATGCCATACCGGCGAATGACCGGATGGGCCTGGGCTTCCACGTGGGCAAATTCTTCGACAAGGTCCTGGATATCAAGAAATGCTGGCTCCAGCCAGAGCCTTCCAATGCTATCCGCTTGTTTATCAAGCAGTTCTGTATCGAACACGGGTACGATTTCTACGATATCCGCAACAATGAGGGGTATTTCCGCAACATGTTCATCCGGACGACGGAAGCCGGCGCGGTGATGCTCATCCTGTGCTTCGCCTACGAGGATTCTGCTAAGAGAATCGCCCTCCTGGACGCCCTTGTGGCCGAATTTCCGCAGATTACCTCCCTCTGGTACGTCATCAACGAGAAGTTGAACGATTCCATCGGCGACCAATCCCCCATCCTGTACAAGGGCGACGACGCCATCTACGAAGAAATGGAAGGCCTCCGATTCAAGATCGGCCCGAAATCCTTCTATCAGACGAATTCCTTGCAGGCATACCGCCTATACAGTGTCGCGCGCGACTTCGCGGCTCTCACCGGCAACGAAGTGGTCTACGACCTGTATACCGGCACCGGCACCATCGCCCAGTTCGTTTCCCGCCAGGCCTCGAAGGTCATCGGCATCGAGTATGTTCCCGAAGCCATCGAGGACGCGAAGGCCAATGCCGAGGCGAACGGAATCACGAACTGCCGGTTCTTCGCCGGCGATATGAAGGATGTCCTGAACGCGAAGTTCATCGCCAGGCACGGCCGGCCCGACGTCATCATCCTGGATCCTCCCCGTGCAGGCATCCATCCCGACGTGGCGAAGGTCATCCTGGACGCGGCGCCTGACCGGATGGTCTACGTGAGCTGCAATCCAGCCTCCCAGGCCCGTGACCTGGCCATCCTCTGCGAAGACTATGAAATTACGGCGGTACAGCCCGTCGACATGTTCCCGCACACGATGCACGTGGAGAACGTGTGCGCGCTTAAACGGAAAGTGAAATGATCTGGTTGCAAGTCCTTCTGCTCATCGGCGGCCTCGCCCTCATCGTGTTCGGGGCGGACTGGCTCGTGGACGGCGCCTCGGGCATCGCCCGGCGCTTCGGCCTGAGCGAGTTCGTCATCGGCCTGACCATCGTCGGCATGGGTACCTCCGCCCCGGAGATGGTCGTCAGTTTCATCGGCGCCTTCCAGGGCAACGCCGACATCGCCATCGGCAACGTGGTGGGTTCGAACATCATGAACACCCTGCTGATCCTGGGGGTCACAGCCCTCATCCTCCCGATGGCCATCACCCCGTCCAACTGGAAGCGGGACATTCCGATGAACATCCTGATTACGGTGCTCCTCATCGCCCTCGGCCTGGAATACACCCTCTTCCACATCGGCACCAACGGCCTGAGCCGCTGGGACGGCGGCATCCTCATCGCCCTGTTCATCGGCTATATGATCCTGAGTTTCAAGGGAAACAAGCCTGACGAAGAGGACTCCCCCGCCAAACAGCGCAGCGTCTGGATGTGCCTCCTGCTGATCGTGGCCGGCATCGCCGGACTCGCTTTCGGCGGCAAGCTGTTCGTGAACAACGCGACGGAACTCGCCCGCGCCCTCGGGGTCAGCGACAAGTTCATCGCCATCACCATCCTGGCCGGCGGCACCTCGATGCCGGAACTGGCCACCTGCGTGGTGGCCGCCGCCAAGAAGAAAGGCCAGCTCGCCCTGGGCAACATCATCGGCTCGAACGTGTTCAACATCCTGCTGATCCTGGGCGGATCGGCCCTCATCTCTCCCCTGTCGTTCGACCATATCACCTATGTGGACCTCGGCGTCCTGCTCGTGAGCGCCCTCGCGCTCCTGACGGCGGGTTTCATCGGCCGCAAGAAAGAAATCGACCGGCTGGACGGCGGACTGTTCCTGGCCATCTGGGCCGCCTATATGGCCTATCTCATCTATAACCTGTAACTTATGCTATTCCATATCCTGCAGTCCATCACCCCGGAAGCCGAAAAGATCGCCCAGCGTTTCTCCACGGATTCGCTGCACACCAAGGGCGCCGAAATCGCGGAAATCCTCCGGAACACCCCGCCCAAGGAACTGATCGAGGAGATGGTCACCTCTTTCATCAAGTTCGGCATCAAGCTCGTCTTCGCGCTGATCCTGTACTTCATCGGCGCCTGGCTCATCCGCAAGTCCAAGAAGTTCATCGCCCGGGTGTTCACCCGCCGCGGGGCCGACGCGACCCTGACCTCCTTCATGCAGAGCCTGGTCACGGCTGTCCTCTGGATCCTCCTGATCATGTTCATGATCGGAACCCTGGGCATCAACACCACTTCGCTCGCCGCGCTCCTGGCCGCGGGCGGCATGGCCATCGGCATGGCGATGAGCGGCACGGTCCAGAACTTCGCCGGCGGCCTGATGCTGTTGGCTTTCAAGCCCTTCAAGGCCGGCGACTACATCGAGGCGCAGGGCTTTGCGGGCGTCGTGAAGAGCATCAACATCGTCTCGACGAAGATCGTGACCCTGGACAACCGGGAGGTCATCCTGCCCAACGGTGCCCTCTCGAACGGCACCATCAACAACTACAGCGCGAATCCCCTCCGCCGCATCGACCTCACCGTCAATGTCTCCTACGGCAGCGACGCCGAGGCGGTCAAGGCCGAACTGATGCGGATCATCGGGGAAAACGAGAAGATCCTGAACGCGGAAACGCCCGGCGCGCAGGATCCGACCGTGGTCCTGAGCGGCTTGAAAGACAGTTCCGTGGAATTCCTGGTCCGCGTGTGGGTGCGTTCACTGGACATCCGTGAAGTGCGCTACGCTTTGACCGAGGCCATCTATACCGGCCTTCCTGCGCACGGAATCTCCTTCCCGTTCCCGCAGTTGGACATTCACTTGAAACACAATTAAAAAAGCGGCCCTTCCGGGTCGCTTTCCTTTAACCTTCCGCTTCGAACTTTTCCTTCATCATCACGGGATTGCCGTAGATGCGGAGGAAGATGTCTCGAAGCTCCGCCCGGTTCAGCGTCGGTTCCACCTGGTCCAGCTGGTGCTCGGTAAACTCCGTGAAAGCTTCGGCTTCCTCGTGGGAGTAGCGGTCCGCATACTTGAAAGTATGGTTGGCCAGGTCGTAGGCGATGTAGTTCGTGTTCCAGAGCTTGTAGCCGTTGATGACGCGGACGTCCACGGCGTGGCGGATGAGCTGATACCGGTCGTTCTTGTCGCAGAGGGAGGCCGCGCGGATTTCGTCCTCGGTGAGCGGGTCGCCGAAGTTCAGGTGCACATTGCCCTTCCACTGCTTGATACCCAGCATGATGCTCTGCAGGTCCTCATTCTCCGTCTTGACGTACTTCTGCGTGCGGGAAATGAGCATTTCGCGGGCCTTCAGGATGTCGCAGGGCTCGTATTCGTAGGAAATCGAGAGCGGGATGATGTTCAGTTCCAGGAAGTTCTGCACGAAATCCTTGGTACCGCTCATGTCGAACATCTTCAGGAGACCCTGCTCGGTGATGTCGATACCGTCCTTCGTCCGTCCCTGCCGCTGGGCGATCCACACGGAACTCTTTCCGGTGGTGATGCTTTCGCGGATATACTTGGACAGGACCTGCGAGGACAGGTAGAGTTCGCGGGCGGAGATGCCGCGGATGACCTTGATCATCCGGTTGGAGCGGATCAGGCGCTCGATCGTCTTGCTCTTGAGGAGGTTGTCGCCCACGCAGATCTCGGTAAGGGGCAGCTGGTTCCGGAACAGGATCAACTGCGTGAAGGCCGGGTCCAGGATGATGTCGCGATGGTTGGACATCGCCAGGTACTTGCCCTCGATGGCCTGGAGCTTGTTGATGCCGTCGTAGGAGAAGTTGCGGACCGACTTCTCGATAACCCATTCCGTGGCCTGAGACATGACCAGCTTCTGGAAGTCGTCCACCGTGCTGATGCTGCGAAGGATGTCCCGCAGGTAGGTTTCGGGCTGGTTGGAGAAGATGTATTTGGAAATCCAGGGTACGTTGGGGTGCTCGGCCAGTTTGGAAAGGGCGGCAGCCGCTTCTTCGTCGTTATAGGGAGCTATGTCCTCGAATGGATTCAATTCGTCCATGGGTCGTCGGTTTTGTACGGCGCAAAGGTACGAAAAACAGGCCAATTAATCAAGCGCGGACCAGCAGGGAGCTGTCCCCATAGCTGAGGAAGCGGAAGCCGTGCGAGAGCGCATAGTCGTAGATGGTCCTCCAATCCCCGCCCACGAAGGCGGAAACCAGCAGGATGAGGGTACTTTCGGGTTGGTGGAAGTTCGTGACCATCAAGTCCACCAGACGGAAACGGAACCCCGGGACGATGATGATCCGGGTGCCGATCTTGAGTTCGTCCAGGTGGTTCGCCTCCAGGTAGGTGATGATCGCCTCCAGGGCTTCCCGGGTGCTGTACGGATACTCCCGCTCATACGGTGCCCACTGCGGTACATCCTCCGGCACCCCCTTCTCAAGACAGCTGACACCCACGTAATAAAGGGATTCCAACGTTCGGACTGAAGTTGTTCCGACAGCAATCAACTTCCTGTCCATCCGGCAGATATCCTTTAAAAGCTGAAGTTTCACTACAAATGGTTCCCGGTGCATCGGATGCTCGGAGACCAGCGAACTCTTGACCGGCAGGAACGTGCCAGCGCCTACATGGAGACAGACGGTTTCCATGTCGATTCCCTTGGCCTTGATCCGGCCCAGGACATCCTCCGTGAAGTGCAGGCCAGCCGTAGGCGCCGCGACAGAACCTCTGATATGGGCATAAAGCGTCTGGTAACGCTCGATATCTATCTTTTCGGATTCCCGGTTCAAATACGGCGGTATCGGGACGGTCCCACAAATCTCCAGGACGCGGGAAAAAGGAGCGCCATCCGTCCAGCGGAACTCCACCACCCCAGTCTGTCCCTCGCGGCTCAACAGCCTGGCTTCCAGGCCCATATCCGGGGTTTCAGGGGTCCGGAACAGGGTCAGGACGTCATCTTTCCATTTTTTCGCATTGCCGATGACGCACTTCCAGGTACAGGTATCCGTAGCAGCAAAGGCCGTGGCATATTCGACAGGTTTCACCGGCTCCAGGCAAAAAATCTCGATGTGAGCGCCGGTCGCGCGCTGGAAATGCATGCGGGCCGGAACGACCTTCGTATCGTTGAAGATCATAAGAGAATTGTCAGGAAGCAGTTCCGGAAGCTGACGAAAAACGAACTCGTCCACCCGTCCGCCCTCATAATGGAGCAACTTGGAAGAATCCCGCTCGGGAAGCGGGTATTTGGCGATCCGCTCATCGGGTAGCGGATAGTTATAATCCTCGATATGGATTTCAGGTATCATCGCACATGTAAAATTCTGCCGCGAAGTTACACAATTCTGAACGAATTCTGAAATCTCGGTTTCCGTCGTTCTGCCCCTTTTCATTCCGCTCGAAATTCGTTTACAAATGTAAACCGCGAAGAACTTTCACCTGCGATATCAACACGGGCCACTATTTTTATCATAAGCAATCATTATTCACGCTTTTAGTAATAGTTATCATATTGATTTTCAGCTATTTATGATATTCTATATAAAATATAGATAAAGCTAAAGTTATCAACAAGGGAGGATTGGGCGCCATTTCCCTAACAAATATGTTATAATTAACTAGTTAAAACACTTATATTCAGTATTTTAATTATATTTAACTAATTCTACACTTTAAGCTTTTAATGCCTCTATTACTCCCCTATTCCAGCCATGACAATCCCATTTAGACACTTGTATTTTCACTTTAGATTCGTTACTTTTGTAACACCTAAGGATGACACGATGGACAAACGCCTTCAACAGTTTCTGGACGCGGAGAATATCTCACAGGCGCAGCTTGCGGACACGCTCGGCGTTGCGCGCGCCGGTATTTCACATATTCTCTCCGGCCGGAACAAACCCGGATTCGATTTCCTGGAGGCCATGGCCTTGCGCTATCCCCAGATCAGTATGGACTGGCTCCTGACCGGCAAAGGCCGTATGTACAAGGACGCCCCCGGCGAGAATCCCGTATTTACAGCCGCCCAGCCCCCGCGACGCGTTTCCAAGATTCTCGTCTTCTATGACGACAACACGTTTGACGAGTTCCAATAAGATTTATTATCTTTGTAGGACCAAGCGAACGTGACCATGTCCAGTCTGCAGCAAAGTGCCCGAGGCATGCTCTGGAAGCGCCGCCTTCCGGGTTATCTGTTTTGGAACCGCCTGAGATTCAGGCGGGAACATCCTGCTTTGGCCCGAGAGCTTTTCGGCATCCGGTTCCGGCATCCCATCGGACTGGCCCCCGTGCTGGAGCGGCAGGATGAACTGCTGGACCTGTGTGACAGCATCGGCTTCAGTTTCACGGGCATCATTCCCGGCGAAACGCCCCTGCAGACCCTTGCAGAACGCCTGCAAAGCCGGAAGACTCCCATTGTCGCCGCGGTGGAGCTCCGTCCGGACGGTACCACGGAAGAGGAGGCGAAGCAACGGATTATCCGCCAGTTCTCCCTCCTGTATGATTTCGCGGACTTCTTCGTCATCGATATCAACCGGGAAAGCGGCCTGTCTTCCCTGGACGATTTCTCGGACTGGACCGAACTCCTCGACGAATTGCTCAGCCTGCGGCTGTATTATGAGCGTTACAAGCCCATCCTCCTACGTATCGCGCCCGGCCACGAGGAAGAACAGATGCGGCGGATCCTGGATTTCTGCCTTATGTACGGTTTTGACGGTGTCGTCGTGCCCAGCCTCGCCAAGGTCCGTTTTTGCGTCGAATACACCCAAAAACGCCTTCCCATCATCGGCTCCGGGGCCATCACATCGCCGGAGGAAGCCCGTTCGCTGCTTCAGGCCGGGGCCTCCCTCATCGAAGTGGCCCAGGGCATCCCGGGCAAGCCGCGCCGGACCGCGAAAAGCCTGCTCAAGGCCATCGACCAACCCATCCAGACCCCATGATCCAAGCATCCATCTGCACCATCGGCGATGAGATCCTCATCGGCCAGGTCGTGGACACCAATTCCTCCCGCCTTGCCATCGCGCTCGAAGAGGCTGGAATCCGTGTCACCCGTATGCTCTCCATCGGAGACGACCGCGACGAAATCCTGAACAATCTCCGCAACGAACTGACGGTCAATGATATCGTCATCACGACGGGCGGTCTCGGACCCACGAAGGACGACATCACGAAAGGCGTCCTGGCTGAATTGTCCGGCAGTACTGGCCTGGTGGAACATGCCGGGCAGCTGGCCATCATCCAGGAAATCCTCCACAGCCGCGGGCTGGACATGCTCGCGAGCAACCGGGCGCAGGCCCTCGTCCCGGACCGTTGTGATGTGATTGAAAACCGCCTGGGAACGGCTCCCATCATGGTTTTCCGTTTCCCGGAGGATGCTTTCGGCGCCACTTTGTACGCCCTGCCGGGCGTTCCGTTCGAAGCCGTTGGCGCCATTCCTTCCGTGATGCAGGACATCCGGGAGCATTTCCCCCTGAGCGACATCCTGCACCGCAGCATCATGGTCTTCGGGATGGCGGAATCGGCCCTTTCCGAGTTCATCGCACCGTGGGAAGACGCCCTGCCGGCGGATATGCATCTTGCCTACCTGCCGAATCCCCTCACGGGCATCCGGCTCCGCCTGTCCATCTACGGCGGGAACAAAGAAGAGCAAGAAGCCCGCGTAGAGGCGCAGATTGCCCGTTTGAAGGAATTGCTGGGGGACAAGGTGTACTCAGACGAGGATGACACCCTGGAAGCCACCGTGGGCCGCCTGCTGAAGGCATCCGGCAAGACCTTGAGCGCTGCGGAATCCTGCACGGGCGGCGAGATTTCGCACCTGATCACCTCCGTTCCCGGTTCTTCCGCCTATTATCTGGGATCGGTCACCTCGTATGCGGTTTCCGTCAAGGAGAACGTTCTCGGCGTGCCGGCGGAGACCGTCGAAAAGCACGGCGTCGTGAGCGCCGAGGTCGCGGCGGCGATGGCCGAAGGCGTCCGCCGCGTGACCGGCAGCGACTACGCCGTCTCCACGACCGGGCTCGCTGGACCGGACGGCGACGCGTTCAATCCGGTGGGCACAGTATGGATCGGCGTGGCCGGTCCACGGGGTACGAAGACCTTCAAAAAGATCTATCGCAACGACCGGAAGCGCAATATCGAGCGTTTTGCGGCCGCCGCGCTCGATTTTTTGAGGCTGACCCTCATTGATGATTTAACGCATTGACATAAAAGAAAGAAAACAAAAAAGTTAAACGTTGTAACTTTTTTGTTTTCATCCCAAAAGGGCCTCAAAGGGCCCTTTTACCGTTCTATATCGGCTTTGTCAGCGATCCGTCGCATCACCGAAAGGAGGTTCTTCCCCGCCACTTTGTCGATGTCCTTTTCGGCATAGCCGCGGCGGCGCATCTCGTCGAAGACAAGCCCGATCCGGGACACATTCTCCAGCCCGGCGGGCGGCACCAGAATCCCGTCGAAGTCGCTGCCGATTCCGACATGGTCGATGCCGGCGATGGACACGGCATGGTCGACATGGTCCACGATCTCCCGGACTCCCGGACGCCAGAGCGACTCGAGCCGGTCCTGCATTTCCTCCCAGGCTTTGACCCGTGCTGGATCGGCCGGATTCGCGATGAAGGCGGCTTCCACCCGCTCGCCCTCGTCGAACAGGGCGGCGTCGGCCGGATCGGAAAGGAAGCGTTCCGACAGGAATGCGGGATAGAAGTTGATTCCGACATAGCCGTCTTTCTCCCCCAGGGCCTGGAGCATTTCGTCGGTCAGGTTGCGCCGGTGGTTGCAGAGCGCCCGACAGCAGGAGTGCGTGGCGATGACCGGGGCCTCAGACAGGCGGATGCAGTCCCAGAAAGTCTCGTCAGAGGCGTGGGAAAGGTCGACCATCATCCCGAGGGCGTTCATTTCCGCGACGACCTGCTTCCCGAACGGGCTCAGGCCGTGCCAGCGCTTCCCTTCGGCCGCGCTGTCGGCAATGGCGTTGTCCCCGTTGTGCGTGAGCGTCACGTAGCTGACGCCCAACCGGTAGAAAGTGCGCAGCATGGACAGCGACTGCTGGATGGGCGCTCCGTTTTCCATGCCGATGAATACGGAAATCAGTCCGTTCTTCGCGTTCTCCTCCGCTTCATCCGGCGAGAAGGCCAGGGCCGCATAGTCCGGGTTTGCATCGACGGCGTCATAGACGGCTGAAATCATCTCCAACGCATAACGTGTAGCTGCGTCAGGGGTCATTTCCGCCGGGGTGTACAGGGCGAAAAAAGAGCCGCCGACTCCCCCGCGCCTGAGTTTGGGGAAGTCGACGTGCCCATACCGGTTGTCGATGCCCAGGTTCCGGAGCCGGATCAGCTGCGAAGGGGTATCGACGTGGCTGTCAAAGACTTGCATTACTTCGTTCCGTAAGGGGCCAGGGTGGATTTCACAATCTTCTCGATCTCGAACACCGGGGATCCGCTGTAGAACAGGGAACTGCCACCGACCAGGTTCACGGAGACCTTCTTGGAAACGGAAACGGTGACGGTGCAAGAGTTGGACAGATTGGCCTCGACCTCCTCCATCGGCATCGCGAAAGCGTCCACGACGGAACTGCGGGATCCCTTGACCTCCATTTCACGGGCCTTGCCGGTGAGCGTCAGCTTGGAACTCCCTTCGGAAGTCACTTCCACCTTCTCGGTGTCGGAGATCACGCTGACCTGGGAAGAACCGCCCGTGGACAGGTTCAGGCTCCGGGTCGTGCCGCCGTCGGCGACGACCACGGAAGAGCCATCTGCCGTCAGGGCCAGCTCGCGGCCGGTGAAGGTGAGCTTCAGGTTTGCGCTGTTGTCGGTGTTCACCTCGACCCCGCGGTCGGTCTTGAGATTCAGGGTCGCCACCGCGTTCTTCTTCATGCTGATCCGGGCGGACGTGGCGGAGATGGAGAGGTTCTTCACCTGGGATTTGCCGGCCGTCGTCAGTTCGAATTCGCCGGCGGTGAATTCCTCGACGCCCGTCAGCGTGGCATTGTCGGAAAGGGTCACGGCCTGGAGCTCAGGCGTATAGGCCACAACCCGGAAAACAGGCGTCAGGGCGCCTTTTCCCCGGTACTGTTTCCGGAGTTCCTTCGGGACCGCCTTCTCGTCATAGGAAATATAGAGTACCTTCGAACGGACGTACACTTCCACGTAGGGAGCCAGCTCCTTGTCCACGGTGAGGCGCACGCCATAGGTGCCGCGGGAAACGGTCACCTCAAAGTCGTCAGACACGTTGACCGCATTGAATTCGGAGACCGTGATGTCCTTGTCCGTCAGCTGGGCGGAAAGGGACTGGGCGGCGGCGCGCTGCGGTGCCATCAGGAGCACAGCAGCGAAAGCTACCATTCCGATGATAGCCTTCAATGAGTTGTCTTTCAACATTTTCATATCGATTGTGATTAGTTTTCCAATTTCTCCATCTGCAGGCTCCACTCCTCGGTGAAGGCATCCAGACTGCGTTTGTTTTCCAGATATTCCCGGGTCAGTTCCATCACATCGTCCTGGGGGCCGGGCGCGGCCAGGACCTGCTCGATGGCGGCCTGCCGTTTCTCCAGCTTCCCGATCTCCTTCTCCAGGTAATCCACCCGGTTCTGGATCTTCCGGATTTCCTTGGAGACGGTCTTCCGGGCCTGGAAGGTTTCCTGGGCCTGGACCTTGCGGTCGTCGGCCACCTTTTCCACGGGAGCGAGCCTTTCCAGTTCCTGCAGGCTCTCGAGTTTCCGCTTCCGGAGGAAGTCGGCGACACCGCCCAGATGTTCCTTTACCTTTCCGTCCCGGAATTCGTACAGCTTGTCCACCAGCCCTTCCAGGAAATCCCGGTCATGGGAAACTACAATGAGCGTGCCGTCAAAGGCTTGCAGGGCCTGCTTGAGCCGGTCCTTGGAGCGGATGTCCATGTGGTTCGTGGGTTCGTCCAGGGCCAGCACGTTGTACGGGGAAAGCATCAGCTTGGCCATGCCGAGGCGGGCGCGCTCGCCGCCGCTGAGGACCGACACTTTCTTGTCGATGTCCTCCCCCTTGAACAGGAAGGCCCCGAGGAGGTCCCGCAGCTTGGTGCGGATCTCGCCCACGGCAATGCGGTCCAGGGTCCCGAACACCGTCTCGTTCCTGTCCAGGATATCCTCCTGATTCTGCGCGTAATAGCCGATATGGACATTGTGTCCCACCTTCGCCTCGCCGGAGAAAGGTTCCAGTTCCCCCATGATGACGCGCATGAGGGTGGTCTTGCCCTCCCCGTTGCGGCCGATGAGGGCGACCTTCTCCCCGCGCTTGATCTCAATTTCCGCATCGCGGAAGACGACTTTCTGGGGATAGCCCACGGTCAGGTCCGTTCCCTTGAAGACGACGTCCCCCGACCGGGCGGCCGGCGGGAAGCGGAGGTTCAGCTTCGCATCGTCCGTCTCGTCGATCTCGATGCGGTCCAGCTTCTCCAGCGCCTTGATGCGGGACTGGACCTGGTTGGACTTGGTGGGCTTGTAGCGGAAGCGGTTGATGAAATCCTCCGTCTTCTCGATCATCCGCTGCTGGTTCTCGTAGGCGGCCGTCTGTTGGGCGAGCCGTTCCGCCCGCAGCGTAACGTATTGACTGTAAGGGACCTTGTAATCGTGGATATGCCCAAGGAGGATCTCGACGGTCCGGGTGGTGACGTTGTCCAGGAACTTGCGGTCGTGGGAAACCAGCAGCAGGGAGCCCCGGAAAGATTTCAGGTAATCCTCAAACCATTCGATGGACTCGATGTCCAGGTGGTTCGTGGGCTCGTCCAGGAGCAGGACGTCCGGATGCGCGAGCAGGACCTTGGCCAATTCGATGCGCATGTTCCAGCCCTGGCTGAAGGTTTCCGTGTGGCGGTCCAGTTCTTCGGCCTTGAAACCCAGGCCGAAGAGGGTGCGCTCCGCCTGCACCCGGGGAGACTCCCCCGTCTCCAGCGCCAGACGGTCGTTGATCTCGTTCAAACGGTCGATGAGGCGGGCGTATTCCGGTGATTCATAGTCCGTCCGCTCCCCCAGTTCCCCATTGATCCGTTCCAGTTCCCGTTCCATCTCGTGCAGGTGGTCGAACACGGTCATCACCTCGTCGATAACGCTCCGGCCCCGGTGGTGCTCCATGATCTGGGGCAGATAGCCGATGCGCAGGTCCGCCGGCATGTCGATATGGCCCGACGTCGGACTCTGCTCCCCCGTGATCAGCTTCATCAGCGTGGACTTCCCGGCCCCGTTCTTGCCGACGAGGCCGATCTTGTCGCTTTCGCTGATGTGGACGCTGACGTCGTCCAACAGCGTAAAGCTGCCGTAGGCAACGGTGACGTTATTCAGCGAGATCATCGTCGATCGTCGGGGTTTCGGGTTTGCATACCAGGATGGAGAACTCGTACAGGCCGTACAGCGGGATGGACAGGACGAACATCGAGAAGGGGTCGCTCGGCGTGATGAAGGCCGCGAGGATCAAAATCACGACGAAGGCCGACTTCCGGAATCCCCGCAGCTGTTTCCGCGTCAACAGGCCCAGGTGCGAGAGGACCATCACAATGGTCGGGAATTCGAACAGCAGGCCGATGAGGAACACCATCGACGTGAACAGGGAAATGTACGAGCTCAGGGAGATCGTATTCTGCACCGTATCGCTCACTGTATAGTTCATGAAGAACATCAAGCACACCGGCAGGACGATGAAATAGCCCACGGCGACGCCCAGGTAGAACAGGAACGACGACATGCCGAACGCTTTCCTCACCGCCTTCTTCTCATTGTCGTAGAGGGCGGGGGCGACGAATTTCCAGATTTCGTAAATGACGTACGGGAAGGCGACGATGGCCGCCATGAGAATCGAGATCTTCAGGTGCACGAAGAACTGGGCGGAAACCTCGATGTTGATCAGGGACATCGAGAAATCCAGTCCCAGCCACTTGTAGAGGATGAAATCGGATGTGGTGGGCCAGAGCACGGCCTTGAACAGCCGCTCCGGAATCGCCAGGAAGACGATGGAAACCAGGACAATGGCGCCGATTGAGCGGAACAGCGTCCCCCTCAATACGTCGAGATGGTCCCAGAAGGACATTTCACCGTCCTGGGCCACTACTTCTTCTCGTCCTTTTTAGAACCGTCCTCGTCGAGTTCCTTGATCTCCTTCTCCACCTCGTTCATGCCCTGCTTGAAGCTCTTGACACCCTTGCCCAGGCCTTTCATCAACTCGGGAATCTTCTTTCCGCCGAACAGCAGGAGAATGACCAGGACGATGGCGACAATCTCCCACGTTCCTAACATCAGGGGGTAAATGATCAGCATATTACTTGTCGTTTAGATGGTTTTCGATAATTTGGGCCAGGAGTTCCGGGCACCGGACCGGATGGAAGGTCTTCGCGTCGATGAATCCGAGGGTCACGGCACCGTCGGCGCAGACTTCCCCAGCCTGATTGAGAACGGACTGCCGGACGATCAGTTTCGCCATCGGCGTCCTGTCGATCTCGGCGACCGCGGTCAGGACATCCCCCATCCGGGCCGGATGCTTGAAGCGGCACTCGACGGAGACGATCGGAATCATCACGCCGTATTCGTTTTCGCACCGTTCGATCGGAAATCCCCACTCCACCATCATCGCATTCCGGGCAATCTCGAAATAGCGGATGTAATTGGAGTGGTGGACCACAGCCATCTGGTCGGTTTCGTAGTACCGGACGGGGAAAGAGACCTCAAAATGCGTCATAACAAAAATGTTAATATAGTAAACAATTTTGTTTTATCAGCTATTTTTCAGCGCTTTCAGCTGGGACACCAAGCTTTCAATCTTGGAGAGCGAATCGGCCTCCTTCTTGCGCTCGTTTTCGATCACGGCGGCCGGAGCGTTGGCTACGAAGCGCTCGTTGGCGAGCTTTCCGCGGACGCCGGCGAGGAATTTCTGCTGGTACGCGAGGTCTTTTTCGAGCTTGGCGATCTCTTCCGCGACGTTCACCAGACCGCTCAGCGCGACGAACATCTCGTGGGTGCGGACCATAAATCCGACCCCCTGCCCGGAGCCGAAATCGGCCACGGTTTCAACCGTCACGTTGCCCATCTTCTCGACGACCGGGAGGACGTCGGCCGGGAAGCCGCCCTTGATCTTGAGGTCGAGGGTTTCCTTCGGGGCGATGTTCTTCTGGTTACGGATGCCGCGGACGCCGTTCACGGCCTCCTCGGCAAGCTCGAAGTCCACGAGCGTCTCCGGATCGTACGGTTTCACGGAGGGAGCGGCCGCATACATGATGGTCTCCCCTTCCTTGCGGTCTTCCATGTTCTGCCACAGTTCCTCGGTGATGAACGGCATCACCGGGTGGATGAGCTTGAGCAGGGCCTCGAAATAGCCCAGCGTAGCGTCATAGGTGGCACGGTCCACAGGCTGGCCGAAGGCCGGCTTGATGGCCTCGAGGTACCAGGCGCAATAATCGTCCCAGAACAGCTTGTAAATGGCCATCAGGGCGTCGGAGATGCGGAATTTGCGGTAGTGGTCCTCCACGGTGGCGACCGTTTCGCTGAGCTTCGCATCGAACCAGCGGATCGCGGCGGCCGCGGCGGGCGTCTGGGCGATGGAATCATCGACGGAGAAACCCTTCACCAGGCGGTAGGAGTTCCAGATCTTGTTGCAGAACGCGGCGCCCTGCTTGATCTGCGCCTCATCGTAGAAGATGTCGTTGCCGGCGGACGAGCACAGGAGCATGCCGATGCGGACGGCGTCGGCGCCGTAGGTTTCGATGAGGTCCAGCGGGTTCGGGGAGTTGCCGAGGGTCTTGGACATCTTCCGGCCTATCTTGTCGCGGACGATACCGGTGAAATACACGTTGGAGAAGGGCTCCCGGCCCATGAACTCCTCGCCGGCCATGATCATGCGGGCCACCCAGAAGAAGATGATGTCCGGGCCGGTCACGAGGTCGCTCGTGGGGTAATAATAGGAAAGGTCCTTGTTAGGCTTGTGGTCCGGATGGCCGGGCATCTCCGGGTCGAAGACCGAGATGGGCCAGAGCCAGGAGCTGAACCAGGTGTCCAGTACATCCTCGTCCTGACGGAGGTCTTCTGCCTTGATATCCGGGCAGATAGCACGTGCGGCCTCAAGCGCCGCTTCCGGTGTGGCTTCCACCACGAACTGGCCGTTCGGGAGGTAGTAGGCTGGAATCCGCTGGCCCCACCAGAGCTGGCGGGAGATGCACCAGTCGTGGGCGTTCTCCATCCAGTGACGGTAGGTGTTCACGTAGCGTTCGGGGATGAACTTCGTGCGGCCGCTCTCCACCGTTTCCAAGGCGACCTTCGCCAGGGTGTCCATCTTCAGGAACCACTGGGCGGAAAGCTTGGGCTCGATGACAGCGTTCGTCCGCTCGGAGTAGCCCACCGGCGAGGTGTAGTCTTCCACCTTCACCAGGTTGCCGGCTTCCTCCAGCATTTTCACGATCTTCTTGCGGGCGACGAAACGGTCCTCGCCCACGAGGATCTGCGCGTTCTCGTTCAGCTTGCCGTGGTCGTCGATGATCTCGAGGACCGGCAGGTTGTGGCGCAGGCCGATCTCATAGTCGTGCACGTCGTGCGCGGGGGTCACCTTCAGGCAGCCGGTACCGAAGTCCATCTCCACGTAATCATCCTCGATCACGGGGATTTCCCGGTTGATCAGCGGAATCAGGACCTTCTTGCCGCGCAGCCAGTGATGGCGCTCGTCATTCGGGTTCACGCAAATGGCGGCATCGGCCATGATGGTCTCCGGGCGGGTGGTGGCGATGACGAGGAACTTGTCCGTCGGGTTGCCATTGCCGTCGGAGATGTAGTAACGGAGGTGGTAGAAATGGCTCTGGGTATCCTTGTGGATGACTTCGTCGTCACTCACGGCCGTGAGGGCCTCGGGGTCCCAGTTCACCATCCGGACGCCCTTGTAGATCCACCCCTTGCGGTAGAAATACACGAAGGTGTTGATAACCGCCTCGGACAGAGCCGGTTCCATCGTGAAACGGGTGCGGTCCCAGTCACAGGAGCAACCCAGTTTGCGGAGCTGCTGCAGGATGATCCCGCCGTGTTCCTCCTTCCATTCCCAGGCGTGCTTGAGGAATTCCTCGCGGCCGATGTCCTCCTTGGAGATGCCCATGGCCTTGAGCTTCGCGACGACCTTGGATTCGGTGGCGATGGACGCGTGGTCCGTTCCCGGTACCCAGCATGCGTTCTTGCCGTGCATGCGGGCGTTGCGGATGAGGACGTCGTTCAGGGTATTGTTCAGGACGTGACCCATGTGCAGGATGCCCGTCACATTGGGCGGAGGGATCACGATCGTATAGGGTTCCTTTTCATTGGGTTCGGAATGGAAGAACTTGTGGTCCAGCCAGTAGGCGTACCATTTGTCCTCCACTTCCGCGGCATTGTACTTCGCTGCTAATTCCATGGTTGTTCTCTCGTTGTCATACCGGGCTTGTCCCGGAATCTCTATTAATCTTACAAAAATAACGAATTTTTGTTAAATTTGCGAAACAGTAACTTGAAACGAAACCTATTATGGACAATAACACCCCCAAACCTCCGCAGAACCAGCTCGCCATCGAGCTGACACCCGCTACGAAGGTCTCCTATTCGAACCTCGCCATCATCTCCCATTCCAGGAGCGAGTTCGTGCTGGATTTCGCCACGACCCTGCCCGGCCTTCCCAAGGCGCAGATCGGCGACCGCGTCATCATGACCCCCGAGCATGCCAAGCGCCTGATGAACGCCCTGTTCGACAACGTATCCAAGTACGAGGCCCAGTTCGGCGTCATCGACACCAGCGCCGGCCCCAAGCCCCAGGGCGGCGCCACCTTCGACCTCAATTCCTTCGGTCCCCTGGGAGGAAACAAGTCATGATCAAGGCGTTCGCGCTTGATATCGACGGCGTTTTCACCGACGGCAGCATCCTGTGCACGACCGACGGCGACCTCTTGCGCGTGTATGACGCGAAGGACGGTTTCGCCATCCGGATGGCCGTGATGAACGGCTACCCGGTGGGCATCATCACCGGCGGCAGTTCCGAATCCATCCGGAAACGGATGCTGGCCAGCGGTATCCTTCCCGAGGACGTCTATCTCCACTGCCGGGACAAGATGGACCAGTTCCGGGAGTTCTGCGAGAAATATGACCTGAAACCCGAAGAGGTCATGTACTTCGGCGACGACGTGCCTGACGTGGAGGTCCTCCAGGCCGCCGGCTGCGGCGTCTGCCCGGCCGACGCGGTCGAGGAGGCGAAAGCCGCGGCCGACATCGTCTCCACCAAACCCGGGGGCAAGGGATGCATCCGGGAGGTCATCGAGCAGACGCTGAAGGCCCAGGGAAAATGGGTCTTCGACACCGGTGTTTACAAGAAGACATTCTAGCGGATGGACCTAAAAGGAAAGCGTGTGATCCTCGGCAGCAACTCCCCCAGACGGCGGGAGCTTCTCGCAGGCTTGAACATTGATTTCAAGGTAGATACACAGAATAACTTCGACGAACACTTCAGTCCGGGCACGCCCTATGACGAAGTCCCCCGGCTGATGTCCGAGGGCAAGTCGCACGGGTTCCATCGGCCCCTCTCCGAGAACGAAATCCTCATCACCGCCGACACGATGGTCATCCTCCCGCCGGCGGACGGCCGCCCCGGCGAAATCCTTGGAAAGCCCAGGGACCGGGAAGACGCCATCCGCATGCTCCGGGACCTTTCCGGCCGCGAGCATCACGTCACGACCGCCGTCACCATCCGCACCGCCACGACGGAAGAGACCTTCACCGACACGACCGAGGTCTGGTTCAAGGACCTGACCGACGATGAAATCACCTATTATGTCGATACCTGCCGGCCCTTCGACAAGGCCGGCGCCTACGCCATCCAGGAGTGGATCGGCCATGCCGGCATCACCCGGATCGACGGATCCTACTTCAACGTAGTCGGTTTCCCCATCCAGAAAGTATACGAGGCCTTACTTAAACTGCTGTAGAAAACGCTTGTCAGTCAAAACCTAACCACTTCTTATATGAAACGTTTCCTCACCAGCATCCTGACTGTCCTTTTCGCCATCGGCGCCCTGGCGCAGAACGTTCCCGCCCTCGAGCAGCTGAAGGCCGATCCCCGGAAGGCCTACGGCACCGACTACCCGTATGGCTTCAAGATGGAGCCGATCACGCCCTCTCCGCGCGGGTACAAGCCTTTCTATATCACCGGCTATGCCCGTCACGGCTCCCGCTATTACTGGAACGACCGGCTGTACAAGCAGCTGGACACCCTGCTGCTGGCCGCGCACGAGAAACAGCTCCTGACCGACGAGGGCGAAGCCTTCTATGCCCGCTTCCTCGACGCGAAGCAGGAACTGATGACCGGGATCAGCGAACTGTCCGACCTGGGCTGGCAGCAGCACCAGCAAATCGCCCGTACGATGTACGAGCGCTTCCCGGAAGTGTTCTGGGAAGGGGGCAATGTGCTCGCCATCTCCTCGCTTTCCGGCCGTTGTGTGATGAGCATGTCCGCTTTCTGCCAGGAACTCGTGCAGTGCAATCCGAAGATCGAGATCCGCGAGCAGTCCTCCCGCTTCACCCTGGACGGCGTGGTCCCGGGCGACAAGGAGAATCCCGCCTACCGCGAATGGCCGAAGGCGAAGCCGCGCTACGAGGCGAACCGCGACCAGTTCAAGCGGGACAACTCGCTCCACGAGAAGGTCATCTCCCGGGTATTCAAGTCCACGGAAGGCCTTCCCGGCAACATGCGGTCGATCGCCGGCAACCTCGTGAGCCTGTACACCTCCCTCCCGAACATCGACCATGAAGGCATGATGGGCAACATCCTGACCGATGCGGACATCGTCCAGAACTGGGAGGCCGACAACCTCGGCTCCTATTCCTGGGTCTTCGGCGACCAGTACAAGACGATTCCGATCCTCAAGGACTTCCTCAAGAAGGCCGATGCCGTCCTGGACGGCACCAGTGACCGGATTGCCGACTTCCGTTTCGGCCATGACTCCTACATCGGCCCCCTGACCGTGCTGATGGGCCTGGACGGCGCCGACCTGGACCCGGAGGATCCGTATGAAATCAAGAACGTCTACCAGAACTGGAAGACCTGCAAGGCCTCGACCATCCACCTGGTCTTCTACCGCGGCCGTCGCGCCACCGACGACATCCTCGTCAAGTGCCTCCTGAACGGTTACGAGGTCACCCTGCCGGTCAAGACGGACACCTTCCCCTACTACAAATGGTCCGACCTCCGCGCCTGCTGGCAGGCCAAGGTCGACAGCGTCCAATAAATCCGGAATTATTACAGTTGGAAGAACCTTTTTTCATGCCCTGGGGACAGGGCATGAAAAAAGCGTTGGCCTGTCACAGGCGAACGCTCTACTAACCACATAATTAATAACACTAAAACTAATAACCAATAGAATGATTCCCTTGCTTCCTCATTCCGGATACAAAGGTACGACAATTATTTTGATTTGCAAATTTTTTCAAAAGTTTTTTTTGAAATTTTTTTACAAATTTTATAACTAGCTGATTATCAATATACATATCCGAAACTTATTTTCACATAGACCAAGTGTAAAATCGACAGAAAACAAGCGATTCAGGAAATAAACAACGGAAGGGGGCCTCATCGGTCCCCTTCCGTGTCCGTGCACGATAAGGCTCGGTTACAATTTCTAACTAGAGAAGTTTCTTCCGCAGACAGTCAATCATGTCCACGGTCATGGAGTCGAGGTCGTAGGTGGGCTTCCAATCCCATTCGGCCCGGGCGCAGCTGTCATCCATGGAATCCGGCCAGGAGTTCGCGATGGCCTGACGGACCGGATCCACTTCGTAGCGGACCTTCAGGCCAGGGATGTATTCGCGGATCTTCGCGAACAGGGTTTCGGGCTCGAAGCTCATGGAGGCGATGTTGAAGGAGTTGCGGTGCACCAGACGGGAAGGATCGGCCTCCATCAGCTGCACGGCAGCGTGCAGGGCGTCGGGCATGTACATCATATCCATATAGGTACCCGGGGCGATGGGGCAGACGAACTCCTCCCCTTTCACGGCGGAATAATACACCTCCACGGCGTAGTCCGTGGTGCCGCCGCCAGGCAGGGTGACATTCGAGATCAAGCCCGGGAAGCGGACGGAACGGGTGTCCACGCCATATTTATGGAAATAGTAATCGCTCAGGAGCTCAGTGGCCACCTTCGTGACGCCGTACATGGAACGCGGGCGCTGGATGGTGTCCTGCGGCGTGCCCACATGGGGCGTTTCGGGACCGAAGGAACCGATGGAACTGGGGGTAAAGACCGCGCACTTCTTCTCGCGGGCCACTTCCAGGATATTGAGGAGGCCGTTCATCTGGATGTCCCAGGCCAGCAGCGGCTTCTTCTCGGCCACGGCTGACAGGAGGGCGGCGAGGTTGTAGATCGTGTCGATCGAATACTTCTGGACGATGGCGGCGAGGCCGGCGGCGTCACGGACGTCGGCCAGTTCGGCCGGACCGCTCTCCAGGAGGACGCCTTTGGGTTCGGCGCCGGGGATATACCCGGCGACCACGGTGCTGCCGGGGATTTCCCGGCGTATTTTCATCGTCAGTTCGGAGCCGATCTGGCCCGTGGAACCTATGACAAGGACATTTTTCATCATCGGTTGGTTTAGTCATACAAATTTATGAGTTTTTCGGAGAAAAAGGTACAATTCTCCCGGAAAATCTTTAAATTTGAAAGCAGAAAACACAAATCTACCTTATATCATGTACGGAAAATTCCAAAAGCACCTCCAGGACGAACTGAAAGCCATCGAGGAGGCCGGTCTTTACAAGAGAGAACGCAACATCGCCTCGGCCCAGAGCGCCGAGATCACCCTCCAGGACGGCAGCAAGGCCCTGAACTTCTGCGCCAACAACTATCTCGGCCTCGCCGACAGCCCCCGGCTCGCGGAGGCCGCCAAGAAAGCGATCGATGCGCGCGGCTACGGCATGTCCTCCGTCCGCTTCATCTGCGGTACCCAGGACATCCACAAGGAACTCGAGAAAGCCATCGCCGACTATTTCCATACCGATGACGCCATCCTCTATGCGGCCTGCTTCGACGCCAACGGCGGCGTGTTCGAGCCGCTCCTGACCGCCGAGGACGCCATCATCTCCGACTCCCTGAACCACGCCTCCATCATCGACGGTGTCCGCCTTTGCAAGGCCCAGCGTTTCCGTTACGCCAACGCCGACATGGCGGACCTCGAGGCCAAGCTCCAGGAGGCCCAGGCCTGCCGCTTCCGCATCATCGTCACCGACGGCGTCTTCTCCATGGACGGCAACGTCGCCCCGATGGACAAGATCTGCGACCTCGCGGAGAAGTACGACGCCCTGGTGATGGTCGACGAGAGCCACTCCGCCGGTGTCGTCGGCCCGACCGGCCACGGCGTCGCCGAGCAGTTCGGCTGCTACGGCCGCATCGACATCTTCACCGGCACCCTCGGCAAGGCCTTCGGCGGCGCCGTGGGCGGCTTCACCACCGGCCGGCAGGAGATCATCGACATGCTCCGTCAGCGCTCCCGCCCGTACCTGTTCTCGAACTCCATCCCGCCGATGATCGCCGGCGCCGGCCTGGAGACCTTCAAGATCCTGAAGGAATCCAACGAGCTGCACGACCGCCTCGTGGAGAACGTCAACTACTTCCGCGACAAGATGATGGCCGCCGGCTTTGACATCAAGCCCACGCAGTCCGCCATCTGCGCCGTGATGCTGTACGACGCTCCGCTGTCCCAGAAGTTCGCCGCCAAGATGGCGGAGGAAGGCATCTTCGTCACCGGCTTCTACTATCCGGTGGTGCCGAAGGGCCAGGCCCGCATCCGCGTGCAGCTGTCCGCCGCGCACAAGAAGGAGCACCTGGACAAGGCCATCGCGGCCTTCATCAAGGTGGGCAAGGAACTGGGCGTCCTGAAATAGGCGTCAGTTCTTCTTCACCGGTTTCTTGAAGACGACGAACTCGTTCAGCACGAAGCTGAAACAGCCCGAAATGCAGAGGGCCAGCAGGTTGCACAGGACGGGTTCGTACGTTGTACCCTGGAACCAGCCCAGCGCGACGAAGAGCAGGTGGAATCCCTGCATGAACAGCAGCTTGATGAAGAAGACGCCGGTCGCCGTGGCATTGTAGCCGGCGTAATGGCGGAAGAAAGAGCGTGTGCTCCGGCGGGAGATGCGCTCGCGCCAGACGTAGAAGTAGGCGATCAGGAAATTCGTGAGGACGGCCAGTTCGAAGGAAATGATCGGGGCCACCCAGAACGTCCACCAGTACCGGTCCTGCAGGAAGGACGCGGCCAGCCACCAGTGCACGCCGAGGTCCACCAGCGTACCTGCTCCACTGGTGACGGAGAACACCGCGAACCGCATGAGGAGTTCCCAAATCCGCTTCCTGGTCGATGCTTTCATCGTTCCAAAGATAAGGACTTTTTTCCGGAATAGCTTGCGTTTTTGCCCTCAAATGGCTACTTTTACGGACACAAATGGAATCATCCGACAAATACTTGATTGATGTAGGCGCCTTGTTCCGCAGCAAACTGGGGGAAAAGACGCCCAAATGGCTCATCCGGCTGGGACGGAAACTCCTGCACGAGGACTTCCTGAACTCGATCCTGTGCCAAGGGTACACCGGCGTCGAATTCGCCGAGAATACCTTGAAATGCATGAACGTCACCCTGCAGGTGGAGGGCCTGGAAAAGGTCCCGACGGACCGGCTGGTCACGGTGGCCTCCAACCATCCGCTCGGCGGCCACGACGCCCTCGCGATCGTCTCCATCTTCGGACGTATCTATGATGGCAACATCCGCATCATGGTCAATGATTTCCTGATGGCCCTGAAGCCGCTCAGCGGCATTTTCGTCCCCGTGAACAAGATGGGCGGCCAGTCCCGGGCCCTGTCGGCCCAGACCGACGGGATCTTCCATTCCGACGCCCAGGTCCTCATGTTCCCGGCCGGCAAGTGCGCCCGCCGCGAACACGGGAAGATCGTGGAAATGCCCTGGAAGAAGACCTTCCTCACCAAGAGCGTGGAAACCCGCCGGGACATCGTCCCCATGCATTTCTATGGCCGGAATTCCTGGCGGTTCTACTTCGTGGACTGGATCGGCAAGATTACCGGCGTGAACAAGAAGTTCCCGCTGGCGATGGTCCTGCTGGTGGACGAGATGTACCGGGCGCAGGGCAAGACCTACCGGGTCGTCATCGGCGACCCGATCCCCTGGCAGACCTTCGACGGCAGCCGGAAACCTGCGGAATGGGCCGCCTGGGTCAAAGAACGCGTAGAAAACCTCTAAAACGAACCTCTGTACTAAACCTGCCTCCCATGAAAAAGATCATCGATCCCGTCGACAAGGAACTCCTGAAGGCGGAACTCAACCAGGAAACACACCTGCGGGAAACGAACCGCGCCGGCAACCAGCTCTATGTCGTCGGCCCGGAAGCCGTGAACGTCATCCGGGAAATCGGACGGCTGCGTGAAATCGCCTTCCGCAACGACGGCGGCGGCACGGGCGAAGCCCTGGACATCGACAAGTTCGACACCGATCCCGCCTATGGCTACCGCCAGCTGGTCCTGTGGGATCCCGAGGCCGAGGAGATCATCGGAGGCTACCGTTTCTGCCTGTGCGACGAGGCGGTGTACGACCGTTTCGGCCAGCCCATCCTGACCTCCGCGCACATGTTCGAATTCACGAAGAAGTTTCTCCGGGACTACCTTCCCAACACCCTCGAGCTGGGCCGCTCCTTCGTCTCGGTGGAATATCAGAGCTCCAAGGCCGGCTCCAAGAGCCTGTACGCCCTGGACAACCTGTTCGACGGCATCGCCGCCCTCGGCGTGCTGTACAAGGACCGCGTCAAGTACTTCTTCGGAAAGATGACCATCTACCCCGAATACAACACCGAAGCCCGCGAAATGGTGATGTATTTCCTCAAGAAGTATTTCGGTGAGAACGCGAACCTCATCAAGATCCGCAAGGAAGTCAAGGTGAACAACCCCCGCCGGTTCAACAAGGTCTTCAACGGCAAGGACTACAAGGAGGACTACAAGATCCTGAAGACCGAGGTCCTGAAACTCGGGGTGAGCATCCCGCCGCTGGTGAACACCTACATGAACCTGTCCCCGTCCATGATCTATTTCGGGACGGGCATCAACGACGAGTTTGCCGACGTCCTGGACTCCGGCATCCTCATCGCGTTCGAGGAACTCTATCCCGAGAAGATCGACCGCCACACCAACTCCTTCCGGAAGATCGGCTGGCGGGCCATCAAGGCCATCCTAAAGCGCTTCCAGCGCAAGTCTTAGCTTGTCCACCATCACGGTCCCGAGCAGCACCTTGCCGTCCGGGCCCACCAGATACATCGAAGGAATCCATTTGACGCGGAAATCTTCCCCGACCTTGGATTCCTTTTTTGCGACGAAATCGCTCAGCTGCAGCCAGGCGATGCCGTTCTCGGCGACATAGGCGTCCAGTTTCTCCGGATCGGTGTCGAAGGAAATGCCCACGAAGGTGACCTTGTCACCGTACTTCGCGTACAGTTCCTTCATCGCGGGCACGTCCGCCCGGCAGTCCGGGCACCAGGTGGCCCAGAAATCGTACACGACGTACTTCCCGGCAAACTCGTCCGGGCTGTGCAGCACGTCCGCGCGGTCTTTCAGCGCAAAAGCGGGGATGGCCTCCCCTTTCTTGATCATGTCGACGGCGTACTCGCTGTCGGCGTCCTTGACGGCGTTCTTGCAGGAAACGAGGGTCGCCAGGGCGGCGAAGACAAGAAGGAACTTTTTCATTTTCTGACGGTTATGTGGAAACAGGTTTGCTTTTTCTCGTATTTCACGTAGCAGGCGCCTTCGTCGTGGAGGTCCTTCAGGACCTGCGAGAGCGTGGCGCGCAGATACTCCGGCGGGACGTCCGCATAGGGCCGTTCCCGGAGTTCGGGGACCTTGACATAGTGCCAGTAGGACAGGTCGAAGGTGGTGCCATAGCGGTGGGTGGAATTCTCGGAGGCGTTGATGTTCCCCTGCCGGAGCTTCCGGACATCCTCCTCCGTACGCAGGACGGAGGTGACGACCAGCTTGTTGGGATTCAACCCCTTGGCGGAAAGGGAATCCTGGAAGTTCCGGCCGATGCGGTCCAGGAGTTCCGCCGCGGACGGCACCAGGAACGGAATCGAATGCGTCAGTTCGTCCACGCTGTACAGGTCGTTGTCCGCGATCTCCACCAGGCGCTGCTTCATGTGCTCGGCGGCGTCGCGGTCCTCCACCGGAGGCACGCCGACAGCCTGCGCGACCGCCAGCTGCACTTCGTTCAGGTCGTTGAACTCCTTGGCGAAATTCACGTCCCAGATGCGGACGGGATGGTTCTCGATGGGGCCGGCATGGCGCCAGCGCCAGTCCTGGACCTTGTGCACCGTCCAGGTGACGAGAAGGCCGAGGAGGAGGGCGAGAATGGCCGATACGACGAGCCAGAACTTGGTTTTCCGCTTGAGTTTCATCGTCTAAAGATACGAAGAATTGCGCAAACGACCGAATAATACCGGAATATTCGTATCTTTGTATGATTTATGAAAAGGAATAAAGAAGAAATCAAGCAGGCAAAACGGATCCAGACTTCGATCCTCAATGCATACGAGAAGAAACTCCTGATCTGGCTGGCGGAACGGATGCCCGCCCGGATGACCTCCGACCAGCTGACCTTCATCGGCTTTGTGGGCGCCGTCATCGTCGCAACCGGTTATGCCCTCTCCAACCTGAACCTGAACTGGCTGTGGCTCGCCTCCTTCGGCTTCGTGGTGAACTGGTTCGGCGATTCGCTGGACGGCAGCCTCGCCCGCGTGCGAAACACCCAGCGCAAGACCTACGGCTTCTTCATCGACCATAACGTGGATGTCATCAACGAATGCATCATGTTCGCCGGCGTGGGCACCTCCCCGCTCGTGAACATGACTTTCATGGCGGGTGTCCTGGTCGCGTACCTGGCGCTCAGCGTCTATGTGTACATCGACTGCTATCTCAAGGGGGAACACCGCCTCACCTACGGCGGCCTGGGGCCCACCGAGTTCCGCATCCTCGCCATCCTGGTGAACACGGCCTTCATCTACATCCCGGCCCTTTCCCGGTGGAAGACGCATATTGTCCTGTTCCACAACGAGTTCGACTTCGGCATCCTGGACGGTATCGCCGTCGTGGTCGCCTTCATCCTCTTCTTCTTCTACCTGGTGAGTTTCATCAAGGATATCCGCTATTTCAAGCGCATCGACCCGCCGAAGCCGTTCGACAAGGATTAGTCCATGGTCGTCATCACCCAGCAGGAAGCGGCCGAAAGGCTCTCCCCCGCCTTCGAAGGGCGGAAAGGGAAATGGTTGTTCCGCCTTGCCGCCGGGATGACCGGCATCGCGAAGGTCAATGCCCTGCATGACCGGGTGGATACGGCCGGCGTCCCCTACGGCCCCGCGTTCGCCAAGGCCCTCCTGGATGATGTCGGTGTCGATTTCCGCGTCGGGAACCCGGAACGGCTGGATTCCCTGCCCGAAGGCCCGTTCATCGTCATCGCAAACCACATCTATGGCCATCTCGACGGCATCTGCCTGCTGGACATCTTCGGCCGGCAGCGGCCCGAAACGAAGGTGATGGTGAACGAGATGCTCACCTGGATTCCGGGCCTGGCCCCCAGTTTCATCGCGGTCAATCCCGTTACCGCCGCCAGCAAAGGCGTGTCGGACACCAGTATCAACGGGGTCAAGAACGCCCTGCTCCAGCTCCAGGAGGGCGGTTCCCTGTGCCTATTCCCGTCCGGCGCCGTGGCCGATCTCAAGCCGCGGGAGCACTGGACCCTCAGCGAACGCGACTGGCAGGACGCGGCGGTCCGGCTTATCCGGAAAGCCCGCGTTCCCGTCATTCCTGTCCGGTTCTTCGACCGGAACTCCCGCTTCTACTACGCGCTCGGTCTCATCGACTACCGGGTGCGCTTTGTCCGGCTGTTCCACGAGTTGTTCAACAAGCGCGGGACCTGCCCGCGTGTGGGCATCGGAGCCCCGGTCTCCGTCGAAGAACAAGAACAATATCCTGATTTACAATCATTCAAGTCTTTCCTGCGAAGCAGCGTCTATGACATGCCGCTTCCGGAAACCTTCGTCAAACGATCCGAATTATGGAAATCAAGCAAGTAAGCGTCGCCCTGCTGACGGGCGGCAGCAGCGGCATCGGCGCCGCCACCGCGCGGCTGCTCGCCGAGTCCGGAATCACCGTCTATGCCGGTTCCCGCCGCGGAACCGTCGAGAAACCCGCCCCCCGGATCATCCCGATCCAGCTGGATGTCAACGACGAGGCCTCCCTGAAAAGCGCCGTGGAGCGCATCATCGGCGAACAGGGACATCTGGATGCCGTCGTCTGCAACGCCGGAAACGGCATCTACGGCCCGATCGAGGGCTCGACCGACGCCGAGGCCCGCTATCAGTTCGAAACCTGCTACTTCGGTTCCCTGAAGACGATCCAGGCCTGTCTGCCGGTCTTCCGCCGCCAGGGATTCGGCCGCATCGTCACCATCACGTCGGTGATGGCCATCCTCCAGCTCCCCTTCCAAGGCTTCTACTCCGCCGCCAAGGCCGCCCTCCTCTCTCTCAGCGAATCCTTGCAGATGGAGCTCAAGGGAACGGGCATCGAGTGCTGCAGCATCCTGCCCGGCGACGTGGCCACCGGCTTTACGGCGGCCCGCCGTTTCACCGCCGCCGCGAAGGATCCCGGCTCCCCCTACCGCGCCCGCATGGACCGGAACCTCGCGAAGATCGAGAAGGACGAACTGGGCGGCATGGGACCGGAAGTCATCGCCAAGGCCGTCTGCAAGCAGCTCCGCCGCAAGCACATGGCGGTCCGGGTGATTCCCCGGATCGACTACGGCGCGGTCGGCGTGCTCGTCCGCATCCTCCCTGAAAAGGCGAAGCTCTGGCTGCTGGACCTCCTGTACAGCTAGTACTTTTGAGGATTTGCCAAATTTTGTGTATCTTTGGCAGATTATGTCGAAAAGACGGCTCATAGCGTTTGTCCTCCTGTTCCTGGCCCCGGTCTGGCTCCTTGCCCAGACGACCCGGGTCCGGGGAAAGGTGTCGGATGCCCGGAACGGCCGGGGCATCCCCTACGCCGCGGTCTTTTTCGACGGGACCATGACCGGCGTCTATACCGATTCCACCGGCGCCTACTCGATCCAATCCGCTGAAAAAGAAAACGTTTCGACCGTCAGCGCCAGCGTAGCCGGCTTCCAGGTGCTTTCCTTCCCGGTCAAGGCCGGCTCCGACACCGAGGTGAACTTTGAACTGATCCCGGACGGAGAGGCACTCGGCGGAGCAGAGAAAGAGTTGAAGCTCCGTTCCATCCTGTACAACCTGCAGGCACGCCGCGCGGAGCACGATCCGGAAAGCCGCGACGCCTGGCAGGCCGACGTCTACAGCAAGGTGGAACTGGCCCTCGCCAATGTGGACAATATCGTCGGAAAGGCTATCTTCCGGAAACGGAGCGAGCTGATCGCGGACATGGAGGATTCCACGGCGTTCAACGGTTATATCCCGGTCCTGCTCTCCGAGGCGGTGCTGCACCGGTACCACAGCTTGGAACCCGCCGTGGACAAGGAAGTTTTCGAGGCCAGCCGGATCTCCGGCCTGGACCAGCAGAACATCTTCCGCCAGTTTACCGGCTCTTCCACCCTGCGGATGAACTTCTACCGGGACATCGTCCCCGTGCTGAACATCAGCGTCCCTTCGCCGGCCAGTTCCGCAGGCCACCTCTTCTATCACTACAACCTGGTGGACAGCCTGACCTTCGCCGGCCGGAAAACCTATTCCGTCACCTTCGTCCCGAAGAAACTGATCACCTCTCCGACCTTCGAGGGCCGGATGGAAATCGACGCGGAAGACTTCGCCATCCATTCCGTCCACTGCCGGCTGTCTCCCTCTTCCAATGTCAACTGGGTGCGGAACCTGTCCGTCAACAGCTATAATTCCCGGCGCGACGACGGCACCTGGTTCTTCGACAACGAGCAACTGTTCCTGGATGTCGCGGCCCATCTCAATGACCGGGTGACCATCGTCTCCGTGCAGATCAACCGCGACATGCAGTACACCTCCTACCAGCCGGGTCCGTTCCCGGGCGTGGAGGAAATGACGAGCGGCGACAAGGTGGAAGTGGGCGAGGCGCCCGACAAGGCAGAATCCTGGTGGGCGGAAGTCCGGCCGAATGCCCTCACAAACCGGGAAAAGGCCATCTTCACCACCGTGGAGCGCCTCAAGGAACGGAGTTCCTTCAAGTGGCTCGCCGCCCTGGGGAACATGTTCGCGACCGGCTACCTGGAGAACACGGACATCGGCATCGGCTACGGCCCGTGGGAACGAACCCTGACCTTCAACGACACGGAGGGTGTCCGCCTGCAGGTCGGCGGTCATACGACCAAGGAATTCAGCAAGAAAGTGCGTTTCTCCGCCTTCGCCGGTTACGGTTTCCAGGACAAGCTTTGGAAATGGGGCGGCGCCACCGAGTTCATGCTGGGTGACAACCAGAAGCGGACGCATAAGCTCACCATCTCCGCCAGCAAGGACTACGAGAGCCTGGGACGCGGTTCCGGCGTGTTCACGGAGAAAAACATCGTGAATTCCCTCCTGGCGCCGGGCGGTTTCGACAAGCAGGGCATGGTCCTGAAAGCCCAGGTGATGCACGAGTACGAGTTCAACCCCAGTTTCAACTCCACCCTCACCCTCCAGCACCTGAGGATCTACGCCAATCCGGACATCCCGCTCATCCGGCCGGACGGAACGGCGGCCGGCAGTTTCTCCGCGAACCAGATCCACTGGACAGGCCGTTTCTCCTGGGACGAGCGCATCAACCGGGGGGTCTTCGACAAGGCTTACATCTTCACCCGCTATCCCATCATCTCCGTGGACCTGCTGGGCGGCGTCAAGGGCATCACGTCGGATGACTGCTCCTTCCTGCGCGGGGAACTCACCATGGACTGGCGGATTCCCGCCGGCGTCATCGGCTTCGGCCGCTTCCACCTGAACGGCGGCGCCATCCTGGGCTCCGTCCCCTACCCGCTCCTGAAACTCCACGAGGGCAACCAGAGCCAGCTCTTCGGCAGCCCCGTCGTCAAGCTGTCGGACCGGACCGCCTTCTCCATGATGAACTATTATGAATTCGGTTCAGACCGCTGGCTGACGGGTTTCTACGAGCACAATTTCAACGGCCTCCTGTTCGGCATCATCCCGCTCATCAAGAAGCTGGACCTGCGTGAAGTGGTCTCCGTGCGCGGTGCCTGGGGCATGATTTCGGAGAAGAACCGCAGCGGCGCTCCCTTCCTCCTGATGCCGGGGCTCAATTCGCTGGAGACGCCCTACATCGAGGCGGGCGTTGGCATCGCGAACATCTTCCACCTCTTCCGGGTGGACTGCATGTGGAAACTCACCCACCGCAACGGCCGGGATTTCGCCGTGTGCATCGGGCTCGACATCGACCTCTAAACCATCATCCCTGAATATCCACGCCGCCGCCCATTCCGTAGTCAGAGGCATCGGCAATCAGGTGCTTCTTCATGCCCTGACGGGCCCACTTGACCATCTGGAAGCAGAAGAGCAGGATGGCGATGGTGATGGCCCCGGAGAGCTGGGGCGTCACGGACGCCATCATCGCGACAGTATCATAGAGGCCGTGCGCCAGGACAGGATACAGCCACATCTTGAGGCCGGCCATCGGTGCGCGGTACTTGTCGAAATGATTCAGGGAGAAGTAATAGCCCATCAGGACGGCGAAGCCGAAGTGGCCCGGGATGGCCGTCAGGGAACGCCCGATGCCGGTGGTCACCCAGTCGGTCCCGGCAGCAAAGAGGTACTCGATGTTCTCGAAGGCCGCGAATCCCATGCCCACGCAGACGGCATAGACGATGCCGTCCATCCGCTCGTCGAAATACGGGTTCTTCCGCAGGAACATCCACAGGCAGAAGAGCTTGGCCGTCTCCTCAGGAATGGCCGCCCCGAAGAAGGCCGTCCGGAACGCATCCCAGAAGGAGCCGATCTCGTCCGGGAAGAGTCCCAGGCGCATCGACGGAACGGAGATGAAGAACGAGCAGAAGACCGACAGGCAGCCCCATCCGAAACCTTTGGCGATCATCGGAACGGGTTCCCGCTGCATCTTGTCCTGCTGGTAGGTATAGAAAAGCAGGATCAGGGCCGGCAGCACGGCGAGGGCAATCACGTTAAGCATAGTCTATTACGGTCAATACGTGCCCATCCACCCGGAAATGCACGTCCTTGCCGCCGAACGGCAGGCCGTACACCCGCTCCGGGTCCTCCTGGTACGCCGGACGGGGGTCCAGGGCCAGCAGGCCGGTGAGTGCTTCGCGCTCCTCGGGGCTGAGGGCCAGGCCCTCCGGCAGGCGCACCTCCAGTTTCGCCTCGGGCGCCGCGGCGGCAAAGCCGGAGCGGGCACCGGGGAAACTGTCGGCATAGGCCACGTAGGGTTTGATGTCATAAATGGGGGTTCCGTCCATGAGGTCCGCCCCCCTCACGAGAAGGTCCATCCCGTCGATTCCTTCGATTTCCACGCAGGAGAGTCCCAGCGGATTGGGCCGGAACGGGGACCGGGAGGCCCAGACGCCCACGGCTGCGTTCCCGCCCAGGCGGGGCGGCCGTACCGTCGGCTGCCACTCCCCTTTCGCCAGCTTGTTCGCGGAGAATCCCCAGATGAGCCAGATGCGGTCGAAACCTTCCAATCCCCGCAGGGCATCCCGGTTGCGGAAAGCAGGCACGAACACGATACGCCCTTTCAAGGACGGGACCAGGCCGCTCTGGCGCGGGATTCCGAACTTGGAGCCGAGGGCTCCATGGTAGAGGGCGACCGGCTGGAGTTCCATGGAAGGGGAATTATTTCACTTTGAGTTTGTTGCGCTCGGCGAAAGAGCCGAAGACGAGGAAAGTGTCGTCCCCGGGAACCGTCCGGAGCGTCACTTTGGTGGAACGTTTTTTCAACTTGTAGGAAACACGCGTGATCTCGCCGGTGTCGGGATTCCACTGCAAGGGCTGACGGCCCTGGACGCGGAAACGGAGTTTCACGTTGCCCGAGGACTTGCCCAGGTTGCAGATCCGGTAGATGTCCAGTTCCGGGAGCCGGCGGTGCTGGAAGAACAGGCTGTCCGCCTTCGTCTTCACATCGGGCTTCACGCCGGCGGCCTTGAGGATGGATTTCACCGTCCGGCCGGACATCACGTTCCCCGTCAACCACACCTTGTCCACGGTGCGCTGGAAGACGGTTTCATCGTCCCTTTTGAGACAGTTTGAGGGCTTCACTCCGCCGATGAAGGCTCCGCTGGCGGCGAATTCCGCGATTCTGTTCAGCACGGGAAGGGACATCCGGGCATCCTGCAGGTACAGCATCCGGGCGTTGAGACCGGCGTCCGTATAGAGACGGCCCGCCTTCACATGGAGGCTGTCCATCAGCACCTCGGTCCCGACGGTTTCGCAGGCGTAGCCGAACGGCACGACGGGGTCCTTGAACAGGACATCCCCCGTCTCGCCGGCATACACGAGCACATCGGCCACCGGGACGCCCTGCGCGAGCAGGTACTGGACCCGGCCGTCGGCCACGGAATCCGGAACGGCCTTGAAACCGGCCTCCAGGGCGGCCAGGGACTTTTCGGAAGCGGCGATGTCGATGTAATCGAACCGGTTGCGCGCGCAACCGGCCGCCACGAGCAGCACCAGGGTCCCTATGAACAGTTTCTTCATGTTCCATCCGTCATTCCGGGCTTGACCCGGAATCTCTCTACAAATTTAGGAAATCGCACGGATTATCCGTAAATATCTCCAAGATTTTGCGTATTTTTGCATAATCAATTGCATTTAAACTTACGTGTCAATGAAAAGAATCGTTTTAGTACGCCACGGCGAGAGCGCCTGGAACCTCGAAAACCGTTTCACCGGATGGACAGACGTAGACCTTACCCCCAAGGGCGAGAATGAAGCCAAAGAGGCCGGAAAGCTTCTCAAGGCCGAAGGTTTCGCTTTTACCAAGGCTTACACCTCATACCTCAAGCGGGCGGTCAAGACCCTCAACAATATTCTGGACAAAATGGATCTGGACTGGATCCCCGTGGAGAAGAGCTGGCGCCTCAATGAGAAGCACTACGGCAACCTCCAGGGCCTGAACAAGGCCGAGACCGCCGAGAAGTACGGCGACGCCCAGGTGAAGATCTGGCGCCGCAGCTACGACGTCGCTCCCCTTCCCCTCGCGGAGGACGATCCCCGGAACGCGAAACTCGATCCGCGCTACGCCGGTGTGGCCGACAGCGACATCCCGCGTACCGAGTCCCTGAAGGACGCCATCGCCCGCGCCGTCCCTTACTGGAAGGAAGTGATCTTCCCCGATCGGGCTAACCATGACAACATCATCGTTGTCGCCCACGGCAACTCCCTCCGCGGCATCATCAAGTACCTGAAGAACATCTCCGACGAGGACATCATTAGCCTGAACCTCCCGACCGCCGTTCCCTATGTGTTCGAGTTCGACGACGAAGGAAAGCTCGTGAAGGATTACTTCCTGGGCGACCAGGAGGCCATCGCCGCCAAGATGAACGCCGTCGCGAACCAGGGCAAGGCGCAGAAATAATCCCCCGAACGTGAACAAGTTCGTGGAAAAGGTAGGCGTGTCCATCGCCTCCCGCCTCGGAATCACGGCCGCAATCGCTGCGATTGCGGCCGCGCTTCTGGGTGGCGGGTACTGGTGGGTCAAGACCCAGGCGCCGCGTGAGACGATGAAGGCGAAGGAAACCGGTGTCAAACTGGATGTGGAGGAGCTCGCTTTCTACGGCGACCGGGACATCCGCGTGGACGGCAAGGTCTATCGCCCGTCCGAGACGCTCGGCGAGCCGCTTCCCGCCATCATCTATTGCCAGGACAAGTCCTATGGGGAAAGCTGGTGCCGTTCCCTTGCCGGAACCGGCGCCCTGGCCTACTGCTTCGATTTCAAGGGAGATGGAGAAAAGGCCCGCGTCAAGGAACTGGAGACCGCCCTCAAGGGCATCCTGAAACTCCGGCACGTGGATCCCGACAAGGTCTACCTCCTGGGTGAAGCGAACGGCTGCCTGACGGCCGCGACCGTCGCCTTTGACAACGCCAAGAAAATCAAGGGGCTCATCCTCGTCTCCCCCGGCTTCAACCCGCTGGAAATCAGC
>ONJB01000002.1 GCA_900318015.1 uncultured Bacteroidales bacterium | reverse complement strand
GTTTCTCTTAAGAAACTGACGCTCGTTTAAAGTGAAATCTGTTACAATTTCTCGGTACTTGCTTGTACTTTCCTTTCAGTCTTTTCAATGAACTTTTTTTAAATTTTAACTGACCCGCCTTTCGGCCTGGGCTGTAAAAATTCCCGCTCGTTTCCGAACGGGATTGCAAAGGTACACCTTTTTTTCGAACTGGCAAATTATTTTTCGACTTTTTTGAAAATATTTTTTGTAAAATCTACCAAATCACTTGCTGTTCAATGCGATGCGTGCCTGGAGCTCCCAAGTGCGGATGCGGTCCTTGTAGAAATTGTTCGCATTGACCTTTTCGATGGAGAGGTCGCTGTCGGAGTTGCCTCCCCAGCGGCGGCAGGTGTAAAGCACGTCGTACACGCGGCCGATCTGGTATTCGCGGCTGATGCGGAGGCCGACGGCGTAATCCTCGCCGTACTTGGTGGTCGGGAAGTTGAGCTTCCGAAGCAGCGGGGTCCAGAAGCCGCGCGGGGCTCCGAGGCCATTGATGCGGAGGGCATTGTTCCGCCCGTTCTCCGGCGTCCATTCCCGGTGCTCGATCACGAATGGCGGCAGCGGATTCAGGTCGAAGTCCGTCATCTGATAGCAGCCCACCACCATCGCGCAGCCCTGTTCACGGAACGCCTCCACGAACTTCTGCACGGTGTTCTCGTCAAAATACAGGTCGTCCGAATCCAGCTGCAGGGCGAAGCGGCCGCAGGCGGGATGGTGGATGGCGGCATTCCAGTTGCCGCCGATCGCATGCCAGGTCGGATCCTGGGCGATGTAGACCAGTTTCGGGTCGCCGAGGAAAGACTGGATCACGTCCACGGTGCCGTCCGTGGAGTTGTCGTCGACCACAATTACATTATAAGGAAAGTCTGTTTTCTGGGACAGGGCCGACCGGAGTGCGTCGCCGATGGTTTTCACGCGGTTCTTGCAGGGGATGACGACGGAAGCCTCGAAGGCGAACGATCCTTCCGTAAGGTCCACGGTCTTGAACGAGGGCGCCAGGTAACCGCCGACGGCCTTGAGATGGTCCGTCACCGCCTGCTCCATCTCGACCTGGGACTGCCGGTTCTTCGGGTCCACGTAATCGAACTGCTTTTCGCCGGATTTGCGGAGGTCCGTCTCTATCTCATAATAGAGGTATTCGCCGATATGTTCGAGCCGCCCCTTCTGCGAGACCTTCAACCGCAGGTCATACAGGCCCGCCGCCGCATAATCGGCCGTCATCCGGGCCGCCGCTTCCTTCAGGGCCGATGTGCGGAGAAGCAGCAGGCCGCCGAACTCGAAGTCGTCCCGCAGGGAACCCGCCTGGTAGTCGATGACCGGTGCAGGGACCACTTCCCCACCCTTGGAGATGAAACGATCCGCGTACAGCATGGCGGCCCCGGTGTCATCCGCCACCTGCAGCATCCGCTCCAAGGCGTAATGCACCAGGGAAAGGTCCGTCAGACGGGTATACAGGAGGGTGAATTCCGCAGATGCGGCCTCCGCTGCTCCGCGCAGGGTGGCGCTCCGGGAGAAAGGCGTATCGAGGACATGGACGGAGGCGACATCGGCCTCGCGGGAAAGGATTTCGGCCTGGGAGGCCCTGGAGACAAAACAATCGATTCTTTTCATACCTCAAATATAGCACTTTTTCTTCCGGGAATGAAGAAAAAACCGTATCTTCGTGAGTTCAAAACGAAGCACTCTATGAAAGCGTTAGTCAGTACTGATTTTCATCTCCCCGAACAAGTCTCCAAATACACGGGCAAAGTCCGTGATGTATACTTCGTCGGCAACGATTACCTCGTGATGGTCGCCACCGACCGCATCTCCGCCTTCGACGTCGTCCTCCCGGAAGGCATCCCGTTCAAGGGACAGGTCCTCAACCAGATCGCCTCCCGCTTCCTCGACGCCACCGCCGATATCCTCCCCAACTGGAAGATCGCCGAGGCCGACCCGATGGTCACCATCGGCTGGCGCTGCGAGCCTTTCAAGGTGGAAATGGTCATCCGCGGTTATCTGACCGGCCACGCCTGGCGCGAATACAAGGCCGGCAAACGCACCCTCTGCGGCGTTCCACTGCCGGAGGGCATGGTGGAGAACCAGAAGTTCCCCGAGCCCATCATCACCCCGACCACCAAGGCCGCCGAAGGCCATGACGAGGACATCTCCAAGGAAGAGATCATCGCCCAGGGCATCGTCTCCAAGGAGGATTACGAGCAGCTCGAGGCCTACACCCGCGCCCTGTTCCAGCGGGGCACCGAAATGGCCGCCGAGAAAGGCCTCATCCTCGTGGACACCAAATACGAATTCGGCAAGCGCGACGGCAAGATCATCCTAATGGACGAGATCCACACGCCCGACTCCTCCCGCTACTTCTACGCCGACGGTTACGCCGAGCGCCTCGCCCGCGGCGAGCACCAGAAGCAGCTGTCCAAGGAGTTCGTCCGTGAATGGCTGATGGCGAACGGCTTCCAGGGCCAGGCCGGCCAGCAGGTTCCGGAAATGACCCCCGAAGTGGTCGCCGGCATCACGGACCGCTACATCGAACTGTACGAGCACATCACCGGCGTCCCCTTCGTCAAGGCGGAGGACGCGGACCCGGCCGCCCGCATCGAAAAGAACATCGACACATTCCTCAAGAGCCTATGATCGAACGCTATTCCCGCAAGGTGATGCGGGACGTCTGGACCGAGCAGAACAAGTTCAGCGCCTATCTCCAAGTCGAAATCCTCTCCTGCGAAGCCTGGAGCGAACTGGGCGTCATCCCGAAGGAAGACGTCGACAAGATCCGCGCGGCGGCCACCTTCGACGTGGACCGCATCAAGGAGATCGAAGAAATCACCCGCCACGACGTGGTGGCTTTCACCCGCGCCGTCAGCGAAAGCCTCGGTCCCGAGCGCAAGTGGGTCCATTACGGACTTACCTCCACCGACGTCGTGGACACGGCCAACGGCTACCTCCTCAAGCAGGCCAACGAAATCCTCCTCCAGGACCTCGAGGCTTTCCAGGAGGTTCTCAAGCGCCGCGCCCTCGAATTCAAGGACACCCCCTGCATCGGCCGCACCCATGGCATCCATGCCGACATCACATCCTTCGGTCTGAAATGGGCCCTTTGGCACGAAGAGATGAAGCGGAACATCGAGCGCTTCCAGTATGCCCGCCAGGGCGTCGAGGCCGGCAAGATGAGCGGTGCCGTCGGCAATTTCGCCAACATTCCCCCGTTCATCCAGGATTATGTGTGCGAGCGCCTGGGCATCGCCTCGGCGGACATCTCCACCCAGGTCCTCCAGCGCGACCGGCACGCCTTCTACATCGCCACCCTCGCCATCATCGCCTCCACCCTGGAGCAGATGGCCTTCGAGGTGCGGAACCTCCAGCGGACGGAAGTCCGGGAAGCGGAGGAAGCCTTCCGCAAGGGCCAGAAGGGCTCCAGCGCGATGCCGCACAAGCGGAATCCCATCTCCAGCGAGAACATCTGCGGCTGCGCCCGCGTGATGCGCGGCTACATGTCGGCCTCCTGTGAGAACGTCGCCCTCTGGCACGAGCGGGATATCTCCCATTCCTCCACGGAACGCATCATCCTCCCGGACGCCACCGAGCTCCTGGACTACATGCTTTGCCGTTTCAAGGGCATCCTCGAGAACCTGACGGTCTATCCCGAGAACATGCTCCAGAACATCTGGCGCACCCGGGGCGTCATCTTCGCGCAGCGCGTGATGAACGCCCTCATCGGCAAGGGCCTCACCCGAGAGCAGGCCTACGACACCGTGCAGCCCATCGCCATGAAAGCCTGGACGGAAGGGCTGGACTACCGGACCCTCCTCAAGGAGAGCGACGCGGTCATGGGCCTCTTGACCGTGGAAGAGCTGGAAAGCTGCTTCACCCTCGACTATTATTTCAAGAACGTGGATTATATCTTAAAACGAACTGGCATACTATGAGCAAGGTAGACGTGGTCCTCGGCCTCCAATGGGGCGACGAGGGCAAGGGAAAGGTGGTCGACGTACTGACCCCGAACTACAAGGTGATCGCCCGCTTCCAGGGCGGTCCGAATGCGGGCCACTCGCTCGTCTTCGATGGGGACGGGTTCGTCCTCCACACCGTTCCCTCCGGCATTTTCCGTCCGGATTCCGTGAACATCATCGGCAACGGCGTCGTCATCGACCCGGTCATCCTGCAGGATGAGATCGAGGCCATCGAGGCCAAGGGCATGGACATCACCGGCAAGCTCCTGATTTCCAAGAAGGCGCACCTGATCCTCCCGACGCACCGGATGCTGGACGCCGCCAGCGAGTCGGCGAAGGGCAAGGGCAAGATCGGCTCCACCCTCAAGGGCATCGGTCCTACCTACATGGACAAGACCGGCCGGAACGGCCTCCGCGTGGGCGACATCCTCTCCCCCGCCTTCATCCAGCGCTACGAGGCCCTCAAATACAAGCACTTCGGCCTGCTGTCCCAGTACAAGTTCCCCTTCGACATCACCGAATACGAGATCAAGTGGTTCCAGGCGGTGGAGAACATGAAGCGTTTCACCTTCATCGACAGCGAGTTCACCGTAAACCGCTACCTGGATGCGGACGCGCCCATCCTCGCAGAAGGCGCCCAGGGCTCCATGCTGGACATCGACTTCGGAACCTATCCTTTCGTCACCTCTTCCAACACGATGACGGCAGGCGTATGCACCGGCCTCGGTGTCGCCCCCAGCCGCGTGGGCAAGGTGATGGGCATCTTCAAGGCCTATTGCACCCGCGTGGGCAGCGGCCCGTTCCCGACGGAACTCTTCGACGCCACCGGCGAGCGCCTTCGCAGCATCGGCCGCGAGTACGGCGCCACGACCGGACGCCCGCGCCGCTGCGGCTGGCTGGACCTCGTCGCCCTGAAGTACGCCGTCATGGTGAACGGCGTCAATGAACTGATCATGATGAAGGCCGACGTGATGAACGATTTCGACACGATCCGGATCGCCACCGCCTACAAGATCGACGGAACGGTGACGCAGGACTTCCCCTTCGAGTGCCCCGACAACGTCGAACCCGTGTACACGGACTTCCCGGGCTGGAAGGAAGACATCACGAAGGTCCGCCGCTATGAAGACTTCCCGGAAGCCTTCAAGAATTACATCGCTTTCATCGAGAAGGAGACGGGCTGCCCCGTGAAGATCATCTCCGTGGGCCCCGACCGCTCTGAAATCGTTATCCGCTAATACGCAATGGACAAGAAAATCGTCATCATCCCGACTTACAACGAGAAGGAGAACATCGAAGCCATCACCCGGAAAGTGTTCTCCCTTCCCGGAGATTTCCAGATCCTCATCATCGACGACGGCTCCCCTGACGGGACGGCCACCATCGTCAAAGGGCTTCAGACGGAGTTCCCGGATCGGTTGCACCTGCTTGAACGGAGCGGGAAACAGGGATTGGGCACGGCCTATCTGACCGGATTCAAATGGTCCCTGGACCACGGCTATGACTACATCTTCGAGATGGATGCCGATTTCTCGCACAATCCGGACGACCTCCTCCGCCTCTACGCCGCCTGCGCGGAGCAAGGCGCGGATCTCGCCGTGGGCTCCCGCTATTGCCACGGCGTCAGCGTCGTGGACTGGCCCATGAGCCGGATCATCATGTCCTATTATGCTTCGGCCTATGTCCGCGGCATCCTGGGCATGAAGGTGTTCGACACCACGGCCGGCTTCGTGTGCTACACGCGGAAGGTCCTGGAAACCATCGACCTGGACGCCGTCCAGATGAAAGGATACGGCTTCCAGATCGAAATGAAGTACACCGCCTACCGGCTGGGATTCAAGATCAGCGAGGTGCCCATCATTTTCACGAACCGCCAGCTGGGGACATCCAAGATGTCCAGCGGCATCTTCGGCGAAGCTTTCTGGGGCGTCATCAAGCTCCGGTTCCGGAAAATCAAGGGCAGGCAATAAAAAAAACGAAGGAGTTCATCCTTCGTTTTTTTTGTTTCAATTCCCGGCTTACAGCACGAGGACGGCGCCTCCGCCCGGAGCCAGGTGCACCTTCCAGATTCCGTTGACGGACAACTGTTCATGCCGATAGTCCCGCGCCAGTTTGTCGGCGTTGATACCATCGACATAGGCCTCACCCTGCTTGGCGCGGACACCCAGGCGGGACAGGTCGATGACCAGGTCGCGCTCATCCCAGTTCCCCAGGGCGCCGACATACCACTTGTCTCCGCTCCGACGGGCGACGACCACGTATTCCGCGATCTTTCCTTCCAGGGCGATGGTCTCGTCCCAGACCGTCGGGATGGAGGCGATGAAAGAGGTGCACTCTTCTTCCTTCCGGTAGTTGGAAGGAGAATCGCAGAGCATGGTCAGCGGCGCATCGAAAACGATATACTCGGCGAGCTGATGGCAGCGGGTACCCTGGGACATCGGTTCGGAATTGCTCGGATAGTAGTTGGAACGGGTGGCGTTCCGCATCGCACCCTGGGTGTAATCGGCCGGTCCGGCCACCAGGCGCGTGAAGGGAACCGTGACATCATAGGTGACCTGGTCCACTTCGGGGCCGCTCCACTTCATCTGTTCCAGGCCGTGGATGCCTTCGAAGTTCATGACATTCGGATAGGTACGCTGGAGACCCGTCGGCTTGTAGGCGCCGTGGAAGTCCACCAGCATGTGGTACTTCGCGGCGGTCGCGGCGGCTTTCTCATAGAACTGCACCATCTGGTCGTCGTCCCGGTCCATGAAGTCGATCTTCCAACCCTTGATGCCCATGGCGGAATAGTGCTTGCACACGCCTTCCATGTCGCGGTTGAAGGCCCAGTAACCGGCCCAGAGAATCAGGCCGACGTTTTTCTGCTTGGCATAGGCGCACAGGGCCGGCAGGTCGATCTCGGGCACCACCTGCATCAGGTCCGCCTGCTTGTTCACCGCCCAGCCTTCATCCAGGATCACGTACTCGATGCCATGCTCGGATGCGAAGTCGATATAATGCTTGTAGGTATCGTTGTTGACGCCGCTCTTGAAATCGACGCCGCCGATGTTCCAGTCATTCCACCAGTCCCAGGCTACCTTGCCCGGCTTCACCCAGGACCAATCACCGCCGGCGGCCGGGGAAGCCAGCCGCCAGGTCAGGTCGCTTTCGGCCAGCTGGCGGTCCTCCTTCGCGATGGCGATGACCCGCCAGGGGAAGGTATGCGGCGAAGTGAGCTTCGCCAGATAGTTGTGGCGGGTACGGACGAGACCCTGCAGCTGGTTATGTCCGCCCTGATCCACCCGGGCAGGACTGCCGGCGAAGACACCGCGGAGGGCGCGTCCCCCTTCCTGGTTGCACAGGTACATGCCCGGATAATCCCGGAGATCGGCCTCGGTGATGCAAAGCTTGATGCCGTTGGCAGCCTCCACCGTCAGCGGCAGGAAAGCCAGACGGCCCTTCTCCCACTTGGAGATGAGATGGTGCGCATACGTGTTCTCGAAGGAGTTGAAGTACTGCGACTCGAAGGTGGAAGCGTCCCGGGCCACATAGGGAATATAGGCCGGGTAATCATACGGGAAGGCGAATTCGGCCTGCTCATAGGCGACGGCGAACTCGCCGGCCTTGCCGCCGGCGACGAAACGGTAGGCGACGCCGTCGTCATACGCGCGGAACACGATGCTGTACGTATCGGTGGAGAGGGTCATCTCGTTGCAATGGTCGCGGACGATGGCACGCTTGAAGTTCTTGGCCGGAATCGTCTGGTTCACGCGCCTAGTGGTGGCCTTGAAATTGCTCCGTCCACCGTATACATAACCGCCGACCAGCGTCATCGAGATCTTAGAAGGGGCCAGCAGCTTGACGCCGTCCCGTTCGATGGTGTAAGAGACGTGCTCCCCACTGCTCACCGTGACGACGACCTTGCCGTCCGGTGATTTCACCACATAATCTTTCGCTTGCGCTACAAAGGCCGCCAGGAAGGCCGCCATCAACAAAACAATCTTTTTCATCTGTCTCAATCTTTTCTTATTAATCTCAATCCGATACGATTCCGTTCCAAGTCCACGGAAACCACCTCCACCAGCACGTGCTGGTGCAGTTTCAGGATCTTGGAAGGGTCGGCCATTCCCCGCACCCCCATCTTGGTGGCATGGATCAGGCCGTTGTCATGCAGGCCGATGTCCACGAATGCGCCGAAGGCCGTGAGGTTCGTCACGATGCCCGGCAATTCCATGCCGACCTTGAGGTCGTCGATCTCGTGGATATCGTCCGCAAAGGAGAACTCCCGGACCTCGGCGCGCGGGTCGCGGCCGGGCTTGGCGAGTTCCTTCAGGATGTCGTTCACGGTGGGCAGGCCGAAATCGCCCTCCACATAATCCTGGGGCTTGATTTTCCGGCACAGGTCCGCGTTGCCCACCAGCGCGCGGGTGGAAACGCCCAGGTCATGGGCCATCCGGTCCACGATATGGTAGGACTCGGGATGCACGGCGCTGCCGTCCAGCGGGTTCTCCGCCCCCTGGATCCGGAGGAAGCCGGCGCACTGCTGGAAGGCCTTCTCACCCAGGCGGGGCACTTCCATGAGTTGCCGGCGGGACTTGTAGCCGCCCGCCTTGGCGCGGTAGGCCACGATATTGTCGGCCAGGGTGGGGCCGATGCCGGACACATATTGAAGCAGGTAAGGGCTAGCCGTGTTCAGGTTCACGCCCACGCTGTTCACGCAACTCTCCACCGTATTGTCCAGCTGCTCGTGCAAGAGCGTCTGGTCCACATCGTGCTGATACTGACCGATTCCCAGGGACTTCGGGTCGATCTTCACCAGTTCGGCCAGCGGGTCCATCAGGCGACGGCCGATGGAAACCGCGCCGCGGACCGTTACATCCTCGTCCGGGAACTCTTCCCGCGCCACGTCGGACGCGGAATACACGGAAGCGCCATCCTCGCTGACGGAGAAGATCCGGATGCGCTCAGGGAGGCCTACCTTGCGGATGAATTCCTCCGTCTCGCGGCCGGCCGTGCCGTTGCCGATGGCAATGACCTCGATGTCATACTTTTCCACCAGGTCCGCGACCGTCATGATGGCCTGGACCTTCTTCGCCGCCGGAGGATGCGGGAAGATGACGGTATGGTGCAGCAGGCCGCCGTGCTCGTCCAGGCAGACGACCTTGCAGCCCGTCCGGAAGCCCGGATCGATGGCCAGGGTACGCTTCTGACCCACCGGAGCCGCAAGCAGCAGCTGGCGCAGGTTCTCTCCAAACACGCGGATGGAGTCCACGTCGGCCTTGAGTTTCGCTTCCTTCAGGACTTCGTTCGTGATGGACGGCTCCAGGAGACGCTTGTAGGCATCATCCACGGCCGCCCGGATTTCCAGCCCGCATTCCCGGGAAGGATACCCCTTCTCCTGGCAGTAGTCGTAGTACATCTTGTTGCCGCACTTTTCGGCGTCGGCGTCGATGGAAAGTTTCAGGAATCCCTCGTTCTCCGCCCGCAGCAGGGCCAGCAGGCTGTAGGAAGGAATCTTGGAGATGGGATTGGAGAAGTTGAAATACGTGCGGTACTTGGCCGCGGCGGGGTCCGTCTGGGCGGCCTTCGTCGCCTTGGACTGCACCCGGCGGGTCCGGAAGATACCCCGCAGGTTCTCCCGCACGACCGCCGTTTCGGACAGCCGCTCCGCAATGATGTCGCGGGCACCGGCGAGGGCCTCGTCCACGGAGGCCACCTCCCCTTTCACGAACTTGGCCGCATCGGCCTCGGGATTGCGGGACTTGCCGTTCCACAGGAGGTCCGCCAACGGTTCCAGTCCTTTCGCCACCGCCACAGTAGCGCGGGTTTTCCGCTTGGGGCGGAACGGCAGGTACAAATCCTCCAGGATGCTGGAACTCACGCAGTCCTCGATCTGGCTCCGGAGTTCAGGCGTCAGTTTCCCCTGTTCCTCGATGGTGCCCAGGATGGAGGCTTTCCGCTTCTCCATCTCCGTGAACACCTCGGTCCAGTGCTTGATTTCGGCTACTTCCACGTCCGAGAGGCCGCCGGTGCGCTCTTTTCGGTACCGGCTGATGAACGGAATCGTGCAGCCCTCCGCAAAGAGTTCCGCACAATTCTCCACCTGCCAGTCCTTCACTTGCAGCAAGGCGGCGACATGCCTCACGTAAATGTCCTTCATCCGCTACTTGATTTCGAAAAGCTGGAGGAACCCGGTCATCATGAAGACCTGCCGGATCTCGTTCGAGAGGCCTTCGACGACGACATGTCCGCCGGCGGCGGCCGCCGCCTTGCGGAGCGTGAGGAAGATACGGAGGCCGGAACTGCTGATATACGTCATTTCCGAGCAGTCGAGCAGGAGGTTTTTCCCGGCGTTGTCCAGCATCGGCTGGATTTCGCGGATCACCTCCGTGGCGGCCGGCGTGTCCAGGCGGCCTACCAGGCGGGCCGTCATCGTTCCTTCGGATTCAGTGATGTGTACTTCCATGATTATCTCTTTTTTGTCATAGTCAGGATATTCTTGCCGTCTTCCCAAGTGTAAGACACGTCGTCCATGATCCGCTTGACCAGGAAGATGCCCAGTCCGCCGATCGGGCGGTCCTTCAGGTCGGCCGCAAGGTCCGGATCGGACGCGACCGTGGGATCGAACGGCACGCCGCTGTCGGAAACCCGGAAATCGATGCGGTCATCCAGGACGGCGGCCTCGATGTCCACCTGGCCCGGCGAACCGGCCGGATAGGCATAGAGCATTACGTTGGAAACGGCTTCTTCGAGCGCCAGGTTCAGGCTCATGGCCAGCGCATGGTCCATGTCGGTCTCATCGGCGATGGACTGGATGAGCGCATGGAGCTTGGGTATTTCATCGATATCGTTGCGGAGTGTCAGGCGCCGCACGTCGCCGGTGGACGGGGAGGGATTCGTGAAACGGACGGCCAGCATCGTCAGGTCGTCGCTGGGATCGATGCCGTGGATATGGGATTTCACCGCGCCGGCCATCGACTTCACGAAAGCGCCTGCCTTCTCGCCGCCGAAGCGGACCGCATTCTCCAGCAGCCGCGCTTCCCCGAAAAGCTGATAATCGGCGTTTTCCGCCTCCGTGAGTCCGTCGGTGTACAGGAAAAGGCCTTCCCCGGAGGAGAGATTGGTTTCCTGTTCCTGATACTGCATGCCGGGCATCACGCCTAGCGGAAGGTTCGGGACGACATCCAGGAAAGCCGCCTTGCCCGGGCCGATCCGGACCGGGGCATTGTGGCCGGCGTTGCAATACCGGAGATGACCCGAAGCGAGGTCCAGCACGCCCAGGAAGCAGGTGACGAACATGTTGTTCTCGTTCAAGTCCGCCAAGGACTCGTTCATCACGGAGACAATCCGCTGCGGGTTTTTCTCATGGGCCGAAACCGAGCGGAAAAGGCTGCGGGTGACGGACATCACCAAGGCGGCGGGCACGCCCTTGCCGCTGACGTCGCCGATGCAGAAAAAGAGCTTTCCATCCCGGTCATAGAAGTCGTACAGGTCACCGCCCACCTCCTTGGCGGGCACGACGATGCCGGATATGTCCACGTCTGTCTGCCCGGGCGCCGGCAGGAAGGAGGTCGGGATCATCGACATCTGGATGTCCCGGGCGACCCGGAGTTCGCTGTCGATGCGGCTCTTCTTCTCGGACACTTCCCGGAAACGCATCTGGTTCTTCACTGCCTTGTACAGGATGTAGCTCATCACCAGGATACCGAGGACCTGCAGGAGGATGACGATGAGCGCCACCCGCTGGACATCCCCGTAGATCTCCTTGTGCGGGATGACGATCGCCATGGACCAGTTCGCCCGGTCGATCGGGGCATAGAAGACATACTCTTTCTCCCCATTGTACAGGACCTGCCGGCTCCCCCGCTCTCCGGCGAGCATGGCCAGGGCGATGTCCCGGACGGCGGTGGAATCCGCCAGGTCGGCGGCCACTTCCTGGACAGTCTTCTTCATCACCAGGGCCGGCGCCGGGCATACCATGAGCTGTCCGGTACGGCTGATCAGGGCGCTGAATGCATGGGGGTACTCCGGGATACTGCCCACCAGGTCGGTGAACCAGTCCAGGGAAATGTCGGCAGTCAGGATCGCCGCCACCCGGCCCTGCATGTCGGTCACGGGAAGCGAGTAAGTGGTCATCAGCATCTCGCCGCCACCCGTGTCAAAGTACGGCTCGGACCAGTATCCTTCGCCGGTCTCGAGCGGTTTGCTGAACCATTCCTTCTCGGGATACGCATAGGATTCCCGGCCCAGCTGGAGGGTGTCGACCCGGTCCCCGTTGCGGTAGGCATAGGGGGAAAACAGCCGGCCTTTCTGCGGGAAATAGTCTTCTACGAGGGCGATGGCGGTTCCGGACACGAAAGAATTGCAATCCACGATCCGGCGGGCCAGGGACCACAGGCTGTCCGGATGGACCAGGGTCTTGCGCACCGGCCATACATTGTTACGCACGGTGGTTTCCACCTGGTCCAGTACGTCGGTGATCTCCAGGTTGGTTGTCTGGAGCTGGCCTTCTGCCCGGCGGGTGGCCTCCTCGTAGATCGATTTCCGCGAGAAGTAATACTGGAGCAGGGAGGTCGCTTCCAGCGTAGCCAACGCAACGATGACCGTCGCGAGGGCCTGGAAGGCATATCCCAACTGTTTACCGCGCTTTTTCGCCATACTTCGTCAGGGCTGGAGGATAGGTTTCAGGGCTTCCCGGAGCGTAGGCATCGGCCGCCCCATGTCCCGTTCCACGATGATGGTCTTCAGGCCGGCGAAGGGCCGCACCTCGGCCTCGATGTCCCGGAGCGGCCGGTCGGTCCCGAAATAGGCAGGCGCGAAAGCCTTCCAGAAACGGACGGAGAGGGCCGGTTCCATATGGAAGGCATCCCGGACAAAGTCCGGTTCGCTGAGGAAGGCGGTGCAATACACCATCCCGATGTCGAACAGCGGATAGCCATAACAAAAATCGCCCAGGTCGATGAAAAAGCGCTCATCGCCTGCGAAAATGGCATTTCCGTACTGAAGGTCGCCGTGGATGGCGGTATCGGTGTCCGGCGCCTCCTGGATGAACCGGAGCAGCCGGTCTTTCTCCAGCGGGGTGAAGAAGGGATTCTCCGCCAGCTGGCGGGCATACCGGTCTTTCACACATTCGAAAGCGGCCGTATCCACGTGCGTGGCATGCAGCTCACGGCACATTCCCGCAAACTCCTCCGCATAGCGGACTACGTTTTCGGGATGGTCTCCCACGGCACGGGCGTACGACACCTTGTTCCGGATGCGGCGGAAACGGACGCCGAAACGCGTTCCATCCGTCACGTAATCTCCCGGTTCCGGCGTCGGAATACCGGTCTCGAACACCTTCCGCGCGATACGCATCTCGTCCAGCGGCTGGAGAACCATGCCGGGCCGGTAAAGCTTGAGCATGACGTCGGGGTCGTAACGGTGGTTGAAGCTCACCCCGTTGGCCCCTTCGCCGGCATACTCGTAATCAGCCAGGTCGATCCGTATCGCTTCCCAGGTATCCATCGGCTCAGTCGGTCGGGAAAATGCGGTTCACCAGGAATTCGAATTCCTGGTATGCATAGGTGTCGGAAAGTTCGGCGAAGGCGTCCAGCAGGGCATGGTAGCGCCATCCGTGGACGGATTTCTCCTTGACGCGGAAGCGGTCCCAGAATACCTCCCCTTCGGAGTTGTAGTCGCGGGCGATGGCCCGCATGTTGGACAGTTTGTCGCCCAATGCGACGATCTTCTCGTCACGGGTGGCCGCCCGGAGCCGTTTGAGGGAGTCCTCTTTCCGGGTACGCCAGTCCATCTCGTCCTTGAAGTGGTCGCTTTCGGTGTCCACGAGCTGCGCGACCCGGTCGCCGAATCGGGAACGGATATCGTCCAGGGTCACGTCCGTATCCTCCACCACATCATGGAGGGCCGCGGCGGCCAGGATCTCCTGGTCAGGCGTCATCGTGGCGACAATGGCCATCGCCTCCATCGGATGGACGATGTACGGGAATCCTTTTCCCCGCCGTTCCACCCCGGAATGGGCCTCGACGGCGAAACGGATCGCCCGGTCCAGCAATGACGTATCCAACGGTTTCTCCATCGTCAATCCTTGCTATGCATGAATGAAAAGTCTTCGGCCTGGGCCAGGATGTACTCCGCCATCGTGTCGTTGCTCTCGGACGGACCGTTGAGCGTGTCAAGCATCATGCGGATGCCAGCGCGGCCGCCGCCTTTCTTGAGCAGGTAAGCGAGGCAGAGGTTCTGCGGTCCCACGGAAGAAGCCAGGATGTCCAGGTCCGTCAGGCCGATCTGGTAGCAGGCAATCTGGTAGGCGGCCTCGCCGTATTTCTTGATGAGGCCCTCAACATCGCCTAAAGTTTTCAGGCCCAACGCCTTGAAGACGGCCAGGAACGGCATCAGGGTGACGTCCTGGATCTCCGCCTGGTTCACGGAGGCAATCCGCCGGTTCAGCGGATCGAAAGGTCCCAGCTGGAGGAAACTGCGGTAACTGTCTCCGTCCAGGGGAACTTCCTCCAGGCGGCCGGAGGCCACCAGGGACTGCACCTGGCGCCGGTAATCGTTGATTTCCGTCCGGATCCGGCTGAACTGCTCGTCCACCAGTTCCAGCATGCCTGCCAGGCGGTTCATGTTGCGGAGATACTCGGTCGGCACCTCGACGCCCGTCTTGTAGCCGGTGTCGTGGTTCATGTTCGCCCAGGCATGCTGCAGGATGGTCCGCATCTGCACCTCAAAGCGGAACGGGAACTCCGGGTCCTTGCAGATGTAATGCAGGGAGAGGTAACCGAAGCTGTCCACTTCGAGAAGCTTGCGCTTGTCCACGGAGTTCTCCCAGTCCACCTCGAAGAGACGGTCCACGGCAGAGGCGACCTTGTCCACGTCATCCGTGTAGAAGGTGATGATCCGCATGCCGAAGATGTCTGTGATGTCGGCCAGGGATGCGTATTTTCCCCCTTTAAGCGCCAGTTTTCCGGCCAGCGAGTTCTCCTCCTTGATCCGGCTCTCGACAGAGGCGACGACGATGCCGGCCTCGTCCAGGAGAGCGCGAACCCGTCCCGGAATCGTTTCCTGCATCTTTTCGAACACGGGACGCTGCGCCCGGTATTCTTCCAGGATCGCTTGCGCGTGAGGGTCGAGTCTGCAATGGTCTGCCATGGTCAAGTCGTTATAATCAGGCAAATATACGACTTCCCGTCCTATTTTACAACCGTATAGGTTCCGGCCGTGTAATCTTTGGTTTCCGTTTCACCCGGAAGGGTGACGGTGGCGGTAGCCCCCTCCGGGACCGTAAAGGTCCAGGTCCAGGTGTCCCCTTCGTACTTCCAGCTGCTCTTGATGAGGCCGGCGGCCGACTGGTAGGAAGCGTCCACATGACCGAGACGCTTGTCCGGGACCGGTTTCATGACGATGTGCTTGAAGCCGGGCGCCATCGGGTCTGCGGCGATGCCGGCGGCGGTTTCCCAGATCCACTCGCATACGCATCCATAGGCATAGTGGTTGAAACTGTTCATGCCGCTGGGGCCCATGCCCTCACTCGCCATGTAGCTGTTCCAACGCTCCCAGATGGTGGTGGCGCCATTGTCCACGGAGTACAGCCAGCTCGGATTCTTCCGCTGGAAAAGCAGCTCGTAGGCAATGTCCGAAAGGCCGTTGTCCGTGAGCGTCTGCATCAGGATGGAAGTGCCCAGGAAACCGGTCTGGAGGCAGTTGCCGTGGTCCGCGAAGTTCTTGCGGAGCCGGGCGAGCATCGCCTCTTTCGCCTTGCCGTCCACCAGGCCGTTCTTGAGCGCAAACAATGCCGGAGTCTGCATCGTGTTCAGGATGGCCAGCTTGAAGGTGCCGTCCGGCTTGAGGAAACGCGTGCGGATATAGTCCTTGGCCTCGTCCTCCATCGCCTGGTATTTGGCGGCATCCCGACCGGTGGAAACGGCCATGTCACGCATCATGCCGGCGTCGATGGCCCAGTAGCAAGCGCCGAGGTAGCTCCAGTACTCTTCGGCCTGGCGACGGGTCTCCGGTGTCTGGAAGGCTCTGCCGCTGCAGCTCTCCAGGGGTTCGTAGCCCACCCAGTCGGCCCAGTTGTAGTTGCCGTTCTCCCCGCGGAGGGCGGCGTGGTCGTACTTGGTCTCGTACACATGCACCATGAACTTCTCCATCATCGCCCAGTTCTCGGCCACGATCTCCGGGTCGCCGAACTGCTTCCAGACGGTCCAGGGGACGATCACGCCGGCATCGGCCCAGCCGAGGCGCATCATATCATTGCCATATTGGGCCGCGGGGGAAACGCCCGGAAGTCCACCGGTCTCACTCTGGGAATCCCGGATATCCCGGGTCCACTTGTGGAAGAAAGCGTCGGTGTTCGCGAAGAAGGTGCCGGTCTCCGTGAAGACCTGCGTATCGGCCATCCAGCCCAGGCGCTCGTTCCGCTGCGGGCAGTCCGTCGGGACGGAGAGGTAGTTGGACAGCTGGCCCCAGCGCGCGTTGGAGATCAGCTTGTTGATGTCTTCATTCCCTGTGACGATGGTGCCGGTCTCCAGGTTTTTCGCGATGGAAGTGACCGGGACGGACTCCACGGACAGGATCTTGACCTCGTCGGTGACGGTCACAGAGATGAAGCGGTAGCCGTAGAACGTGCAGCGCGGGATGAAGGAAACGGGGCCCTCGGCCGGGCCGAAGGTATAGGTCAACCAGATTTCGTTCGGATTCACGCGGAGATTCCGCCGGTGGGTCGAGCCCTCGGGGCCGTCCATGCCGCGGCGCTCGGCACCGTTGCCGTCGTTCAAGATCTCGGAAGGCCGGCAGACGAGCAGCGTCCCCTCCTTCGCCTGGAAGACGAAGGAAGGCACGGCGGCCGCATTCTGGCCGAAGTCCACGACCAGGTTCTCGCCAGGCTGGAGCGTAACGGGTTCACCCGCCGCATATTCCTGCTTGATGACGACCTTGCCGTATTCCACATCCTCCTTGTTCTCGGATGCGACTTCTCCGGTCACGCCTTCCCAGACATAGGTCTTGACGGGCTTCAGGGTCAAGTCTTTCCGCTGGTAGATCTCGGCGCCCGCGGAAGGAAGGATCTCCCCGGCGAACTCCGTATTCACCTCCGGGGTGGAAAGCTTCTCGGGCGTGGCAAAGCCGGGCAGTTCCCGGGCGTCATACTCCTCGCCGTCGAAGATGGCGGCATGCTTCACCGGACCGGCGATGCCTGCCGTCCAGTGCTCCGTATCCGTACCGAACCGTTCGGTGGTACCGTCGGCATAGGTGAGTTCCAGGACACTCCGAAAGGCGCACTTCTTGCCCTTGAAGTCGGCGCTGTTGGAGACGATCTTGTCCGCCCACCAGCCCGGGGTCACCTGCGCGGAGAGGACATTCTCCTTCCCGGCCTTCGTGACGAAGGCGTCGGTGATGTCATAGGTGAACGAGCGCTTGGTCTTGGCATAATGCGTGAAGCCCGGCTTGAGGACTTCCTCTCCGACCAGGCGGCCATTTACGTACAGGTCGTAAACGCCGAGGCCTGTCGTCATCCAGACAGCCTTGGTCACTTTCTTCCCGTTCTTCACGGTGGACAGGAACCAACTGGCGCCGTCGGCGGCCCGGTCTCCATTCTCGTCCGAAATCACGCGTGCCGGCGCATTCACGACGGAAATCCACTGGGAGACGTCCCAGGCCGATGCCTCCAGCGCATCGGTGCGCTTCCCGACGGGCTCGGGACCGACCTTCGGCCCGCAGGCCGCAAACATGACGGCGACGGCCGCCAGGAGGATGCATCTCGTTCTCATATCAATTCGTTTATTTCACGGTTACCTTCAGGTAGAGCACCCCGTGCGGGGCAATATGGTACAGGCCCATCGGAATGTCCTTCTGGCGCCACAGGTCGCGGACTTTCACGACGTCCTCGAGACCGATCTTCGCAAGCGCGCCGGCAAGGTCGACAGGAAGGGTCGCTTCATTCAGGTTGAAGATGCCGACGGCGATGCCGCCGTCATACAGGTCGCGGCTCCACGTCTGGACTCCGTCCTCGTCCAGGTCCATGTGCGCCTGATGGCCCAGGATATCCTGGTTCACGGCATTCACCTCGTTGTTGCACAGGAGGTTGAAAGTGAAGTCGTCGATCTGGGCGATGTCGCAGCCGATGAGCATGTTGGCGGCCAGCAGGGACCACAGGGAGATGTGGGTATACTGCTCATCGGGCGTCAGCCGGCTGTCGCGCAGGTTGTCGCTCCAGCCCACCTTGCCGACCACCAGCATGTCGGGATCGTTCCAATGGCCCGGCCCGGCATACGGGTGCAGGCCGACCTGGCGCTTGAAGCCGATGTCGTATAGGGATGCCCACGTATCGGTGATGTCCCCCGTCGTGCGCCAGGAATTGGCGTCTACGGCGTGGCCCCAGGTCCACACATCGGCCATGCCGTACTGGCACAGGGAGTAGAAGATGTCACGGGGTTGCTGGCGCAGGTACTGCTGCATCTTCATGTACGGACGGGCATAGGCAGCCACGGAGTGGTCCCGGTCGGGATTGAATACCCGGCTGTAGCCGCACCAGTCGTATTTGAGATAGTCCACGCCCCATTCGTTCCAGGTCTCAGCGTCCTGCCATTCGTGGTCCAGGGTGCCGAGATAGCCTCCGCAGGTGCGGTCGCCCGGGCTGGAATAGATGCCCATCTTGAGGCCGTTCGAATGCAGCCAGTCGCCGAGCGCCTTGATGTCCGGGAACTTCTCGTTCGTGACGATGCGGCCGTCCGGAGCGCGCTCTTCCGCCTCCCAGGCGTCGTCGATGTTCATGTAGGAATAGCCATAGTCCGCCAGGCCCCGGTTGATGAGGGCGGCCGCCGAGGACATCACCTTCTCCTGTGAGACGCTCAAGCCCCAGCAGTTCCAGGAGTTCCAGCCCATGGGCGGGGTCAGGGCGATCTTGTCCCCTACTTTCAGGGTGAATTCCGCCCGCGTCTCCCCCTTCGCATTTCGGGCGATGAGAACCAGCGGATAGTCCCCCTTTTCAGCGACGCTGCCGCTGAGGACGCCCTTGTCAGGATCCAGCGTAACGCCCTTGGGAAGGCCTTCCACGGCATATTTCATCGGTTTCTCCCCGGAGAATGCGAGCCGGAAGATGACCGGCGAACCGGGCCGTACGCCGAACACCAGCGGGCCGTTGTACCGCGGAGTGGCCGGAGCCGGCGGCGTCAGGATGTACGGGGCCGCGACGGAGGCGGCCAACGTTTCCCCGAACTTATCGTCCGTAAAGGTTACCTCCACGCGCTGCTGCCCCTGCATGTTGACACAGAATGCGACATCTGTCCGCGGGGAGACGGTGGTCTTCCACTGGTTCTCACGGACGACCTGGTCCGACAGCACTTCCTTCGTCACGACCTTCACCAGGCCGCGGGACGGGACCTTCGAATGGAGAACGGCCTGATACTGCCCGTCCTTGCGTTCCAGCTTCAGGCTGACGAAATCCTCCAGCGACGGCTTGGTGATGAAGGCCGGACGCTCGAAGAAACCGCCCGGATCGCCGCCGTTATAGACGCGGACGGCAATCACGTTCTCCTTGTCCCATTTGACGAGCTTCGGTTCCACGACATAGCGCCGGGGTGAGTCCCAATCGGAGGCATAGCCTTCGGGATCTTCCGGAGTCGTTCCCGTCTTCCCGATCCGCGTTCCGTTGAACCAGGTCTCGTCGCAGTCGTCGATGGGACCCAGATCCAGCAGGACCTTGTCCGTGGAACCCCTTTTCAGGGACGAAGGAATGACCACATGGATGCGGTACCAGCCGAATCCGTTCGAAATCTTGTACCCCTGTTTATTCCAGTCCTTTTCCAGCGACAGGACCGGCCAGTCGCTATCGTTGAAAGCGGCCTGGCTCCAGGCGGGATTGTCCCCTTTCTGGAAACGGCCTTCGTTTACGGAAACCTGCGCGGATGCCAGGACGGACCATCCCAGCCCCAGCGCGACCATCAGCAGAAACTTCTTCATAATCAAGTAGTTTATCAGTTTGTCACTTCACCTGTCTGACTCCTTTAGGGAGTTTGACATCGGACGAGACACTCCCGTCCGCATTTTTCTGATGCCGGACCCGGATCAGGCCGTACGGCGTCGGGAAGGTCCCTTCCGCCCATTCCAGGTCGCCGAGGTGCGGGTCGATGCGGACCGTCTTGAAGCCCGGTTCCACCGGCTCGATGCCCAGCACATGCTCGCTCAGCCACGCGGTGGGGCCGGAAGCCCAGCCGTGGCAGAAACTATGACGGAGGCCCACATAGCACCAGGCGCCGCCGTCCGCGTGAATGTCGAACGTCCCTTCCGGAACAATCTCGTCGATTCGCCCGGCATTCTTGGCGTCGTTGTAGTTGAAATCTTCCCAGAAAGTCGTAGCACCGAGATCCAGCATCCGACCCCAGTAGTCGGAAATCAACTGCATGGCCTCGGCGTAATGACCACTTTTGGCGAGCGCCTCCAGCAGGTAATAGCCCATGAAGGAGGTGAACTTCTCCGGACCGTTCCCGAGGATAATGGCCGACGCTTCCTCCGCGTCCAAAAGGCCTTCGATGGACAACAGGGCCGCTGCCTGGCTGTTTTCCACGGCGTCCGGCACATAGGTGCGGAGCTGTTGCGCAACGGCCGTGCATTCCTTCTGCAAGTAATCTTTCCCCAGGCATGCCGCCATCTCGGCGCCGGCTTCCAGGGCCCGGATCGTCAGGGCCTGCAGGCCCGCATGGATCACGTCCGGCTGGTCGTTGGAAGGCCAGTCGATGAAACGGCCGTCCTGGTAGGACTCGCGGTTTCCATCGACATTCTCCATCACCGTATGCAGGAGCGCTTGAAGGTAGTCTCCCTGTTCCTCCAGATACGCTTTGTCCCCGTACCACTCGTACAGGTGTTGCTGGAGGATGATCCACCAAAGGGAATAGGAGCAGATGCCGTTCATCCAGTTGGTCGGCGCGGTCTTGTCCCGGACATAATCCAGGCTCTTGCGAACGACCTGCTGGTTTCCGAATACGGTATTGACCGTCATGATTTCAGGGTGCATGTCTCCCATCCATACCAGGCGGTCGCGCTTGACGCCGTCCCAGAGATAGTCCTGCATGCACAGATGGACCGTATAGGCGCCTGTCTGCCAAATCCGGTTCAGACGGTCGTCGCTGCATTTGAACGAGCCCAGATAGTCCAGGTCACGCTGGCGGGAGATGGCGCGGACAGCCAGCAGGTCGATTTCGTCGCCGCGGCCTTCCGCCAGCTCGATCCGAGCGAACCGGAAGCCGCTGTTGCCCACTTCCACGCTGCCCAACCAGGGAACGGCCAGTTCAAAGTCCCGGACTGCGTGGTCATTGGAAGCCGTGCTCTCCGGCGCGTCCCAGCGGCTCAAGGCCTCGGTGACGGACTCGCCCAGGACAATCCGGAAACGGATTTCGTCCTTGGGTCCGCTCAGGGTGCGGACCAGCTGGATACCGCCCTGGATCTCCTTTCCGAAATCCAGCAGCACATAACCACCCTGCCCGAAGGAGGTCACCTCCGGCTCGTCGGTGGAAACCTGCCCTACATAGGGTTTCAGGAGATGTTCTGCGTTTGCCACGGCCCCGGACGTAAATACGATCCGGGTCGGCGTCAGATACTCCGTCACGAAGCCGGAATCCAGCGGACCAGCGGGTTCGACAGGACCGCCACACGCGGCCACGCAAAAGGCGAGAAGGGGCAGGAAGACTTTTCTCATGAGACTATCGGGAGATTCTGAATCGATACGAATAGGTCTGGTCCGGGGCAATCCGATACTGCGACAGCAGGTCGGGGCCGCAGCTGGCATTGCCCACGCCGGCCATCCGGCAGTCCAGGTTCAGGACCACTTCGCTCCGGCGGACTTTGTCCAGGTCGTGGCCGTACTTCACGCGGTACAGGTCCAGATCCTTGAAATGCTGCGCAGAGAAATCGAATGTGCCATCGGCCGTGAACGTGACGGTGCGCCCGTCCTCCGTCGTAAAGGTAATCCAGCGGGTATCCGTCCGCTCGCCCATCGTCTGGGTGCGGACGTAGTGTTCCGCCATGCCGGTCACGGTGTTCTCATAAACGCCCAGGAACGCGCAGTCCTTGCGGTCCTGGTAATTCTCCATGGGACCGCGCCCATACCAACGGATCTGCTCGAAAGCCGGATTCAGCGTCAACTGGAGGCCCAGGCGGCGCAGATTGAAGCGCTCGCCCGCCGTGAAGGAAGCATCGACATCGACATAACCTTCCGGGTGCACTTCATAAATGACGGTATACGGGACGATGTTCCTTCCCGCAGTGGCTTCCAAAGCCGTTTCCACCCGGAGGACGCCGTCTTTCTCGTCATACTTGAAGCCATTCAGGCGTGTCCGTTCCACGACGGATTCGTCGCGGCCATCCATGATGTAACGGGCGCCGTCATTGCTGAGGTACCGGTAGCTCTCGAAGGTGGGACCTCCGAGTCCGTGCAGCACTTCTTCCCCGTCCAGGCACAGGCTGGTCAGCTTGCCCGTCGCCTTGTCGAAACGGACACTGATTTCCCCGTTCCGGGCGCAGAGATACCGGTTTTCTTCCAGGTACACCTTCAGCGGGCTCCCCGCCCCCTGCGGAACTTCGGCGAGACGGTCCTTCCGCTCGCTCACGACGAACTCTTCTGACGCCACGACATGCCAGGCTTCGCTCCAGCGGGTCGCCTCTTTCAGGGCGACCTCGACTGTCAGCGTAACATCGGCCTGGTCGTAACCGAGGACATAGGCCGGTATCGGCAGGTCCACGGAGCAGGTTTTCCAGGGGGCGGTTTCCGGCAGGGAAAGCTCATTCAGGATGTCATCTTCCCCGTCGGTCCGTTTCCATGACACCGGAACTCCGTCATAAAGAACACGATAGTGAAGAACCATCTCGCTCAGGTCGTAATCCGTATACCGATTCTGCAGATAGAGCCGGCTACCGTCGCGGCGGATCTTGATATACTGGTACACCTTCTTCACCTGCTGCAGTTTCGGCGTGATGCGGCGGTCCGCCGTGACGATGCCGTTGCAGCAGAAGTCGTTGTCGTTCGGGACGTCCCCGAAGGAGCCGCCGAAATAGAGCTTTCCGTCGTTCGCGCCCGGCATGACGATGGCCTGGTCCACCCAGTCCCAGATGCAGGCGCCGATCATCCGTTCGGAATCGTTCTCAATGTAGTCCCAATACTCGGCCAGGTTGCCGATGGCGTTGCCCATCGCGTGGGCGTATTCGCACAGGAAATAGGGCCGGTCCGCGCCGTTGCGGTCGCGGGCGATCATGTTGTCGATGGCCGGATACATCTGCGAGTCGAAGTCCGCCACCTCGTTCATGCCCTCGTAATGGATGGGACGGCTGTCCAGCGCCCGGACGGCATCGCGCATGGCGACGATGTTGCTTCCCTTGCCGGACTCGTTGCCGAGCGACCAGAAGAACACGGACGGATGCAGCCGGTCGCGGCGGACCATCCGGACGGCTCGGTCCACATAGGCGCCCTCCCAGGACGGATATGTACTGATGGCGTGGTTCCCGTGACACTCCTGGTCCGCCTCGTCCACGATGTACAGGCCGTAGTAATCGTACAGGGCGTACATCTTCGGATCGTTGGGATAGTGGCTGGTACGGACCGTGTTCAGGTTGTGGCGCTTCATCAGGAGGATGTCCTCGATCATCGACTCCACCGGGACGGATTTGCCGTAAACGGGATGGATGTCGTGCCGGTCAGCACCCTTGAGATAGGTCAATACATTATTGACATAGAGCTTGTTGGCCTTGAACTCCACCTTCCGGAAGCCGTGCTTGAAGAAGGTGCATTCCTGCAGTTTTCCGGCCTTGTCGAAGACATGCAGGCGGACAGTGTACAGGTAAGGTTTCTCGGCGGACCAAAGGTGCGGGTTGCGGACTTCGATCCGGTCGCCCTCCCCCACTTTCACGCCGTCCTCGTCATACAGGACGACATCGACACGGCCGCCGGCCTCGACGACAGTATGCAGCGTAGCGACGCTCAAATCGGCATTGAAGGCCGTCTCGGTGCGGATGTCCCGGACATGAGCCTTGGGACGGGCCATCAGATAGACGTCCCGGTGGATGCCGCCGAAACGGAACATGTCCTGGTCCTCCAGATAGGAGCCGTCGCTCCATTTATAGACCTCCACGGCCACCGTGTTCGTTCCCTTGCGGACATAGCTGGTGACATTGAACTCCGCGTCGTTGTTGGCGCCCTGGCTGTAGCCGACCTTCTTTCCGTTCACCCACACATAGAAAGCGGAATAGACGCCGTCGAAATGCAGATATACTTCCTTCCCGGCCCAATCCGCCGGGAGGTTGAATTCCCGCCGGTACGAACCCACAGGGTTGGGTTCCTTTTCCATCGTATAGCCGCGCTGGGCCTGGATGAAGGGCGGATTGTTCAGGAACGGATAGGTCACGTTCGTGTAGAGCGGCGTGCCGTAACCCTTCATCTCCCAGCAGGAAGGGACGTCGATCTCATCCCAGGCGGAAACGTCGAAGGACGGCTTGTAGAAAGCCGCCGGACGCTCCTCGGGGGCCTTGACCCAATGGAACTTCCATTTTCCATTCAGGAGTAGATACCGGCTGGAGGCCGTCCGCTCCCACGGGTGCGCATAGGCCGCATCGGCCACCATCTCGGCCTCGGAAGCATACGGTATCAAGGTCGGATGCCCGGGTTCCTTGTTGACGGCAAATACCTTCTCGTTCTCCCAATCATTCTTGGACGAAGTCTTCGGGAAGATGAAGTTCACCTTCAGGGCCGATTCCCGGATGATCCAGCGCTGGAGGGGGCTGTCAGGATCGGCCTTCAGCTGCCAGGCTTCGTCACCGAACGCCCCCGTCTTCCTCAGACCCAGGGCCATGCCCGTAGCCTCGGACAGGATGCGGTACGAACCGTCCCGGTTCCGGAAAAGGAGCCAGAACTGGTTGTGATTGCCCGGATCCGCCGACCACTGGATGACCGGATGTTCCTCGGCTCCGTTGGCATTGTCCAGCGCCTGGAACGAGAAGCCGTTCACCAGCCGGAAAAGGCCGTCTCCAAGGGGGGTGATCTGCCAGACCTGGCTGGGATTGTCCGCTTCCGGGTTCGCCAGGATCATCGTCGTTTCCGTCTGGACGCTGCTCTGCGCATCCAGCACCAGGCCTTCCGGCGTAGCGACGGTGTAGCATTTCGCCGCGTCGAAAGTCTGGGCGCCGGCCCCAAGGATGGACAGGAAACCGGTCAGCAAGGAGAGTGAGAATCGTTTCATTATCCTTCGTTAACGGGGCATAAACTCAAACACATCCTGCACCTTGCCGGCGAAGATGTTGTGGACGGTGAGACGGAGGCGGTCGCCCAGGACTTTGCCTTCGATGACCGTCGGGAAACCGGGGCCTTCCTTCATGTCGCGGCCTCCGCCGACCAGCTGCGCCCAGCAACGGTCCGCGCCCGGTGCATAGTAGCGGTAGCGGTGCAGATGGCCCACCACGAGGACCTGGCAGCCTGCTTCATGCAGAAGCGGTCCCCACATGTTGCCACAGGTACGCTGCCAATAGGCATAGTCGGTCGTGTAGCGCGGATCGGTATCGTCCGGTGCCACGTCGCCGGGGTTGTGCGAAGGATCGTCGTCAAATAGCGGGATGTGGCAGAAGGCCACGAGATAAGGCGCGGAAGCGATTTCAGGACGCTTGAGGGCATCCCGGAGCCAGGCTGTCTGCGCCTCGCGGTATTCGGCGCTCTTGAACAGGCCGGCGAACCGAGGATTCGTGTCCAGCTTGTCTTCGGCCGTGTCCAGGCCAACCAGGGCCATCTCGCCCAGGCGGACGGCGAAGTTCCGGCCCAGGTCCCAGTCACGCGTGTCCCGTTCCTCGGGCTGGCGGTACATCCAGACCTTCTCCAGGTGACGGTTCGCCCGGCCACGGGAATCGTGATTGCCCGGGCAGAAAAGATAAGGGGTCTCCGCCGCGTAGTCCTTCCGCTCCAGCGAATGGTCCAGGTAGATATTGACCAGGTTCTCCAGCTTTTCCTCCGTATTGGAGGCGTCGCCGTTCCAGATCACGCAGGCAGGCGCGATTTCCGCGATCTTGTCCAGTTCCGCGCCGATGGCATCCCAACGCACGTGCGTGTCATTAATGACGCAGAACTTGCCCTTCAGGTCCTTGCCGGCGGTCGTGAAGGAGTACACCCTCGGATCCTCCTCGTTGCCCAGGACTTTCATGTCATAGCCGCCTCCGTAGTGGATACGGTCCGCACCGATGCGGTAATAGTACTTCGTGGCGGGTTTCAAGCCCGTGATGCGGACCTGGATCACCCGGTCGTCGATGTCAGCAAGCCGATAGCCGCCGCAGAGAACCTTGCGGGCGTCCTTGAGGTCCTTCCGCTCGCCGATGAGGACATATCCGTTCGCCAGGTCATTGACCGCGAAGGCCACGCCGATGGAGGTCTCGGCGAAATTCTGCAGCATGGGAGCCGACGCCAGCAGCGGCTTCGACTCCGGTTCCTCTCCCAGGGAGGAAATGTGCTCCGCCGCCGTCGCGATGTCCGTCGTTCCGGCCACCGCGGCCGCGGCGGCCGCACTCTTCAGGAATACTCTTCTGTCCATCCTTTATACGTCCAACGCGTGTTCGTAACCAGCACGATAGGGATAATGAAGCAGTTTCGTCGCTTCCGGATCGTGCATGCACTTCTGGACGATGGGGTTCCAGACGACCGGACGGCCCAGCTCCATCGCGATGTTGCCCAGGTTGCACACCGTGCAGGAGGTATGGCCTACCTCCACGGGGACGTTGGGATCGTTGCGGCTCAGGACTGCCTCGATGAAGGCCCGGTGGTGGCCCACCTTGGTCTCGTAAGGGACGTCGGTGTCCTCCACCTTCATCTCCCACGCAGGTTTGGAGGCCGCGAAACTGCCGCGGCTGACCTTGATCCAGCCGTCCTCGCCGTAGATCTGCACGCCCGGCGTCGTGCCGTCGAAAGGCTCCTCGGACACGATGACGCCATTGTCATACTTGTAGGTCAAGTGCTCATAGTAGCTGTATCCCGGCGGGATGATCTCCACGGGACCGCTGCCGTCCTTGCCCAGGGCCCATTGCGCGATGTCGAACATGTGCGCGCCCCAGTCGGTCATCAGACCGCCGCCGGACACCTTGTACCAGCGCCAGGCGCCCCAGAGCTGCTCATCGTGCTCGGGCGTGATGACCGGGTCGAAGTCCGAGTGGTAGTACACCGTCTCGGGCAGCGGGCCCAGCCACTTGTCCCAATTCAGGCCTGCGGGAACCGCCATCCGCGGCAGGTTGCACGGGGCGGGCGCGCCGGTGACGGGATTCACATTGTTGCGGCCCACGAAGACCTTCATCTTCAGGATCTTGCCCAGCTCCCCTTCGCGGGCGAGGTTCGCCGCGTGGATGAACTCCTCGCTGGAACGCTGCTGGGAGCCCATCTGGAGGATCCGGTTGTACTTGCGCACGGCCTTCACGAGCTGCTGGCCTTCGTAGATCGTCAGCGTGGCGGGCTTTTCCAGGTACACGTCCTTCCCCGCCTTGCACGCGGCGATAGCGATGACGGCATGCTGGTGGTCCGGCGTCGCAATGACCACGGCGTCGATGTCGGGCCGGGCCAGAAGGTCATGGTAGTCCTCGTACACATCGACCTTCACCTTCTTTTCACCCTTTCCGGTGTAGTAATCCTTCACCCGGCGGACGAAACGGTCGCGCTTGATGTCATAGACGTCGCAGCCGGCGACCACCCGGACATCGTCCATCGACATGAACCCGCTCAGCAGGTACATGGCCTGCTGACCGAGGCCGATGAAGCCCATCCGGACCTGGTCGTTCTTGGAGACATTCTTTTTCGGGGCGGCGGTCATGCCCATCCCGGAAACGGGTGCCAGGGTCGCTGCAGCGGCCCCTAACGCGGAATAACGGAGGAAATCTCTTCTTTGCATGGCGGTTATTTCTTGTAGCCCAGGTCCAGGATGCGGACATTGCGGATCTTCAGGCCCGCGCCGTGGCCGCAGAAGGAGATGTAGCCTTTGTAATTGAACATGCCGGGATGGTTGTGCCCGTCGATCGTGTAGGGATTCTTGTCGCTCCCGTCCGGGGCCATGTTGTGGCCCTTCGTGACCTTGCGGACATCGGCGTCGGTGATCACTTCCCCGTTGACGGTCACCTTGATGTGGTCGCCCTCGACGATGATCTCCTCGGTGCTCCACTCGCCCAGTGGCTTATGCTTGAGCCGTTTGGCCGGGACGACGCCGTAGATGGAACCATGGACCTGGTAGTCACGGAGCCAGCCCGCATAGACGGGGGCGTCATGGTCGAGGATCTGGAGTTCGCACATGCCGTCGTAGGCGGCATCCACGTTCTCCGGGGTGCGGATGCCCACGCCGTTGTTCACGCCTTCCTCCAGGAAGCAGAATTCGAAACGATAGACGAAGTTGCGGTATTCCTTGTTCGTGTACAGGTTGCCGGTGGCGCCGTAATTGGCGGACACATAGATGGCGCCGTTCACGACGGTGTAGCCTTCCAGGTCGCCGTGCCATTTGCTCAGGTCGGTGCCGTCGAACAGCATCTCAAAGCCGCGGGCCTTCTCTTCCGCCGTCAGTTCGCTGCGCGGCGACGGCCGGGCTTCGAGGAGCATCTTGTCGATTTCGTCCACGGCATAGCCGTCATCGGCGTCCCCGGTGGAGGCAAACAGGGCGCGGGCCTTGCCGAGGGCCGACTTGAAGTCGTCATAATTGATCTCCTCGGTGCACTTGGAGGCAATCTTCTTCACCGCGCTGGCGGCGGCATAACGGACATCCGCGTTCGTATCGTCCAGGGAACGGGCGGCCAGGAGGAACGCCTTCATGAGCGGCAGGTCACCGAGATGGTCGAGCGCGCGGACCCGCAGAGCGGGATCCTTCGCGAGGCCGATCGCCTCGGCCAGGCCGAAACGTTTCTTGTCGGCATCCTGCTCATAGGTGGAGACCATGTCGATGTAACGCTTCAAGGAAGCGGCGTTCCCGTCCTCGGCAGAAGCGAGGAGATCGGGAATGACGGTGGCGTTTTCCATCGCGAGGAGGGCTTCCTTCGCGGCCGGATCGTTAGCGAGGCTTCGCAGGATGCCCGCCGCCTCATCCGTGCCGATGTGTCCGAGAACCGGATAGAACCGGGACGGATGGCCGATCATCAAGGTCTTGACACAGGCCGTCTGTTCCTCGGGTGCGAGGGTATGGATGGCCGCGGAGAGAGCCTTCTGAAGCGCGGGAACCTGGGCATCGGGGGCCTTTGCCAGGAGCGCGGCGACGGCGCTGACATCTTCCGGACGCACGACGCCGGAAAGCGCGGCTACCGCATCGGCCGAACCCTCGGCCGCCTTTTGCAACACGACCGGAGCCGCGGCCTTCATTTCTTTCGCGCTGGCGAGGGCCATCAGGTTGTTCAACTGGGATTCATTCGCAGGCTCGCCAAGGTAATGGACGACCACTTCCGGAAGGAACGGATCGTCCGCCAGGGATTTCAGCGCGTTCAAAGCCTGCGGGGCGCGTTCGCCGGAGAGTGCCTCGATGAGGGAGACACGGGCGGACGGACTTCCACCGAAGAAACCCGCGGAACGCACGGCAGCGTCGCCGAGCTCACCGGGAGCATTCAGGACGGAAAGGACGGTGGCCTCCCCTGTCTGATGGGCACCCAGCCAATTGACGATGTCTGTCCTTGCACCCTCTCCGAGCTTGGGGAAGGCCTTGGTCAGAACAGGGGCCACCCCATCGGCGCCGAAACGGCTGGTTGCAGCCGCCAGGGCGGCGTTACGGAGCGGCCGGTCCCCGGATTTCAGGATATCCTGCAGCGCCTTCAGAGCCCCCTTTTCGGTGTCCTTGCCCAGGATGATCCCGGCGGCGGCGCACTGCAGGCCGGAATTGCCGGTCTTGAGGATCTCTTTCGCGGCTTTCACGGCCTTGGCGGCCGGAATGTTCTCCAGTGCGACCATATAGTCGGACAGGGAATTCGCCTTCAGCCAGCCCAGCGAGGCCTCGCCGCCGATGCGGCCGAGCGCCTCGGCAATGGCGTTCTTCTCCACAGGGTCCGACACGGCGGCGGCCCACTTCAGGAGTGCGGGCTCCGCTTCGCGGTAACCCTGGTCGGCGATGACGTCGGACAGGGCGGCCTTGGGCGCAGCCCCGTTCCCGACAAGCTCCAGGATGGTGTCCTTACCGCCGAGGTCCGCGATCGTCGCCAGCGCCGCGGGACCGGCCAGCGGATCGTTGACGAACTTCTTGTAGATGTCAATATCCTTCGGGGTCGCAAACAGCCGCAGCTGGGCCAGCAGGAACTGGCGGTTCACGGGATCCGTCTGCGCGGCGATTCCCTTGGCGAAGCCTTCCCGGACCGCGTCCTTAAACTGGGTGCGGGCCGGATCGGAAACGAAGGCGGCCAGGGAGGAAAGGGCATATTCTACAAGCGCGTTCGTACCTTGCTCTCCAAGCCGGGCAGCCAGCAGTTCAACAGTGGCTGGAGCGGAAACGGCGAGGTCCTGCACGTTTTGCGCAAGGATTGCGGCATCGTCGCAGGGCATTGTGGCAAGAACGTCGCTGACGACGGTCGAAGGAACCCGGCCGCGGGCATCCTGACCGAAACACAGGGTGGCGCCGACAAGCGCCAGGACTATCAGGGAAACAATCTTTTTCATAGGCCTAGATCATAGACGCCCAGGGGGCACGCATGGGTTGATGGACCAGGAGATTGGCCGCGTCATCGCCGATGAAGCGCTGGGTGGCCGGATCGAAATGCAGGGTACGGCCGAGCCGGAGCGCGCAGGCGCCCATGTTCACGACCGTGGCGCTGTGGTGGCCGATGATCTCGTCCAGGGCGAAGTGCTGCCGGTTGCGCACGCACTCGAGGAAGTCCGTGTGCCGGGGCGCCGGGTCAGGCAAGGCGTTGATGACGTCCCATACGTTCGGGATCGTGCATTCGAAGCCCTTATAGACCTTTCCCTTCGGGCCCTCGATATAGGGAACCTTTCCCTGGCTTTCGAAGCCCTCGCCCTCGAGGATGATCCGGCAGCCGTCGGCATAGGTGTAGGTGATGCTCCGCCAGATGCCCACGGCGTCGGGATGCTGCTGGGGCGCATCGACCTCGACCTTCACCGGGAAGGTATCGTCCTTTCCGAGGATGTACTGGACAGGGTCGATGTAGTGCTGGCCCATGTCACCGAGGCCGCCGGACTCGTAGTCCCAGTAGCCGCGGAAGGTCTGGTGCACCCGGTGGGGATGGTACGGCTTGAAAGGCGCGGGGCCGAGCCACATGTCGTAATCCAGCTCCTTGGGGACGGGCTGCGGGACCAGGTTCTCCCGGCCGGTCCAGAAGAACTTCCAGGTGAAACCGGTGGCGCCCGAGATGCGCACCGTCAGGGGCCAGCCGAGCAGGCCGCTGTCCACCAGTTTCTTCAGGGGCTCGACGGTGGTGCCGAGGCCGTAGAAGGTGTCCTTGAAGCGGAACCAGGTGTCCAGCCGGAAGATCCGGCCGTACCGGGCGACCGCCTCGACCACCTTCTGTCCCTCGCCGATGGTACGGGTCATGGGTTTCTCGCAGAAGATGTCCTTGCCAGCGCGGGCCGCCTCAACGGCCTGGATCGCGTGCCAGTGGGACGGCGTCGCGATGTGGACGATGTCCACGTTCGGGTCGTGCACGAGGTCCCGCCAGTCGGAGTAGGCGGCAAGCGTCGTATCGAACCGGCTCTTGCCGGCTTCGACCGCGTGGTCAAGGTGGTTCTTGTCGACGTCGCAAACCGCCACGAGCCGGCACTTCTCGTCACTGGCGAAATGGAGCGAGGACATGCCGATGCCTCCGACGCCGATGATGCCCCGTGTAAGCTGGTCGCTGGGGGCCACGAACCGTTTGTCTCCGCCCATGGCACCGAAAACGTGCCGGGGAAGCAGGGTGAATCCGGCGATGCCGGCGCCTGCTTTCTTGAGGAATGATCTTCTGGAATCTGCCATAAGACGCGTAGGTTATCAGTTGATATACAAAGTTAACAAATTATCGCGCATATTCGCCGGCGCCGACCGTCTTTCCGTCAATCTCAGCCGTAACACCCACAGGGACAGATACTTGCAGGTGTTTTCCCCGCCGATGGACGGTGATGGGCCCATACGGGGTTTCCTGCGTCACCTTCACCCATTCGAGCCCTTCCGGTACCTGCGGGTCGATGCGGACGCGGCGGTAGCCGGGCTCCAGGGGCCGGATGCCGCCGAGCGCTTCGTAGAACCAGCTGCCGATACCGTTGTAGCAGTTGTGCAGATGGCTCCGGCCGCCGTCCCATTCTTCCCAGACACCGGTGGCGCCGTTGTCGATCATATACAGATAACCGGGATAATCCCGCTGTTTGAGCAGGCCGTACAGCCAGTCGCACTCCCCTGCCTTTGTCGCCCATTCCGTAATCACCGGAACGCCCACCAGGCCCGTGGCCAGGTGGCCGCCGTATACATCCTGCGTCCTAGCCTTCAGTTGGGCAACCACAGAAGGGATAAGCTCTTCGGGCACAACCCCCGTCAGCAGCGGAAACACCAGGTCCACCTGGCTGCCGGAAGCATAGACGCCATCGTGATACAAGACCTCGTGGATCCGCTGGCGGAGGGTGTCGTAACGCTGACGATAGGCCGTCGCATCGTCCTCTTTTCCCAACACCTGGGCAATCTGCTCCAGTTCCAGATACACCTGGCACAGCGTGCAGTTGGCCACCAGGTCGATCGAAGCCGGATCCTGCACATCCACCCCGGCCGGCGCGGCCCAATCGCCAAGATACCACCACCGATAAACCGGGGTGGGCCAGGTCTTCAGCAGGCCGTCCACCGAATAGGCATCCACATAGTCCAGCCAATGCTTCATTACCGGATAGAAGCGCTCCAGCGGCCTTCTATCGCCATAGTTACACCAGGTCCGCCAGGCGGCCTGGACCGGAAAACTGCACCAGTAGGGGCCGCCACCCGCCTTGTAGGGATTGGGCGCGGTATGGGGCAGGCCGCCGTCCGGGCGCTGCGCGTCGGCCCAGGCCTGCAGCCAGTTCAGGTACAACGGGGCAACCTCGGTCATGGACTGCAGTGTCTGGGTCGATGCATTGCCGTCCCCACCGTAGCCGAGGCGCTCGATGCTGGCGCAATCGACCATGTAGCCACCGAAGGTGAGGTTCTTCACGGATGCCTCCACCAGTCCGTAGATGGCGTTGAGGTCGGGGTCCGAGCTTTCGAAGCTGCTGTTCCAGGAAAGATCGTCGCCGATCCGGTACGCGCGGATATCCTTCGGAATCTCATGAAGCCCCTCCAGGACCATATACCGCAGGAGGTGATGGTTGAACCGGTTGAAGAACCGGTCCCCGGCCACGCCGGAAGCCACATAGATATCCTGGCCCTGCGTCGCTTCCTCCAGGGTCCCGTCGGGATGGAGGAAGTCGCTGAAGGTGGCCGTGACCGTCGTTCCGGCAGGAAGCTGGGGCAGGGCTATTTCCAGCATCGCGTTCACGATCCGGCCAAAGTCCACCAGGATGCTGCCGTCCGGCCGTTTTTCGACAGAAACGGGCTCCAGCATTTCCTGGACCCGGATCGGGGGGCACATCATCGGCGTGGATACGATGCCTTCCACGGCGACGTAATCCACCGGGCCCCATTCGGGTTCCACCCCGGCCTCGATCCATTCCCCGCCGAAGCGGTGCGCCTCCCAGGTGCCCAGGTCTTTCCGGCCGCTCCAGGCTCCTTGCCAGGAATCGTCAGTCCATAAGAAAGGTACGCCGTCCACGTCCAATTCCGCCTTCACCAGCGGGCCATCGTAGGCCACGCCGAAGGTCGTAGGCTTATACCAGCCCGAGCCCGCGTAGATCAGAATCTCGTTCTCCCCTTTCCGCAAGTCCAGGCCGTAAGTGACGATGAGCGAGCGCTTATCCAGTTGCGAGACAGCAGGAAGCAGCACGGTCTGCGGTCCCTCTCCGGAAACCTTCTGCCCATTGAAGTAAACCTCGTGATAGCCGAGGGATGTCACATGCAGAATGGCCTCGCCGGACTTGTCGGCCGTGAACACCTTCCGGAACACCGGTTGCTTTCCTTCACCCGGGACGGCACCGATAAAATCGCCTTTGAGGCCGTCCAGGACGCCGATTCCGAAGCGTTGCTTCGGGCTCCAGGCGGACGCTTTTCCGGCGCTGTCCCACACGCGGACCCGCCACCAGGCCTGCTGCCGGGAATAGAGCGGAAGTCCGTCGTAAGGGACCATCACCTGGTCCGGGGACTCCACCTTTCCGGACTGCCAGAGGTCCGGGCCTACTTCGATTTCGTAGGCGGCCTGTTCCATGGGCTTGTCCGAACGGATCTTCCAGCTGAAATGCGGCTCGGCGCTGTCAATGCCGAGCGGCTCCACGAGCCCCTCGCACCGGAGGTCGTATACCCCGAAGGAAGGATGGCAGGCGACCAGAAGACAGGCCGCCCAGACCAGGGAGAGAACGCGTCGCATCGGACTACTCGAAGACAGGGATGCACACTCCGCGCCAGCTCTGGGGCTTCTCCAGGTGGAAGACCTCGGCCACCGTGGCGGCCAGGTCGTACTGGATCACGGTTTCCGTAATCTCGTGGTTCTTCTGGATCCCCTTGCCCCAGATGACGAGCGGCGTCTCGATCTCGTTCAGCGCGTGGCCGCCGTGACCGGTGCCTTCGTGCCCGTGGTCGGAGGAGATGATGAGGATGCTGTCGTCATAGATGCCGGCCTCCTTGACGCCCTCGACGATGCGGCGGACGCGGTCGTCCACCAGCGGGAGTTCGGCATAGTATTCGGCAGAACCCTGGCCGTAGGCATGGCCCATATGGTCCAGCGCGTCGATGTGGATGAAGCACAGCACGGGCTTCTTGTCCTTGATGTACTTCACGCTCTCTTCCACGATGGCGTCCGGATGACCTTCCGGGTCCTCGATCCGTTTGAAATAGTCCAGGCAGAGGGTGTCGGCATAGTTCAGGAAGTCGCCCCATTCGCACACGACGCCGGTTTCCGCATCGGGCCGCGCCTGCTTGAGCAGGTGGAAGAATGTCGGTTGGGCGTTATGTTCCGTGAGTACCAACGGCTTAAAGTAGGGGGCGGCGTTGTTGCCGATGATGCCGGAGGATTCCGCCGGGGTGCCGTTCATCATCGCCGCCCAGTTGGCGCCGCTGATGGACGGAAGCACCGTCCGCTTGTACAGCGTGTAGCTCCCCTCCTGCATCTTTTCCCGGATGAACGGGGTGTCCCCCTTTTCGAAACTCCAGGTACCCCAGCCGTCCAGGCCGATGACGATGACGTGGCCGGCGATGTCACTTTGCGCCTTCTTTTCAGAACCGGACTGGCAGGCGCTGACGGTCGCCAGGACGGCGGCCAGCGCGAATAGCATTCTCTTCATATCAAGTATCGGTTATCAGTTTTCTATACAAATCGGCAAAAAAGCCTCCAATCCCTACAAATTTACCATAATTTCACTTTTATTCCAAGATGAAAAACCTGGATCCATACCGGCAGCAGCTTACCGGATTCCATCCGGGCACCGCCCGCCGTCCAGGCCTGCCAGCGGCCGGCCACATCGGCCTCCTTGCCCTTTTTATAGCCGGTCGCCCGCCACTGTTCCAGAGGGATGGTCCTCCGTACAGTGGTGAGCGGCTGCGGTTTGATGCGGGAAAGGGCCTCGGCAACAGCCGATTCCCCGAACAGCGGCGTATCCAACCCGGGATCGCCCCAGAAACGGGCCGCATAACGGGCATATTGTCCAGCACTTCCACACGCTGGGGGGTTGTAAACCATTCCGTCTCCCCGTGGAAGTCCGTCACCCCATCCGCGGCTGCATCCGGCGTGAAATAGCGCATCTCGAAGGTGGTAGCCGTCTGCGCACCCGCCGTGACCGCCATCAGCGACCAGGCGGCAAGGACAAACAACCGCTTCATACGCATCATCATTCGAAACGGAACCAGTCGATTTCAAACAGTTCGATCGGGCTGCGCCAGGAGCCCCAGTCGCCCGAGAAGGTGAACCAGAGGGCCTGGGGACCTTCCTTGACATCATCCACATCGCACTCCAACGTCAGCCACTCCCCCTTTCCGGCCGGCACGTCCACCGAGGCGACCGACCCATAGAAGGACTGGTCCTGATGGACGTCGATGCGGCCGCCGGCGAGGGCGCGCACCCGGATGGTGAACTTCTTGAGCCCGGCCGGGAAGTCCACATACTTCCAAGCCGCCTTGCTGCCGTCCAGCACACCGGACAGGACCTCCCGGTCCGACCGGCCTTCCATCAGCTGCACGTACGGGCCGCCGTTGACCAGGCAGGCCCGGGCGGCGTCGATGGTGCTGGTCGCCGGTATCGGCTTCCCGGCGCCCTGGGAGGTCATCTCCACCTCGTTGATCGTCCCGTCCTCATTGAAAGTGATGGGCTCGATGCAGGCCTTGCGGAGCTTGCTGCTGTGATACGTCGAGCGATGGTACAGCACGTACCACTGGCCGTTGAACTCCACGACGGAACCGTGGTTGTTCCAGACGTCGGGGTCACAACCGGCACTGTCCACGATGACGCCCTTGTACTCGTACGGGCCGAAGACGTTCCGGGACATGGAGTAGCCGATGCAGGAGGGCATGTTCTGGCGGCTCACGTCGGCATACACATAGTAATACCACCCGTCGCGCTTGAATACGAAACTGCCCTCGTGGAAGAAATGCTCGTCTTCCGTGACGATGTCCTGGTGCAGGGTGGACATGTCCAGCGTCACCATGTCGTCGTTCAGTTTGGCTCCCTGGGCGCTGAACTGGTCCCAGAAGTAATATGCCTGCCCGTCGTCATCGATGAACACGCACGGGTCGATGCCCCGGATGTCCCCGATCTGCCGTCCGTCCCGGTACGGACCGGCGGGCGAATCGGCCACCGCGACTCCCTCGGTCCATTCAGACAGGTCGTAATACAGGTAATACTTTCCATCCTTTTCGGCGATGTCCGGCGCATACAGGTCGGCATCGCTGTAGGAGACCTCGTCATACGGTCCCTTCGTGGCGAAGACATTGGTATGAAGGTCCCAATGCAGGGCATCCGCCGTGGAAAGCATGTGGTGATAGGCCGTACACCAGAGGTCCGTCGTCAGGTCCAGGGAACAGGCCACGTACAGTTTTCCGTCGATGACCTTGGCGCTGGGATCGGCCATGTACACGCCCATCGGACAGATGGGATTGTAGCCGAATTCGCCGGCCACGAGGGTTTCCCGGCCTTCGTGGTACTTGACGACCGGCTCCTTGTTTTCCTGTTTCGGAGCGCAGGCGGCCAGAGCCAGGCCGCACGCAAGGAGAATCTGTTTATTCATAGACCATGCATTCATTGATGAAGTAAAAATCCTTGACTGAGAAGGGAGCCCGGTCGGCCACCAGATACAGCGTCTCCTTCTCCATCCTCCCGCTTTCGACGGAAAGGCTGATCCGTTTCCATTTCCAGCCGGTGTCCGGCAGGGTGGCGGAGCCGATGACCGGCCCGTCCGGGGCCCCTCTCCGAACCTCCAGCCGTCTGTCGGGGGCACCGGTCAAGATGCTCACCGTGAGCTCTTCCGCCGCTTCCGGGATCGTGAAAAAACGATAGCAAGCCCACTGCCCGTCCTGTTGGAAAGACACGAAATCATAGGCTCCCCGTTTCAGCTGATACATGCCGGGCTCCCGGCCCGTGGAATACTCCACGGCCCCGCCGGCCTGGACCCTGTCACCGAGGCCGAAGGCGCCGCGGACGCCGGAGGAGCTCATCTTAACCTCCCGGATCGTCCCATCCTCATTGAATTCCATCGGTTCCAGGTTGGGCACCCGCGTGAAGCGGAGCCCCGGGACGCTCTTGTGATACTGCAGCCAGTACTGACCCAGGAACGGCTCGAAACTGCCATGGACATTGCCTGCATTGGGATAGTTGTGGTTGGTGACGATCAGTCCCTGGTAGGTGTAGGGACCAAGCGGATGCTTTGCGGTCAAATAGGCCATCCGGGTCGGTACGGCGCCGTTCTCCGCAATCTTTCCCGTATTCTGGATGTAGATGTAGTAGTAGGTGTCGCCCCGCTTCCGGAGGGAAGGGCCTTCGAAGGGTTCATTGTCCATGGGCATGAACGGGGTCATGTCCCGGACGGACTCCGGCAGGATGCGGGCATAGTCGTCCGGGTCCAGCTGGGCCACGATGAATTTGGGCAGGGCCAGATAGACCTTCCCGTCGTCATCCACAAGAATGCCCGGGTCGATATGGCCGAGTTCCTGCCCGTTCAGGGTGATGGTCCGGGCATTCGTGTAGGGACCTTCCGGCCGGTCGGCATCCAGGAGGAAGACCTTGCCATTGTTGGTGCAGGTGGCCATGTGATAATTTCCGGTCTTTGGATCGCGGAATACGTCCGGAGCCCACAGGCGGATGCCCCCGCCTTTCACCTCCTCCGGAATGTCCTTCAGGTTCAGCGCTTCCCCGGCATCGGTCCAATGTTTCAGGTCGTCGGACCAGAGGACATGGTAATTGTCCGAGCACCAGTCCCATCGGCCGTCATCCCCCAGCCCGTCATAATTGTCGCGGGAACCGAAGATATACATCCGCCCGTCGAAGACATGCGGTTCGCCATCGGCAATATACAGTTCCCAGGTGGGCGGGAGAATAGGGTTCTGGGCCTCGTAGCCGACAGTGACCAGGCAGCTGTCCTTGGCACCGGTCTTCGGATCGGTCGCCAGGATCCACGTATCACCCTTCGCCAGGGCGTGCACTTCCCCCCGGCCATCCACTTGTGCGACACGCCCGTTGGACGATGTCCAGACAAGGCCGCCGGGCATCGGGCCACGTACATGCAAGGAAAAACAGTTCCCTTCATCCACCATCGTAGCGGCCCGGTCCAGGTTCCAGGTCCCCTCCGGTTCCTGCTGGCAGGCTACCATCCCGGCCAGCAGAACCACCGAAATCAAAAGCGTCTTCTTCATCATCTGTCGAGGTATTATCTGCGGCCTTTCTGTTCAAGATAGCGGATCAGGAATTCTGGACGGTCGGTCTGGATGATGGAGGTGCCGAGGTCCAGGATGGGCCCGTAGACGGTATCCGGATCGGCGGCTTCGAACGCCTTGTCATCGTCGTACTCTCCGCAGAGGGAACCCCAGATCGTATTCACCCATACCTTGGAGCCAGATTCCAGGACCTGCTTGGCAGCGCTCCGGACCTGGTCATTCAATTCATTGAAGCACAGTTCATAAGCCATCTGCAGCTGCTTGGCCGAGACGTAACTCTTGAACTGTTCCGACTCCCCGTCCTGGACATTGCCCACGACCGGCATGTACATCAGGTTGTGCTTGTGCTGGCCCAGTTTCTTCTTCACATCCGGCCAGGGATAGCCGCCCTTGATGAGGATCTGGTCCGTCACGCCCAGTTCTTCGGCGATGGCCAGGACCTCGTCGTAGTACTCGTATCCCTGGTCCACATTGACCGTGATGCGGTCCTTGCAAACTTCCAGGGCCTGGCGCAGGGTGGGGATCTTGAGGCCCGGGATGTCGATGCCGTGGCCCCGCTTCAAGTTGAACTTCAGCAGTTCCTCGTAGGTATAGTCCGATACCTTCCCGCGTCCCGTCGTCGTGCGGTCCAGCGTGCCGTCGTGCATCAGCACCAGCACCCCGTCCTTGGTCTTCTTCAGGTCCAGTTCCATCATGTCCACCCCCATCCGGATGATGGATTCGATGGCCGGGAGGGAGTTCTCCGGATAGTTGCGCCAGTCGCCCCGGTGCGACACCACGACCATGTACTGCGAATGGGGATCCTTGAGCGCGGCAGCGACGGCATCGGCCTTGTTCGCCGCCTTGGGGAGATGGGACACCGGCCCGAACACGTTCTTGACGGCATCCAAGTAGCCGTAGCCATAGACGTCATCCGGCTGCAGATAGCTGGTTTCGGTCCATTCGTTCCAGGAATTGATGGTGATGAGCGGGTGCAGGCCGGGACGGGCGTCCACCCATTCCTTGGCCTTGCGGAGCGCCCCCTCGAAGCGCTCGGGCGTATTGTCCTTCACCACGGCGCTCTCGCCGAAACGGGGGCTGTTGTCCCAGCCGATGGACACGTGCGGATAATACGGGATGGTGAACTCGGCGTCGAGCTTGTCCCATTCCTCGTAGGCGCGGTCCAGGATGGTCTGGTAGTCGTCATCCATCCAGATATAGTGGCAGAACTGGTAGTGGGACATGCTGTTGAACCCGAGGTTCCGGATGAAATCCTCCCGGGGCCGGCCGGCCTGGACCTTGGCCTCGTCCACGCCGCTGTAGTTGAACTGGCTGTCCCACATCGTGAACTGGAGCTCCAGGTCCGGGAACCCGGCGTCCTTCACCTCCTGCCGGAACCAGGCCAGGGCGTCCCGGGCCGCCTCGACGCCGCCAATCCCTTCGATGAACGTGTTCACCTCATAAATCATGAACACCGGCTTGCCGTCGATCTTGTAGTAGTTGGGCTGCTTGAAGAACAGTTCGATGTTCCGTTTGCAGATCTTCTCGAACTCCTGCCGGTTCACTCCCCCGCGATAGATGATGTTCCCCTCCTGATGTCCGGAGATACGGGTATCCCAGTCGTTGCCGACGTTGTGGTTCGCCCACATCAGGTAGAACTTCATCTTGTCCCGGTTGCGGGCCTTCAGGAAGCCTTCCGTAAGGGTCGTTTCCATCCAGGGGCGGCCGTCCAGCCAGTACCAGTCGAAGATGAACACGTTCACCCCGTGGCTGGTGGCCTGGTCGATTTCCATCTCCATCACGGCCGGATCGGCCTCGTTGATGTAGCCCCAGAGCGGATGACGGTCCCAGGCGTGGCCGGGATTCCGCTGCTGCATCGTGAGCACCGTCTCCCACTCGCCCAGGCCCATGGGCCAGAAGGGCCGCAGGCGTACGTCATTGGCCGCATAGGCCGGATACAGGTAAGCCGCCACGTCATAGGACTGGGCGGTTGCGTTGAACAGCGAGACGGCGAGGGCCGCAACAATCAAAAGTCTTTTCATATGCCGATTGATTAATTCCAGTTATTCCAGCACCCAATCCGTTTCCAGGCAGCTCACGTGGTGCTCCGTGATGCCTTTTTCGTCCATCCAGCGGCGTGTATCGTAGGTTGCCAGCCGGCTGTTCTCCCCCGGTTCCCATACCCAGGAGGGCGTGGGCCAGAGGCAGACGCGGAAGTTCACGGTCTTGTAGAATTCCTCGGAGACGCCGTGCTGCCCATGATGGGCCATCTGCAGGTAATCGCAATCCAGATACTCGCGGCACTCGCGGAGGGCCGCATTGCCACACTCGATCTCCGCATCGCCCAGGAACACAACGCTCTTGGTGTCATCCCAGACACGGATGAGGATGGACTGGTCGTTGTACCCCTTGCTCTCGAACTCGGGATGGTCCACGGCCATCACCAGGATGCCGACACCGTCGATGTCGAAGCGCTGCATGGGCTGGTGCAGGTTCAGGATGTCCACCCGCTGTTTCGTGTTGTCCAGCACCCGGTAATACCCGCGTGCGTTTTCAGCGCTCCCCGGCTCGTTGTCCAGGAAGGCGTCCGGCACGCGCGAATAGATAACCTTGTCGATGGTAATGCCCTGCGGATCCTCCAGGATTGTGGCCAGGGCTTCCATATGGTCCTCGTGCGGGTGTGAGATGAACCAGAGGTCCACATGGCCGCCGACCTCGCGGATCCGGTCGCGCAGATGGTCCGCCTCGGCCGCGTGCCCGCCATCCATCATGATCACCTTCCCGCCGGAAGTCCGCAGCAGGTAGGAATTGCCGATGGTGTCCTCCACCGACGAAATCTGCATGAGGGAGAAATGCCCCGTCTTCTTCGGGCCGAACAGTTCCTCATCCCGCTGGCTCCAGGCGTCGGCCCGAGGCGCGCAGCCCGTGAGGGCCAGCCCTGCCGCGGCTGCGCCGGAAATCTTGATGAAATCTCTTCTGTCCATCATGGGTTATCTACGTTACAGGTTGAAATTCAATCCGAGGCCGATCACGTGTTCGGCCGGGACCCCGTGGAAGGCATAGTACAGGTAATACGCTTCAAACTGCACCTTGTCGGAGAAATCATAGTTGCAGGCCACATAGTGGCGCGTTTTCTTCCAGGAATCTCCCCAGGTGAACACCTCCACCGCGACGTACGGACTCCAGCGGCTATCCGGGATGGCATACTGGACCTTCAGGCGGGAGCGCAGGACATTCCCTTCCTCTCCCAGGGCCGGTGTCCAGCTGTGCACATACCGCTCCCGGACGGCCACCTTCAAGTTTCCTGATTTCAGCGTCCCGGTCAGGTCCAGGTTGAGTTTGTGCGTATGGAACGACGGCTCCTGCAGGTAGTCATAGGCCACATCGGCCTTGAGCCAGGGAAGGACCTTCACGCCCAGGGTCGTCCGGGTATACCAGCACTCCAGGCGGCGATACTGATAGTTGTCATGTTCGAAATAGAAGGTCCCGAAGAAGGGCCCCTTCCCGAAATCATGGTTCACCTCGATGAACTCCCAGCCGCCGAAGGTATTGTCCTCCGCCTCCTGCGCCCGAAGGCACAGGGGGAACAGGCAGACAAGCAGCAGGATCGTCCGTTTCATCATTCGTCATTCAAGGGAATCCACACTTTCATCTTCCCGGCAGCCCGGTTGTCCCAAGCGAAATACGGGATGAAAGTGAGCGTCCGGGCCCCTGCATGGGCCGTGATCTCCGTCAGGGCATGTCCCCACCACTGGCGTTTGTCCAGCGGAACCAGGTCGAACTGCGCATCCTCCGTCAGGCGGAGGCTGTCAAAGCCCTCGGGATTGTCCGCTTCCTCCAGGCAATAGACGATGGGCCCGCGCTGGATGGCGCGCTTGCCCGCATCCTCTTTCACGCGGGGATCGGCGGCGACTTCCTCGACCGGCATGGCCAGGATCAGTTCGACCACGTCCCCGTCGGCCCATTTTCCGGCCAGGACGGCATACCCCTTCTCGACGGGCGCCGTCACCGCCTTTCCGTTGACGGAGAGGGTGTAGTCCTTGCACCAGGCCGGAATCCGGAGGCGGATTTCCGTCTTGACGGGCTTGTCCAGGCCCAGGGTCAGCTTCGTTCCGCCCTCCCAGGGATACGTAGTCTCCTGTTTGACCCGGATATCCTTCCCCTGCAGTTTCACGGTCGTCTCGCTGCCCATGTATAGGTTGACCCACAGGCTCCCCTCCGAGGTTCCATAGACATAATTGCCCACGGAAGGCAGGAACCGGCAAATCTGGCTCGGGCAGCAGGCGCAGCCGTACCAGGCCTGCCGATGATGGTCTCCTTCCGATTCCAGCGGATTCACGTAGAAGAAACGGTCCCCCTTCAGGGAGATGCCCGCCAGGGCTCCGTTGTACAGGGAACGTTCCATGACATCGGCATACTTGCCGTCTCCGGTGAACTGCAGCATGCGCCAGTTCCAGAGGACCATGCCCACGGAGGCACAGGTCTCGCAGTAGGCCGTCAGGTTGGGAAGGTCGTAATCCTCCGTGATGCCTTCATTGCTGGAAGACTGGCCTATACCGCCGGTCACGTACATGTTCCGGTTCACCACATGGTCCCACAGGCGGTCCAGGGCGTCCGTCAGACCCTTGTCCCCGGTATAAGCGGCCACGTCCGCCATGCCGCAGTACAGGTACATGGAACGCACGGCATGGCCGGTGATCCGGGAAAGGTCCCGGACCGGGAACTCGTCCTGGTAATAGACGGCCGGCCAGGTCCGGTCGTCCCCGTAGGAACCGTACCCGTGGCCGCGCTGGTCCAGCAGCCAGCCGGCGAAGTCCAGGTACTTCTTTTCTCCTGTCACTTCGAACAACTTGACCAGGGCCAGCTCGATTTCCTCGTGCCCAGGCACCCAGTGGCGTCCCTCCGGGCCGAAAACGGTCATCATATGGTCGGCGAAACGGATGGCCACGTCCAGCAGTTTCCGCTTGCCGGTCGCCTTGTAATAGGCGACGGCCGCCTCCGTCATGTGACCGGCACAGTACATCTCGTGCTTGTCCATGTTCTTCCAACGGTTCTCCAGCCCAGTGAGGGTGTAATAGGTATTCAGGTATCCATCGGGCTGCTGGGCGGCCGCGAACTTGTCGATCCACTCGTCACACTTGGCCTCCAGCACCGGATCCGGCTCGATCTGCAGGGAATAAGCCATGCCCTCCAGCGCCTTGTACACGTCGGAATCGTCGTAGAAAATACCCGAGTGCTCCCCTTCCCCTTTCGCCGCGTTCTCGAAATTCCGGATCCGGCCGGTCTGGTTTTCGATCTGGTCGATGCACACGGGCAGGGTGACATCCTTGTGGATCCGGAGCCGGGGGCTCCAGAAACCATCGTCGATCTTCACATCGGCAAAACTCACCGGCGCCATCAGTTTCCTGTTGTCCAGTTCCTCCGTCCGGGAACAGGAGAACAAGGTCAGGGCGGAGAGCCCCAGGAAAAACAGTTTCAAATGTCTCATGGATCAATGGTATATAGCTGTTTCAGGAATAGGTTCGAAGGTGTCGGAAGACGGGCGTTTCCAGGCCCATTCGAGGTTCTGTCCCTCATAGTCTTCCAGGTACAGGAGCCGGAAGGAGTGCATTCCCTTCCGGAGAGCGATATGGCCGGTGGCCGTATAATTGGCATGGGAGCCGTCGCCGTTCACGGCCAGACGGCCGTCTATTTCCAGGACGGCGCCGTCGTCGCTCGTGACCGCGAACTCCCAGAGTCCCGCTTCCGGGACATCCAGATAGCCCGTAAAGACAAAGCCGAAATGGTCCTCGTCAGAAGCGCCCTGGATGGAAGGCGCCGGGAGAACGCCGCGGTCTACGACAGGGGATGCGACCACCTGCGCCGTCCGCAGGAACGCGCCCCGATGGTAGGTGTAGCGGCAACCCGGTTGTAACTCGCCGGTGGTCACGGCCGGGAGGTACTCGATCGGAAAGGCATGGGAATGCAGGAGCGGACTCGGAGCGCACCCAGTCTTGAAAGCCCGCGCTTGCAGGATGCAGGCCTCCGTAATGGAGAACGGGCCTTCATAGCGGGCCGATGCTTCCGTGGGCTCGGACCCGTCCAGGGTATAGTGGATCCGGGCGCCCGGTGTACGGCTCAGGAGCTCCGCCGTAAAGGTTTCGTCGAAGAAGCGGGGGTCATCCGTCAAATACGGTGTCGAGACCAGGGTTTCCTTCGTCAGGGAATAGGGTGCCGGCAAGCCATCCCGGTCCGCGCAGGGTTTCCGGGAAAGCCGGTAGGACAGTTCACCACCCTGCATCAGTTCATCGTAAGTAATGAACTGTCTGTCAACGGACTTTCCATTCCATCGGACATCCTTCACATAAGGACGCTCCGGATGGTCGGCCACGATGACCAGCTTGCGTCCGTTCGGGAGCGTCACCGTCGCTTTCCGGAAAAGCGGCGCCCCCAGGAGGAATTCCCCGCTTCCGGGACAGATCGGATACAAGCCCAAGGCGGAAAGCACGTACCAGGCGCTCAGCTGGCCGCAGTCCTCGTTGCCGCATAAGCCGTCAGGCGCCGGCTGATAGAGTTCCTCCAGGATCCGTCTGACCAGGCGCTGCGACTCGGAAGGCGCGCCCAGGCAGGCATAGAGCCAGGCCGTTCCGTGACTGGGTTCGTTCCCATGGGCATAGAGGCCCATGAGCCCGGTGATGTTGCCGTCATGGACCGTTTCCGGCCGGTTTTCGTCGGCGAAGAGAGAATCCAGGGAAGCGAGGACCGCGTCAGGACCGCCCATCAGGTCCGTATAGCCCCGCATGTCATGCGGGACATAATGGCGATACTGCCAGGCGATGGCTTCCGTATAATCCCGGGAGGAGCCCGCCGGATCGAAGGGCGTACGCCAGTTTCCGTCCGATTCCTTCCCGCGGAAAAAGCCTGTGGAAGGGTCCAGGAGGTTCCTGTACCGCAGCGCCCGGGCATCATATTCCGCAGCGATGTCCGGATGCCCCAGGGATTCCGCCATTCGGGCGATGCACCAGTCGTCATAGCAGAACTCCAGCGTCTTGGACACCGACTCGGGGGTGAAATCCGACGGTACATAGCCGTAGGCATTGTACCAGTCCGAGGCCGGGTCCAGGTTCGAGGAGCGCACCATCGCCTGCAGGGCCTTTTCCCCGTCAAACGTGCGGATGCCCCGCAGCCACGCATCGGCCATGACAGAGACGCTATGGTAGCCGATCATACAGTCCACGTCCACCCCGCCCAGAGCCCAGAGCGGCAGTTTGCCGTCGCGCTCGAAGGTGCGGACGAGGCTGTAGGCCATATCCCCTTCCATTTCCGGATTCAGCAGGATCATGAGCGGATTCCAGGTCCGGTAGGTATCCCAGAGGGAAAGGGTGGAATAGAAAGGACGCTCCCCGACGTCGCTGAGGAGATTGGGCGCGATGAGCGTGTGATACAGGGCCGTATGGAAATTGGTCCGCTGCGCGGGCGTGCCGCCCTCGACGACAGCTTTCCCGAACTGCGTTTCCCAGAGTGCCTTGGAGGTTTCCAGGATCCTGTCGAAATCGCAGGCGGGCGCTTCCGCCAGCCGGTTGCGGCAGGCCGCCTCCGCATCCGTCGGGGACAGGCCCACGACGATGGTCAGTTCCTTCGTTTCGGCCGGGAAAGTCAATAGATAGCGGTCTTCCCCGTCGGGTTCACAGGAAAGGAAAGGAACGGAGAATGCCGCCGAGAAGAACATCCAGCGGTCCGGAGCCCATCCGGCCACATGCCGTCCGCCTTCGATTTCCAGGTTGGAGACCTGCCGGAAACTGATCCGGTCCGGATGGGTATCGCCGATGTTATAGCGCAGGTCTACCCACAGTTTCCGTTCCCCTTTCCCCCGGAAGGTATAGCGCTGGCAGCCGGTTCGGGGCAAGGCCGTCAGTTCCACCGTGAGATCCTGCACCTGGATCCGGTAATAGCCGGGAGAGGCCGTCTCATTCTTCTTGGAGAACGGAACCGGCTTCTGGAAAGGCGTAAAGAGGAAATCGCCCAGGTCCACGCCGCCGGTTCCACTCAAGTGCGTATGGGAGAAACCGATCAGCGTCGTGTCCTTGTCCCGATAGCCGGAGGCGGCCTCCCAACCCGAATTGTGCGTATCCGGACTCAGTTGGACCAGGCCGAAGGGCGCCGTGGCCCCGGGATAGGTATGGCCGTCGCCGCCCGTGCCGATGAAGGGATCGACGCAGTCCAAGGCCGGTTTCGGCGACGCTGCAGTCGAACGGGACACCCTTTCCGGCAGCCGGATGACCAGTACCCAATCCTCCTCGTCCGGCTTGGCGGGTAAGGCCCAATAGCCATCTTTCTCCCGAACGGGCAGAGCCGCCTCCAGGAAGTCGCCAGTGCGGGGATTATACCATTGGGTGTCCATCCCTGCTCCGGGAATCAAGGTGGATATGCGGCCGGTCTTCGTCCCCTTCCCATAGAAATAGAGCAAATGCACCCGGTTCGTACGGGCATAGACCGCGGCCCCGGAGGCATCCCGGAAAACGGGATTGCCAGGAATGACGGGCATCAGGTTCCACCAGTCGAAGGATTCCAGAAGGCTCCTTAAATGCCTCATCTGCAAGGCGCTGGGATACTCCAACGCTTCCTGCCAGGGGGTTGCCTTCATTTCCGGGGTGATGTACTCCACTCCGTCGAAAGAGGTGGTGTCCGCATCAAAGCCTCCGTGGTAATACCAGATGTCGGCGGCGCCGTAGCCGTAGCCGCAGAATCCGGACAGGAAGGAGATCCACCCCTGCGCCCGGGAGCCGAAATCCATCGTCCACAGGCCGCAATACCGTCCTTCGTAGTTCACGGCAGGGCGGTCGGACTGCCAATAATCCCGGACGGCCTCCGGACCCGGCGTCTCATGCAGGGGCGGAGACCACTGAGCGGCCCACCAGTTGTGGCCGGTCCGCTCGGATACCGCTTCAGGCAGGAAGACCGAGATGCCATTCCCATCGGCATGGGATTCTTCCGGTTCCGTTCCGGCACCGGTGACGCTGGTGTTCACGGCATTTTCCTGATGGCCGGACAGCGGATGGGAATAAGGATCCGCCGCATGGATATACTCCGCAATCTTCACCCAAGGGTTATTGCGGTAGTCGTAGAAGCGGCCGCCGAGCTCGGCATAGAAGTCATTGTCGATTTCCTGGGCAAGGGTCCAGAGCACCGGATAGGCCCCGAAGCGGGCCACCCAATAGCGCGCCAGGGCCTTCAGGGCCTCATCATCTGCAGCCAGTTCCTCGGACAGGTCCGAAGGGAAGAAGAACGCCGCATTCGCGTGTACCAGACCAGCATCGGCGATAAACTGGTAATAAGCGTCGGCCTTTCGAAATTCGGCGATGTCTTCCGCATCCACGCGACCGTCCTGCAGGTGGAAGGGGGCGCCGATCGGTTCGCTCTGGATCACGGTGAAGCCTTGTTCCACCCGGCGCCGGACAATGCGCTTGAAATGGTCGTCGGACAGTTCCTCCGTGTACATGCCCCAATGGGTGTCGCCCAGGTAGAAAAAGGGCGTTCCATCGGCATATATGAGGTATTTCGTCCCTTTCCGGGCCTCGATGAAGCCATGCCGGTAGATGGCCAGGTCTCCCGTATATTTCCGACAGCGGAGACTCCCCTTCAGGCCATCCAGGGCCGGGTCGTCCGGGCAGATGCTCTTCCAGGTCCAGCGGCCGGATTCCGGCAGGGCGAAACGGACCACGAACCGGTTTCCACCGTCCCAGAAGGCGGGAATCGTCAGCGTCCGGCCCGACCCCCTGCTTGCAAAGCAGACGTCCATCCGGACCCGGTCTCCGCCCCCGGCATCGTAACTCCGGGAAGCCGTGAACGCCAGTTCGCTTACCCGCCAGGTTTCCGCGGCCCTGTCACAGGAGAGGACCGTCAACGCCACAAGCAGCGCGAAAACCTGTCGGAAGACCGGGAAGATGCTTTTCATAATAGGCGGATGCTTACAGGGCCCAGCAGGCCGGAGGACTGGAGGTCGTCCCCGGATTCATAGGGCTGGTTGTTCGTCCAGGTCTTGCGCTCCCCTTCCGGGAGCTTCTCATCCGCGATCAGGCGGTTGCGCCAGTTGTTGTACACGGTGATTTCCAGGGTGTTCTCCCCGGATTTCACCAGGTCGGAGATGTCCAGGCGGTACGGGAAGGTCCAGACGCCGCCGGCGTCTTTCCCGTTCACCCGGACCGACGCGAGGACCATCACGTCCCCGAGATCGAGGACGATGCGGGAGCCCTTCGCGGTTTCCAGCGTGAAGGTATTCTTGTACACGGCCTTGCCGGAATAGTACTTGACCGCCTCGTCGCCGCTGGCCGTCCAGTCGGTCAGTTTCTCGAACGTGCGGCTGAAAGCAGGATTCCCGGCCGAGGCCGCGAAATCCACGGTCCAAGGGCTGTCCAAAGAGGCTTTGCCGCGGTCGGCATGACTGGAAGAATCTGCCGTCCGGGCATCCTTCCGGAAGATAATGAACACGCTTTGCAGGCGGTCCAGGGCCAATTCGGCGCCGTCCCAGCCCGTGACAGTCCCCGTCACGGGATCCCAGATCTCGGCTCCGAAGGACGGGTTCACCCGGAAAGCGGGCTCGACCTGCACCGGCGCATCTTCCTGGTTGCTGACGAAATAGACTTCGCCGTCGGCTCCCAGGGTGCGATGGATGAACAGGATTTTTCCTTCTCCCCGGTAAGTAAAATCCGGTTGGGTGCCCATGTCCTCGAGCACCTGGTCCAGCGGGGTTCCTGCCGGATAGCAAAGGCCCTTTCCGGATCCGTTCCAGGTACGCTCCGCCAGCTCCTTTACCCGCTGGTCGGCCTCGAAGATCCCATGCTGCATGCTGGGCGAACGTTTCGGGGCGTCCCCTACGATGGACAGCCCTTCCTGCACGAAGCCGGCAATGGTCTCCAGCACTTCCGGGCGCATGGTCTCCTGCTTCGGAAGCACCAGGACCCGGTATTCCATGCCGCTGTCCAGCACGAGTTTCCCGTCCCGGACACGAGCGTGGTGCCGGAGGACATCGGCATTGACATAGTCGAAACTGTAGCCTGCGGGAAGCGGCGGGTCGGTCACGCCGGTCATCTTGGGGGCGTCCTCGCCGATGAAATAGGCCACGTCGGCGACATACCGGCCTTGCTGCAGGAGGAAGTTACAGCGGCGGAGGTACTCGATGAACGGGCCCATCCCATCGAACCAGGTGTTGTTCCGGTTGAACTCGTTCCCGAACCAGGCATCCCGGCCTGGCTGGCGGTCATCGGGCTGCTGGATGTACAGGTGCAGGAGGTTCGCGTTGATGCCTTCGCAGAAGAAACGGTCCACCCGCTGCTTCATCTGGCGCGGGTAGCGGTTGAACGGCGGCCCCCCGGCCGTGCAGGATTCCGCCCAGATCCGGTTCTTGCCGTAGATGTGGCCGCAGGAGGACGCCGCCCGGTTCTCAATGTCGCCGAGGGTGCCTTCGCTCCAGTATTCGCCGGCGATCTGGTCGCTCTGGCTGCCGTACAGAAGGAACTCGCTGGGGAATCCCCAGTGTCCGTAGCATTCCAGCCAGGTCTCGAGGCCGTCGGCATTCGCCTTTTCCCGAAGGCCGCCCACATAGTCATAGGCGACGCGGTCGGCCACCAGACGGCGGAGGTCCCAGAGGAAACGCTCGCTCTCGTCCATCGTATTCACGACAAGACCCTGAAGCACAGGAAGATACGGAAAAGGATCATAGCCGTATGCATCCTTGAAGGCTTGCATCATGTCGTCCGTCCAGTTCTGGCCGCCGGTCTCGTAGCTGTCTTCCACCACCACCTTCCAGGTCTTGCGGCCCGCAGCCGGGATGCGGCGAAGAAGCTCGCCTACGAAGGCGTCGTAATGCTGCGCGATGTACTTCCGGCTCATCTTGTCCACTTCCAGGCCCGTTCCTTCCGGCACGGCGGGAGAGTTGGTGACGCCGGTCGACTGCATGTAGCTCACAAGGACCGTCCACTTCCCGTCCGGCACTTTCCAGCGGAGCTGCCCGTCCTTCACCAGTCCGGTCAGGTCCTGCAGGGTGTAATCGTCCACGCAGTAACGGAAATTGACATACTGCGGCGTGTCCCACAGATAGGTATTCCAGAAGGGAAGCGGTTCCTGGAACATCTTGGCGAGGGTTTTCTCCGCATAGCGGGGCATGTAGGCCACCTCGGAGAGAGTGACGGTGAACGTGCCGTCGGAAGGATCGTCCAGATGCAGCTCATAGGTGCCCGCCGGGGTCTCGACCAGGTTTTCGACCCAGGGTGCCAGGGGTTTGAATCCCACGTTCAAGCCCAGGTTGTGGCGGTCATAAGTGAATGCGGCCACCTCCTTCCCGTCCAGGGAGAGCCGGGCCGGGGTCCATTGTTCGCCGTCACTTTGCAGGACCAGCGAACGGACGGTGAACGGAACCGGCATCTTCAGGACCGCCGGGACACCTTTGCGGGTCTGGAGGGTCCAGGTCCGGGAATCTCCCTTCACCGACATCCAGGCCTGGACCGCGATGATCCGGTCCGGAGTCACTTCCGGAAGCTCCAGCAACTGTTCGCTCCCGTTTCCCGTCACCTCCTGGAAATGCCCTTCCACATACTTCATGCTCTGTTCCGGGGTGACCCACGGACCTCCGGACTGGCTCCAGCCCGGGCAGTTGAACATCCCGATCTCGATGCCCAGCTCCCCGGCCTTCTTCATCGCCGTATGGGTGATATCCCACCACTCGTCGGAAAACAGCGGTACGGGACCGTCGGCGTCGCCTTCGGACTGGTTGCCGATGAAGGCCCGCGTGATGCCCACGAGCTTCATCGCCTCCAGGTCTTTCACGACGCCCTCCTTGGAGATATGGTTGTCCAGCCAATACCAGTATACGGCCATCCGGATCGAGTCCGGCGGGGTCTGGAAACCCTCTTCCAGGGCCTTCCAATGGTTGTTGCAGGCGCTCAGGAGCATCAATCCGAGAAAGCCTGCCCAGGTTGCGGAAACAATCCTTCTCATGCGCATCGACTTAAATGGATCCACCCGCGACGTACACCCGGCCGCCAGAGACCTTTTCAGCTGCGTTTCGGCCCAGCCATACTTCGAACCAGCCCTCCTCCACGCGCTGGACCATGCGGGCATCCCACAGGGCGAAGCGGCGGTACGGGACTTCCAGCTCCACTTCCCGGCTTTCGCCAGGAGCGAGCGTAACCCGCTTAAAAGCAATCAGTTCCTTCATGGGACGGACCACGGAAGCCAGTTCGTCATGGGCATACAGCTGGACAACCTCGTCGCCATCCACGGCGCCGGTGTTTGTCACGGTCACCTTCACGCGGAGGTTCTCTCCGGCCGCCAGTTTCTCCGGCAGTTGCAGGTCGCCGTATTCGAAGGTCGTGTAACTCAGCCCATAGCCAAAGGGGAAGAGCGGCGAACCGTCGTTCTCCACATAGCCGTAGCCGCGCCCGCTGGGCTTGATGGAATAGTAGTAGGGATTCTGGCCGATGGAACGCACCCAGCTGAAGGGCAAGCGTCCGCCGGGGTTCCGGCGTCCGGTCAGGACATCGGCGACGGCCCGGCCGCCCTGTTCGCCGGGATACCAGGCTTCCAGCACGGCCGCAGCGCCATCGACCCAGTCGGAAATGTCGATGACCGCGCCGTTGTGCAGGACCACGACCACCGGCTTTCCGGTCGCGATGAGGTCACGCACCATCTTTTCCTGGTCGATGTTGATGCGTATTTCCTGCTGTCCGCCGATGATCGTCGCCCCCTCTTCCCGGCGCACGGTCATGCTAGCGGAAGGAAGACGGAAACTGCTGCGGTCCGCTCCCTCCTCTTCCCGGATGGAAGGGAAGAAAAGGAGCACGTCGCAACTGCGGGCATCCGGATTGACCAGCACCTCGGCCTGCCCGGCCAAGGCCTGCCGGAGGCCCTCATAAGGCGTGATGGCCCCGTCGCCCCGCCAGCCTCCGTAACCACCGCTGTAATCGCCCAGATTCAGGGTATTGGCAGCAGGTCCATACAGGCCAATCCGACGGACGCCCTTCAGCGGCAGGATACCGTCGTTTTTCAACAAGGTCATGGACTTGACGGCACTCTCATAAGCGAGTTCGCGATGGTCTTCGGAACGGACGGTCTCGTCGGCCTTCGCCGCGTCGACGAAGGGTTCGTCGAAGAGGCCCAGTTCGAATTTGAGGGTGAGGACCCGGCGTACGGCCTCGTCCAGGACGGACATGGGAATACTGCCGTCCTCCACTTTGGCGAGGAGTCCGAGCGAGGTGTTGTGCAGCTGGAGATCCAGACCGTTGTTGAGGCACATCGCCAGGGCTTCGTCCTCCGTCTCGGCCATCCGGTGCTGCCGGCGGACGATGTCCACCGCGTCGTAGTCGGAAACCACAATGCCCTTGAAGCCCCATTCCTTCTTGAGGATGTCATTCAGGAGAAGGCCGTTGCAGGAAGCCGGAATACCGTCCACCGAGTTGTAGGAGCTCATGATGCCGCGGGCTCCACCTTCCTCGACGCAAGCGCGGAAGGGCTCCAGGTACACTTCCCGCAGTTCTCTCCACGAAGTCGTGGAAGCGAAGGAATCGTGCCCGCCTTCCCCGTAATTGTCCACGAAATGCTTGGGTGTAGCTACGACGCCGCCCTCTTCCAGGGCTTTGACGTAGGCGACGCCCATCCGGGAATTCAGCAGCACATCCTCGCCGTAGCTTTCCTGCCCCCGGCCCCAGCGCTGGTCCCGCGTGATGTTGATGACCGGTGCATAGACCTGCCGTACGCCCACGGCGCGCAGTTCCTCGGCCACCACCTGGCCCACCCGGTAATAGAGGTCATCATCGAACGTCGCCCCCATGGCGATGCTCTGCGGGAAGCAGGTGGCGCTCCCCCACTGGGCGCCGTGCAGGGCTTCGCCGTGCTGCAGCACCGGAATCCCCCAGCGGCTGGCCGCCATGGAGCGGCGGGTATCCTCGTTGATGGCGTCGGCCACTTCCCGGGGCGTGGCTCCCTTGAGGAAATGTCCCACATTCCGGATATGGCCGGCCGGATAATTCCGTTTCACATAGAACTCGCCCCCATACAGGAGCTGGGCCGTGATCTGCTGCACCTTCTCTTCGGTGGTCAGACGTCCCATCAAGTCCTTCACGCGCTTTTCCACGGGAAGGGAAGCGTCCCGGAACTTCATGCCGGCGGTGTTCTCCTGCTTGAAAGTGAGCGGGAGACGATGCTTGCCCGGCCCGAGGGCCTTGCGAAGATAAGTTTCCGGGAGGGAAAGCTCCGCGAGCGTTCCTTCCGGCACGACCACTTCCATGAAGTCGCCGCTCCGGCTGTAAGTGACAGAAATCGTACCCGCCACCGTGGGGAACGAGAGGGCGCATTCGTCAAAGACGGCGGCATCCGGCCGTACGGAAAAACGCTTCCAGCCGGGCTCCAGGGGCGTGATGCCCAGCATCCGGGCCGGGATGACGGCCAGCGGGCCGCCGCTCCAGGCATGGTTCACACTGCCGCAGTTCCAGTCTCCGTCCACCCCCACGTTCCAGTTCTCGAAGAGGGTGTCGTGATCGGGATGATTGACCATGAAATCGTATCTCCTGCGTTCCCGCTCCAGCGCATAATCTCCGTGGCCGATGGCAAAGAGCGCTTCCATCACGTACTTCTCCATGTAGGGGCTGGCATGCTCCTGGGTCCTGAAGACCTCGAAGAGCGCATCGTACTGGTCCCGGTCGGCCAGACCGGCCAGGACCGCCAGGGCGTTCACCCGGTCGTCGGTTTCCCCCTGATACTCCGGATGCCGGTAGCAGGTTCCTGTCCAGGCAGCACGGTTGATGGCCTCGCACAAGGCCAGCATCTGCGCCCAGTACCCGGAGCCTTCGCCCTGAAGTCCGATCGCATCGGCCATGTCGGAGACGGACTGCAAGGCCAGCACGTACCACAGGTTCTGCAGCAGGCGCATGTCCCGGTTGTCGCCCCAGTCCCCCCAGTTCCAGTCGCCGTCGTGCCATTCCACCAGTCCGTCCTTGCCGATATGATAGGTGGCCAGGTACTTCTTGACGATCGGATAGGCATGCCGGACGGTCTCCAGGTCGCCGGTGTTCAGGTAATAGTTCCAGATGCCGTAACGGCCCACGGCGGCCAGCATCTGGCAGGGCAGCTCCACCCCATAATTGCCGGGGATGGGCGAGAAGAGGATGTCGTCCGGACGCTGCCAGTCGCAAAGTTCGCGGATTCCCTTGCGGATCAGGGAGTACAGGGACGGGGAATAGGTGTAGAAACTCTCCCCGAGGATGGTCACGATGTCACCCCACCACTGTCCCCGCTCCCGGTCCGGGCAGTCGAAGAAAGTGTCGCGGGCATTGACATAGATGGTCCGCAAACCCTTTTCCCAGAAGCGGTTGTAAAATGGGTCGGAGCAGGTGAAAGTGCCGTCCGGCGAGGCATCATACCCGGTTTCCCGGTATTTCAGGGCCGTCACCTTGGCGCCATGGTCCACTGTCAGGATGATCCGCTGTCCGCTGAGCCAGCCCAGGGATTCATATTCCTGCTCGCCAGCCTTGGTCACATACTCCGCGCGTAAGCACTCTTCTCCAACCCGGGCATGGTCGGTCTCAATCACGATCCGGTGCCCGCCTTCCGCGTCTTCCACCGACAGCACGGGGGTCATCTGCATGTTGTGCGGAAGCAAGGCGACCAGGGTGTCGGCCTCGGCTCCGGGACGGGTTTCAAAGGCAACGGCCTGGATTCCAAAGTCCTTCCACTGCGGAATGGGACGCGAATGCAGGACGCCCAGCGTATTGTTCAGGGCAACCGCCGGAACAAAGCCCTCCAGCGGGCCCGTCTGCCAGTTCCCCAGGTCCTTCCGGGCATCGAAGGCGATGCTGGACTCGGGCAGCCGGTAATTGGGTGCGGGAAGGTCCACGGCCGTCCCATAGGCGGGATGGACCCGGCACATCCAGGGAGCGTCCCCGAGATCGGGCGAATCGAACCACATCTGCGGCTGTCCGCTGCCCAGGTGCGAGAATCCGTCCTTGCCGAAGTACCAGAGCAGCAGGGCCACCTGGTTGTCTCCCTTCCGGAGATAAGGCGCCAGGTCCGTCTCATCGAAATAGCTGTCCTGCGGATTGGGCCCGCGTTTCAGCCCGCCTTCGAAGACCACGAGCCGGCCGTTCACCCAGAGCCAATATTTGCTGTCCACGGCGATCCGCGCCGGGGCGGATGCCGGAACGGCGTCCAGCCGGACGTCCTTCCGGAAGGCAATCCACTGATTCGGCGCATCCGTCACCTCGGGACAGCCCAGGGTCCGGTCAATTTCGACGAGGACCTCTTTCGGAGGTTCCCACAGGGGTGCGTTTTCCGAGGCAGACTTCGACCGGCCGCAGGAAGCCAGCACCATCAGCACGGCGATAACGAGGGCGATTCTTCTATTCATGGAACAACAGGGATGCAGGAAGGTTGTACGCGGAGATGCCGGGGCCCTTCAGGCCCACTTCGATATATTCCTCGGCAAAATTGTCCCAGAAGTCGATCTCCAGCCGGTGGAAGCCGGCTTCCATGGTCAGCCAGACCTCCTGGTATCCGCCGCCGTCGTAGTCCAGGTCCAGCACGGGCTTGCCGTCCAGCACCAGGCGCGAACCGTCGTCGGAGCGGAGGAAAAGCCGATAGACGCCGTCACGGTCCACTTTGAGGAGGCCCGTGAAAATGAGGCAGAAATGGTCTTTCCGCTCCTTAAGGGCGGAGGTGATGACGGTCGTGATCCCGGAGGTCTTCTCCGGTGCGGAGAGAAAGCCTTTCACATTCATGTATTCGCCTTCCCGGTAGCTGTAACGAAGGCCCTGACCGACAGGAGCAGCGTCCTTCACGGCCGGGAAATAGTCTCCGCGCTGCATCCGGAACACATCGTTTACCGGCCAGGAAAGAGGCTTCTTGAGCTGGTAGGCTGCAGTGGCGCGGATATCGGCGGAAGAAGCGCCGAAGAGGATCCGATACGATCCTTCCGCAGCCTCCCAGGCGGATGTAAGTTCATTGAAAGAAGCCAGGGAGTAGTTGTCCACCTTCATAGTAATCACCTGGCTCTCACCGGGTTGGAGGAGCCGGGTCTTCCCGAACCCCTTGAGTTCGTACACCGGTTTCTCCAGGCCGCCGGCCGGGGCGCCCACATAGAGCTGCACCACCTCCTTACCGGCCACGTCGCCCGTATTGGTAACGGTGATGGAAGCGGTGAACCCGTCCGGGCCGGCCTTGACGACGGGTTTGGAATAGCCGAAACAGGTGTAGCTGAGGCCATGGCCGAAGGGATAGGAAACCTCCGCGCCCACCGTCTGGAAATAGCGGTAGCCCACCCAGATATCCTCCGAGTAGCTGGTGAAATCCACGTTTTCCTTCGCGTGATAGGGAGAGAGCGGATCGTAGTCGAACGGGAAATCGGCCGACGAGGGGATGTCCAGGAAGCCGCACGGGAAAGTCATAGGCAGCTTGCCGGACGGATTCACCTTCCCCGTCAGGACATCGGCGATGGCATTGGCGCCTTCCTGGCCTGGTGCCCAGGGCAGCACGATGGCGTCCACCAGATGCTTCCAGGAAGCCGTTTCCACGACCCCGCCCACATTGAGGACCACCACCACCCGCTTCCCTCGGGGACGATAGGCCTTGTTCAGGTTCACCAGCAGTTCCCGCTCCGTGGCGGAGAGTTCGAAGTCGTTCTCCACGTGCCGGTCCTTCCCTTCCCCGGCCTGGCGTCCGAAGACCACCACGGCCACATCGTTCAGGGAAGCCTGGAACCCGATGGACGAGGCGGTGAGAAACGGTTCCTCCCGATACTCGTTATCCTCCACGGGCTCGATCGTGAAGCGGTGCTTCAGGGCCTGCGCCTCTAGCGCGTAATATTTCTTGAGACCCTCGTCCAGGGTGAATCCGGTGTTTTCCAGGGCCTGGGTCATGGTGACCACATAAGGCTTGGTCACATCGCCGGAACCGGTTCCGCCGGCAATGAAATTCTCGCTGGAAACGCCATACAAAGCCACTCTTTCACGACCCGTCAGGGGCAGTGCATGCCGTTCGTTGCGGAGCAGGACGATGGACTCGGCCGCCGCTTCCCGCGCCGCAAGGGCATGGGCTTTCAGGTCGGGGTGGCTGGAATAGGGATATTTCCGGAAACGGGGCGTCTTCACGACGTACTCCAGGATCCACCGGACGTTGCGGTCGATCTCTTCCAGGGAGATGCTTCCGTCCCGGACCCCCGCGAGGATGCGCTCGATCTCCACATCGGAACCCGGATCCATCAGGTCGTTGCCGGCCTTGACCGACAGGGCGGTGTTGTCCTTGAGCCCCCAGTCCGTAATCACGATGCCGTCGTACCCCCACTCGTCCCGGAGGACGGTGGTCAGGAGTTCGTAGTCCTGCTGGGTGTACTTCCCATTGAGTTTGTTGTAGGAACTCATCACCGTCCAGGGTTTCCCCTCCTTCACCGCGATCTCGAAATTCTTCAGATAGATCTCCCGGAGGGCCCGTCGGCTCACCAGCGCATCATTCTCGGTCCGGTTCGTCTCCTGGTTGTTCACCGCATAGTGCTTGATGGAGGTTCCGGTCCCATTGCCCTGGATGCCCCGCACATAGGCCGCCGCTATCTTGCCGGAGAGGAGCGGATCCTCCGAGAAGTACTCGAAGTTCCGGCCGTTGAGCGGATTCCGGTGGATGTTCATGCCTGGAGCGAGCAGCACGTCCACCCCATATTCCAAGACCTCGTTGCCCAGGACGGCGGTCGTACGCTCCACCAGGTCGATGTCCCACGAACTGGCCAGGAGCGTTCCCACCGGGAACCCTGTCGCCACCGTATGGGCGGGATCCCTGTAGGGATCGATCCGGACGCCGGCCGGGCCGTCGGAGAAGACGGTCTGGGGAATCCCCAGACGCGGGATGGCCCGCGTTCCCCCCGCCAGGCCCGGGACCAGGTTGTCGGAACTGGTTCCCACCAGGAGGGAGGCTTTCTCCTCGAGGGTCAGGGCCTTCAAGACCTCGTCGATATTGTCTTTCCGCAGTTGCGGCTGTGCCAGGGCCGCCACCAGGGATAAAAACAGACCTACCGTCAAACAGCACTTTCTCATAGATGCTTGATTCAAATCGCTTGATGCTGAAAAACAGCTACTTATAGAAGAGCCGGGATGCCGGGACCGGCTGGAAATCCACCGCGCCCGGCGCTTTCCAGGTCCAGGACAGTTCCTGGCCTTCATAATCTTCGAAGTACACCAGCTTGTAAGGATGCAAGCCCTTCATGAGCGGGATGGTTCCTGCCGCCGTGGCGGTGCTGTGGGAGCCGTCGTTGTTCACCACATTCACCCCGTCGATCCAAAGGGCGCTGCCGTCGTCGCTCCTGAGCGCGAAGGACCAGATGCCATCCTCCGGGATGTCGATGAAACCGGAGAAGAGATAGGCGAAATGATCTTCGTCGGGGGCGCCGGCGATGGAAGGTTCCTTCATCGTCCCGGTCGCCTCCGGCGGATCGGGTTCCACCTGGGAAACGAGCTGGAAATTCGCCGTGTGGTAGGTGTAACGGCAGCCGGGCTGCAAGCCGGCACGTTCCACGGACGGCTGGAAGTACAGTTTGTGCGCCGTACGTCCGGTGACCGGGGACGGCGGGAGACCGTCCTTGAAAGCCCGGGCGCGGATGATACAGGACCCGTCGATGCGGAACGGTCCTTCGTAGAGCGGGCTGGTCTCCACAGGCTCGGTTCCGTCCAGCGTGTAGTGGATGGCGGCTCCTTCCGTCCGGCAGGAAAGCGTCACCTCCGCCTCGTCCGGGAACAGGACCAGGTCGCCCTCGATGGCAGGCGGACAGACAAAAGGCTCCGTGGTGAGCGAATAGGGCACAGGCAGGTTTTCCCGCTCCGCGACGGGCTTCGGGGAAAGCTTGAACGACAGCACGCCGCCACCCATGATTTCGTCATAGGTGAGCCAGTTCCGGTCCACCGGTTTTCCGTTCAGCTCCACGCCGGCGATGTAGGGTCGGCTGGGGTTGTCCGCCCGGATGGTCAAGGTCTTGCCATTCGCCAGCCGGATGACGGACTCGCGGAAGAGCGGTGCCGTCAGGATATACTCGCCGGAGCCCGGGCAGACGGGATACAGGCCCAGAGAAGCCAGTACATACCAGGCCCCCATCTGGCCGCAGTCCTCATTGCCGCTGATGCCGCCGGGATCGGTGGAATAGGCTTCCGTCAGGATCACGCGCACGAACTCCTGGGTCTTGGAAGGAGCGCCGGCCCAGCAGAACAGCCACGGGAAGTTGTGGTCAGGCTCGTTGCCGTGGGCATACTGGCCGACGATTCCGCGAATGTCAGGATCCAGGATGCCCTGGCCGGCAGGCTGGTAGGTGAAGAGGGAATCCAACGCGTTCCGGAGCGCTTCCTGCCCGCCCAGCAGCGAGGCCATGCCCGCCATGTCATGCGGGACGAAGAAGCGGTACTGCCAAGGGGTCGCCTCGGTGTAATCCCGGGAACCGGACAACGGGTCGAAGGCCGTGGACCAGGTCCCATCGGTGTTCTTTCCGCGCATGAAACCGCTTGACGGATCGAAAACCTCCCGGTAGCTGCGGGCGCGGCGGTCATATTCCGCGGCAAGGTCGGCATGGCCCAGGGACTCGGCCATCCGGGCGATGCACCAGTCGTCGTAGGCGAATTCCAGCGTCTGTGAGACGGATTCGATCTTCCGGTCGGCGGGAATCCATCCGTATTCGAGATACAGGTCGGAGGCATTGACATTGGCCTTGTTGGAGGAGGCCACCATGGCCGCGAGGGCCTTTTCGCCGTCGAAACCACGGATGCCCCGGAGCCAGGCGTCGGCGATGACCGACACGCTGTGGTAGCCGATCATGCAGCCGGTCTCGTCGCTGGCGAGCGGCCAAATCGGGAGTTCGCCCCGGCAGTCATAGTCATCCAGCATGCTGCGGACCAGGTCATTGACAAAGGTCGTATCCAGCAGCGTCTGCAGCGGATGCCAGGCCCGGAACGTGTCCCACAGCGACAGCGTGGAATAGAAGTGGCGGCCTTCCGGCAGCTGGCGGTTCCGGCCCGCCTGGTCCCGGTAACGGCCGTCGAAGTCGTCGATGCGGTTGGGCGTGACGAAGGTGTGGTAGAAGTTCGTGTAGAACACGTCTGTCGGGCCGCCCTTGACCCGGATGCGGTCGAAAGCGTCCGCCCAGATGATACCGGCCCGCTTCCGGAGGTCGTCGAACCGGGCGCCGGCCGTTTCCTTCACCCGGTTCGCCCGGGCTCCGTTCGCATTCACGCCGGAAATGCCGATGTACAGCTTCACTTGTTTCAGGTCATCGGCAAAGGAGAACTCCATCACGCCGGGTTCCGGTTCGTTCATCGACAGGAACGGTTCTGAAAAGACAGCGGAGAAATACACTTCCCGGTCGTCCGCCCAGCCTGTCACCCGGCGATAGCCCAGAATATCCGACCCGTCCAGGTACAACCGGTATTCCGCAGCCTTGCACCAGCCGCCGACACAGTGCCGGGCGTCAATCCGGATGAGACGGGTCCCCTCCCCTTTGAACGTGTACCGATGCAGGCCGGCGTTGGCTGTTGCGGTCAGTTCCGCAGTGATGCCCTTGGCAAATGAAACCTTGTAGTACCCCGGGCGGGCCTTCTCATCCTGATGGGAGAAAGGAAGCGGTTCCACGACGTCCAGCCCGGGAGTCACCAGAAAGTCGCCCAAGTCCGGGCAACCGGTCCCGGAAAGGTGCGTGTGGCTGAATCCCAGGATGGTGCCGTCGCCGTAGCGATACCCGGAGCAGGTGTTCACCTCGGTGTCCGGACTCAGCTGGACGGCACCGAAAGGGACGGTTGCGCCGGGAAAGGTATTCCCGGCGAAATCCGTTCCGTTGAACACGTTCACCTGATCCGCCGGCTGCCGGCCACAGGCGGCCAGCAGCAACAGGGCGAAACAGGAAGGGATGAGCGCTTTCACGTCCTACTCGTAATAGAGCATGGAGGCCGGGAGGTTGTCCACCGCGATACCGGGGCCTTCCAGGCCGATGGTCACCTCATCGCCACCGTAATTCTCGAAATACTGGACCTCCAGGCGGTGATAGCCTGCCTCCAGCTTGAGGAAGACATCCTTGAAACCGCCTCCGTCTCGGTCCACGTCCCAGATGAGCTGGCCGTCCAGCCAGCCCTTGGACCCGTCGTCCGTACAGATGGAAAGGACATATTCCCCTTCCTGGTCGATCTTCATCAGTCCGTTGAACACGATGCCGAAGTGGTCTTCCCGCTGCTTGACGGCGTCGGTGCCGAAAACGGGGGTGATGCCTTTCTTCTTCACGGGAGCGGCCAGGACCTCCTTGCAGCTCATGAAGTTTCCCTCATTGTAGGCATACCGCACGCCCTTGCCCTTAGGCGTCGCCTTGACGGCCTGCAGGGAGATGTACTCGGGCTTGGCTTCTTCATTCAGGAGAGCCGGATCGAACGGTTCGCACTTCACGCCGTTGCCCGGCGTAAAATCGACACCCAGGATGTCGGCGATGGTGGCCGCGAACTGCTTGGTATAGAACACGCCGTTGTCGGAGGTCTCCCCCAGCGCGGGGATGCCCTTGCCGAAGGCGACGAACCAGGTCTGCTCAGAGCCCCGGACGCTTTCCCCGTGGCTCCGGAATGCGGCGCCGTGGCCACGACCGTGGTCGCAGGTCAGCAGATAGGTGGTCTTGCCCTTATAGAACGGGTCGGACTCGCAGTATTCCACGATGCGGCGGATGTAGAGGTCCGTCCAGTGGACGGCATCCAGATAATGGTCGTAAGCGCCACTGTGCGCGAACTCGTCCGTATCGCCAAAACCCACATAGAACACCTTCGGATGCTCCTGCTGCAGGGTTTCGAAGGCCATGCCGAAGGTGATGCAGTCCAGCCGTTCGCTATCCCCGAAGCCGCGGTCCGGAACGCCGGCGTCCACATCCTGCATCATCCGGGCCGCCCGGGTGTCCGTGTAGGAGGGTTCATGGCCGCTGCTGCCCGGGAACCCGCCGCGGTCGTTATTCATGGCAAAACGGATGCTCTCCCAGGAGGAGTACATCATCACCTTGCCTTTGTAGCGGGGATCCTGATTCACGACCTCCATCACGCTCACGTTCGGATTGGGAACAGGGTCGTTCGAGTTCACCCGCTCGTTGTCCGCCCAGCCGCAGAACATTTCGCTGTAGCCCGGATAGGAGAAGTTCATCGTATTGTCCACCTGCATCCGGCTGTTCTTGGTCCGGTTGCCCAGCAGGTAGCCATGCCCGGGGGCATAGCTCCACAAGAACGGCATCAGGGCCTCGCGGCGCTCCTCGGCGGTTTCCCGCCAATACTTCGCCTTCAAGGCGTTCACGTTCCCGACAAACCGGGAATCGTTGACGAGTGCCTCGTCGGCCCCGCCGTATAGCTCCTGCCAGCGCAGGCCGTCGAAGGTGATGATGACAAGGCGGGGGTCATCGCCCCCCTTGTTGCAGGAAACCAGCGCCGCAAGCGCCAGCACTCCCAGTAGAAAAGCTTTTCTCATGGTTATCAGTTGTTATCCAGATTCAGGTGGTTCTTATCTTCAAAAATACGAAATCTTCCGGGAAAATCATTCCTTTTTCCCCAATGGGGAAATTACCGACTATCGGCTTGACCGGAGGGCCGCACTTTCACATACAGCACCCCATGGGGAGGGATGACGTATTCCGCGCCCGCAGGGATCTCTTTCTGGCGCCAGAGGTCACGGACGGAGTCCGCTCCAAGGCCGATTTTGGCCAGCGCGCCATCCAGCCGGACAGGCACGGATGCCTCGTTCAGGTTGAAGATGCCCACGGCGTACGAGCCGTCATAGAGGTCACGGCTCCAGATCTGCATCCCGTCCTCCACGACATCCTGATGGGCCTGGTGGCCCAGGATATCCTGGTTTACGGCGTTTACCTCGTTGTTGCACAGGAGGTTGAACGTGAAGTCGTCAATTTGGGCGATGTCGCAGCCGATGAGCATGTTGGCGGCCAGCAGGGACCACAGGGAGATGTGCGTGTACTGCTCGTCCGGCGTGAGCCGGCTGTCGCGCAGGCTGCTGCTCCAGCCCACCTTGCCCACGATGAGCATGTCGGGATCGTTCCAGTGACCGGGGCCGGCATACGGGTGGAGCCCGGGCTGCCGCTCGAAGCCCGTGACATAGAGGGACTCCCAGGTGTCATTGATGTCGTGCGAAGTACGCCAGGAATTGGCGTCGATGAAGGCGCCCCATTCCCATACCCTGCCCCAACCGTACTGGCAAAGGGAATAGAAGATATCCCGCGGCTGCTCCCGCAGGAACTGCTGCATCTTCAGATAGGGACGGATATAGGCCGCCTCGGACTTGTCACGACCGGCTTCGAATACCTTGCTGTAGCCGCACCAGTCGTATTTCAGATAGTCCACGCCCCAACTGTTCCAGACCTCGGCATCCAGCCGCTCGTGGTCCAACGAGCCCAGATAGCCGCCGCAAGTATGGTCGCCGGGACTGGAATAGATGCCGAACTTGAGGCCGTTGGCATGCAGCCAGTCGCCCAGGCCTTTCATGTCCGGGAATTTCTCATTCGCCTGAATGCGGCCGTCCGGTGTCCGCTCGTCGGCCTCCCAGGCATCGTCGATGTTCATGTAGGCATAGCCATAATCGGCCAGGCCCCGGTTGATGAGGGCGGCCGCCGAGGCCATCACCTTTTCCTGCGAAACACTCAGGGCCCAGCAGTTCCAGCTGTTCCAGCCCATAGGCGGGGTCAGGGCGATCTGGTCCCCGACTTTTAGGGTGAATTCCGCCCGCGTCTCCCCTTTTGCGTTCCGGGCGACGAATACCAGCGGATAATCCCCCGCCACGGCGCAGCTTCCGCTCAGGACACCCTTCTCCGGATCCAGGATGACGCCCTCCGGGAGGCCCTCCACGGCATATTCCATGGGTTTGTCGCCCGAGAAGGCCAAACGGAAGATGACGGGCGAGCCGGGACGCACGCCAAACACCAGCGGGCCGTTATAGCGCGGCGTAGCAGGCGCGGGAGGCGTGAGGATGTAGGGAGCACAAACCTCGGCCTCCAGGACCTCTTCGAAACGAGGATCGGCATAAGTCACCTTGAGCCGCTTTTGCGGGGCCAAGGGGCAGGAAAGTTGCTTTTCCTTCCAGGCGGCGAGGTTCACTTTCTGCGTTTTGGACGACTCCCGGGCACCGGTCAGGACATCCTCAACGGTGATTTGCAGGGGACCTGCGGTCTTCACGGATGTGGCCAGAACGGCCTTGTATCCCCCTGCTTCGGCGACCAGCGAGAGGGTTGCAAAATCCTTCAGACTGGGTTTGATAATCCGGATTGGGCCGCGGTAGAACCCGCCCGGATCGCCGTAGTTATACACCCGTACGGCGATTACGTTCTCCTGGTCCCAGCGCACCCATCCTGGGTCCACGACATAATAGCGGCGCTTCCCCCATTCGCTGGAATAGCCGCCCGGGTCTTCCGGGAAGGTTCCGGTCTTTCCGACGCTGTGGCCATTGACCCAGGTCTCGTCGGAATCGTCTATGGCGCCCAGATCCAGCAGGATGGCACTCACCTTCCCCTTTTTCAGGGAAGAAGGAATCACCATGTGCAGACGGTACCAGCCCAGGCCGTTCACCTGGTCCAGTCCCAGTTCTTCCCAGGGCTGGTCAAAAGAGACCTTCAGCCACGCGTGGTCATCATAGGCGAATGCGCTCCAGACCGGGTCATCTCCCTTGCAAAACCGGGCCTCGTTCACCGTGAGTTCCTGCGCGGAAAGCAGGAACGGCAGGACCATCAGGACCGCTGCCAAGAATCGTTTCGTAACCATGTATCAAAAATAAGAAAAAAAGGCCTGGAAAACAATGGGAAAGCGGGGGCGAAGCCCGCAGCTCCGCCCCCGCAAAATGAATGTCAAAAAGAAACCTTAGTTCCAGGTCGGAGGATTCTTCAGCTTGCCGGCAGACTTGTTGATCTGCTCGGAAGGATAAGGGAAGGTCATGAACTTATCCTGCCACTGGAGCTGATTTTTGTAGTCCTCGTAACCACCGACCGTGAACGGGGATTCCGGGTTGGAACGGTCTTCATAGTGACGCACGCGCGGATGGGAATTGAGCTCGTTCAGGGCGAGGGCCTTGATTTCAGGATCGCCGGAGTAAGCCCAGCGCTTGCAGTCGTAAGCGTGGTCGTTGGCCATCTCGAAAGCGAGTTCGCAGCGGCGCTCGTGGTAGAGGTCCTTCCAGGTTGCGTTTCCGGAAAGCGGCGTCAGGTGAGAGCGCTGGCGAATCAGGTTGATGTCCTTCGCGGCGGCGGCGCCGTTGCCGGCGACGAGGTTGGCCTCCGCACGGAGGAGCAGGCAGTCCGCGAAGCGGATGATCGGCCAATTGATGAGGGTGCAAGGCCAGTCCGCATTGTCCAGCAGATAACCCTGGCCCTGCGGATCGGCCGGAGCGAACGGCTGCAGGAACTTGTAGATCTGGAAGCCGGACTCGACATCGGAAGTGGACCAGAACACGCGGTTTTCACCGAAGTACGGGAACACGTCGCCATATTCCAGCATCGTGGCGGCCAGACGCTCGTTCTTGACATCGCCCACGTTGTCCTTGGCCATTTCCTCGTACAAGTCATAGGTGGGCTTGAACTGGCCCCAGCCGTTGAACTTGCCCCAGCCCTTGTTCTCGAGGGAGACACCGGGGAACTCGATGGAACCGCCGGCCTTGCCGTCGTTGGAGCCGTTGGAAGGATAGCCCCAGCAATACTCGCGGGTAAAGAACTTGTCCACATCCGGAGCGAAAAGGTCCGTGAACACCGGATGGAGGGCGCGGTTGTAAGTCTTCTCCAGACGGTCCACGCAGGTGATGACGTTCGGCCACTGGCTCTTGTCCCAGGTGGCCCAGTAGGCATACACCTTTGCCATCACAGCTGCAGCGGCCGCCTTGTGGGCGCGGCCCCGGTTGGCGGCGTCGTATTCCTCGAAACGAGGGAGGATTTCCTCGGCCTTCTCCAAATCGTCGACGATCAACTGGTAGTTGACCATGACGGAAGGCTGCTGTTCGGGAATTTCATTGTTGTAGCCGCCTTCCACAGTCTCGTAAGCCACGAAAGGAACGCCCAGGTCCTTAGTACCGTAGCGGTAGGCGATCAGGAAATGCCAGTAGGCCCGCATAAAGTAGGCCTCGCCCAGGCTGCGCACCTCGACGGGCGTCAGGTCCTTGTTCACCTGCTTGAGCATCAGTTGCTGGATGATCCAGTTGCAACGGTTCATACCCTGCTTGTAGGCCTGCTCGAACACGCCGCGCAGCGGGCTTTCGTCTCCCGTGTAGTCAAAAGTGGCCAGCGTGGGGTAGCCACGCGTACGTCCCCAGACGATATCGTTGGCGACAGCCTGCTCCCAGTACAGCTCACGGCCCAGGACATTTTCCTGGGCGAGACGTGCGTAGATGCCGTCCACGGCGTCGATCGCCTGCTGATCGTTCTGGAAATACTGGTCGGCGGTCGGAGAACCTTCGGCCTTGACATCCAGGAACTGCGCGCAGGAAGAGATGCAAAGTGTCCCTGCGGCAAGAATGGCGAGAATGATATATTTTTTCATATCCACAGTCGATTAGTAGTTCAGTTTAATACCGAAAGCAAATACGCGGGAGACCGGATACTTGATCGTATCGTAGCCGCCCATTTCCGGATCCATGCCGGAGTACTTGGTCAGGGTGAGGAGGTTTTCACCGCTCACATAGACACGGCAGGTGCTGCCTCGGTCGGCGAAGTGAGAGAGTGTCTGGAGGGCCTTGGTGAGGTCGTAGCCGATGGTGACGTTCTTCAGGCGGAGGTAGGAACCGTTCTCGATGTAATAATCGGAAGGCCTGGAGAAGTTGCCGTTCGGGTCATTCTTGCTCAGACGGGGAATGGTGGAACCGGTGTTGGTGGGGCTCCAGGCATTCAGGATATCCGTGACGCGGTTGAAGCCGCCTTCCACGTCGGACAGGATCATTTGCTTGCCCACATAGGCGATCTTGTTGCCGGCGACGCCCTGCAGCATCATGTCGAAGGTGAGTCCCTTCCAGTTGAAGCCGCCGGAGAGGGCGAAGGTGTACTTGGGCATTGCGGAGCCCACATACTGGCGGTCCCCGTCATCGATCTTGCCATCGTTGTTGAAGTCGACGAACTTCAAGTCGCCGGCCACGGCGTTCGGCTGGATGCGGTTGCCGTCCTTGGTGTAGGCGGCCGCCTCGGCGTCACTCTGGAAAATGCCGGCGGTCTTGATCACATAGAAGGAGTTCAGCGGCTGTCCGGCCTCGCTCTGATAGATCCAGGGCACCAGACGGAAGTCGCCGCCACCGGTCCATTTACCGGCCTTGCCTTCACCGTCCAGGACACCGGTCGAAATCACTTCGTTCTTGTTGTAGGCCAGGTTTCCGGACACATGGTAGCTGAAGTCCTTGCTCACCTTGTCATTCCAGTTCGCGACAAATTCGAAACCGGAGTTGCGGATTTCACCCTGGTTCACCATCATCGGGTCGAGACCGATGGTCTGCGGCCAGCCCATGGTCTGTTCCTGGATCAGGTTGAAGGTGCGCTTGTTGTAGTAGTCCAGGGACATGGAAAGGCGGTCCTTGAAGAGATCGATGTCCAAACCGGCGTCGAACTGCTGGGAGGTTTCCCAGGTAAGCAACTGGTTCACAGACTTCTGCGGATACCAGAAAACACCCCAGTAGGAGTTGCTCTCCACACCGTAGATGGCACCTTCGTTCCAGGTGCTGCTGTTCAGGTTGGCCGACTTATACGTCCAGTCGATGGAACCGAGGTTACCCACGCGACCCCAGGAAGCACGGAGCTTGAGGAGGTTCACGACGTCGTTCTTCGGGAAGAAAGGTTCGCTGGAAACCTTCCAAGCGCCCGTAACGGCCGGGAAGTCGCCGTAGTTGTGACTGGCAGGGAGACGGCCGGCATAGTCCCGGCGCCAGGAGGCAGTCACGAAATAGCGGTCGTCAAAGCTGTAAGAAGCGCGGGCGACGAACGCGATGTTAGCATCGATACCATAATAGTCAAGGGCATCCTTGGATGCGGCATGGGCCAGATACTGCACATTGAAAGCCTCATCCTCGTAGGTCTTTCCGCTTGCGGTGAGTCTTCTCCGGACATCGCGGTTGAAGGTGACGGCACCCAGAGCGCCGACGGTATGCTTGCCGAAAGTGCGGTCGAAGGTGAGCATGTTCTCGCTGCGCCACCCCAGATTGCGACTGACGTCATAGTTGAGGCCGTTGCCACCGTCAGGCTTGCCGATTTCGGGGCGCTTCGGGTGGAAGTTCTTATACCAGGGGCTTTCCACGTAAGCCGTGAACAGGCTGCTGAATTTCAGGCCCTTGACCGGCGTGATGTGGAGGCCGGTGGTGGACCAGAACCGGCTGTTGTGGCTGTACTGATTGTCGGCCAGGAGGAGACGGAGCGGGTTCACGGCGTCACCGTGGATGTCGGCGAAATTGCTGCCGTACTTGGCGATGTAGGCGGGATCCTCTGTGACAGTACCGCCGTAGGAACCGGCGTAAGGACCGGCAGAAGCATAAGCTTCCGCACTGGCAGGCATATAGATGGCGGAGAGGATGGTGCCGGTATAGGCGGAACCGGTATCGGTGCCCCTGGCACTGCCGTCGGAGAAGGACATGTTCTCGGTGATGTTGAGCCACTTGTTCAGGTCATACTCGCCGTTGTAGCGGACACCGAGATCCTTTCTGAAGGTGTTGAGGAGGACGCCGGGATTGTCTTGATAGCTGAAGGTGAGGCGGCTCTTGAAGTTCTCGGCACCATAGTTCAGGGTCACAGAATGACGCTGATAGAAGGCGTTGCGGAAAATCTCGTCCATCCACTTGGTCCGGGTTTCGCCGATCCAAGGGTTCTTGCTCACATCCCAGCCGACAGGAATCGTCAGACCGGCATTGGCATAGGAAAGCTTGCGCATCTCGATTTCCTGCTGGGCATCCAGCGGGGTCGGGAGATTGGAGGCGGCACGGACACCGGCGACCAGGTCATATTCGACATGGACACCCTTGCCGGCCTTCTTGGTGGTCACGAGGATGACACCGCCGGCACCGGAGGTGGCACCGTAGATAGCGGCGGAGGCCGCGTCCTTCAGGACGACGATGCTCTCGATGTCATTCATCGATGTGATGGGAGCGCCGGGGACGCCGTCCACCACCCACAGCACGGAGTCACCCTTGCGGGAGCCTTGGCCACGGATGAGGATACCGGGCGTGCTGTCCGGGGAACCCCCGTTCGCAGAAATGACAACACCTGGAATCTGACCCTGGAGCATGGCCTCGGTGGAAGTCACCGGGCGAGCCGCCAGTTCATCCGCGTTGTTGACGATACCCACGGAAGCGGACAGGTCCTTCTTCCTGGTCTGGGCGCCGTAACCGAGGGCCACGGCTTCCTGCAGGACTTCGACATCCTCTTCTAGGATAACGTTGATGGTCGTGCGTCCATTCACGGGAATCTGCTGGGTCACATAGCCCAGGCAGGACACCTCGAGGACTGCGTTGGACGGGACATTGATGGTGTAGGTACCATTCATGTCCGTAACGGCGTTGGCACTGCCGCTGAGGACGACCGCGCCCACGACGGGGCCGGCGGCGTCAGCGACCGTTCCACGCACTGTCAGGTTCTGCGCAGACGCGCTGAACGTTGCCGCAAGGCACAGCAGCCCTGCGAACAATCCGAACAGTTTTTTGGAAAGCATAATGGTTGGTTAATAATTAGTGTATGTTGGTTAAGTACAACTATTTATACTCGTGGTTAGCGACAAATGTCAAAAAACGTTCATCAATATGAACCAAAAATAATAAAAAAACCGCAACGGTGTACTCTTTTTTATAAAAAAATACCCGTTGCAGGCCGTTAACTCTAATATTTGCTTAAATAACTTTGTTTTTTGCCAAAATCACTGGATTCCGCGTTGTTTCTTGATCGCCGCGTAGGCTTCTTGTATTTTCTTGAATTTCTCCTCGGCCGCCTTCTGCACCTCGGGGCCGAGGGTCGCCACCCGGTCGGGATGGTATTTCATCGCCATGCGCCGGTAGGCGGACCGGACTTCGTCATCCGTCGCCGAAGGAGAGATCTCCAGCACGGTATAGGCGGAATCGGCCTCCTTGTAGTACATCGCGATGATGGAGGCCGCATCGGTGGATGTGAGCCGGATGGCCGAGGCGATGGCCTCCAGGACGCTCTTTTCGGATGCGCTGAAGTCGCCGTCCGCCGTCGCGATGGACACCAGGTATTGGAAGAGCTGCAGGCGCTGCGAGTAGTTCATGTTGGCGGCAATCTGGCCGCCCACCGAGTAGATGTTCACCTGCTGGCTGTCCAGCCGTTGCAGGATCTGCTCCGCCTGGGCCGCGGCCTGCTCGCCGAAGTTCGTCCGGATGAACTCCCGGACTGTCCGCAGCTCCGCCGGATGCGTCCTTCCATCGGCCTTGATGACGGCCGAGGACAGGACCAGCAGGCTCACGAAGAAACTGTTCCGCTGCTCGTCCGCCGTGTATCGGTTCTGGCGGGATTGAGTCTGGCCGTAGGAACCGGGGCCGGTCTGTTGCCGGGAACTCCCCTGCCCAGACGGCCGCTCCCAGCCGTCACCGCCGGGCAGCTGGTGGGACCCGTCGATATACGTATCCACCGCCTTGCCGAGCAGGTACCCGATCAAGGCGCCGATCGGTCCCCAGGCCACCCAGCCCAGGAACCCGCCGATCCATTTGGCCTTGCCCATTCCCTACCGGTTGCGGGTGGCGATGCACTCGATTTCGACGAGCGCGCCCTTGGGCAGTGTTTTCACGGCCACGGCGCTCCGGGCCGGGAACGGTTCGGCGAAGAACGATGCATATACGGCGTTCATCGCCGCGAAATCGCCCATATCGGCCAGGAAGACCGTCGTTTTCACGACATCGGCCAGTTCCAGGCCGGCCGCCCGCAGGATGGCCTGCGCGTTCAGGAGAGACTGGCGCGCCTGCTCGGCGACACCTCCCTCCGGGAATGCCCCGGTGGCCGGGTCGATGGGCAGCTGCCCCGAAACGAAGACAAGACCGGCGCCGCTGTCCACGGCCTGGCTGTACGGCCCGATGGCCGCCGGTGCCTCTATTGTGCTGATCGCTTTCATATCCAATTACAATTTGTTGTGCGAAAATACGCAAAATCCCGCGTCTGTACAAGATTTATTGCTGCCCCGGGACGAGGTATCGGGTGCCGGTGTCCCTGACGACGGCATCGTAGAAGGGCTGGTCCCAGGCGCCGGGCTGGTCGTTGTATTTCACGATCAAGTGATGCGCGAGGGTTTTCCAGCGCGACATCATCTGTTCCGTGAAGGCGAAGGTCTTCCCCTCCAGATAGGCTACCCGTTCTTCGGGCGTGAGGGACCTCGCTTCGGCTTCGATACCGGGTTGTCCGTTCTGGAAAACGGTTTCCAGTTCCTCGCGGGCGGAGACCAGGTCCCCGACCATGGCGCTCCATCGCGGATACACCATGTTCGCCACCCAGTTGCATAGCCAGAAAGCGCCGCGTTCGTCAAAGACGCCGTTGCGGTTGTACCGCCCCTGGAAGGCGTCCGGGACGGATCTCAGGCAGCAGTAGACGGGCACATAAGCGATGGCCGAGGGTTCATCGCAGTTGAACCAATACACGCCGCCCACTTCGTCCGGAAGCCAGGAGCGCATCTGCGCGACGACCGAGAAACCTGCCTGCTGGGTGGAGATGGGCCGCTCGCGGAAGTACTGCTTGCCGTCGGAGGTGAAGCCTTTCGCTCGCGGACGGTACGGAGAACTCCAGGGACCGGCGCTCACATCGGCCGTCATGTCCAGCGGCGTTCCCTCGTAATGGTCACGCATGTCAGCCATCACATCCTGCAGCGTCAAGGGCTTGTCCGGCTTGATCCACAGGGGCAGTTCGTCACACACGTCGAACTGGCCGTTCAGGTAGGGCATGAAACTGTCCATGTACGCAGGATCCGTGTGGTGCCGGAAAATGCTCCAGACCCGCGGCTCGCAGAGGCGCATGCCCACGAAATCGATCGGACAGTAGGCGTCCCGGAAGCTGAAATCCGCGTCCGGGCCGTCGTAAAAGCCCATTTCGCGGGCGAAGGAAATCACCTCGGCGCTGTACATGCATTCGCCGGCCACCTCGTAAATTCCCTTCTTCTTGTCCAGCTTCCTGGCCTGCGGGAACTTGCGGATACGGCTCTGGTTGGCATGGGCCGAAATGCAGTCATCCGGGATCCGGACCGCCACCCAGACGGTGCCCTTGCGGCCGGGGCCCTTGCCGATGACATCCATCATCCAGGCCTCGTCCTTGTCGCAGACGGAGAATGTCTCCCCGCTCGAGCAATAACCGTACTCGTCCATCAGCCTGCCCATCTCCAGGATGGCTTCCCGCGCCGTCGTACACCGCTGCAGGGCCAGCTGCATCACATTGTCATAGTCCAGGATCCCTTCCGGGTCCACGAGTTCCTCACGGCCTCCGAACGTGGTCTCCAGGATGGTCAGCTGCTTCTCGTTCATGTACCCGATCACGCTGTAGGTAAAGGCAACCTGGTCCACATAGCCCCGGATTCCCTCGGGATGCCAGAAACTGCGGATGGCAATCTTCTCCCCCGGCGCATGGGCACCGGCGGGCGAATAGGTCAACCAGCCCGTGTCCCCGAAGGTATCGCAATTGTAGGTGCAGATCACTGACCCGTCTGCCGATGCGGCCTTCCCCACGATGAGGTTCGTGCAGGCATCCGACAAGAAAGTCCTGCCGGGGAGGATCCCCAGCAGGAGCAGAAGACAAAGTTTACGCATAGACCGGAATCAATACGCCCCCACCACCTTGAGCAGGCGGTCGGGATAATTGGAGATGATGGCGTCCACGCCGAGGTCGATGAGGCGGCGCATCTCGTCCGGATCGTCCACCGTCCAGGTGTTGACCTTCATGCCCCGGGCGCGGGCCTTCGCGATGAGGTCGGCGTCCACGTTCCCATGCGGGGCGCTCAGCCACTGCGGGGTGAAGTCCAGCTTGCCCATGAACTCGTCGAAATCCTTCTCGTAATCCTCCACCAGATAAGCCAGGGTGTGGCCCGGATACTTCTCGTTGATATAGTTCAGCGCACGCTCGTCGAAGCACTGGATCATCAGGCGGTCACCCAGGTCCAGGGAATCCAGCATGGCCATGCACAGGTCCGTAAACTCGCGATAATCCGGCCAGTCCACGCCTTCGACAGCCCCGTCATAGTCCGGATCGCTCTTGATTTCGATGTCATAGTTCATCGCATAGTGCCCGTTCTCCTTCGTATAGGCCTCCACGGCGGCGATCACGTCGCCGGCCAGGGGCTTCGCGAGCGGGACGCAGTGCTTCTCAGGCCAGGAGGGGTTGAACCGGTTGCCCACGTCCCACTTCGCCACTTCGCTGTACGGCAGTTGCCACAGCCACGTCTTGGGTTCGCCGCTCACCACGGGCGTTCCGTCCGGGTGCGAGGCATAGCGGGGATGGAAGTACTTGTCATGGGAAAGGACAACCCGCTTGTCCTGCGTGATGCAAAGGTCCATTTCCAGGGTGTTCACACCCAGATTCACGGCATTGATCATCGCCGGCAGGGATTCCTCGGGATACAGGCCCATGCCGCCGCGGTGCGCTTCCACCTCGACGACATACTTGGGCTGCTCGGGGACAGGCTCCCGCTTCACGGCCTCCTGCTCGGGGCCATAGCGGAGAACGGCCGTCACCGGATAGTGGTCGGAGACATAGTCCACGCCCAGATACGGCTGACGGACCGCCGCGAATTCGTCGCAGCCCGCGAAACCGGCGTAGAAGACATAGTCGATGGGCGGATTGCCGGAAACCTTGCCCCAGTCGTGCCAGGTCAGGTCATTGTCGGTCACCTTGGCCGTCTGGCGGGCATCCTCCATGAGGGTGCGGAGTTCGCCCAGGCACGGATCGTCCGGATAGACGTTCATGTCACCAGTAAGAACCATCGGGAAGCCGTCCGGATTCATCGCAGCGATGCGGTCCACCAGCAGAAGCAAGCCCTTCCGGCGGGCTTCCTTGCCCACATGGTCCAGGTGCGTGTTCACGAAATAAAAGTTGCGGCCCGCGACCTTGTCTTTCAGCAGCGTCCATGTGGCCGTCCGGCGGCAGGCGGCATCCCAGCCCAGGGAAGGCTGGAACGGTGTCTCGGAGAGCCAGTAGGTACCCCACTCCAGGAGCTCGATGCGCTCGGTGTCATAGAACACGGCCATGTGCTCGCCATCGCTGATACCATCCTCACGGCCCACACCCACATACTTGTAGCCCGGGCAGTGCTCCTGGAAATAAGTCAGCTGGAAGTCCAGGGCCTCCTGCACGCCGAACACGGCGGGACGCTGGTCCAGGATCATCGCGCAGGCCGCATCCTTGCGGTTGTCCCACACGTGGTCACCGTCCTTGGCCGTCCCGTAGCGGACATTGAAAGACATCACGGGAAGCGGTTCCGTCACATTCCCGGGCTGGCAGGAAAGCGCCAGCAACGGCAGCAGCAGGGCTGCCATAAAAAACTTTTTCATATCTAAAGGTTTATCTTTCCACTTTTCTCCACATGGACCGTCGCCGTCTGGTTGTCACCCCAAAGGACTGTGAGGTCGAAGGGTACGTTGGTCTTCACCGTGATTGCAGGCTTGTCGGAGGCCGACTTGCGGGCGGCCGCCTTCAGTTCCACGACCCCGTCGGGGCCGAAGGGATAGCGTTCGATCCCGTGGGCCTCCACCTGGCGCAGGTCCCATTCGATCCGGCCTTCTGAAAAGTCGGACCGGATGCCCAGGATGCACTCGATGAACTCCGCGATGGGCGGCAGGCCGGTCCATCCGACGAAGTCCTTGCGGGCCATGAACCCTTCCTCGACGGCTTCGGGGGCGTAATACTCCCAGAAGGTGCCGGTTTTCTTCCACACCTCGAAGACATTGCCGTAATGGTTGTCGGCGACTTCCCGGGCGAGGTCGCGGTAGCCGCGGCGCCACAGGCCGTCCAGCACCATGTAGTTGGCGCCCGGCCAGATGCCCCCCTGCCAGTAGCGGCCACGGGGGTTGTATTTGCGGTGGTCGGCGCTCAGCGACGGCACCCGGTGTGTCCGGGCGAACTCCGTCGTATCGGACAGATGGGCCACCAGCGCATCCTGCCGGTCCTTGTCCAGGACATCGGTCTGGAGGGCCCAGAAGGCCGAAATGCCCTTCACGGAGGCGCGGGAGCCATCGGCATAGACGTCATACAGGAAACCGGTTTCCGGGTCCCACATGTTATCATTGATCCAGGCCTTGAGGAACTTCATCTCGTCCTCCATCTCCTCGATTTCCTGCCAGCGCTCGGTGAAGAAGCCGATCTGCATGAGGCAGTCGTTCACGAGATACTGCTGGAGATTCGTGTCCAGCCAGGTCATGTGGCCGTTGGAGAAAATCTGATTGTAGCCTTCCGGGACCCTAGGCATGTTGTCCATGCCGGTCCCCCACCCGCTGGACCAGTAAGTGCCATCCTTCCAGGTGCGGTTGAGCTTCCACCACTGCGCATAGGCCACCAGGGCCGGGAAAACGCGATGGAGCCGGTCGATGTCGCCGAACTGGCGGTAATACTGGAGTTCGGCCCACGGCAGCAGGTTCGGACCGGTGCTGACCGGGTCGTAACGCTCGAAGCAGTCCGATCCGTCGGCCCGGATCTCGCGGCAGATGAAGCCGTCCTGGTGCTGCTTCGCGTAGAAGTTGTCCAGGGTGCGCTGGAACGGGAAGAAACGGTAGCCGTAGCGGGCGAACATCATCATGAAACTGTCGTCCCACATGAAGATGTTCCCGTTATACGCCACGTCCAGGTACGGACTGACGAAGCCGGAGCCTTCCTGGGGCTGCCTGATGTTGCCGACGGCGATCTTCCAGGCGTGCCAGTACATCTCCACTTCCTTTTCGTGGCCGGCCCAGAAGGGAGCCGGAAGAATCTTTTCCGCCTGCGCGAAAGACTTGGGCTGGACCGTCTCCGGTTTCATCGTCCGGTAGGGATTCTCCGCCACGAAGATGTTCTTCACGTACGTGTTCTTGTACGGAAGGTCGTAGGGGCCGCTCTTGAGGTCCTGCGCCCGCAAAACCGGCGCGGAAGCCAGCAGCAGGGCGATTATCGCGATTTTTCTCATTTGGTCACGAGCCGTTTGATGGTCCGGGGAATCTCGATGTTGATGTAGGTTCCGGTGAATTCCCGGGAACCGGGACCGTAGGCAAACACGGGTACGACCGTGGGCGTATGGTCGTCGGAATTGTATACGGCGAGGACATGACCGGTCTCCAGGTCGCCGTCCAGGATCGTGAGGCCGCCGGTCTCATGGTCCGCGGTGACCACCACCAGCGTCTCGCCGTTGGAATCGGCAAAACGGAGTGCCTCGGCGACCGCCAGGTCGAAGCCCAGCTGCTCGATGACCGAGGCCGGGAAGCAGTCGGAATGGCCGGCATAATCGATCTTCGCGCCTTCCACCATCAGGAAGAAGCCTTTCTTGGATTCCTTGGACAGCTTGTCGATGGAAGCCCGGGTGATGTTCGCCAGGAAATCCAGCGTTTCCTCGGTGGCGTACGCGCCCATGCGGTTGTCCAAGCAGATGACTTTGCCCGGGGTCCGGTCCACGGTCAGGGCGTCCGTCAGGTAGCTGTATCCATTGGCCTTGATGCCGGAAAGCATGTCGACACCGTCCGCACGGGGATCCTCGATATAGTCCCGACCGCTGCCGCAGATGAGGTCCACGTCGCTGGTAAGCCAGTAACGGGTGATCTTGTCCGTACTGTCGCGTTCGGAGGTATGGCCGTAGAAGACGGCCGGCGTGGCGTCGGCGACATCGCCTAAGGTGACGACGCCCGTGGCCTTCCCGAGGCCCTTGAAATAATCCGTCAGTGCGGGATACTCCTCCGAACCGTCCTTGTTCGAGGCGATATGCCGCGTCCAGGACACCTCGCCCGTCGCGAGGGCGCTGCCGCCGGAAGCGGAATCGCCGATGAAATCGTCGTTCGGGTTGTAGAACTGGATGCCGATGTTCTTGATTTTCAGCAGGCTCAGGTCGCGGTCGTTCGCATAGGCGCCGGCCATGACCTGGTTGATGCCCATGCCGTCGCCGATGAGGAAGATCACGTTCTTGATCTTCTTGGCACTGCCGTCGTTCCGATAGGTAGGCGTGTAGGTCGGAATCCGCTTGGAGAGCTGGAGCCGCTCGTTCTGGAAACCGGAGAAGTCGCGCGTGGCCTTGTCCAGCTTCTTCGTACCAGTCACACCGGCCTGCACCTCGTGCTTGCCGATGATGAAATTCTTGTTGCCCCAGTCGTCGAAGAAGAGGCTGGCCACGGCGGGTTTGTCGGTGTTGATGATGTCCACGCCGAGTTTCCAGAACGTGAAATAGGTTGTTGTCCCTTCCGGCGCGTTCCAGAAGCGGATAGGCTTCCCGGCGGCGTGCGCCGCGGCGATGGCCGCATTCACGGCGTCCAGTTCCGGATCGATCATCCGACCCTTGCCGTTCCATTTCTGCGCGAACTTGCGGAAATTCGTGCTGAACATCCCCACTCGGGCCAGTTCGTCCGGCGTGTACCGGATGACGAGGTCCGCATTCAGGTCCCCGTCGAAGAAGACCCAGTGCGGATAGGACGCAAAGTCCTTGTAATCAGGCGTATTACCTGTGATAACCACCTTCACGCCGTGGTCGGAGCAGAAGACGTCCGGGTATTCGCCCAGGAGTTTTACCACCTCGGAAAGGGTGGGCTCCGTGGAGGACTTGAGTTCCACCATCAGGATGAGGGTGTCGTCGGAACCCTTCCACATATGGCCGCCGTTCTGCCGGAACATTGACACGATCGGGTCCACGTACATCGCCCGGAAATTCCGTTCCGGGGTGAGGTGCGCGACTTCGTGGCCGACCAGGAGCTGGTCGTCCTGCCAGAAGACGTCGGCCTCGATGGAGGAACAGTGCTGGGAATAGGCCTCCCAGAAGGGCGCCGTGCGCTCGTAGTCATTGTGCGAGTGCAGGATGACGGGGCGCTGGGCGAAAAGGGCCAGCGGGCACAGCAGGGCCGCAAGGACAAGGAAGCGTTTCATAATCAGTGATAGATTGCAGATTCAGGGATACGGGAGAAACGAGCGTCGCCGGGAGCCTTCCAAGCCCAGGCGAGGGACTGGCCTTCATAGTCTTCCAGATAGACCAGCTCGAAGGAATGCAAGCCTTTCAAGAGCGGGATCATACCGGTAGAAGTGAAGGCGGAATGGGACCCGTCGTTGTCCACGACCTTGGTTCCATCGATGTAGAGAACGGCGCCGTCGTCGCTCGTGACGGCGAACTCCCAAAGCGCATCCGTAGGGACATCGACATACCCTTGGAAGACATAACCGAAATGGTCCTCGTCGGGTGCATCCTTGATGGTCGGGAAGGGCATTTCTCCGCGCATGACCACCGTCGAGCGCAGGACATCGGCCGTGCAGGTAAATTCACCCACGTGATAGGTGTACCGGCAGCCCGGTTTGGTCGCGGAAACCTTCTTCGCCGGCCGCCAGACGGCCGGGAACGCATGGATCCGGAGCACGGAACTGGGAGCCAGGCCTTCCTTGAAAGCGCGGAGGGAGAGGTCACATTCCTTGTCGATTCCGAACGGGCCTTCATACAGGGCGGAAGCCTCCGTGGGAACAGTGCCGTCCAGGGTGTAACGGATGGACGCGCCCTCGGTCCGGCAGCCCAGTACAGCCTGGAAAACGCCTTCGAAGAAGCACGGATCGCCCGTCAGATACGGTGTGGAAACGACCTTTCCGTCCGTCAGGGAATACGGGGCCGGCAGGGCGTCGCGACCGTGGTCGGGCGTCGCGGAAAGGGTGAAGGAGAGTTCCCCGCCCTGCATCAGCTCGTCATAGGTAATAAACTGACGGTCAACGGGTTCCCCATTAAATGTAACCTTCGAGATATACGGATGCTCCGGATGGTCGGCCCGGATGGTCAGCTTGTTTCCGTTCCCCAGGGTAACGGTGGCCTTCGGGAACAGCGGAGCTGCGAACACGAACTCGCCGGTGCCGGGGCACACGGGATAGATGCCCAGGGCGGAAAGGACGTACCAGGCGGACATCTGGCCGCAGTCCTCGTTGCCGCAGATGCCTTCCGGCGTCGGGGCGTACATCTCGTCGAGGATGTGCCGCACCCATTTCTGGGAGCTGGCGGGGTCGCCGAGCCAGTTGTACATCCAGGCGCTGGCGTGGCTGGGCTCGTTGCCATGGGCATACTGGCCCACGAAGCCGGTGATGTCGGAGGTCTTCATCTCCGGATCCCGCTCTTCATCGGTGAAGAGCGAATCCAGGGCGGCCCGGGTGGCCTCCGCGCCGCCGGTCAGCGCCGTGAAGCCGGCGAAATCGTGCGGGGCGAAGAAGCGGCTCTGCCAGGGGATGGCTTCCGTGAAGTCGCGGGAGGTGCTGATCGGGCTGAACGGCTTCCGCCAGTTGCCGTCGGACTGACGGCCGCGGAGGAAGCCCGTGGCGGCGTCGAACAGGTTCCGGTAGCGGAGGGAACGGGCGTCGTACTCGGCCGCGAGGTCGGCATGGCCTAGGGATTCGGCCATCCGGGCGATGCACCAGTCGTCGTAGGCGAACTCGATCGTCTTGGAGACGGACTCGGTGACAACGTCCGAGGGGGCATAGCCATAAGCGTTGTAGGCCTCAGATCCCGGATCCAGGTTGGAGGAGGCCACCATGGCGGCCAGCGCTTTCTCGCCGTCGAAACTGCGGATTCCGCGCAGCCAGGCGTCGGCGATCACGGGGACGGCGTGATAGCCGATCATGCAGTAGGTATCCGCAGAACCCAGCGGCCACATGGGCAGCCGGCCGTCGCAGTCGTACATGTCCAGCATGCTGAACACCATGTCTTCCACGAGCTTGGGATTCAGGAGTACCTGCAAGGGATTCCAGCTGCGGAAGGTATCCCACAAGGACAGGGTGGAATAGTAATCGTGTACAGGCGGCGCCTGCGCCACTTCCTGCCGATGGTTCCGGTAGCGGCCGTCCAGGTCCGTCTGGAGGTCCGGCGTCACCATCGTGTGGTAGAGAGCCGTATAGAAGGTGGTGCGCTGGGCCGGGGTGCCCCCCTCGACGGTGATCCTTCCCAGTTCCTGCGCCCAGCGCCAGCGCGCGGCGGCGCGGGCTTCATCGAAGCCGTTGGAGGCCTCGAAGCGGCGGTCGTCCGCGGCGCCGTCGGTATCGACGGAAGAAAGCCCCACCGCGACCGTCAGTTCCTCGACATCCTCCGGGAAGGTCAGGAGCCAGCGCTCACCGCCTTCGGTCTTGCAGGCCGTGAAGGGCACGGAGAAACGCGCCGAGAAGAAGACATGCCGGTCGTGCGTCCAGCCATCGACGATGCGGCCGCCCCGGACGAGCGTGTCCCCTACCGCCTGCAGGAAGATGTCCCGCGGGGCGGTTTCACCGATGTTGTGCTTCATGTCGATCAGGATATGCCGCTCTCCCTTTCCGTTGAAGGTGTAACGGTGGATGCCCGTGTGCGGGCCGGCCGTCAGTTCGGCCGTAATCCCCCGCTCCGGGAAACGGACGCGATAATAGCCCGGCGACGCCATCTCGTCCTCATGCGTGAAAGGAAGCGGGTCCACAGCGTAAGCGCCGTCCTTCACGGGCACATTACCAATGGCCGGCGTGAACAGGAAATCGCCCAGGTCCGCACAGCCCGTGCCTGACAGGTGCGTATGGGAAAAGCCCAGGATGGTATTGTCGCTGTAATGGTAGCCGGAACTGCCGTCCCACCCCGTGTTCCGGGTGTCCGGACTCAGCTGGACCATGCCCGCCGGCACGGTCGCGCCGGGATAGGTATGTCCATGGAAACCCGTGCCGATGAAGGGATCCACGGCCTCCACAGCCGTCTTCTCTCCGGTACAGGAAACCACCGCCAGCAGGGCGGCAGCAACGGAAAAGAACGGGATACGCATCGCGTGTACGTTTTAGTGTCAGTTTACAAAGTTAGCAAACCGACCCAAAAAACGCAAGCGATGCGTACCGAAAAGAAAGGTTCCGCGCGCTAGAAAGCCCGCTGCTGCTGTCGGCTGAGGTCGATGGAGGGATTGACGGGAATCCGGCCGGGATCGTCCGCGGCGCAGGCGGCCAGCCAGGCCACGATGGTGGCGTTCAGCCGCAGGTCGCCCAGGGAGAGGCGCTCGTAGGTGTCCATGAGGGTGTGGTAGGTCCGGCCATATTCGAGTTCATCCTGGATGAACTGGTAGGAAGGCAGGCCCAGGCGGTTGAAGGTGACATGGTCCGTGCTGCCGGTGGTGCGGGGCGACAGGTACTGGAAGCCCAGGGATTCGATGGGTTTCATCCACGCCTCGAAGAACGGGAAAGCGCCGTCGTTCCGCTCCAGGTAAATGCCGCGGAAGCGGCCGGAGCCATTGTCCATGTTCAGGTAGAGGGCGAACTTGTCGAAGCCGGGCAGCTTCTTGCCATCCTTGTACAGATAGTTGTCCAGGTAGCCGCGGGAGCCGTAGAGACCCTGCTCCTCGCCGCCCCACAGGGCGAGCCGGATGGTCCGCTTGGGCTTGAAACCCAGTTCCTTCAGGATGCGCATCGCCTCCACCATCACGATGCAGCCGGAGGCATTGTCGGCCGCGCCGGTGCCGCCGTGCCAGGAGTCGTAGTGCGCGCCGATGAGGACGATCTCGTCCTTCAGCTTGGGATCGGTGCCGGGAATCTCCGCATAGAGGTTATGGACTTCGGTGTCGTTGGTGAAGCGGTTGATCAGTTCCAGTTCCATCTCGACCTTCTGGCCGCGGTTGATCAGGCGGACCATGCGGCCGTGGTCCTCGAGCGGCATGTTGAGTTCGGGAAGGGGTTCGGGATCCCCGGCCGTGTAGCTGACGCCGGATCCGCTCGGGACATTGAAGGTACCGCTGCCGTTCACGATGCACAGCGGCTTCTCCGTCTTATAGAAATCGGCCATCAGCTGGCGGAGCTCCATCATGGCTCGGTAATCGTAGTTCATCCGTCCGCCGCCGTAACGGCCGGCGCGGGCCTGCGCCCGGTCGTCCTTGGTCATCGCCTCCAATTCCTTCTCGTCATAACGGGTCGCCAGCGGCTCGAAATTGATTTCGACCGTCCGCGTGGAAGGGATGAGCAGGATCTTGCCGGCCACCTTTCCGCGGTATTTCTCAAGGTCTTCCTTGGTCTGGACGTCGAACACGACGCATTCGCCCTTTACAAGGCCCTTGGTGCTGCCGGACCAGGCCCGGGGGGTCACAGAGAAGGCGCAGTAATAGGGCGCGGTCATCGCCGCATACGTCTTGACGACGTCCCAGCCGCCGCGGGTGAACTCCGTGGCATAGGCGGAACGGGGATTCGACAGCCCGATTTCCGTGAGTTTCACGAGCATGAGCGAATCGGCACGGCGCTTCTGGAGGGAAGCGGTGAGCCGGGAACCGACATAGTCCGTCATGTACTGGGCCAGTTCTTCGACCTGGGAACGGCCCAGGCCTTCCGCCTTGATGCGGGTGGCCCAATCGGCCGATTCAGCGACCTGCGCATACGCCACGTTGCCGCCGAAGGCCAGGGCCAGGAGCGACAGGGAGACCAAGAATCTCTTCATAGGAATGGATTTGTAAGAATTACACATGTTTAACTCTTACAAATATAATGATTTTCAGACAGTTTATGCAGGCTGTGCCGAAAAAAAATCAATCCTGGGAGAAATCCCGGAGTTCTTCGCGGTAGGCGTTGAAGATCTTGGAGCGGGAGAGGAAGCCTACGTACTTGAGGTCGCGGTCTACGACCGGGAGGTTCCAGGCGCCGGTTTTACTGAATTTGCGCATGACGCTGTCCATGGGCTCGTCCGGATACACGAACTCCGGGGCGGAACGCAGGTAGTTGTACACCCTGGCCGTATCGTAGAGGTCCGTGCGGAACATGTCCCGGCGGATGTCGGACAGGTCCACATAGCCCTGGAAGCGCTTCTTGCCGTCCAGGACCGGGAAGACGTTGCGGCGGGAGACGGCCACGGCTTCGACCAGGGCGCCCAGGGTGTCGTCGATGTGCACCGGCGTGAAGTCCGTCTCCACGAGGGATTCCGTCTTCAGGAGCGTCAGGACGGCCTGGTCGGAATCGTGGGTGAGGAGTTCGCCCGTCTGCGCGATGCGCTTCGTGTAGATGGAGTACTTCTCGAAGATGCGGGTGGTGGCATAGGAGATGGCCGCCGTCAGGATGAGGGGCATCAGGAGCCCGTAACCGCCCGATATTTCAGCAATGAGGAAGATGGCCGTCAAGGGGGCCTGCATCACGCCCGCCATGAGGCCGGCCATGCCCACAAGGACGAAGTTGGGCACCGGCACCTGACCGGGAAGGACAAGGTTCAGGGAGGAGGACAGCACGTATCCCGCGATGGCGCCCACGAAGAGCGTGGGACCGAACGTACCGCCCACGCCGCCGCCGGCGTTCGTGAAAGTCATGGCGAACACCTTGAGGAGCAGGATCAGCGCGAAGAACCAGACAGCGCCGTCCGCCTGCCCGTTCAGGAGATGGCCCACATCATCGTAACCCTCGCCGTACAGCGGCGGGAACAGGAAGATCAGGAGGCCGAGCCCCAGAGCGCACAAGGCCCAGCGGAGCCAGGGGTTCTTCATCTTGCCGAATCCATCCTCGAGCCAGAGCGTCATCTTGATGAAATACAGCGAGCAGAATCCGCAGAATGCGCCCAGCAGGAGGTAGAACGGGATGTTCCGCATCGAGAACTCGACGAGCGAGCAGGCAAACTGCGTATTGCGGCCGAGAATGAGATAGGAAACCATTGTCGCCGACACCGAAGAAAGAAGCAGCGGCAGGAGGGAGCTCATGGACAGGTTGAAGAGGAGGATCTCCAGGGTGAACAGGACGCCGGCGAGCGGAGCGTTGAAGATGCCCGCCACCGCGCCGGCCGCGCCACAGCCCAGCAGGAGCGTCATTCCCCGGTAGGACAGGCCCATGTAGCGGCCCAGGTTGGAACCGATGGCCGCCCCCGTGTACACGATGGGAGCTTCCGCGCCCACGGAACCGCCGAAACCGATGGTGAGGGCGCTCGTCACCAGCGACGAGAACATGTTGTGCCGCTTGATCTTGGACTCGTTCTTGGACACGGCCTGGAGGACTTTCGTCACGCCGTGGCCGATGTTGTCCCGGACGATGTATCGGACGATGAGGAAACTCAGGAGCATACCCACGCCGGGCAGGAGCAGGTACAGCCAGTTCGCTCCCCCGACCAGGCTCTCCAGCCCATGATGGATGGCGCGGATGGTCACCTTCAGCAGGACGGCCGCCAGGCCGCACAGCACGCCGGTCACGACCGACAGGACGGGAATCTGGCTCCGGACCGGCAGGGAATGCAAAAGGGCCCTCAGCGGGCCCCAGATGTATTTGACAATCTTGTTTTCCAAGGCTTATTCGTCGTCGGATCCGCTGCCGTACTGGGCGATGTTGTCGTCGGGCAGGGTTTCGCCGGCCGCATCGGAGGCGTCGGCGCTGCCGCCGGCCACGGCCTCGTTCTCGGCATCTTCCTCGCCCTCGAGCCAGCGCTCGACGTCTTCAAGGTCGTCGGTCTTCACGTTGATCTTCACGAGGTAGATGGCATCGGGGATCTCCACGGTCACGGCATAGAAGGACGTGCCATCGGGCTTCGGATATTTCACGAGGTCGGTCAGGTAGTCGGAGAATCCACGGGGATATTTCTCAGCAAAGGCGGCCGCAAGCTCCGGGTTCAGGGGCATCTTCTCATAACTTACGACGTGTCTTTTCTTGTTGTCTGCCATCAGTAGTCGGGTTTTAGGTTTTACGGGTGCAATATTAATTCCCTTTTTTTGATTTGGCAATACCCTCCCGACTTTTTTTTGAGGAATTCTTGAAGAAAAAGGATTTCTGCATGCGTTTCCGTTCCATATCCCGTTCGGTGAACACCGGCTTGAGGTCGCGGGGGTCGTATCCGGACCAGAACATGACGGAGGACGTGGTCATCGGCGTGGGCGTGAAATCCTGCACCTGGTCCATCCAGATGCCCCGCAGGGCCGGATGGTTAGCCAATCGCTCCATGTCCTTGAGCGTGCACCCGGGATGCGACGAGATGAAATACGGGACGAGGCCCACATGGGTCCCCGCCTCCCGGTTCACCCGGTCGAACTCCTTCCGGAGCCGCTCGAACAGGCGGAAGGAAGGCTTGCCCATCTTCTGGAGCACGTGGTCCTCGGTATGTTCCGGAGCCACCTTCAGACGGCCCGAAGTATGGTCCAGGACCAGTTCCTTCAGGTACGGCTTCGAACTCTCGTCGACAAAACCGTCCTCGGTCAGGAACAGGTCGTAGCGGATGCCGCTGCCGATGTAGGAGTGCCGGATGCCTTTGGTACTGTCGATCCGGTGGTACAGGTCCAGCAGGCGCGTGTGGTCGCAGTCCAGGTTCGGGCAGCGGGCCGGGAACAGGCACGACCGCCGCCGGCACTTCGCGCAGATGTCCTGGTTCTTCCCGTGCATCCCGTACATGTTCGCCGTGGGGGCGCCCACATCGGAGATGTTCCCGGCGAAATCCGGCAGGTTGTTCAGCGCCCGCACTTCCTTGAGGATGGACGCCTCGCTCCGGGAAGAGATGAATTTTCCCTGGTGCGCGGCGATCGTGCAGAAATTGCACCCGCCGAAGCATCCCCGGTGCGTGCATACCGAGAACTTGATCATATCATACGCGGGAATCCGCTTCCCCTTGTACCGCGGATGCGGCAGCTTTGTGAACGGCAGGTCCCAGTACGAATCCATCTCCTCGGTCGTCGCCGTCGGATAGGGCGGATTGATCTGCACATACCCATCCCCCACCGGCTCGATGATCGTATCGGGATGCATCAGGTTCGCATGGGTCTCGATCCAATGGAAATTCTCGGCGAACTTGAACTTGTCTTTCTGACACTCCTCGAAACCATGAAGGACCAGAACGCCTTCCTTTTCCTTCCAGGCGCCGGTCTTGAAGACCGCAATCTGCGGAATCGCTTCCATGCGGTGGCGGTTCCATCCGTTTTCGATACCTTTCGTCAGCGCGAGCATCGGGCGTTCGCCCATGCCGTAGCAGAGGTAGTCGGCACCGGAGGTGACGAGGATGGAAGGCATGAGGCAGTCTTTCCAGTAGTCGTAGTGCGTCAGGCGGCGGAGGGAGGCCTCGATGCCGCCGATGATGACCGGGACGTCCGGATAGAGTTCCTTCAGGATCTTCGTATAGACCGTGACGGCGTAGTCGGGCCGGGCGCCCGCCTTGCCTTCGGGGGTGTAGGCGTCGTCATGCCGGAGGCGCTTGGAGGCGGTATAGTGGTTCACCATCGAGTCCATCGCGCCCGCATTGACCCCGAAATAGAGCCGCGGCGCCCCCAGCTTGCGGAAATCCCGCAGGTCATCCCGCCAGTTGGGCTGGGGAACAACGGCAACCCGGTAGCCCCATTTCTGGAGCCACCGGGCGATGACGGCCGTCCCGAAGGACGGATGGTCCACGAACGCGTCGCCGGTCACCATGATTACGTCGATGTAATCCCAACCCAGCGCCTGCACCTCCTTCACGGAGGTCGGGAACATATACGCGTTCTCGGGCTGCATTTACTTCTTTCGGGCTTCGATCCGTTTGCGGAGTCCCGGGGAGAGGTCGGGCTTGCCGTACTGGTCGGCGCGGTCCAGCCATTTGGTGGCGAGGTTCAGGTCGCCCATCATGTAGAAGGCCAGGGCCGTATTGTAGCAGGCGCAGCCGCGCTTGGTGTAGTTGTTGTCGTTGATCTTCTTCATCCAGATGTCCGCGGCCTTCTTCCACTGCATGTTGTAGGCCAGGGAGGCGGCGACGACCCAGTCCTCGTCCCAGCCTTCGAAGTAGTAGAGCGTATAGTCCTCTTCCTTCCAGGTGGGGACGAAGCGGTTCGAAATCTGCTTGCCCACCAGCTCCGCGCCCCAGTCCTTCTGGGACTTCAGGGCCTTCTCCTTCAGGAATTCCTTGGCGGTCACGCCGCTGGAGAAGATCCGCGTGCGGAGGACGCTGCTGCCGCGGAAAACGTGCAGCTTGTCCTCCTTGTCCATGCTGTCATAGACGAAGAGCTTCGCGTTGTACGGAATCTGCGCATCGGAGACGAAGGCGGAATCCACGCTCACGGGATTCTTCACGGAAACGGGGTCCGACAGGGCCACTTCCCCGAAGGTGGGCGGGCCCAGCAGGAAGACGACGTCGTCGCCGCTGTCCATCACCAGGCCGTGCATCAGGTCCAGGGACACGGAGTCCATGGGGATCTTGTACACGCCGATGGCCTCGTTGCCGGCGAAATAGTCTTCCTCGAGGCTGCGGGCGAGGCTGGAGGCCACGCCGTTGCTGAACGTGGTGTCCGCCTTCCCGTCATCCATGTACACGACGGACATCGACTTCCGGCTCAGGTCGATGCCGGATTTCGACGGGTGGCGCATATCCACGTTAAAGGTCAGGGTCTGGGGCGAACAAGCGGCCAGCGCCAGGGCGGCGAGCCCCAAGGTCAGGGTGAATCTTCTCATAATTCCACAAGTTCTGCAGTCAAATCATACTCGTCGGCGGAGACGACCTTCACCTGGAAGAAACTGCCGACCAGGGAGTAGGGCTCGATGCCCCCGAACCGGTCCGGCTCGTACTTCACCAGGATCTCGCCGTCCACCTCCGGGCTTTCGAATTCGCTGCGGCATACGAAAACGCCGTCCACGAAGTCGTCCGCCAGGACGCGGACTTCCGTCCCCACGCGTGAGAGATTGTATGCAAGAGAAATGCCACGCTGCAGTTCCATCAGGCGGGAAAGACGCATTTTCTTCGTCCGCGGGGTGATCGCGTCGTCGAAATGGTTGGCCCCGTAGGTTCCTTCCTCCTCCGAGTAGGTGAAGGCGCCGAGGCGTTCGAAGCGGGCTTCCTCCACGAATTGGAGCAGTTGCCGGAAAGCGTAAGGCGTCTCGCCGGGATGACCCACGATCAAGGTCGTCCGAAGGACCACGCCGGGCACTTTCTCCCGCATCCGGCGGATGAGTTCCCGCGTCCAGGCCCCGTCCACATGGCGGCGCATCCGGTCCAGGACCGGGTCCGCGATGTGCTGCAGGGGAATGTCCATGTAGCGGCAGACCTTCGGATTGTCCGCCATCTCGTCCAGCACGTCCTCCGGGAAATCGGCCGGATAGGAATAGTGGATCCGGAGCCACTCGATGCCTTCCACGGCGGAAAGGCGGCGGAGGAGTTCCGCCAGCGAGCGTTTCCCGTACAGGTCCAGGCCGTAATAGGTCGTATCCTGGGCGATGATCACCAGCTCCCGGACACCCTGGGCGGCCAGTTCTTCCGCCTCCCGCACGAGCGTGTCCATGGGCACGGACTTGTGCGGACCGCGGATAAGCGGGATGGCGCAGTAGGAACAGCGCCGGTCGCAGCCCTCCGAAATCTTGAGATAGGCGTAGGGATGAATGCCATCCGTGCGGACGCGACGGTGGGCCGAGGCCGGGTCCGGCCGGCAGCCGAGGGCCCGGACGACGGGATCCAGGTCCCGCGCGCCGAACCAGCCGTCCACTTCCGGAATGAGGTCCGGCATTTCGCGGCTGTAGCGCTGGGAGAGACAGCCGAACACCAGGAGACGGCCGATTTCCCCGTCCTTCTTTCGCTGGACGGAAGCCAGGATGGTCTGGATGGACTGCTCCTTGGCGTCGCCGATGAAGCCGCAGGTATTGATCAGCTGGACATCGACCGGGCGCACTTCCTCTTCCGGGACGATCTCATAAGCGTTCCGTACCTGGTACAGGAGGTGTTCCGTATCGACGGTGTTCTTGGAGCACCCCAGGGTGATGACCTGCAGGGTAGGCATCTAGGCCTCGGGCTCGGCGGCCTCCTCTTCCTCTTCCACGAAGTCGAGGGAGGCGTAGTTCTTCAGTTCGTTGTACCAGTCCACGACCTTCTTCATGTGGGACACGTAGAAGCGGTCGCCGTCGTAGTCGGGGACAGCCTTGTCGAAGAGGGCCTTGATCTTGGAGACGTCGTCCTTGGAGGACGGGGCGTCGGCTTCGCCGAGGACGGACTGGAGCTTGAGGAAGACTTCCTTGAGCTTCAGTTCCCCTTCCAGGGTGTAGATGGAGATGTCCGCGAGGGTGGTGATGCCGGCGTTCGCCGCGAAGTTCGTGCGTTTGTGGTCACGGAGGGATTCCGCGATGGCGCCGTTGCGCGACTGGGCGATATAGGTGAACAGTCCGCGCTGGCCGCGGACGGAAAGGGTTTTGGCAAGGTCGGTTTTCATGATATGCTACTGTTTTATAGTTTACAAAGATACGAATAAATTCAGAAAAACGCGGTCCGTCTCGGCGGACAGGGCTTCCAGGGAGGCGTCGTTCCGGAGGACGGCGTCCACGCGGGCCAGGTCGAAATGCTGCTGCCGGATACGGCGGAGGGCCGCTTCGGGGTCCGAACCGTCCCGGGCGACGGAGCGCGCCACGCGCACCGCCTCGGGCGCATCGACCAGGACCACCCGGTTCCCCACCCCGTCAAAGACCGGGCAGGACAGGATGATGGCCGATTCCAGGACGACGAAGGGAACGGGGCCGTAGGTCCATCCCTGCGGCCGGTGCCAGCGTTTCCAGCGGCGGAAATCTTCCAGCACCGCGGGGTGCACGAGCTCCTCCACGGCGGCCTTCCGGGCCGGGTCCGAGAAGATGATGGAAGCGAGTTTCGCGCGGTTCAGCCGGCCGTCGGCAGCCCGGAGGCCGGTGCCCAGCACCGCTTCCAGCCGCCCCACGAGGGCGGGGTCACGGTCATACAGGGATTTGGTCCGGGAATCGGAGTCGTACACGGGAACGCCCCGCGCCTTGAGCAAGGCGGCGACAGCGGACTTGCCGCTGCCCATTCCCCCGGTGAGGATGACCGTCTTCATGGAATCAGTCGGTCTCGATGCAGTCGAACACGGCCGGTTCCACCCGGTAGTCAAGCACCCCGCGCGGGAGTTCCCGCACCCGGGGGACGCAGCGGCCGGACAGGGACGAAGCGAAATCGGCGTAATCGATGTACAGGTCGAAGGACTCGAACGGGTCGCGGCCTACCGGGAAGATGCAGTGCAGGACGACGGTCGCCCGGGACGGGAACACGTCCAGATGGTGGCCGCCGGGCACATTCCGGACCGCAACCGGCAGTTCGGAACGCAATTCTACATAGCGGGATACCGGGAGTTCGTAGGAGATCTGTTCGTCGGACAGGCGCACCCCCTTGATCTTGCGCAGCCGCAAGACGCCGTGCTGCGCCTCGTGGACGTCGTCCGGGAAGACCTGGGCCGTGGACACGTGGTCCACCAGGTCCAGCCGCGCCTTCTCACCGTACACGGTCACCGAGTCCGGCGTGATTTTCAGCGGGCCGGAGGCCATATACTGGGAGCGGTAGGTGAAATCGCCGGTGAAATTGACGGGAACCCGCTTGTTGTTTTCCTGCGGGAAAAGGAAATAGAGCGTGTCGGTGATGATGTCCTCCACGTCCACCTTGTCCCCGAAGATCTGCCGCAGGTAGTTGTTCATCACGTTGCCCGTGACGAAGAAACGGTCGCCCGTCCCGTGGCGGAGGTCCGCCCGGTCGAACGCGACCTGGACAGGCCGGCGGGACCGGCGGGTTCCCTCCCGCAGGAGCCGGAATCCCTCCGCTCGGCAGCGGGCGGAGAGCATCGCCGAATTGGAGGAGATGTTGCTGTAACCCTGGATGTTGCATTCCGCGATGACGGGAACCCCCAGCACGCCCGAGTAGGTCCGGGACAGGTTGCTGAGGAACCAGATGAGCACGGCGAGAATCAGGGAGGTGGCGAAAAGGAGCCACTCCCTGCCCCGCAGCGGCAGCCGGAATTTCCGTCTCACGGAAAGAGGAGCCTACTTCTGGATGTCGGAGGTGTCGCGGGTGAGGACCTGCTTCGCCACGCGGAGCTTGGTGTCGCCGTCCACGCGGACGAGGGCGGTGCGGTCGTCGACCTCGACGATCTCGCCGAAGATGCCGCTGTTGCCGATGATCACCTTGTCACCCTTCTTGAGGGCGTTCTGGAAGGCTTCGAGCTCTTTCTGCTGCTTGCGCTGCGGCCGGATCATGAAGAAATACATGACGACGAACATCAGCAGGAGGAGGATCCACATGGAGGCGCCGCCGCCCGGCTGGCCCTGCGCAGGAGCCTGGGCCTGGAGAAGAAGGAAAAGAGTCTTCATATCGTTTGATTCTTAAGTTGGCTAAAGGAGTCCCTTGCCGGTCTTGTGGATCCGGCCTTCCGCCTCGCTTTCCTTGATGAGGCGGTCCAGGAGGCCGTTCACGAAGGAGCGGCTCTTGGGGGTGGAATAGAACTTGGAGATTTCCACGTACTCGTTGATGGTGACCTTCACGGGGATTTCCGGGAAGGTTTCGGCCTCGGCGAGGCCCATCGCGATGAGCACGATGTCCGTGGTGAAGAGGCGGTCACGGTCCCAGCCGCGGACGGAGCCCGCCACCTTGTCGTAGTACTCGGCGAACCGGCCAAAGGCCGCGGTGAGGAGACGCTTCACGAACTGGCCGTCGCTGTCCACGGACTTGCCCTGTGCGGCGAGGATGTCGCTCTGGTACAGGGGCGGAAGTTCCCAGCGGCCCGTGCGGGCGATGTCGTCCAGGCTGCGGATGACCTGCGTGAGGGCGTAAGGAAGGTCGTCCGTCCAGTAGATGGAACGGTCCTCCAGGATCTGCCAGAGGGCGTCGTTGTCCTCGAACTCGTTCTCGAAGATCTTCTTGAAGATGCGGACATCCTGCGCGAGGGAGATCTCCGGATCCGCCAGGTAAGCGGCATAGTACGGACGGGTGACGATGGTTTCGTAAAGCTGGTTCACCAGGGCGTCATCCTGGTCCCAGGAGAGTTTCTTGCGCTCCAGGAGCTTCTGGAAATCGGGATCCTCCCCGAGGAGCGGAGCGAGGGCGTTGCGGACGAACTTGAGGTTCGGATGGAGTTCTTCCTCGGTGGGATTGAACTTGTGGCTGGCCGCTTCCGCGCGGCGGGCGGCCTCCGCCGTGAGCGGACCCGCGATGGAGAGCATCAAGAGGTAAAGGTCCCGCGTCGCCTCGCAGGAAATATCCAGGGCGGAGAGGGCTTCATTCAAAGTCATCGTCCGGTTTTCGGCATAGGAATACAGGACTTTGAAGGCCTTGATCCGCAGAATTCTTCGATTCAGCATAGCTTTCAAATAATTTGTACAAAGTTAGCGATTTTTAAATAATTTCCCTACATTTGTAAACAAATCGAATTAAAGGATACAGTCATGTACAGTGAAGATTATGAGAGGGCCCGCGCCCAGGAGCGAAACACGGAAGACGTCTATTCGAAGCCGGTCCGTGCCGGAAAGCGTACCTACTTTTTCGATGTCAAGGCCACCAAGGGGAACAACGATTTCTACCTGACCATCACCGAAAGCAAGCGCCGCCAGGAACACGACGGCACTTTCTCCTACGACAAGCATAAGATTTTCCTCTATAAGGAGGACTTTGAAAAGTTCGCCGAGGGGCTCGAGGACGCCGTCGCGTTCATCCGCGCCCGCCTCGGGCAGGTCGAGAGCCGCGGGAACGACGCCGAGGGCGCCCCGGGCAAGTCCTTCACCGACGTGAACTTCGACGAATTCTAAACCCTGGACCGGCCGCCCGCGCGCTGCCGGTTTTTTTGACTCCGGACTATGATTCTTCTGAGGAACATCCAGTTGGACGGCACCCCCGTCAACCTCTTCATCCAGGGGCAGCGCATCCACCGCATCCTCCCCTTCCCCGAGACGGAAGGCCTCGTCGCGGACGAAACCGTGGACTGCACCGGCAAGGCCGTCATCCCGGGATTCATCAACATGCACACGCATGCGGCCATGATCATGCTCCGAGGCATCACCGAGGACGTCCCCCTTCACGACTGGCTCTCGAAGATCTGGGAAATGGAGGCGAAGATGGACGAGGAGTTCATCTACTGGGGAACGAAGGCGGCCTGCCTGGAGATGATCCGCAGCGGCACCACCACCTTCAACGACATGTACTGGTTCGCCCCCTTCGCGCGGCAGGCCGCGGTGGAGATGGGCATCCGCCCCTACATCTCCTTCGTCATCCTGGACCGGTTCGACCCGGAAATCGCAGCCAAGCAGAAGCGCAAGTGCATCGAACTCTACGAGCGCTCGAAGCAGTGGGGCGAAGCCTCCCACCTGGCGATGTCCGTCCATGCGGTCTATACCGTCAGCGAGGACATGATCCGCTGGGCCAGCCAGTTCGCCGTGGACCACGGCATGAAGTTGCACATCCACATCTCCGAGACCGAAAAGGAGAACATCGACTGCAGGAAGGCCCACGGCGGCCTCTCCCCCACCGAATACCTCGATTCGCTGGGCGTGCTGGGGCCCCACGTCATCGCGGCGCACACCATCTGGCTCAGCGACCACGACGTGGAAATCCTCGGCAACCACCGGGTGAACTGCGTGCACAACATCAATTCCAACGCGAAACTCGCCTCCGGCTACCGCTTCCGCTACGAAGACCTGAAGAACGCCGGCGCGAACATTTGCCTGGGCACAGACGGAGCCTCCTCCTCCAACAACCTGGACATGCTCGAGACCATGAAGACGACCGCCCTCTTCCAGAAAGCCTGGGAGAACGACCCGTCCGCGATGCCGCTCCACGAGCTGATGGACGCCGCCACCGTGAACGGCGCCCGGGCCCTCGGCCTCGACACCGGCGTCGTCCGGGAAGGCGCCATCGCCGACCTCTCCCTCGTGGACATCGACAACTCCTACTTCATCTCCCCGGGATCCTTCCTCGCGAACCTCGTGTACGCGGCGCACAGCGACACCATTTCCTCGGTCATCGCAGGCGGACGTTTCGTCATGCGGGACCGCGTCGTCCCCGGCGAGGCGGAGATTCTCACCGAAGCCCGGAAAGTACTGAAACAGATACAATAACCACTAATCCCACCCAATTATGGACCCTCGAATCGAAAGGATCAAGAATGCGGCGGATTACCTGGTCGGCGTCCTCGCCGGCCGGCAGCCCGAAATCGGCATCGTGCTCGGCAGCGGCCTCGGCAAGCTCGCCGACCAGATCGCGGACCCGCTCGTCATCCCCTACAAGGACATCCCCGGTTTCCCGGTTTCCACGGCCATCGGCCACAAGGGGAATTACATCGTCGGCACCCTCGGCGGCAAGACCGTCATCGCCATGCAGGGCCGCATCCACTACTACGAAGGCTACGGGATGGACCTCGTCGTCCTCCCCATCCGCGTGATGATGTCCATCGGCATCGGGAAACTCTTCGTTTCCAACGCCGCCGGCGGCGTGAGCTTCAAGCTCCACGTCGGCGACCTGATGGTCATCAAGGACCATATCAACTTCCTCCCGAACCCGCTCATCGGCCCGAACCTGGACTACCTGGGTCCGCGGTTCCCGGACATGACCCGTCCGTACGATCCTGCGCTCATCAAGCTGGCGAAGGATATCGCCGAAGAAAAGGGCATCGCCCTCCAGGAAGGCGTGTACGTGGGCGGCACCGGTCCGTCCTACGAGACGCCGGCGGAGTACAAGTACTTCCGCCTCATCGGCGGCGACGCCGTGGGCATGAGCACCATCCCGGAGGTCATCGCCGCCCGCCACGCGAATGTGCCCGTGTTCGGCATCTCGGTCATCACGAACGAAGCGCACGACGACTATGCCGACGACTATGTCAATGACGGCGACGACGTCGTGACCGCCGCCAACGCCGCGGCCGACAAGATGACCGGCCTTATCCGTGAAATGATTGAAAGATTGTAACTTATGACTGACACTTTACGCGCCATTCACGCTGCTTCCGACGCCCTCCTCGAGCGGATGGAAGGACGGAAGCCGCAGATCGGCATCGTCCTCGGCAGCGGCCTCGGCATGCTGGCCGACCAGATCGAGGACCCCCTCGTCATCCCCTACAGCGAACTCCCCGGCTTCCCCGTGTCCACGGCCATCGGCCACAAGGGGAACTTCATCGTCGGCACCCTCGGCGGGAAATGCGTGATCGCGATGCAGGGCCGCATCCACTACTACGAAGGCTACCCGATGCACCTGGTGGTCCTCCCCATCCGGGTGATGATCCGCATCGGCATCCAGTACCTGTTCGTCTCCAACGCGGCGGGCGGCACGAACCTCAGCTTCCACGTGGGCGACCTGATGATCATCCGCGACCACATCAACCTGATCCCGAACCCGCTCATCGGCCCGAACCTGGACGAGTTCGGCCCGCGCTTCCCGGACATGACCCGTCCGTACGATCCCAGCCTCATCCTGAAGGCGGAGGAGATCGCCGCCTGGGAGGGTATTTCCCTCCAGAAGGGCGTCTACGTCGCCGTCACCGGCCCCTGCTATGAGACGCCGGCCGAGTACCGCTACTTCCGGAACATCGGCGCCGACGCCGTGGGCATGAGCACCGTTCCGGAGGTCATCGTGGCCCGCCACAGCAGCATTCCCGTATTCGGCATGTCCGTGATCACCGACGTGGCCCACGCCACCGACGACGAGGACTACATCACCGACGGCGAAGCCATCGTCGAGGCGGCCAATGCCGCGGCCGACCGCATGACCGTGATTTTCAAAAGATTGGTCGAACAGCTCTAAACCCTTGCTTTCATTCATTTTTTCGGGGAGAAACGTGCGATAATAAAAGAATTTTATTAAATTTGCACGAATTAGGCACTGAAACCGGCCATGCTTGAAGAAGTCCGCAAACACATCGAAGAGCTGATTGCCCGCTATGAGGCTGAGAAAGTGGAGAACGAGCGTCTCCGCGCAGAGCTACAGGCGTGCAAGGAAACCGGTGACACCCTGAGGAGACAAGTCTTGGAACTCGAGTCCACGATAGACACCCTGAAATTGACTGAAGCCTTTACCGCCGGCGGCGACAACCGCGCCGCCAAAGAGAAGTTGGATCAACTGATACGGGAGGTAGACAAGTGCATCTCCTGGCTGGAAAATTAGCGTATGGACCAGAAAATCAGCATCAAGATCGCAGAACGGACGTTCAACCTGACTGCCCCGACCCCGGAGAAGGAGGAGATTATCCGCCTGGCCGCGGATGCCATCAACCAGCATCTGCAGGCCTACACCCGTCGGTACCCCGGCAAGTCGCTCGCGGAACTGATGCCGATGGTGGCGCTCAACGAGTGTGTGAGCCGCATCACCGTCCAGCGCGAGAAGGCCGCCCAGGAAGCGGAAGCGCAACAGCTCGGCAAGGACATGGCGAACTATCTGGCCCGGACCGGAAAATGACATAGCCGCCGCGCATCCCCCTCTGAAAACAACGTAATACAACGTACCGAGTTTACTCAGACCAGGGATGACGGGCCCAGGTGACCCGAACGGGGATTCCGCCGCAAGGCGGGACGTGGGATATCAGCAACTGGTCGGAACTCAAATCTTATCCATAAGATTTTCCGACATGGATGGCGGCGGTTTTTTTTCTACCAGGCAGGTCTCCGAAAGGAGGGCCTGCCTGGTTTTTTATTTGCAGAAACACTTAAAACACAATATATTATGAACATCGTATCGTTACTCATCGGATTCATCGTCGGGGCCGCCCTGGCCTTGGCGGCCTACATACTCATCCGGAAATCCATCCTCAAGGGGAAACGGGACGAAATCCTTGAAAAGGCCGAGATCGAAGCGGAGAAGATCAAGAACGACAAGATCCTCCAGGCCAAGGAGAAGTTTCTGAACCTCAAGGCGGAACACGAGGAATACGTGAACAACAAGAACGCCCAGGTCCGGGAGGCGGAATCCCGCGTGAAGCAGAAGGAGAACACCCTGAACCAGAAGATGAGCGAGCTGGACCGCAAGAGCAAGGAGGTGGACAATGTCAAGGCCTCCCTCAAGGGACAGCAGGACGCCCTGAAGCGGAAGGAGGAAGAGTGCGACCGCCGCATCGAACAGGCGAACCGCCAGATCGAGTCCATCGCCGGGATGACGGCCCAGGAGGCCAAGGCCCAGCTGATGGAGAACATGAAGGCCGAAGCCCGGACCGAGGCCCAGGCCTACATCAACGACACCATCGACGAAGCCCGCCTGAACGCCGCGAAGGAAGCGAAGCGCATCGTCATCAACACCATCCAGCGCACCGCGACGGAAACGGCCATCGAGAACGCCGTCACCACCTTCCCGATCGACAATGACGAGATCAAGGGCCGCATCATCGGCCGCGAGGGCCGCAACATCCGCGCCCTGGAG
>ONJB01000106.1 GCA_900318015.1 uncultured Bacteroidales bacterium | reverse complement strand
CCTTCCCGCCTGCGGAAACACCAAGAATGAGAAGAAAATCAAACGGCTGATCTTCTACTTCTCCGCCACCGGCAACAGCCTTTATGTTTCCCGCCAGATTGCCGGAGAAGAAGGCACCCTGCTGAGCATCTCGCAGGAAATCCACAATGAGAATCCGGTCTATGAGGCAGAGGAAATCGGCTTCGTCTGCCCGGTCTACTGCTTCATCCCGCCGGCAATCGTGCAGGATTTCATCGCCCGTTCCACGTTCAAGGCCGATTATTTCTTCACCGTCGGCACTTTCGGCGCCCATAGCACGATCTTCCCGGAGTTCGTGGATAACCTGGCCAAGGAGAACGGTTTCCAGATGAATTACATCAATACAATCCAGATGGTCGATACCTACCTGCCGTATTTTGATGCGGATCGGGAAAAGGCGGACCCGAAAAATCAGCTGATTCCCGAGAAGATTGCAGCCGTTCTCGCGGCCATCGACAAGCGCGAAAACTATATCCTGCCGGTCACCGAGATGGACAGGATGATCTGCGAGGGATATTACCGTTCCTCCGGGCGTGACCGTAAGCGGCCTACGGTCACTCGTTCCGAAAAGATCGTCTTCGCCACCGATGCCTGCATCGGCTGCGCTGCGTCCACAACTGCCCGCAGAAGGCCATCTCCATCATCCCGACCCCTCCGGAGCCGGAGGAGCCGAACCGGAATGCCCGCTACCGCAACCCGAACGTCAGCATCGCAGACCTGATCAAGGCGAACAGTCAGATTTGATTTCCAAGATATATGAAGAAGAAATTGTTGACGGCAGCCGCATCAGCCCTCGTCGGTTTTCTTGCGGCTGCCCAGCCGTGGATGATGCGTCCTCAAGGTCCCGCCAATGAGTTTTCGGCCATGGAGGGGACTTCCGTCCTCAATTACAACATGCTGCCGGAGCGAGACATCCATTCCCGCGCCGGATATGGACCGGCCTTTTATATCTTCCCGGACGGCCGGCTGGACAACCAGCAGGCCCTTGAACTGGCGCAGACCAGGAATACGGTGGCCGGATCATGGTCGTCAATCCCGCTTCGGACAAGTGGCAGGATCAGGACCTGGAGGCCTTTACGCGGTTGATCGGCATGGGAGGAGCCCCGACAAACGTCAAGGTCGTAGGAATCGGTTCCGGAGCGACTTTCGTGAATCGACAGCTGGCCGCGACGGACCTCACGGGAGTCATTGCCGGAATCGTTTCGATCGATGGCGAACCCGGGAAAGTCTGCAAGTTTCCGGTACCGGCATTCATCGGCGGGAAGAATGCCGCAAAGGCGGCGAAACCTTATCAAGCGGCGAGTGATGCCGCCCCGACTGACCCTCTTCAGAAAGTTGTCATCAACACGGACAGGAAGGCTTCTTTGGAGATGCTCTTCGCCCAGGCGTGGGATGAGGTGCTAAGTGCCAACTATCGGTATAACAATCTCTTCCGTACTTTCTACATGAGCCGGGGAATTGACATCCCGGAAGGCGTGAAAAACTTTGAACTTGTCTCCATCCCCGTATTCGACAAGCTGGGGATCCAGCGCAATGTTGTGGAGTATCCCCTGGTGGACATGAATGCCCCTTCCCGGCCGGAGAATCCGGACAAGTATCTCTGGTACGAGTATATTCCCAAGCAGGCGCAGGATGCCGCCCCGGGTACGGTTCCCCTGGTCGTCCTTCTCCATGGCCACGGAAATGACCCCCGTACGCAGAGTGAAACGTCCGGCTTTCCCGAACTGGCCGCGGAAGAGGGGTTCATGGTCGTGGAGATGGAATGGCAGGGCGGAAACGGATACGTCCCCATGGGCCTTGACGGCATCGAAGCGGTTATCAGCGTCCTGCGGCAGAAGTATCCCCAGATCGACGGGTCGAGGATCTATGCGGAAGGACTGTCTGCCGGCGCCATGACCAGCAATATGCTTGGTGTCCGCAAATCACACCTCTTTGCTGCCGTTGCCGGCCATTCCGGAGGCATTTTCTCCGGGAATGGACTCGGTTACTATGCCTATGGCTCTGAACCGTTGATGAATGAAGCCATTCAGAAACGGGGGCACGTGGAAGTTGGTTATTGTTCCGTTGTTGGCACTCACGATGATACGATCCGGTTCTTCGATCAAGACAACTGGGAAGGAAGTCCCTACCTCAATGTCTGGCGGATCTATGAGACGGTCAACGACATGCCCGTGACGGGCGACCTGGATTTCAGCGTGGATCCGACCTTCGGCTTCGCGCTTCGGGACAGGAAGCAGATTCACACGGGCAAG
>ONJB01000003.1 GCA_900318015.1 uncultured Bacteroidales bacterium | reverse complement strand
CAACAAGGACCTGGCCGATCTGAAGGCCAAGGCCAACGCGCCCATCGTGGTCACCCGTCCCGTCGTGGAGATGCCCAAGTTCTCCGTCGACGAGTACGTGGCCAAGTATCCGAAGGCCACCCCGGTGCAGGTTCCCGTCAAGGGCCAGCTCCTGTGGCAGGTGGATGTGGATGACGCCTCCGCCGCCCCGGCCGTGGGAACGGCTGTGAAGGCAGGCCAGGTGATCGGTCATGTGCAGGCCTGGTACGGCATGGAAGAAGTCGTCTCCGCCGTGGACGGCCGCATCGTCGCCGTGGTGGGCAAGCAGGGCGACAACGTGGCGAAGAACGAAATCATCGCCTTCGTCCAGTAAGAAACCGATAAAATACATAGTGAAACAACACCAGTTATCCACAACTGGTGTTGTTTTTTCTATTTGCGTCCTATCTTTGGGGCCATGAGACTGAAGGATTGGAATACGGAAGAGCGGCCCCGCGAGAAACTGCTCAGCAAGGGGCCCGGAGCGCTGGGAAATGCGGAACTGCTGGCGATTTTCATCGGATCGGGCGTGCCGGGGGCAAACGCCGTAAGCGTTGCGCAGGAGCTGCTTTCGTCGGCGGGCGGCCGGCTCTCGGAGCTGTGCCGGCGCCCGGCGAAGCAGCTGATGCGGCAGCGGGGTGTGGGGCAGGCCCGGGCCGTCGCCATCGCCGCAGCCCTGGAACTGGGGCGGCGGTACCTGGCGGAGGCCGCCGTAAGAAAGCCCACGGTGAACGGGCCGGAGGACGTGGTGGATATGATGCTGCCCCTGCTGAAGGGACTGGACCATGAAGAATGCTGGGCGCTGTACCTGAACCGGGCGAATGTGGTAACAGGACGGGAAAGACTCACCTCCGGGACGGCCGACTGCACGCTCATCGACAGCAAGCAGGTCCTCCGCCGGGTGCTGGACGAGCAGGCGAAAGCCGTCATTCTCGTGCACAACCACCCGTCCGGTTCTCCCCTCCCCGGCGAATCCGACCTGAAGGCCACCCGGCGGCTGCAATTGGCGCTCAAGGCCTTCGACGTCGCGCTGTTCGACCACGTCATCATCGCGGATGGATCGTACTATTCATTCCAGGATGAAAGGGTTTGCAAATCGGAATAAATTCCTATATTTGTACTTCGAAGTAACCATATTCGAAACCCCATGAAAGTTGTCAATCTCGGTGAGAACCCTTCTGTTCTCAACAATTTCATCGCAGAGATGCGGGATGCCACCATCCAGAAAGACCGTCTCCGTTTCCGGACCAATCTCGAACGCGTCGGCGAGATCTTTGCCTATGAACTCTCCAAGGAACTCACCTACACCGAGAAAGACGTCGTCACCCCCCTCGGTATCGCCCGTGTCGCGACCTGCGACACCCCGCTCGTGATCTCCACGATCCTCCGGGCCGGCCTGCCGCTCCAGAAGGGTGTCTTCAACTTCTTCGACCACGCCGAGACCGCCTTCCTCGCGGCCTTCCGCAAGTACGGCGCCGGTGACTACTTCGAAATCCGGGCGGACTACTGCACCACCCCGTCCCTGGAAGGCAAGACCCTCGTCCTGGCCGACACGATGCTCGCCACCGGCTCCTCCATCGAGGTCGCCATCGACAAGCTCCGTCAGGAAGGCGGAGAACCCATCGCCATCCATCTGGTCTGTCCCATCGCCAGCACCTATGCCGTGGACCATCTCGCCAAGCTCTATGGCGACGAGGTCACCCTCTGGGTCGCCGCCGTCGACGAAGAACTCACCAGCCACAGCTACATCGTCCCCGGCCTCGGCGACGCCGGCGACCTCGCCTTCGGCGACAAGCTCTGATTCCAGCGATTCCCGCAAGCATACAGAAGCCCGGAGCAAGATGTGCCCCGGGCTTCTTGTACGTATGCCTCTGCTTAGAAGACTAGCAGGAAGAGGCCGGCGGCCATGCAGGCGCCCAGCATCGGGCCGGCGACGGGGACCCAACTGTAGTTCCAGCCGCTGTCGCGCTTACCGGGGATGGGCAGGATGGCGTGGGCGCAGCGCGGGCTGAGGTCGCGCGCCGGATTCATCGCGTAGCCGGTGGTTCCGCCCAAGGACATGCCCAGGGCCATGATCAGGCAAGTGACCGGCCAGGCGCCGATGGCACCGGTGGATGCGGCCGTCCCGCTTACCTGGAAGGCGTTGCCCTCGAAACCGATGGCCAGGATGATGAACACCAGGAGGGTGGTGGCGATCAGCTCGGAGAGGAAGTTCCGCCAGGGATTCCAGATGGCCGGCATCGTGCAGAAGGTGCCGAGCATGGTGTCGGGCTCGTCGGACGTGGCCTTGTAGTGGTCCTTGTAGAAGACATAGACCAGCAGGGCGCCCACGAAACCGCCCAGCATCTGGGCGACGATGTATCCGAGGACCTGGCCCCAGGCGAACTTGCCGGCGATGGCAAGGCCCAGGGTGACGGCCGGATTCAGGTGGGCACCGGAGACGGGACCGGCGACGAGCACGCCCATCATCACAGCGAGGCCCCACGCGAGGGCGATGACGACCCATCCGCCGCCTTTCGCCTTGGACTTGTTGAGGGAGCAGGCGGCGCAGACGCCGTCACCGAAGAGCACCAGGACCAGGGTGCCGATGAATTCGAAGATATACGGGTTGAGGTGCATAGTGTATGAGTTTAGATTTCTCGACTTCGCTCGAAATGACAAGCTATTTGCTTAAGGTGCGGCTGATCGCATCGGCCCAGCCGGCCTTGAGGGCGGCGGTGTCGGCGCCGGAGGGCGTGAAGACGTGCTCCGCCTGCCACTGGGCCTTGATCTCGTCCAGGGAGGACCAGAAGCCGACGGCGAGGCCCGCGAGGTAGCAGGCGCCCATCGCCGTGGTCTCGGTGACCTTCGGTCGGATGACCGAGGTGTCCAGGACATCGGCCTGGAACTGCATCATAAGGTTGTTCCGGGACGCGCCGCCGTCCACTTTCAGCTCGGAGAGCTTCACACCGGCGTCCTTCTCCATCGCCCCGACGATGTCCATCGTCTGGAAGGCGATGCCTTCGAGCGCCGCACGGGCGATATGCGCCGCCGTAGTGCCGCGGGTGATGCCGCAGATGGTACCATGGGCGTACTGGTCCCAATAGGGAGCGCCCATGCCGGTGAGGGCCGGGACGAAGTACACGCCGCCGTTGTCCTCGACCGTCGATGCCAGGGCTTCGATCTCGGAAGAACTCCGGATGATGCCCAGGCCGTCGCGGAGCCATTGGACGACGGAACCGCCCACGAAGATGGAGCCTTCCAGGGCGTAATTGACCTTGTCCCCGATCTTCCAGGCGACGGTGGTGAGGAGGTTGTTGCGGGAAAGGATGGGCTTCTCGCCCGTGTTCATCAGGAGGAAACAGCCTGTTCCGTAGGTGTTCTTCACGGAGCCGGGCTCGGTGCACATCTGGCCGAAGAGGGCGGCCTGCTGGTCGCCGGCGATGCCGCCGATGGGCACTTCATGGGCGAAGAGAGTGGTCTTGGTGACCCCGTACACCTCGGAACTGGAGCGGACCTCCGGCATCATGGACGCGGGAACGTCCAAAAGATCCAGGAGTTCCTGGTCCCATTCCAGTGTGTTGATGTTGAAAAGCATCGTCCGGGAGGCGTTGGAGACGTCGGTCACGTGGACTTCGCCCCGCGTGAGCTGCCAGACGAGCCAGCTGTCCACGGTGCCGAAACGGAGCTTGCCGGCCTCGGCCTTCTCCCGGGCGCCGGGAACGTTGTCCAGGATCCAACGGATCTTGGTGCCGGAGAAGTAGGCGTCGATGATGAGGCCCGTCTTCTCGCGGATGAAATCGGCCTTGTCACGGAGGGTGTCGCAGAACTCGGAGGTGCGGCGGTCCTGCCAGACAATGGCGTTGTACACCGGTTCACCCGTTTCCGCATCCCAGACGATGGTGGTCTCGCGCTGGTTGGTGATGCCGATGCCGGCGATGTCCTTGCCGTTGATGCCGATCTTGGTGATGGCCTCGGCGATGACGGCGGCCTCGGAGGACCAGATTTCCATGGGGTTGTGCTCAACCCAGCCGGGTTTCGGGAAATACTGGGTGAACTCCATCTGGGCGGTGGAGCGGATGTTGCCTTCGTGGTCGAAGACGATGGCCCGGGAAGAGCTGGTTCCCTGGTCCAGGGCCAGAATGAATTGTTCCATAATTATGTGGTTTCGATCAATTGGCAGATGAGGGTGGCGCTGGTGCAGTCGACCACCTGGACATCGACATATTCGCCCGTACGGTGGCCGCCGCCGGGGAACACGCACATCTTGCTGTTGGAGGCGCGGCCGCACAGGTCGTCCGGATTCCGCTTGGAAGGGCCTTCGACGAGGACGGTGAAGCGCTTGCCGATGTCTTTCCGGTAGCTTTCCAGCGACTTCCGGTTCTGGAGGTCGATGATCTCGTTCAGGCGACGTGTCTTCACTTCCGGAGGGACGTCGTCGGGATAGTTCCGGGCGGCAAGGGTGCCGGGGCGCTCCGAGTAGGCGAACATGAAGGCCCAGTCGAAGCCGACTTCCTCCATGAGGCTCATCGTCGCGGCGTGGTCCTCCTCCGTCTCGGAGCAGAATCCGGCGATGACATCGGTCGTGAGGCCGCAGTCGGGCATTACGCTGCGGATCTTGGCGACCCGCTCCAGGTACCATTCCCGGTCGTATTTCCGGCGCATCTTCTCCAGCATCCGGGAACTGCCTGACTGCACGGGAAGATGGATGTGCTTGCAGATATTGTCGTACGCGGCCATCGTTTCGATGACTTCGTCGCTGATGTCCTTTGGATGGGAGGTGGCGAAACGGACCCGCAGCTCGGGGCTCACCGACGCGACACGCCGGAGCAGTTCCGCGAAGTTCACGGTCTCTTCGGCCGTCTTCCACAGGTAGCTGTCCACGTTCTGGCCCAGCAGCGTCACTTCCTTGTAGCCCTTCTGGAACACGTCGCACGCCTCGCGCACGATGGAGTGCGCGTCGCGCGAGCGTTCCGCCCCGCGGGTGTAGGGCACCACGCAGTAGGAACACACGTTATTGCACCCACGCATGATGGAGATGAAGGCGCTCACGCCGTTCTTGTCCGTCCGGACCGGGGTGATGTCCGCATAGGTCTCGTCGCGGGAAAGGAGGACGTCGATCTGGGGCTGGTCCGGCGTGAGGGCCTTCAGCAGCCGCGGCAGCGACCGATAGGCGTCCGGGCCCACGACCAGGTCCACCTTCCGCGTATCCAGCAGTTTGTCCTTCAGGCGTTCCGCCATGCAGCCCACGATGCCCACGACCACGCCCGGGCGCCGCTTGCGCTGCAGGTTGAACTGCTCGATCCGACCCCAGATCCGCTGCTCCGCATTGTCTCGGACGGAACACGTGTTCGCCATGACGAGGTCCGCCTCCTCCATCGACTCCGTCCGCTCATATCCCTCTCCCGCCAGGATGGAGAAGATGACCTCCGTGTCGTTCACGTTCATCTGGCAACCGTATGTCTCTATGTAGGCTTTCTTCATATTCAAAGTTCCCTCCGCAGGCGGGCCTTGGGGATGTCCAGTTGGGCGCGGTATTTCGCGATGGTCCGGCGGGCGACCTTGTAGCCCTTGGCAGTAAGAGCGTCCACCAGGTCGTCGTCGGTGAGAGGGTTGTGCTTGTCCTCGTTGTCCACCAGGTCGCGGAGGACCTTCTTGATCTCGCGGGTGGAGACCTCTTCTCCCTCGCTGTTCTCCAGACCTTCGGAGAAGAAGTACTTGAGCGGGAACACGCCGAAGTGCGTCTCGATCCACTTGCTGTTCACCACGCGGGAAATGGTGGAGATATCGAAGCCGGTACGCTCGGCGATGTCCTTCAGGACCATCGGCTTCAGCGAGGATTCGTCCCCGTCGATGAAATAGTCGTGCTGGTACTCGATGATGGCCCGCATCGTGCTCTCCAGGGTATTCTGGCGCTGGCGGAGGGCCTCGATGAACCACTTCGCGGCGGCGATCTTCTGGCCCACGAACGTAGCAGCGTCCTTCTGGGAACGGTCCGTGGAATACTTCCCGTTCTCCATGATCTCCGCATAGCGGCGGTTGATCCGGAGCTCCGGGATGGAGAAACGCGGCATGGACAGGATCAGCTCGCCGTTTTCATAATCCAGTCGGAAGTCGGGGACGATCTGCTGGGCCTGGTCGGCATAGCTGTCGTCGATCTGGCCGCCGGGGGAAGGATTGAGCTTCTTGATCTCATCCAGGACGGCCTTGAGCTGGTCCGCGTCCAGGTGGAAGCGGTTCATCAGCTTCGGGAACTGGCGGCCCTTGAACTCGTTGAACCCGTCGCGGAGGATGCGGACGGCATTGGCCACGGCCGGGGTCTGCTTCTTGTCCTCGAGCTGGATGAGGAGGCACTCGCGGAGGTCGCGGGCACCTACGCCGGAGGGCTCGAACTGCTGGATGATCTTGAGCATCGCCTCCACCTCATCCGCATTGGTGGTGATGCCTGCCCGGAATGCGAGGTCGTCCACCAGCGATTCGATGTCGCGGCGGAGGTAGCCGTCGTCGTCCAGGCTGCCGATGATGAAGTTGGCCACGGAACGCTGGTGCTCGGTCAGGTTCCGGTAGCCCAGCTGCTCCTGGAGGCTCTGGGTGAAGCTTTGCTTGACGGAGAAGGTATTGTACTCGGGGCGTTCGTCCTTGCCCCAGTTGTTCACGGAACGGTTGTAGTACGGGGTGGGATCGTCGTCGTCCGAGTAGGAGTTGTAGTTCTCCTCCAGGGAGCCGCCGCTGTTCTCGCGGTCCTCCACCTCGGAGATGGACAGGTCGCGGGGTTCGTCCGAATCGCCGCCGGAAGCGGGCGTGTCGTCAATGACGGGATTGTCGTTCAGCACCTCGCGGACATGCTGCTCCAGGGCCTGCACCGGCATCTCGATCAGCTTGATGGTCTGGATCTGGAGCGGCGAGAGCTTCTGCTGAAGCTTCTGTTCAAGTCCCTGCTTGACCGTGGGCATAACCTAGCGCGGATAATTGATGGTCTCCTTGAGGATGATGGCGGTCGGATAGGCTCCCTTGAGGGAGTGGTATACCTTCAGGGCCTCGTCCTTCGTCCGGAAGTCGCCCACGCAGACCTTGAAGTTGGGGCTTTCGAATGTCCGGTACACACCGATGCCCGGATAGGCGCCGGAGATGGACCTGGCAACCGCCTCGGAGCGGTTGCGGGCGTTCTGGCCATTCTCGAAATAGACGCGGATGCGGTAGCCCGTCAATTTCTTGGACGCGTTGTTGGAGACATAGTTGTCAAAGGCGGAGCGCATCGCCCGGCTCTGGTTCACGGTGACGCCGGAACCCAGGACCGACAGGATGCTCCGTCCCACGAGGGTGGAGTCCACCTGCGCGGAGCCGTTATCCACCCGGTATTCCTGCGCCCGAAGCGTCAGGCACGGAAGCAGGGCGAGAAGGAAAAGGACCAATAATCTTTTCATCATGCTAATCACTGAACTGGGACAGGTCGATGCCGTTGAAGGTCAGGACGGTTCCCTTCCCGCCTTTCAGGCTCACCCGTAGTTTCACATCGGCCGTCATGCCTTCCATGGACCGCCGCGCCGCGATGGCGAGCAGGTCCAGCAAGGAGACCTTCTCCGCCAGGACGGCCGTGCAAGGCAGTTCATACACTTGCACACTCCGTGCCTGGACCGGCAGCTCGCCGGCCGTGAAGCGGGCGATTTCCCGGTCGTAATGCTTGACGACACCCGATACATCCTGCACCGTGAAGGAGATGGAAGGATTGTCCAGGCCGAGGAGCAGGACCGCGTCCATCGACCGGGAGGAGGTGGGAACCAGGTACTTGACACCGACCGACGTCACGCTCAGATCCTTGATCTTCGCGACGTCGCAGCCCCAGAGGCCCGCCAGGACCCCGAGGAGCAAGGCTCCGATCCCGATTTTCCGAAAAAACTTCATTCCTTCCACGTTGCAATAATATACAAAGATAGCAAATTTCTCAGACAATCACCTTGTTCTTCTTGTACAGGGCCCGGAATTCCCGGGGCGTCACCCCGCGCTTAGCCTTGAAGATGCGGTTGAAGTTGGACAGGTTGTTGAAGCCGCATTCGTAGCAGATTTCGGAAATGTTCCTAGCCGTGTCCACAAGCAGGCGGGCGGCGTTGCCCAGCTTGATGTCGATCAGATAATCCGACAGCGTCCGCCCGGTGCGGAGCTTGAAGAACCGGCTGAAGGCCGACGGACTCATTCCCACCATGTCGGCGAGGTCCGCCAGGTGGACCGTTTCCGTGTAGTGCTCGTCAATGTACTGCTTCACCTTCAGGATGCGCCGGCTTTCCGAACTCTTCGCCGCGTGCGCGAAAGAGGTACTGGCCAACACGCGGGCGTCTTCGGAAGATGCCAGCTCGTTGAGCAGCAGCAGAAACTGCAGGAACTGCCGGAAGCGGTCCTTCTGGGAAGGGAGCGTATCGAGGATATGGTACACCTTCATGATGCTGGACACCGGGAAGGCCAGGCCGTGCTCCGCCTGCTGCAGCATCCGCCGGATGGCGGCGAACTGGTTCTTCGCCAGTTGCTCCGGCGAGAACATGTCGCGCGGGAACTGGATCGTAATCTCCCGGATATCCTTGGATTGGCAGTCTCCCTGCTCCCACACGTGTTCCAGATCGTCGCCGCCCACGAGCACAAGGTCGTAGTCCCCGATCGTTTCCACGCTGTCCCCCACGATGCGGCGCACCCCGGCGCCACCCTCGATGAAATTCAGTTCGAACTCCTTGTGCTGGTGCACAGGATAGGTAAATTCGGTCTTGTGCCGCTCTACGATGTAGAAGAAGTCCTTCTCGGACAGCGGGGTGATTTCGTTCAGTACGTCGCTCATGTCGCAAAGATACGAAAAAATGACTACCTTTGCCACTGCATGGACTCCGGACAGCATATCGGCTGGTTCGCCCTCATCACACGGTGGGGGCAGTGGAAGAAGATCCCGCAGCGGCTGCATGAACTCGGAGTCGGATGTTTCATCCCGCCCTCCTATAACACGCTGGTTTTCCTCCATACCGGTAAGGAAAGGGCCCTGAATCTGGTGAATGCAGGCGAAATCAAGGGACGGTTCCTGATCGACCGCCAGACACATTCGGTACTGGAAATCCCGGAATCCCAGATGGAAGCATTTATCCGGGTAACGACCGAGTGTCCCTATGCCGTTACCAGTACCGACGTCCCGATACAGAAAGGGACCCGCGTCAAAGTAATCCGCGGGCCCCTGAAAGATGTCGAAGGGGAAGTGATGGAACATCCGAGCGGCGTCCAGCTCCTCGTCCGTGTCAAGACGCTGATCTGCGCCCGGGTGAATATTGCGCGGGAGGACGTCATCCCGCTCCCGGAAGACTAGAGATACCCCAGGAAGAGCCGCCAGAAATAATGCTCGAGGCGGGCGTAGGGCGCCCAGATCACCTCGCGCGGATATTGGCTTAAATGGGAGAGGACGCGGGAGGATTTCCGGAAATACCGGTGCAGCCGGCTCTCGTCGGCTTTCTGGTAGTTGCGCCGATCCCCCACGCCGAAATTGCCGCCGCTGATGGTCTCTTCCATGAGTTTCCGTCCCAGTTTGGGATCCCGCGGACAAAGGAAATACTCTTCCTCCAGGCCGAAATTGAACCAGAGCGATTCCATCATCGCAGCCGTGAAACGGCCCATGCCCAGGTGGCGGAGGGCTTCCATGACCGGTTTCCGGTCGGCCGGATCCAGCACCCGGAGGGTGTAATAATAGTCCATCATCTGCCTCAGGCCGATACCCCCTTCCAGATAATGATGGAACATGTGCGCCATGCAATAGACGGCATCAAAACGGGGTTCTGGCATCGTCAGGGTCTCCCCGTCGCGGATGGGGGTTTCCTTTTCCAGATACCGCTGCAGGCGGGCGTTCAGGAAGGGATTGTACATCTTGCCCGGGTGAAAATGGATCTCGACTTCCACGTCCGGGAAGAAATCGGCCTTGCACTCCTGGTAGACAATGTCGAAAGGGTGATAGGATGTCCGCAGGGCCTTCAAGATGGAACGGTGCGTGCCCGCCACCCATACATCGATGTCCCCGCACATCCGCCGCTCCGGGATGGGATAGAGCCGGGACAGGGCAGTACCCTTGAGGATGCACCCGCAAAACCCGAGTTTTTCCAGGATGGGAACCATCTCCTCCGTCCGTTTCAGATGCAGGCTGTGAATCTCGGCGATCTTTTCTGTCAGGCGATGCCAGGAATCCAGGATATCCTGCGGAGGGCGCTGATGCTCAGGGATACGGCTGATGCCATCGTAGCAGACGCCGATTAGCGCCTGCTGGCGGGCCATCCGGAACATGACGGCCCAATCCTTGGGCGTCGGGTCCTTCCGGAAGGAAGATTCCCTGCCCAGGGAGATCAGAAGCAGGTTTCTGAAAGGATGCATGAAGCGTTAGCGCCGGTCATCCCAGCCGAAAGGATGGTGGGACAACGGTAGTTTGGCCAGCGGATGATAATCCCCTACCAGGCCCACCGGCGTCGCGTTTCGGATCTGGCTGACAATCTCGATGCAGGGACGCGCTTCACCGATGCGGAAGCCGTTCCCCGCCAGGATTTGCCGGTAACTCTCGGTATGGAGCTCGGTAAATCCCTGGGAGAACTCAAATTCGCTGCCGTCGATGGACAGGGTCCGATACGTGCGCTTCTCCCCCTGGACGGCGTTCTCCGGCAGGCAGTCGGCATTGATGCTCAAGAAGTAGCGGACGCGGGCCTTCTTGAGGCCCAAGTAACCCGCCACCCGGTCGAAGCTCATCACATGGACGATATTCTCCTGAACGGGACCGAAGATCCACTGGAGCATGTCGTAGAAATGCACACCGATGTTGGTGGCAATACCGCCGCTCTTGTGGACATCTCCCTTCCAGGAGGTATAGTACCACTTGCCCCGGGAGGTGATGTAGGTGAGGTCCACGTCATACACCTTGTCCGCCGGGCCCTCGTCCACCTTCTTCTTGAGGGCGACGATAGCATCATGCAGGCGGAGCTGGAGGATGTTGTAGGCTTTGTGCCCCGTCTCCTCTTCCACCTTCTGGAGGGCGTCGATGTTATAGGGATTCAGCACCACCGGCTTCTCACAGATCACGTCACAGCCCAGGCGCAGTCCGTAGCGGATGAACGCGTCGTGCGTATAGTTGGGCGTGCAGATGCTCATCCAGTCCAGCGGCTCCGCCGACTGCTTCTGCTTGGAGCAGAACCGGTCGAACAACTCGTGCTCGGTGAAGAAGGAGCAGTCCGGGAAGAAACTGTCCAGCCGTCCGACACTGTCGAACTTGTCATAGGCGGCCAGGAGGTTGTTCCCCGTATCCTTGATGGCCTTTAAATGACGGGGGGCGATGTAACCCGCCGCCCCGATCAATGCGAAATTCGCCATGGATTATGCCTCTTCTTTGGTATCGGAGGAAGATTCTTCCTTCTTGTGATGATGGTGGTGATGGTGTTTCTTGCCATCAGACTTCCCGTCACCATTTCCGTAGCCATAACCATAGCCGTAGCCGTAGCCATAACCATAGCCGTAACCATAGCCGTAACCATAGCCATAGCCATAGCCATATCCGCCGTAGCCGCGATGCTTCTTGAACTGGATGTCATTCATGATGATCATCATGTTCGGGAACCGCTTCTGGTCCTTGAGCTCCTGCAGGTCAGGCAGCATGCGCTTGTCCACCAGGTTGGAGCGGAGGATGAACACACTCACGTCGGCGAAACGGCTGAGGATGGTGGCATCGGCCACGATACCTGCCGGAACGGCGTCAATCAGGATGAAGTCATAACGTTCCCTCAGGTAATCCATGATGGTATCCAGCCGCTTGCTGGACAGGAGTTCAGCCGGGTTCGGCGGCAGGGAACCGGACAGGATGGTGTCCACACCCGGAGCTACGACATCATGGCTGATGATGCTTTCGAAATCGTCGGTCTTCGCGGAAAGGTATGTGGAGAAGCCCGGAAGCTTCCGGCTGGCGATATTGTGCGTAAGCGTACCCTTGCGGAGGTCGAGGTCCAGCAGGATGACCTTCTTTTCCACCTGCGCGAGGCTGGCAGCCAGGTTGGTGGTGAGGAACGTCTTACCGGATCCTTCCATCAGGGAGAGGAACAGGTAGGAAGTAGCCTTCTGGCCGGGCACTCGTGTAAACTCGATGTTGCTTCGCAGGATACGGAAGGCTTCCGTCATGGTATCTCGTCCCTGGTCGGTCACGACCAGTTCGCGGGTATCCTTCTTGTCCTTGGCAGGAATTTCGCCCAGAATGGGAATATCGGTATAGGCCTCGACATCCTTGCGGACCCGGACCTTGGTGTCCAGCATTCGGCGCAGGAGGAAGATGGCGACCGGAATGAGGAGACCGATCAGCAGGCCCATCAGGACGCTCCGCCGTGTGTTCGGGGAAATTGGGTTGTTATTGACACGGGCCTTGTCGATGACCTTGGCATTGCCGGTCAGGGAAGGCTGGCTGATGAGCATCTCCTCGCGACGGCTCAGAAGCGTGATGTAAAGCTGCTCCTTGATACCCTGGACACGGGCGATGTTGTCGATATACAACTGCCCGCCCGGGACCTGACGGACCTTGTCGGCCGCCATCTGGCTGAGGGCCTGGACACCGCCGATCTGCTGCTGCATCGCTCCAATATAGGATGTCAGCAGCTGATTGAGGTTCGCCTTGAGCGAAGCCAGCTCGGTATTCATATCTTGAACGACCGGGTTGTTGGTCGTACCTGTCTCCTTGTATTTATCCAGTTTAAGAACGAGTTCGTTGAACCGGCGGATCGTACTGTTGATATGGTCGTCCTTGATGTCAACCGTCACCGGGAACAATTTGTTCTCCGTATTGGAGGCTGTCAGTTGCTGCAGGTACTGAGCATGGGATATCTGGGCGTTTATGCGGTTGATTTCCTCCTGAGTCTCGATGCTCTGGCTCAAGTAGGACTGCCCGTAATCGTTCAGGTTCAGAATCTGGTTCTCGCGCTTAAAGCTGGCAATTTGGGATTCTTGAGCCCCCAAGTCGCGGTCCAGCTGGGAGATACGGGAGTTGATGTACTCGGATGTCTGCCGGATGATTTCCTTCTTTTCCTCGATGGTATTCTCGTTATAGACGGAAATCATTTCGTTAAGGATGTCCGCCGCACGTTGAGGAGAAGTGTCGTGGAGGGAGAGGTTGATAATACCGTCAGAGGTGCTGTTGCGGCTGACGTCCACCCGGTTACGGTAAGATTCGGCCACACTGTTGATATTGCTGTGACGCACCGTAATCGGGTTGTCATAGAAAAGCTCGCGGAGGGCCCAGGTAGGCATGACACTGATCCGCCCGAGGCTGGTCGATACCGTATCTCCCAAATGCCCTGGCACGGGCTCGAAATCACCGATCTCGATGACGAATGTCGAATCTTTGCTCACGGTGACGATGGCCGTCGCATAATCCGTTTCACTGATGTCCAGCATCTGGACATTGATCGGAGACTCCCGGTACAGGTCCCGTACCCGCTTGACAAGTTTGGTCTGGTAGAAATAAGACGTGCCCAAATTAAGCCGCTTGGCTACCTCCAGCATAGGCGTTTCCGACTTAAGCACGATAATCTCGTCGTTGATGGCGTTCATCGTGATGGCGACACGTCTGTCGGTGATGTTCTCGAGGGTCGTTGACCCGCTCTCCAAACGGTTCCTGGTAACGGAATTCAGGCGAATCTTGGCGTGGCTCTCATAAATGCGGTCCGCCCGGTCGCTCCGATAGTAGGCAACCCCGGCGCATACGGCCGCGCAGAGAACGAGCCAGTGCAGGTTCCGGAGGATTGTATAGAAAATGTCCTTCCCGGAAAGGGAATTCGCATCCTTTTTCTCGAGGAAGGAGAGATCGTTGTTATCCTGTCTGATGGCCATGGCTGGATCTTGGATTACTTATTGTTGGTCGAATTCAGATAGGCCCGGACGGCAAAGTACGTCGATGCAAGCCCCGTCAAGGTAGAGAAGACAGAGAAAACAGTCCCCAGCATGGAATACGACTCCTGGAAGTTCCGGTAGCCCGTATTTCGGGTGATGATAAAGTCATTCTGCTGCATCATGAAAAACGGATCCTTGAAGACCTTGGAAGACCGAGGATCCAGATAACGGGAAACCATCTTACCGTCGACCTCGCGCATGACCATAATCTTGGTACGGTCCGTATAGACGTTCAAGTCTCCGGCCAAAGCCAGGGCCTCTAGAAACGTACAACGCTCCTCGGGGATGGTAATGGCCTTGCCGCCATTGGAGCCCAGCACGAAGATCTTGAAATTGCGGAAACGCACCATCACGTACGGGTCGCTGATATAGCCACCGTTGATAAGCATCTTCTTCACATGCTCCTGCAGCTGGAGACGAGTCATGCCTTGAGCGTGAATGGTACCAAGGACCGGGAGTTCAATGTTCCCGTATTGATCCACGAGATAACCCAGGTTGGTAGCCGTGTTATTTCCCGTGCTGCTGATCTGGCTCCTCAAGTTGAAAGGTTGTGCCAGATCCATGTCAAAACTGGAAACGACAACATCCAGTTCGTCATAAGGACTGATGACCGCCTCGAACTTGTTTTCCAGCTCGATCTGGGTCGCATGCTTCATGTCCTGGAGATAAGCGATCTTCCGGTTCGTAACGCAGGAAACGGCCGACAGGGCGACCAGCGCGAGGACGATTCCCGTCCGGAACAATTTCTTCATTTCCATATGGCGTAATGTTTTAATCAAATATTCAACCTGCAAAATTAAGCATTTTATTTGAATTTCACCACAATCCGGGGGCAAGCTTTGCCGTCCCCGTAGGGGTTCACAGCCTGGCTCATCGCCTGATAATGCCCAGGATCGTCCATGAGGGCAGACACCTCCGCCATGATCCGGCCGTGATCGGTACCTACCAGACGCACGGTCCCGGCCTCCAGCGCTTCCGGCCGTTCGGTCGTATCCCTCATCACAAGAACCGGTTTCCCGAGTCCTGGCGCCTCCTCCTGAATGCCGCCGGAATCGGTAAGAACCAAATAGCTCCGGGACATCAGATACACGAAATCCAGGTAATCCAGCGGCTCGATGAAGAAGAGATTCCCGGTCAAGCCGGGAATGACGCGCCCGTCATGGCCGACCTGATCGGCCATCTCCCCGAACACCTCGCGGATGGGTTTCCGTACATTCGGGTTCAAGTGCATCGGATACACGAAATCCACATCCGGATACTTGAGTGCCAAATCCCGGATGGCGGTGCACATGCTGATGAAACCTTCTCCGAAGTTTTCCCGCCGATGGCCGGTAATCAATACCAACCGACGGTCTCCCCGAGGGAGCGCCGCGACCGCCGAATCCTTCGGCACATAGCCCTTTTCCATCACATTCTCCACGACCCAGTGGAGCGCATCGATTACAGTATTCCCTGTCACTGTAATCTTCTCAGGATCAACGCCTTCATCCAGGAGATTCTGGCGGCTCAATGGCGTCGGCGCAAAGTCATAGGTTGCAATCCGTCCGGTGATCTGCCGGTTCATCTCCTCCGGCCAGGGGCTGTAGATGTTGTGCGTCCGCAGGCCCGCCTCCACATGGCCGACGGGAATCTGGCGGTAGAAAGCCGCCATCGCCGCCGCCATCGAGGTGGTCGTGTCGCCATGAACCAGGACCACGTCGGGCCTGGCCTCATCCAGCACATCCCGCATCCCTACAAGAACCCGCGACGTCACGTCGTACAGGTCCTGCCCCTGTTTCATGATGTTCAGGTCGAAATCCGGCTTCACGCCGAAGATCTGCAGCACCTGGTCCAGCATCTCTCGATGCTGGCCCGTCACGCAGACAAGCGTCTCGAACTCCTCCGGATATTTCTGGAACTCCTTCACCAGAGGGCACATCTTGATGGCCTCCGGGCGGGTTCCGAACACGAGCATGATTCTCTTCATCAGATGTGATAGACGCCTTCCAGCAGGCAGATGTTATGACAATCCAGGATGACCTTGCCTTTCAATTTGTCCCAGCTGCCCTTGACCTGGTCGTGCTTGACCATGATGACGACCATGTCCACGTCAGCGAGGAAAGCGTCGAAATCGTGATACTGGTTCTTCACGAGGTCCTTTTCAATCAGCGGGTCATAGACCTTCAGCGGCTCGGCGAGATGACGCTCCTGGCACTCAAGCAGCTGCAGCGTCGGGCTTTCACGGACGTCATCGACATTCTCCTTGTAGGTGAGGCCGTACAGGCCCACGCGGCGGGTGTCCGTGATGCCGTTCTCCTTCATGATCTCGTGGATCCGGTTCAGCACGAAGGCGGGCTGACCGTCGTTCGTCTTCATGGACTCGTCGATGACCTTGGCAAGGCTGGGATAGTCCCCCACCAGGAACCACGGGTCCACGCTAATGCAGTGACCGCCCACGCCGGGGCCGGGCTGAAGGATATTCACCCGCGGGTGCATGTTGCAGATGCGGATGATCTCGTACACGTCCATGTTGTCGTGCCGGCAGATGCGGGCGAGCTCATTGGCAAAGGCGATGTTCACGGCCCGGAAAGTGTTTTCCACGACCTTGGTCATTTCGGCCGTCCGGATGTCCGTGACGACGATTTCGCCCTGGCAGAAACTGGCGTAGCAGGCCTTGACCTTCTCCCCCACCGACTTGTCGTCGGCGCCGATCGTGCGGTTGTTGTGCAGGAGCTCGTAGACCATGTTGCCCGGGATGATGCGCTCGGGGGCATGGACCAGATTGATCTGCTTGCCGCTCTCGGCGATCACGGGCCGCACGGACTTGTCGATGGTGCCGGGAGAGATCGTGGACTCGACCACAACCGTAGCCCCGTCCGGGCACACGGACAACACCTGCTTCACCGCAGCGACCACATAGCAGGGATCCACCTTCTTGGAAAACTTGTCATACGGAGTAGGGACGGAAACGATGTACATGTCCGTCTGCTGGTATTCCGTCGTAAACCGGATCCCGCCCTTCACGGCGGCGGCGAACAGGTCGTCCAGCCCCTCCTCCTTGAAGGTCGTCTTGCCCGCATTCAGCGTGGCGACCAGTTCCGGATTGTAATCCGTCCCGACGACTTCCTGTCCGTGGGAAGCCAGCATCAGCGCCGTAGGAAGGCCGATATAGCCCAGGCCGATAACGTTGATCATTTCTTCTTGATGATTAATCGCTTGACAATATTCTTCATATGCTGCAGCACCAGTTCCTTCACCCACTTCAGGCCGAAAGGATTCCAGCGCTGGGGATGGACCGTGACCATCAGGTCCTTGGGGATGATGCCCTTCCGGAGACCGTCGATGACGTCGTCCGTGGTGTGGAAGGTCAGTCCCCGGGCATTCCATTCGTCCTGGTACTGGGGAATCTTGTCCCGTACGCTCACCTTATAACCGTCCCAGCGGCGGCCGGTGTCGGTGAGGTAGAAGACTTTCGAGAAATCCGTGTCCAGATAGGGTTCGTTCTCGATGCCCAGGGTCTGGTAATCGTACTTCTTCCAGATATCCTTGCTGTCATAAGGCGACCGCGGGCTGCCGTGCATGCAGATGCTCTTCACCGGCACGAGCTTCCGCAGCGCCTCCAGATTCTTGCAGAAATCGGCATAGGCGGCGTCCACATCCCCGTCGCAGGTGGTCAGGGACTCGTAATGGTAGCCGATCTCGTGGCCCAGGGCCGCGATTTCCTTGATGATTCCCTCGTCCCAACTTTCAGGGACCGCCCTGAAATAGTAGATGCCGAGCATGCCCTTTTCCGCCTCTAGGCGCGCCGTCCGGAGGGAATTCCCAGGCAACAGGTCCACGTCGTGGCGAAGGACCAGGGTGTTGAACCCATAAGCCTTCAAAGCATCCAGCAGGGCGCCATATTTCGACAGGGTGAAATCCATCAGATCTGATACTTTTCTTTTCTTACCGCCAGCAAGCGCTCGAATTCCTCCGGGGTATAATTCCTGCGCACCAACCGGGAAATGTCTGTCACAACCTGGGCCGGATTGCCGCTGACGATCGTGAACGGAGGGACGTCCTTATTGACGACACTCCCAGCAGAGACGATGGCTCCTTCGCCGATCTCGACACCGGGCAGCACCGTCACATTGACGGCCAGCCAGGCGTGCTTACGCACGATGATCGGCGCGACATAGGACTGCATGCACGACGCATGGTAAGCCATCGGCTTGCTGTGCGCGAGGAAATAGTCATTCCCGGAGATGGAAGCTCCGTCTTCGACGATGACAAAATACGGAAAGGCATTATCCACGACATTGTTGGTCCCCCAATGGACCTTCTTGCCGATTTTCACGCCCCGCTGACGCTGCAGCCATTTCCGGGCGCCTCCCCAGGGGAAACGCATGGCCCAACTTCCGAACAGATGGTCCTTCAAGCGGACCAGCCCATACCAGAGCGCCGAATGATAGCCGTGTTCCCGGGCCGAGCGCTTGATGGTCCCCAGAAAGCCCGACGCCTCGTAATTGGGGATTCTTTGCCGTTCCAGCGGCAGGTAATCTTTCATGCCTTGTAATGCTCTATAAAATCTGTCAGGAAGGTCGCGAAGTTGATCTTTTCTCCCAGCATCCTCTGGCGCCGGGACTGGAACACCGCCTTCCGGTCCGGCATTTCCAACAAGGATTGGACCGTAGCATACAGGTCCGCTTCGCGGTCCGGCGTGATGCCGAAGCCCAACTGGTATTTTTCCTCCAGTTCTTTCAGATAACCGATCTTCCCGACGAAATCGTTGAAACGCACATAGGGAACCCCCAGGACGCCCGCCTCCGCCGCCATGGTCTGGCTGTCTCCGAGATACAGGTCGGCATAGGCCATGACATGATGGATGTCCAAGGGATTGATCGCAATCCGATAGGGCTCCAGGCCCGCATCCAAGGGCCGCTCCGAAGTGATCAGAACGCGCCCATGGGGTTTCAGGATCTCGATGAGATGCCGGGCGATCTCGTTGTTGATTCCCCGGATACCGGCATCATGGTGCGCATTGAGTCCGGAAAAGCGCATCAGGAAATAAGGCTTGTCCGGATCGAAATAACGCTGGACAACCTCCTTGCTCGGCGTAAAATTCTCCGGATGAAGATAGCCCAGTTCCTGATATCCGGGATACTTGACCGCCTTCGCGTTCCATTTCCCGCAGTCGCAGGTGTCCGGGCACAGGATGACCGAAGCGCCCGGGTAGGCGGTTCTTGCATACTTGGGCACGACGTCCGCATCGTCTTCCCCGATGTTGATGACGGGGATATGGCGCAAAGGGCCGATCAGCGAGTTCTCGACACTGGAACCGGTCAGGATGTCGGGTCTGAATTCCCGGCAGAACCGGTCCAGCCGCCACGTCCTTTTCAACAGTCCGATGGCGATCCCTAACTGGCTGTCTTTCCTCCCCTCCTCCAGGATGTTGTGATAAGGAATCCCGGCGTTTTTCAGCAGCTCCTCCAGGATATCTTTCTTCTTGATCAAGACAGCCACCTCATGCCCGTCTGCCTTCAGCCGGGCGATGGTGTTCTTGTAATTATGGAAGTGGGCCGGATGCCCCAGATAGACCAGTACCCTCATGCCGACGGAATCCCCTTTTTCGTCAACAGGCGGACGATATCGTCATAACTCTTGATTTCCCAGATTTCCTCCGGCTCGAAAGAGACCCCGAAGGCATCTTCCAAATCCAGGATGAGATTCAGGTGGTTCATGGAGTCCCACTTTGAGCAGGTTGTCTGCGAGCAGGACGTATCGATGGAATCGGATTCGAACAACTTCCGAAGGATATCTAAAATCTTCTGTTCCATAAGGTTGTTCATTTGATCGTAATCTGGTAAAAATCCTCCACGGCCAAGTCGGCCATCGCCAGTTGAAGCACATAGTCCTTTCCTGATGCAGATTCACCCACGCAGGAGAATCCGCATTTCTCATAGAACTCGGCGACCTGGGCATTCTTCTGGGTCGGGACATAGTGGGCAGTCACCGTCTGGCATCCATCCTTTTTCAGCACGGACAGGACCGTTTTCAGGAAAAGGGATTCGATGCCTTTGCCGAGGACGCGGCAACTCAACAGGAAGGAGTCGATATCGGTCCCATGGACCAAGGCGCATCCGGTGATGCCGCTGTCTCCAAACCGGTCGGAGACACTGACACTCCAGATTCTCCAGCCATCCTGCAGGAACTGCCGGATATCCGAATCCTGATACCTCCTGGTCGTCAGATTGAACTGGTTGGTCTTCTGGGTCATCTGTGCGATGCGCGGAATCGTGACCTCATCGGCTTCCGAAACTGTCACATGGATCTGCAGGCTCCGCAGGAAAGAGGCATAATCCGTAAACTGCTTCTGCGCTTCGGCACGGGCCGCATTCGCCTGATACTGCGTCGTCTTTTTCCGGTCCTCCTCCGTCACCGAATAGACCTGGAAATAGTTGTCCACCAACGACTGGAAGAAAAGCGGCAATTCATACGGATGTTCCGGGAAAGCGGGAACGGCGACCTCCGGCAAGAACTGGCTGACCAGCTCCCGTTCGGAAGGATTGTCGTCCAGGAAGACCATGCTGTCCAGGCCGATATTCAATTCTTGGGCCATCTCCCGGATGTTGGCCGCCTTGTCCTGCCAGTTGATCCGGCAGGCCGCAAAATGCTCTTTCCGGAGAATCATGGAAGGGACTCTCTCCCAGGCTTCCAGGACATCGGCCTCATTATTCTTCGAACAGACCGTCAGGATGACACCGGACTTTTCCAGTTCCAGCAAGGCTTCCTGGAAGAAAGCGAATGCTTTCCCCGGATAATCACCGCCGATCTTGATTCCGTCCAGGCCGTCTTCCCCCAGGACTCCGCCCCAAAGCGTATTGTCCAGATCCAGGACGATGCACTTTTTCCGCTTGAGCGCCACGCTGTCCATCTTCTTCCCCCACCAATGGATGAAATCGCCGGAAAGCCGGGGATTCAGTCCCATCTGAGAGATGAAATAGAATTTCCAATCCATCAGCTCCGCGGCCGAATACCGGGATGTAAAGTCGCGGAGATCGATGACTTTCAGGTTCGCATGCTCTTGAGCAAGGCGATAGAGCGCCAGATTGAACCCGGCGATGGCTGCGGCAATTTGGAAATCACTCTCCGATACCACCGGTTCAAAGACAGGAACCAGCGTCAGGGCGACAAACGCTTTCGACGGGTCAATCCGCCCCAGGAGGTACTCCACCTTCCCGGAATAGCTCTCTACTTCCTCCGCCAGCAGTTTCCTGTCGTTCTTGACGGGGACTTGATAGAACCAGACATAACCTTCCGCATCCTGCGGGATGAAAGATATGTCATCATATCCCGAAAAGGTATAGCCTTTCGGGAAAAACCGTTCCACCGTATGATTTCTGAATACGAACATGTCCTATGTCCTAGGATGAAATGCTGACCTTCTCGTTCAGGAAGAACAGGTTCTTCCCGTTCGCCCGGTTCACCAGCTGATCGGCATACCGGACCTGGATGGTGCAATCTTCGCCTGCGTGCTTATGCATGGTATCGATCACGAGTTTCTCTTCGTCGTCCGTAAAACCTTCGCCCTTGACGATTTCCACCGTAATCTCCTGGTAACCGCTCTTGTAGATCCGATACCCCTCCGCATGCAGTTTGCTGAACAGGATCGTAAATCCGGGGCCGGTCAGCACCCGGCCGTTCTCCAACTCTATCAGGTCCGACGTCCTGCCGACGACTTTGTCCAAGACCTGGCCATTGAAGAAGTCGGAATAACCCTTTCCTATCTCCAGGTCATCCCCAAGCCGGTACCGGATGAAAGGGAACGCCGTACTGGTCACATCCGTCAGCAAGGCCGTCCCTTTGTCTCCACCCCCTTCGATTTGGACGATGCAATTGTAGCCGACCTTGTAACCGCCTTGGATGGCATGGGCGACGATGCCGCCGTCATGGGCGCCGTACATATCGCAGACGATGCAGCCGAATACCCGCTCTATCGTATTCCGGTACACGTCGGTCAGGATCTCCGAGGTCGGGAAACAGGCTTTGATGCGGAGGCTGGACTCCAGATGATGCTCCTCCACGTAGCGGGCGAGCAGGAAAATGGAGGAGGCATAGCCATAGACATAATGGATCTTCTTCCGCTGGATGAGACGGACGCATTCCTCCAGCCGCTCCGCCGACAGATTCATGGCATTGAACGGCATCTTTCCCCGGATTCCGTAATACAAGTTGTGCAGGACGGACTTCTTGTTCGTCGGGAAAAGCGACGAACTGCCCAAAGCCAGGAACCGGTCCCCGAGTCGATACCCGGTCTGCTTCCACATCCGGAAATTGAAGGCATTGTCGAATCCCCAGGAATCATTGTCCTTCACATACCGGACAGGATTTCCTGTGGATCCGCCGGTGGAAGTATGCCGATAATGCAGGCCGGGCTTCCCCTGGAGGAGGATCTCGTCATAATGCTCCCGGATGATTTCCTTCGTGAGCGGAGGTATTTTCTCCAGGTCCTCAAAGGACCGGATATCCTCAGGCTTCAGGGGCAGGGAATCGAACAGCCGGCGGTAATAGGGAGAATACTGGTATGCATCCGCAACCAGCGCTTTCATCCTGGCGGTCTGCCACTGTAAAATCTGGTCCGGAGTCCATTTCAACATGTTGCCAATGGCCGAATACCATCCCGCCACATGCGTGTGGAACAGCAGGTCCGATATCCGATAGACCCCGTTAACCAGGAAAAACTCTTTCAGTCGTCCCATAAACTTCCTTTAAAACAGGCCGCGGCTTCCCAGTTTGAAGAAAGCCCAACCGACTTCCATTAAGACAACGACTATACACCATGGCATAAACAACCTGTAGGTCTGTTTCCGCAACGTTGTGATGCCATAGGTCCATAGAAGAATCAAAAGGGGAAGACCCGGTAACAGGAACCGCTCCGAATTGCTGAAACCGCTCACGGCAACAATACCCAGATACGAAGCAACGAAAGCCACCGGCAACGCAAGATCCCTCCATTTCTTCCGCCTGACAGCTTCATAAACCGCCAGTATCGCAAAAAAGCCCATGAAGTTACGGACATAGTTACCGGAGTGCTTCGTTTGCTGGGCATACTGCTCGTCAACATTGACCATCGTGGAAAATGGAAGGACAAATGCCATCGGCGCCATCACCGCTCCCGTCGCATACTGGGCCCATTGGTTACCTCGAGCCGTTTGCTGATACCGCTGTTTGACAACGTTATCCTCCCTGTCTTCCCAGTAGGATTCGATCTCTGTCATGAGCGCACCTCCACCTACGAGAGCGACACACAGGACTCCCCATCCGACCAGACTGGCCCGTCTCAATCCCCGTTTCATGGAAGGGTAATTTGCCAGAAGAACACCTGTTGCCAGCGCAAAACCAGCCGTAGCTCCCAAAACCGTTCTGAAGAAGAACATGCTCAGCGCTAAAAGAGAAGGCCAGAGGACATCCCAAAAAGTCATTTTCGAGGTGCGAAGCAAGTGGTCCGCCCGCTCCAGGAAAAGCACTTCCAGGAAAAGCATTTCGGTTTCTTTCAGATGATAGCCGCAATAGATGACGAAATTGGGCATCAGAGCGCAGATGATACCCGCCAGACGTCCCATATCCTCACCGACCATCCGCGAGGTGACCCTGTATATCAGGACACAGGTCCATGTGCTGATGAAGACCTTGATAATGCGAGGAATAATAACTACCGGCCCGAATATCCGGTAGATCATACCCAGATAGAAAGGATATCCTACATCCGCAACACCATGGAAACCGCTTCCGAAATAAGCATCCCAGATGGTCGCCCAATCCGATCCGGCAAACCACATCGCCTCCTCATGATATCCAAGGGAATCACGCGCATCGTACTCGAAAGGAATGCCCGTCCATGAAATGTAGTAGAAATAAGAGATGACGACCCATGCCAAGCGTAGGATCACAGCCACACGGATTAGATTTCGGAGATAATTCTTCTCGGAAATCGTTCTCCATTCCCTGCTCCATTTCTCCGTCAAGATAAAAAAAGCTGTGACCCACGTAATGCCCAGGACGATATAGCCCCACAACATGATATACTGGAAAAAAACAACCGATACGATGGCCAGCGATATCAAATACGTGATGATGGCGTTCGACGCTATTCTTCTCGGGAAATAAGGGACCATATCCTCAGGCAGTATAAATTCGAATGAGCTTCTGCGCCACCAGGTCGGAAGTCAACCCCAGGTCGACAATCCGTTTTCTCCCCTGGGTTCTGGCGCCGAACTCCAGGGCTTTTTTCAACAGGACGGCCAGTTCTTCCGGCTTAAACGTGTTCGAGACATAGGTCCCGTCCACGCCTTCGGTCACCCAGCGTACATCACCGACATCGGTCACCACGATGGGACAATTGCAGGCCATGGCTTCCTTGATGACATTCGGGGAACCTTCGTTCGCGGAAGTCATGATCAGCACATCGGCCGCGCACATGTAATCAACGATCTCCCGATGGGGCTTGTCAAAAACAGGGACCAAGTGAACGGAATCGTCGTGAAGCATCCGCACCGCCTCCTCGGCCAGGCTGAACTGCTTTTCGGGGCGAGACGGATTGGAGACGAAGATGACATACTTCCCATCTTTGTCAAATCCGACGGCATCCCGCGCCTTTTCCCGATCCACCAGCGGGAAAAGCGAAAGATCCACCCCATTGGGAATGACGGGCAGATCCCGATCCAACTGGGCTCTCGTCCGTTCCGACTTGACGATGGTGGCATGCCAGACATGGTCCACGCAAAAACGGACGAACTTGAGTTTGCGGCTTTCCGTCGGGAAACTGCCCAGGATGGACACGACCTTCTTCGTCTTCTGGCCCATGGCGGCCAAAGCCGCCAGATAGCCGCAGGAGGAGTAATGCGCGTGAACCACGTCGGGCTTCTCCTTCAGGATCAGCCTCCGAAGCTTTCGGAAATTACCCAGGTAGCCTCGCCAACCGCGGCCGACGACGGGATATGCAAGCATGTCCAGTCCTTCCTTCTGCAAGGAGTCGAACTGGGACTGCACAAACGCATTGAACTGACCGTGCGACTTGTTCCCGCTGGCTACGAAAAGGACTTTCATCGGATGTTGTTCCAATACCATTCACAGGCGGCGGCAAAGCCGGCGCGGGCGTCGAACTTGGGTTGATAGCCCAGCACGCGCTGGGCCTTCAGGATGGAGGCCTGCGAGTGCGGGATGTCACCGGCACGGTTCGCACGGAAGGTCGGCTCGATGCCGGCGATTTCCGGATCGAACTTCGCAAGGTTTTCCCGCAGGCAGTTGTACAGGTCGATCAAGGTCGTATTCCCGCCATATGCGACATTGAACACCAGGTCCAGCGGCGCATTGGCCGGGAGGTCCATGTTGTACAGGGTCGAGCGCTTGACGATCTCCTCCTTGGACACCGTAGCGGCGAGTTCATTGGCCTGGATGACATTGTCGATGTACGTGAAGTCACGCGAATAGGAACCGTCCCCGTTGATGAAGGGAGACTCATGATGGATCAGCGCCTTCACCCAGAGCGGAATCACGGCCGCATAGGCTCCGTTCGGATCCTGCCGGCGGCCAAATACGTTGAAGTAGCGCAGGCCGATGGTCTCCAGCCCATACAGGGAGGAGAACACGTTGGCATACAGCTCGTTGACGAACTTGGTGATGGCATACGGCGACAGAGGCCGGCCGATGTGGTGCTCCACCTTGGGCAGTTCCTTGCTGTCCCCGTACGTGGAGGAACTGGCGGCATAGACAAAGCGCTTCACGCCTTCGTCCCGCGCCGCGACCAGCATGTTCAGGAAACCGTCGATGTTGTTCGCGTTGGTGTTGATCGGGTCGTTGATGCTGCGAGGCACGGAACCCAGCGCCGCCTCGTGGAGCACGACGTCGCACCCCTTCACCGCCTCGCGGCAGGTGTCCAGGTCACGGATGTCGCCTTGGATGAAGCGGAAGTTCGGAGCCGCCTCGAGGGGCTTGATATTATGCAGGAAGCCGGTGGAGAGATTGTCCAGGCAGGTCACGTCGTGGCCTTTCCCGACAAAGTGCTCGCACAGGTTGCTGCCGATGAATCCGGCACCGCCGGTAATCAATAGTTTCATTTGCCTGTCTCTTGTTGTTTGGGTGGAAGCTGGATCCAGGAACCGAGAATGTCATCCCATTCTTCGGGTTGGAACGCGGCGGTTCCTCCGCTGTCAAAAAAAGTAAACTCGCCGAAATAGGGATGCCCGTCCACTTCATAGAAGTCCACCCGGGCGAAAGGAATATCCTGTGAGAGGATTCCGGCAAGCCGCATCATCTCATCGAAACTCTCCGGCTTCTCCGGAGGGACCGCCGCCGGGGTGTTCCCCTGCTGAAGGTCGAGATGCTGAAAATGCTCGTCATAATAGTCGAAATTCGCCTTGGTCTGCAATCCTCTCCCGGACACAACGAGGAAAATCTTCGGCACTCCGGAAAAACAGTAGATCTTGTAGTCCCGAAGTTCTTTCAGGCGGGAATCCTCCATATATTTCTCGGCGAAGACGCGTTTCTTGATGTTCTTGTACGGCCATTCACGCGCCTTCAGATAGGGATTCCTGAAATAGAAGGAATGCCGGAGTTCCTTCAGGGCTTTCTTCCTGTCCAGGCTCGCTTTATCCTTGCAAATCACGACCCCGTTGCAGCCACCGTCATTGTTGGTCTTGAGCACGAACCGGTCTGGCAGGACGTCGAAATCGATGTCTCCGGGGTTCTTCCAAACCTGCAGGGTAGGGATGATATATTCGGGGCCGATGAGGCCCGCGACATAGTCTTTGACCGCCACCTTGTCTGCCATGGTCGTGTAGATGTCCTTGCGGTTATAAAGCTTCAGCCACTGCTGCTTGGCATTGAAAGTCGTAGGATTCTCCAAGTCCAGGGGCCTGCCCATGATGTATTTGTAATACAGCTTCAGATACCGCTCGTCATCCCGGAACAACCAGGAAAAACGATGGATCATGGCGTACACCAAGTGCTTCCGGTTATGCTTGAGCGCAAAAAGCGCATTCTTCAAGGGATTCCTCATCAGTGACAGGATGAAAACAGATTATGGAGTTCACACATGTGCTTTTCGGTGGTAAAGCATGCAAACCAGGTAGGGGGACACATTGGCCAGCCGGATCTTTCGCTTGGCGGACGGGGTGGCATGATAGGTCGAGAGTGGAAAAGCGACCGTCTCCTTCAAGGCCCTGATATACCTCTTGCGTTCAGGATAAAAATAGCGGCCGATGGAATCCAGGATGGATAATGTGGTCTGTGAATCCATCCCCTTGAACCATCTGTCATCCCAAATCTCCCGCCGCAGGTTGTCAAAGCCAGCTAGAATGGCAAGCTTATCCCGGATGGCCTTCCTTTTCTTATCCAGGTCAACATTCCTCGCGATTGAGTCGGAACGGAACAGATAGTTGTAAACTACGGTTTCTGTAGAAGCGACGCGTCCGGCCAGGAGAAGGATCCTCGGTGTCCATTCAACATCCTCGAAATAAATCCCTTCTTTGAAACCATTCCCTTCCTGTTGGAGAAGAGAAGCCTTAACGAGAAACTGGCAGGCATAGCAGGCGAATCCCAGACGCTCGTTGAGGAAAGTGATTCCGTCACATACTCCTGAAGAATAGTCCACGAAGGGCTTGGAATACTTGTTCGGCTCGAAGACCTCACCGTCCATGTTCACATTCTGGTAATTGAACCGGAGGATGTCCAGGTTCTGATCCTCCATCTGCCCGACCAGGGCTCCCAAAACATCCGGACTCAGGAAGTCGTCGGAATCGACGAACTGGATATACTCCCCTGCCGCGGCGGCAAGGCCGGTGTTCCGGGCCCCGCTGAGACCCTTGTTCTGCTGATGGATGACATGGATGTTCCCGTATGCCGCCGCGAAAGCGTCGCACATCGCGCCGCAGGAATCCGTCGACCCGTCATCGACCAGGATGATCTCGTACTCATCTTGCTGGAGGTCCTGCGCAAGCAAGCTGTGGACGCATTTTTTCAAATACGCCTCGACATTGTAGACCGGAACGATAATCGATACTTTCATCCGTTGACCTTTTTATCCCTCCGTTTTTCCGCCTTGAACAGACACCGTTCCAGGAACCACACGATCTTGTACGCCCAGGGATGCCGCTTGATCCGTTTCATCATGCGGATGGACGGAACCCAGGCGTCATAATCCGCCAGGACGCAGGGAGGGACCAGTTCCCGCAGGACCTGCTCCCGCTCCGCCTTAGCGAGTTCCTTGTTGGTCTCGCTGATGCCAGCCATATCGAAGAGAGTCACGTCTATGTCGGTGTAAACCGGCTTCTCCTCCCCGAATACAATCGCCTGCAGGTACCATTTCCAGTCGGAGTCGATCTTCAGGGACTCGTCATAAAGGCCGTACCTGTCGAACAGGGACCTCCGGAGATAGGCCGGAGAATGATTCAGGGTGCCGATATACAGGCTCAGCAGCGTGATATCCTCTCCGGCAAACCCTTTGTCCCGATGGATACGGCCGCCCGGGAAATCCTTGAGCATGTTGCCGTACAGGATGGACGGACGCCCCTCCTTTTCCACAGCGGCATACATCTTCTCCACCACATCCTCCGCAGCGAGGCTGTCCCCGCTGTTCAGGATCTGGACATACTCCCCCGTCGCCATCCCGATGCCCTTGTTCATGGCATTGTAGATGCCCTTGTCGGGTTCGGAGACCCATTTCAGGCGGTCGCCGAAACGCTCGGCAAGCCGCTCGATGACCTCCACGCTCCCGTCCGTACTCGCACCGTCCACGACGATGTACTCATAGTCCTTACGGGTCTGGGAAAGGACGCTTTGCATCGTCTTTTCCAGACCGGCCGCATTGTTGCGGTTGATGGTGATGATGGTCAGTACCATGGGCGGGTTTGAAATATCTTACAAAGATAGCAATTATTCCATATAGCCTCCCACAAAACGGACGCGCTCGTGCGGTCTCAGTGTCTTCATGAACCGTAGCCATTGCAACACTTCGGCAGTCCGTTCGCCGAAAGCTCCCACACCGTGGGCCATCTGCGGCAGCCAAACGCTTCCATTGTCGCAGTTGGCCTCGATCAAGACGGGTTCCCCCATCCGGTCGATGGTGAAATCCCAATTCACGACACCCAGTTGGGGAACCGCCGCATGCATCCGCTTCGCGGCCCAGATCACCTTGTCGATACAATCGATCCGATGCGATGCGAACACCGTATGCGTATCCGGATGCTCGCTGAATCGTTCGCTGAACTCCGTAACCGCCAGTTCTCCCATAGAACCATCCTCGTGAACGGCACAGAACATACCCCCCTGGTGGGCATTGTCCAGATACTTTCCTCCACGTCCGATACGGATGATAACAGGCATCACCTCGATTTCTCCCCTCCACAGATAGGTAATGACCCGGAACGTATTCACGCTTCCGGGATACAGTTCCCTGATACTGTCGTGACAGACAATCAGTTCCTGGACCACGAAATCCTGCTTGACGTCAAATGGATCGGTCCCTTTTGACTGCAGGGTGTTCCGGGTAAAACTGACGGCATCATCCTCGCTGATAATCCGGCATCCGTTGCCGGAACTGCTGTTCAAGGTAGGTTTCATAAAACACGGCCCTGAGCGATGAACCAAAGCCTCGGCTGTGGATGGAGAGATGAGACGGTTGTCGCAGTCCCGCAAAACACCATTTGCGCAGGACACGATGGTCGCTGGCATCTTCACCCCGACTGCCTTCGCCACCAGTCCGAGAAAATTCTTATCGCTCAGCGCATCGACAAAACTCCTGTCCTGGTTCTCAAAAGCCTCGAATTCCGGTATGTAAAGCACCCCAGGAATGAACCGGTGATCAAAATGCCCCGTATGGGCGGCATAATTTTGATGCCAAACGTAATCGACCTTCTTCCCATAGTTGTTCAGGAACAACTCATCCACTTGCTCTTTCTGCTGCGGCGATAGAGGGAATTGGGCGGCGATGGCCACCCTGCGCTTGTCACGGAAAGCACGGATCTCCTTCTTCTTTCTCCGGGCCATCTTCGCATCGGCCATCCAATCGCCGGCCTGTATCTTCAAATACTGCTTGATCATAACTTGGAATTGCATTATCTCAGCATCGCTGACTCATACACCGCATGCAGGTTCAGAATGTGATTCTCAATACTGAAGCGGTCCCTGACGGTTCCGGCCATGTTCCTGGCGGCCGCCTTCCTTTCGGCGAGGTTGTCCGCCAACTCCTCAATCCGGTCCGCACAATCCTCAGCGTCAAGAGTCTTGTAAAGAGAGGCGAAAGCACCGTTGTCACTGATTTCTTTCATGACCTCCCAATCATTCACAATCACAGGAATCCCTGCCGCCATGGCCTCCACCACCGCGATCCCAAAACTGTCACATTCGGTTGAGTAGACGAATGCATCCAGATGAGGCAGGATCGCGGGGATGTCGCCTCGGCCTCCCAGGAAGAAAATATGGGAATCCAGCAACTGATTCTCCCCGCAGAACCCGACACATGCGTCATATCGCTCCGGCTCTTTTGCAGACCGCTTTCCGATGAAATAAAAACGGAAATCATGTTTTCCTCTGTCTCTCAGTGTTTTGAGCGCCTGGCAGAGAAAAATCTGGGACCGCCCACTCACAAAATTCCCGACCATCGCCATTTGAAGGATGCCGGAGTCGGACGAATCCTTATCCCGCAAGAAATCCGGAACCCGGGTCTCATTGTCGAACTTCGAAAAGTCAATTCCATTATACACCACATGGCAGCGTCTCTTCGACGCAAACAGGATATGGTTCACATACCATTCCCGTTCATAGCTGCTCACGAATACCGAAGCATCCGCACTCCACATGACGAGATGAGTGTATATCTTGTATTTCAGCTTCGATAAGAAACCATGGAACGAGGCGACGAGTCTGACGTGAGTGAAGCACTTGCAAAAAACGCCGATCAATCCGTTCATCACGGTCTGTGTATGAAAGACATCCACATTCTCTTGCTTCAGCAGCCGGCAAAGACTGGACAGGTAGCCCAAAGGATTTCCGGTAGGTTTGATGCGGAACATGGGAACCCCTGTCGCCCGATAATCATCAGAAAGATCTCCGTCGTTCCGATAAATCAGGATACAGTCGAACGGAGCGATGCCCCGCTTGCGGAATGTATCGAGCACAAGCGTTTCCATTCCTCCCCTGCTCAAACTGCCGATAAAAAAAGCGACTTTCATATAACTCAATACAATAAAGGATCCACGTCGTGTGCCAAGCGACGTGTAAAAGCGGCCGTCGCCGCCGGATTAAGATGGACCGAGACACAGAAATGGGTCGAATCGTGGCAGACCGGATCATCCAGATAATCCAGATAGATGCAGCCATACTGCCGGGCCATCTCGGAGAAGCAGTCCCTGATTTCTTCCAGCCCCTGGATTTTCTCCCTCGCCCCGGCATACATCGGGGAATAGACCAGGACGACTTGGATCGAATCCTCCCGGCACCGCGCCAGATAAGATTCGAACAACGCCTTCCGAGACGCATCCATGACGAGTTTCTGAGGCTCCATCTTTCTCAATTCGGTCCCGTCCCATTCCCCGTCCTCGGGCCGATGCCCTTTATAGGCCGGGAACGATACATAGTGCTTGACATGCAAAGCCTCCAGGAGTCCGTTCTTGATAACCTGCTGATAACCGAAAAGACGGTACATAGGAAGGTTCAAGTCCGGGAAACGATAGCCGACCCGTTTCAGTTCCTTCCTCATCTCCCGGTCATAAACCAGCGGGAAGAACTGCTCGGACTGATGCTGATGACGGACGTCGGAAAAGAAATTGAATACCGTCCCGTGATCGATATCCTGGATAATCACCTTCGGCTTCCGGTTATGCTCCCGATAGAGATTATATTTCAACAGCTGCACATTGAAGGGGTAGCCGCCGATGCCGATGCAGAACGAGTCCGTATGGAGCAGGGAATCCAGGATCCGCGGGTCGTAATGCGCCTTTCCCCGCGAGTTCCCCATGATCAGCAAGTCATGGTCCATACCGCCGTCCAGCATCGCCGCATAATCCTGGAAACGATAGTCCTCCATCTTCAACAGTCCTTTGCAGACAACGAAGTCCAGGACCCTGGCCAGCACAAACAGCACGACCGCGGAGACGAAGAGCCGAATCAGGAACTTTTTCATCAGAACTGGAAGTAGATGAAATTCTCGGAATGCCCGCCCAGGACAATCACCAGGAACACGACTGCGGCATCCAGTGCAAATCGCAAAACAGGCAGACGAAGAGTGCGAAGGTCCAGCGCATGTTCACGCTTTCTCTGGAGCCATTCGGCCACGGTCATCAGCACGATGGCCAGGGTAAAACCCGTCACGCCGGCCGCATCCGGACGGGTGAACAGGCTGCTGTCGAAGATATGACCGATATAATCCCACGCCTGGCCGATGCTGTCCACCCGGAAGATGATCCAGCCGATGACTACCAGGAAGAAAGTCAGCAGCATCTGCCCCAGTTCCTTGATACTCGGGAGAAAACGATCTTCGGCGACCACATCCCGGTATTTCCGGTTCTTCCCCAGTAAAATCAGCGGAAGGAATAGCAGCGCGTGATAAGCGCCCCAGACGATGAAGGTCCAATTGGCGCCATGCCAGAGACCGCTCAAAAGGAAAATCACGAACGTATTCCGGACAATCTTTACCTTGGAGCAGCGGCTGCCGCCCAGCGGGATATAAACATAATCCCGGAACCAGGTAGTCAGCGAGATGTGCCAACGCCGCCAGAACTCGGCGATATCCCGGCTGAAATACGGTACGCTGAAATTCCGCATCGTCTTGAAGCCGAAAAGCTTGCCGGTGCCGACGGCCATGTCGGAATACCCGGAGAAGTCCCCGTAAATCTGGAAAGTATAGAAAACGGCCGCCAAAAGAAGCGTGCTGCCGCTCTGCGCCTGATAGTTCGAAAACACTTGATCGACAAACACCGCGCAGTTATCCGCCACCACCACCTTCTTGAACAGTCCCCACAGGATCTGACGCAGTCCGTCTACGCCCGTCTCATACTCGAACACCCGGGGCTTCCCGAACTGCGGAAGCAAGTTCGTCGCCCGATCGATCGGGCCGGCCAACAGTTGCGGAAAAAAACTCACATAAGCCAGGAACGAGATTACATCCCGCGAAGCTTCCAACTTTCCCCGATACACGTCGATGCTGTAGCTCAAGGCCTTGAACGTGTAAAAACTGATGCCGACGGGCAAGATGACCTTCAGCAGCAATCCATCCGTCTTTCCGCCCAGGAATACATCGGCGAACGATGTCGCAAAGAAGTTATAGTATTTGAAAACACCCAGGATCAGCAGGTTCACGACGATATTCAGCGCACTGAACAACTTCGCCTTCCTGGGCGTATCCCGATACTTCTCAATCAACAATCCGCTTGCGTATGTGCACAGCGAAGTGAATACGAGCAGCCCCAGGAACCGCCAGTCCCACCAGCCATAAAAGAGGTAGGACACCGCCACGATGAAGAGATTCTGCCACTTCAGGTTCCGGTTGAATACGAACCAATAGAGCAGGAATACGATCGGGAGAAAAACGGCGTATTCGATGGAGTTGAAAAGCATCCGCTACTTTTTCAAAGACTGATAGAGTTCGGCGTACCTCTTCCCTACGACTTCCGGGGTATAGTTTTCCAACACTTTCTTCCGGGCCGGAGCCGACAGGTTCTCCTGCTCCAGACACCAGCGGATACCCCGGGCCAGATCTTCGCAGTCCTTCTCACGGGCCAGATATCCATTGACCCGGTGGTCGATCAGATCCCCATTCCCGCCGATGGCGAAAGCCGTGACCGGCGTACCGCAGGAGAGGCTTTCCTGGATGGTACAGCTGAGATTCTCGCTCAGGGACGGGACCACGGTCACATCCGCGGCCCGATAGGCGGCGACGATGTCTTCCGGCTTCCGGAGCATTCCCAGGCTACGCACGGTCAGCTGCCCCAACCGGTCGGGGATTAAGCGGGTAGTGCCGAAAACCACCAGGTCCGTATCTTCCAGATGATTCGGGAAGATGTGCTTCAAGGCCTCGACCAGCTCTTCGAATCCCTTGTTCCTGTCTTCAACCGCGTTCATCGCGCCGAACAGGATATGGCGTTTTTGCGGGTCAAGTCCAAGACGCGCACAAGCTTCTTCCCTGCTCCCAGGGCAAAAACCATCCGTATCCAGACAGTTCGGAATGACGCGGATGTCACAGGCTCCCAGAAGCGAACTCTGCCGTACACAGTCCGCCAGCCATCGGCTCGGTGTTACGACATGCAAGTCCAGGCCGTGGTAGTATTCCTGCTTCTTTTTCCATACCTGGTGACTCAAATCCTTCCGGTCGCCGGAGAATAGCGAAGGGCAGCATCCACATGCTTTCTCATAGCCATGGCAGTCCATGGGCAGGTGGCACACTCCGCAGAAAGGCCAACTGTCGTGCAGGGTCCAAACAATCGGTTTGTCCTTCGGGAGCTTGTCCAAAGGCAGGAACCGGAGATTCACCCAATGCAAGTGAAGGATTTCGTAATCGATCTTTCGAAGTGCGCCGCCGATGTCCGTAGACCGCAGGTCCGACATGAAATAAGGGCCACGCTTAGGGTACTTCCCCCACTGGTAGTGCTGCCACTTGTTCTTCACCTTGTTCCGCACCCAGTCAAAAGCCTTGTACAGGACATTATGCGGCACGAAATCACGCACGGAAAACACCCGGTCATCCGAAGTCTTCTTATCCTTGACGAACATCCGGCTATCGATGCCATACTCCTGCACGGCAAGATGGATGCGGTAAGCCGCACGGGCAGCGCCGCCGGAGTAATCGGACGTTGAGACGGAAAGGACGCGGATCTTATTCCCCATGCTTCAACCTTTTGTAAGCCATCAGCGCCCCATGGAGAGCGCCACGGTCATACATCATCGATTTATAAACCCGAGATATGACATCCTTGACAGAGCCCCGCGAATGGGATTTGGCAAAACAGACATAATCCCGATAGGTATCCACCATCGACGACTCCGGATGTGTCAACGGCAGGATGCCGAAGGTCGGACGGTTCCCCATCCCGCTGTCGTTCTCCAGCGTATGGGTCCCCTCCCCGTCGAAGCCGATGTTGCTGACGAGGTTCACCCGGGGATGGATGGTAAGGCCGCTGTTCTTGAACAGATGGATCTGCATCTGGAAGTCCCAGTAGCTCTTCTTTTCCTTGTCGCGCTGGATTTCCAGCACTTTGAAGTACCACCAATCGGCCTCCACGACACTGTAGAGCAATTTCTTGCAATGCCGGCGGAACTTCTTCGCATCCAGGGTCAGGAGGTCGAGGTCGAAACCCTTCCAGGCCCGCGCCCAGGATGCCCAGGCCCCGGTTATCATGTAGTGGGAGAAGTCATAGGACGCCTCGCACTGCCATCTGTCATCATAGAGTGTACTGCTGATATACATGACTTGCGAGTCCCGATAGCGGTCCAGCAGCTGCTCGCAATAGCCGAAGAAATCGGGATGCGGGAGGCAGTCGTCCTCCATCACGATCCCTTCCTCCACCTGGCTGAAGAACCAGCTGATCCCGGTCATCGGCCCGGCGCCGCAGCCGTAATTGACATCCGAATAGTTCGTATGCAGGTCACAGTCCCAATCGACAAGCTCCTTGACGACGGCACAGACCTGGGCACATTTTACGAGATCGTTGTCATTCCCTTCCCGGGGTCCGTCCCGGAAGACATACAGGGCGTCCGGCTGCGCATCGCGGATGGCGGACAGAACCCGGCGGACGTGGTCGGGGCGGTTGAAAGTAATGAGGAGGACAGGCGTTTTCATGTCAGCCGGCGATTACTACGGTTTGAGCGTATCTTTCCTTCCACACCGTATCATGCGGATCATCGCTTACGATCAGCAGGCCTTTTCCGTTCATCAAGGCCGCGGTTTTTCCTGCACTTCCCTGGCTGGCGATGAAGCAGTCGCAGTGGGCCATCAGGTTCAAGTCTTCGAAAGCCCGGTTCCCGCGGACCGGCTCATGCGGCCAGTCCCGGTAGAACTCCTGCAGATTCTCTTCAACCCATTCGATCTCATCGGAGAAGAAGAAGAACTTGACGTTCTCATACCGTTCCCGGACATACTCCATAGCCTTGCGGAAATAATCCACCGTCACCTTCCCGTAGAAAGCGTCATTCATCTTGGCCAGGTCGCCCCGGCGGACATGCACGGCGCATTTGGTACCGGTCCAATCCTCAACTATCGGAAGTTTGTCCGAGGGCGCTGTGCCCTGGAGGGTGAAATAACGCCGGAAGATTTCCCCATACGCTTTCTCATCATCGAAGAAATAATACCCGTGAAGATATTTGGGAGGGGTGATGGGCAAAGGGAAATGCATGCCTTCACGGGTCACCGGGAAAACCCGGGCATAGAAAAAAGCGCGGTTGTCCGGAGCGATTTCCATTGGCAGGGACGGCCATAATTCCGGGAATTCGAAAATCCGGGAATGGATGCCGTCGTTATCCTTCCCGTTCCGGGCATACCACCCTATACTGTAGGAGACATGAAAACCCCGCTCCGCATAGTAGCGTCCCAGCAGGTACTGGTGCATCTGGGAACAGATGCCGCCATCGACATAGACGATGATATAGGGTTTGAACAAATGGATCTTACACCCCAATTCATAGAGGAAAGGGGTTACCTTGTTTTCATAGAGGACCTTGCATTTCAGAGCATGCAAGAGATGCCGGATATTTTTACTCAGTCCCATTGTCCGATGAACAATTGCGGATACGCCCGGTAATCATAATACGGTTATTGTGACGTGCTTCAGATTCGCGGCATTCTCCCGTTTCATCCAAACGACATAGTAACAATACCCGTTATAGCACACTTCGGGGTGTGGATATACTACCGATATGGTCCGATCATACTTATAATCCCGAACTTTGTTCAGCAAGGTTCTATACCATTTGTGCGGCCGTGTGTAATCAACCGTAATCTCAACAGGCCTATCCGGAAGGGGGTCATCCGTTTCAATCCTCGCAATCAAACGGACCATCCTGCCGAAACTGTCATCCCCCACATGGATTTCTTCGACATAGGTATTCTCCAAGCCCGGATTATCATGAGCATAAAATTTGTCCTGGCAGAAATAAGGATATACATGCACGGAATCCAAGGCAAACTTGTCCGCCAACGGTTCCCAAGTCCATTCGGGGAAACTCTCGACATAAGCCATGCGATGGGATGAAACCATCCTGTCCACGGCAACGATTCCTCCTGAAGCTGCAATCCGGTTCTGTAAAGCGTCATCATCCCTTCTTTGTTTATCCGTCTCTCTCACCGCAAAGACAGCATCGACGACAAACACGGCGAAAAGGATTACCAGACAGGCACTCCGCATCAGTAGTCCTTTCCTGCCGGACAAACGGTCCATGAATCCGAATGCAAAGGTCCGATAGTTGTCATACCAGAATTTGATCAGTAGGACAAGCGACAAGACTTCGGGGAAGAAAAGCGCCCGATTCAAGGGACGGAAAACAATACTGAAAGCGATAACGCCCCATCCCAACGACAGCAACAGGATGCTGTTATCTTTCATCCAGGCCTTGAAGGTTGCCTTATTCCTGATCCGGCCGACAACCAAAGAAAGGACAAACAGCCACAACGCCTTGTACTTGCTAATCTCAAGCAAGGGATGCTCCGCCAAATCATGCAACTTGGTCATGAATGACTGGCCTTCCCATGCGGCTCTTGCGAAATTGCCCGGGGCCATCAACACGACCAAAGATCCCAAGGCGAATCCAATCACCATGGGGACGGCATTCTTTCGGAAATCCTTGAGGTGGAAAACATAATACACCGCAAATGCTCCACAAATCGCGGCGCAGGATACAAATTCCGTCGCGCTGACAAAGGAAAGGAGGAACAAGCCTATCTTGGCTCCTATACCATAGTTTTCATCCCGGCAATGGAAGAATACGGCCAGAAACAGGAAGGTGATAGAAATCGCCCAGAGATACGTGACGGCCCCGGCTACCCAAAAAACGGACTCCCTGGGATCCGGGCACAGGAACCAGAAAGCCAACGTAAATACCAATGCGATACCGGGTCTGCTTTCCTTTCCGGGGCGGATCAATGCCACACAAACAAGGATAAGCAATAAGAAAAACAAGGTATTGACAATATCAAACCATATCTTGCTGTCTCCGAGGGCGCCGGCAAACAAATACTGGGAGGCAACCGAAAACCAGCGCCCGCCCTTGGTCATGTAAAACAACTTGGTATAGTGAAATACCTCCGATAAGGAAGACACTTCAAATCTCGTCAGCAAGTCATCTTCCCGGAGAAATCCGCATCTGCTGATGACAAAGAAAGCGATGGCCATCAAGAAAATGGCCGCATATTCCAAAACGGCAAGCCATTTTTCCGTTTTATTCGCAGCTTTACCGTTCATATGCTAAACTTCTTTTTCGACGATAAAACGCGGACGGCGTTTGACTTCCTTGTAAATCTTCCCGATGTATTCTCCGACCACGCCCATGGAAAACAGCAGCAATCCGCCCAAGAACCAGACGGAGAACAACAATGACGCCCAGCCCCGGATGACATCCCCCCTGAAATACGCAACCAGGATGTAGATCATCTCAACGATCGAGATGCCCACGCATACCAGTCCGATCAACGAAATGATCCTTAAAGGCTGGACAGAGAAAGAAGTGATCCCGTCGACAGCGAAATTGAACATCTTCCGCAGCGTGTATTTCGACTCCCCGGCAAAACGGTCGTGGCACTCGAAATGGACGATCTTCTCCTTGAATCCCAGGGAACGGACCATTCCGCGCAGGAACAGGTTCCTTTCCGGATACTGGGACAGGGCCTCCAGCGCCTTCGACCCGAGTAGGCGAAAATCGGCATGGTTGGGGATGAGGTCGACCCCCATCTTACCCATCAGCCGGTAAAAACCGAGCGCGGTCTTTTTCTTGAACGCGGAATCCGTCGCCCGGTCATTGCGGACGCCATAGACCACCTCACACCCGTCTTTGTACGCATCGACCATTTCCTCGATCGCATGGATATCGTGCTGCAGGTCCGCGTCGATGGAGACCACGGCGTCACACTTGCCGACGGAATTCATCAAACCTGCCCACAACGCGTGCTGGTGTCCCACATTGTGCGCCAGTTTCAACCCATGGGCATAAGGGCTCTCTTGCTGAAGCCCCTCGATGATTTCCCAGGTCCGGTCCTTGCTGCCGTCGTCCACATACACGATCCGGCAGTCGTTCAGGACATCTCTGGAAATCCACTCGCCTATCAGCTCCGTGAGCTGCCGGTTCGTCTCCGGAAGGACGGCCTCTTCATTATAACAAGGGATGACGATGTTCAGTATCATTTACTTGACTTTTTTGAAAACGAAACGGACCAGAAGGAAATTGATGGGCACGACGATGCAATACACCGGCAAGGGTGCCCACTTGTCAGGAACGCCCATCCATAGGAACAGGTTCAGGAACAGGATGTGCAAGCCATAATTCACCAGATTGCTCAAGGAGAATCCGATTCCTTTTTTGACACTCATCCGCTCACGGAATGTAAACAGCGCCGAAAGGATAAAGTTGAACACAAAGCCGACCAAATAACCGATGGTATATGCCGCATTGGTCCACCAGCCGCCTTTATCCGGGAACAAGCGCATCAATAGCAGGTATACCCCGTAGTGGATCGCCGTTGCAAGGACACCAACGATGCAGAAACGGAAGAATTCCCAGAACCTGGCTTTCAGAGCCTCCTTGTCCATAGTCTCTTTATTGCCCGAAATACATTTGCAGCGGCGTCCGGGTCTTTCCGGTCAGCCGCCGATAGGCCTGGTAAGCCTTGAAAAGGACCGGCGAGGAACAGATCCGGGACAGGCGTTTCACGTAAGGCGTGCGGTTGTGGACTTTGTCCACGTACTCCTTGGCGAACTTCCGGTCGTTCATGTTCAGGCCGGCCATGTAGCAGATCTTGGAATGCGCGTCCTCGATTTCCTCCGCGGTCATCGGCGTCCGGTCCGGATACTTGTTCCGGAAATGGAGCCGGACGGCCGTCGTTCCCGCGTCGAACTCGCAGGCGTGCAGGCAGACCGCCTTGGCGTCATTGATGTAATTCCTGTCGATCCGATAAGTCACGGTAGGCCGCTTCAGATGGTAGAACTTCGCATGGAGGCTATAGGTGAGCCACATCGGATAGTCTTCCATGATGAAACCCAGGCGGCGGAATTCGTCGAAATCGACATACTCCAGGAGGCTCGCCCGGAAGCAGACGGTCGGAGCCGTGATGAAACAGCCGTGAAGCAACTGGGTGAAGGTATCTTCCTGCGGGTCCAGGCACGTCTTCACGAACTTCTCCCCCGTCGAGACGGAGTCCATGAGCACGTCCGTGTAAACCACGCCGACCTCCGGATCCTTCTCCATGATGTCCACCTGCAACTGCAGCTTCTCGGGGTCGTTCCAGAAGTCGTCGCCGGCGCAGGCCGAGCGGTATTTCCCGCGGCACTGGGAAAGGGTCGATGCATAGTTCCCCAGGATGCCCAGGTTCCGCTCGTTGTAGATGGGCCGGACGATATCCGGGAACCGCTCCGCGTAATCGGCGATTACGGCACGGGTCCTATCCTTCGAGCAATCGTCTCCGACGACGATCTCGAAGGGGAAAGACGTCTTCTGGGCCAGCAGCGAATCCAGCGTCACCGGGAGGGAGTCCTCCTGGTTGTAGGTAATGACGACGATGGACGCCAGCGGGGTTCCGTTCATTTCCATCGGTTCAAGATTTCGACGACCGTCTTCACTTCGTCCGGGGCCATGGCCGGGCTCATCGGCAGGCTCAGCTCCTCCGCATGGATCTTCTCCGTCACGGGGAAGGACCATCCGTTCCAGTCCGGATAGCATTTCTGCTTGTGCGGCGGGATCGGATAGTGGATGATCGTCTGGACACCGTTGTCCTTCAGGTACTGCTGCAGCTCGCCCCGGCGTCCACACAGGATCGGGAAGATATGGAACACGTTCGCGTTCCAGTCCGTGACCTGCGGCAGCGTGATGGCGGGATTGTCGATATGCTCCAGATAGTACCGCGCCACCTGGCGGCGGGCGTCATTATCCTCGTCCAGGAACGCCAGCTTGGCGGACAGGACCGCGGCATGAATCTCATCCAGGCGGCTGTTGCGTCCCAGGTAATCGAACACGTATTTCTTGGACGAACCATAGTTCGCGAGGGTCCGGACAACCTGGGCCAGTTCCGGGTCGTCGGTCGTGACGGCGCCGCCGTCCCCCAACGCGCCCAGGTTCTTACCCGGGTAGAAACTGTGACCGGCGGCGTCGCCGAGGGAGCCGGTCCGGCGGGTGCCCTGGAACAGGCAGCCATGGGCCTGGGCGTTGTCCTCGATGAGCTTCAGCCCGTATTTCTTGCACAGGTCGCCGATCCGCTCCGTGTAGGCGCACCGGCCGTACAGATGGACGATCATGATGGCCTTGGTGCGGGGCGTAATCGCCTCCTCGACCAGGCGGTCGTCGATCTCGAGCGTGTCGATGTCCGGCTCCACCAGGACGGGCGTCAGCCCGTTCTCGGTGATGGCCAGGATGGAAGCGATGTAGGTGTTGGCCGGGACGATGACCTCGTCCCCCTTCTGCATCACGCCCATCTCGATATAAGCCCGGAGGATCCAGATCAGGGCGTCGAGGCCGTTGGCACACCCGATGCAGTATTCCGTGCCGATATAATCGGCATATTCCTTTTCGAAGCGCTTGTTCTCCTCTCCCTGGAGATACCATCCGGAATCCACAGCGCGGCGAACCGCCTCATGGATTTCGGCGGAATGCAGTTCCGTCACTCTTTTTAGGTCAGAATAAAGGATCATTCTTCAATTTTTCTTACGAACCGGGCGGGATTGCCCACCCACAACTCTCCGGCGGGGACATCCTTGGTCACCACGCTGCCCGCGCCGACCATGGCCTTCTCCCCGATCTCGACCCCGCAAAGGACCACGGAACCGGCGCCGATGCTGGCCCCCTTGCGGATGATGGTCTTTTCAAACGTGGCGGGATACTGCTTGGAACGCGGATACCGGTCATTCGTGAAAGACACGTTCGCGCCGATGAGAACATCGTCCTCCACCCGCAGGCCGTCCCAGAGCTGGACGCCGCACTTGATGGTGACGTTGTTCCCGACCTCCACGTCGTTCTCGATGAAGCAATGACTGCAGACATTGCCGTTCTCCCCGATTTTCGCCCCGGGAAGGATCACACAGAACTGCCAGACCCGGGTCGATTCCGGTATGGACGCCTGGCAGTCAGCCAAAGGATGTATCATTTTACAAATTCCAGATATTCTTCATAATCGCGGATGTAATCCGCTTCGTCATACGGCTCGGAAGCCAGGACCAGGCATACGGCGCCGGAGGAGAACTCCTGTTCGGCAGCCCAGATGCCCGGCGGGATGTGCAGGCCTTTGAAAGGCCGGTTCAAGTACACGGTCCGTTTTTCATGCCCGTCATCCAGCACCACCTCGAAACTGCCGCTGGCCGCCACCAGGAACTGATGGCACTCCTTGTGCGCATGGGCCCCGCGGGCTTCGCCGCCTGGGATGTCATACAGGTAAAACACCCGCTTGATATCGAAGGGGACCGTCTCCCGGGCCTGGACTACGGTCAGGTTTCCCCGGTCAAACTCGATCTTGCCCAGATCGATGATCCGGCAATCCTCCACAGTAGGCTTTCTCATCGCTTGATCTGCTTGAATTCTTCGTAATCCCGGATATAATCGGCCGCATCATATGGCGTGGACGAAAGCACCAAGGCTACGGAATTGGTGGAGAAATTGACCATCTCGCGCCACATCATCTTCGGGACATACAATCCGTAATAGGACCGGTTCAGGGAGAACACCTGCTTTTCCTTTCCGTCGTCGATGACGACGTCGAAACTGCCGGACAGGGCCACGATGAACTCTTCCGATTCCCGGTAGGCATGTCCTCCCCGGGCCGCGCCGCCCGGAACGTCATAGATCCAGAACGCCCGCTCGATCTTGAACGGGATCCGGTCCAACTGCTCGATGACCGAGAGATTCCCCCGCCGGTCACCGTTCTTGGGGAGATTGATGATTCTTGCTTTATCCATGGATTGTTTTCCCATCAATGCAATACCTGTGAATGGAGGCAGGATCCTCATTGGTCATCCCGTCCACGAACACCGGAACCAACCCGGACGCTCTCAGAAAAGCGACCTGTTCCGAGGTATACAATCCCGACGCAAATGCATAATATGGCACTTTAGCAGGCAGCCGCCCCAATGCCTCCTCCGATTTTTGTGCACTCTCCTTGAACTCTTCCATCGACATCGCCGTACAACTCTTATGAGTCCACCCGTGGGAGGCGATGGAGATGTATGGAGCTCCCTCTTTAACAATCTGCCTTACTTCCTCTTCCGTCATAAGCTTGTCGGTCTTGCGGCTGTTATGATGGTTCCCGTCCAGACAGGAAGGGTTCAGGAACAGCGTGACCGGTATCTTGTTTTCAACCAGCCAAGGCAGGATACTTTTCAAAGAAGCCCATCCGTCATCGGAGGTCAAGGCGGCATAATTCCGGAAACGAAACCGGTCTCTCGCCAAGTGTTCCTTCACCTCGGTGAGCGGGATGAACGTATACTTCTTTCTCAAGGCCAGGATGTTCCGCTTGAAGGCATCCGTCTGAGTCCAGTCGATATCCCACATGGTCTCCGGCTCGAAGACATCGCTGACCTGGTGGAACAGGAAAACCGGGATCGGACGCAGGCGCATCCGGGCCAGACGGTGTTTTACCTTTTGCAAGAAAGGTTTGCCCATAACTACTTCTTCCGTTCAAGCCGGCACATCAGCCCGGCCTTGACCAGCCACCACCGTTTCCCCAGGGACGTGTTGAATAAGATCCGGTGTTTGCGGTTCATATAGGGACGGAGGTCCGCCAGCGCATCCCGGTGAAGGACGATCTCATCATAAAACCGTTCCCGCTCTTCCATCGACATCTGGGATATCATCTCCATACTCGAATTGGCACACCAACGCATATTCCGCCCCATATCGTCCGCAATGGCAGGCAGGATGTCCTTTTTCTCCAACATTTTGACGATTTCGCTCCCACGGAGGACTCGGTCCGAGAAGGCGACCTTGGCAAGGGTCTCATGCTTGGTCACCGAATAAGGATTGCTCCGATAGGTATAATAGGCTTTGGAGACAGAGCAAACCCGTTCGGCACACAGCATCACCTTCCAGAGGAACACGACATCCTGCGCTTTCCGCATGACAGGATACTGCAAGCCCTTTTCCCGGAGGAAAGCCGTCTTGTAAACTTCCCGCCAGATGATGCCGAATGACGCGAACTTATTCTCGAAATAGGTGGCGACAAATTCCTGGCCGCTGCACACGGCGCTGTCGGGATAGGTCCGGTCTTCCTTCACCACCTGCAGATTCACATCGGCATCGTCGTAATTGAAGAACATGACATCCACATCCTTCTCCCGCGCCGTCGCATATAACTCCTGCAGGCAATTCTCCTTGATGGCGTCATCCGGGTCCACAAACCAGATATACTCGCCCTTTGCCGCGTTCATCCCGGTATTCCGCGCCCCTCCGGCCGTCAGGTTCACGGTATGGTCTATGAGGGACAGATTCGGATGGCCGGCAGCATAGGACAGGATGACGTCCCGCGTATCGTCCGTGGAACAGTCATTGACACAGATGACCTCGTACTCGTCCTCCGGCATGTCTTGGGCATAGATGCTGTCCAGGCAGCCGGCTATGTATCGGCCGACGTTAAAGCAAGGCAATATGAACGATATCTTTTTCATTCACAACATCTTTGAGGGAAGTACCAACTTTTCGCCCAGCCGGTCCAGGAAACTCTGCTTATAATTGGTGAGAAGATTGGCAGAAGGAGTGAATGTCATCTCTGCCAGATAGACAGCAGTCCCTACTACATAGAAATCCACCCGGACGAATGGGAAAGGAGCCGCAAGCTTCTTTGCATACTCAATCAACGGCTCCAGGCCACAGGCGGGCTTTTCCAACTCTACGGCCGCATCCTCACCGATGCGGTCGAACAGGCGCTCCCAAGCCAAGGAATAGGAAACGGCATCGTAGGTCATGTCCAGATTCTTCCGGCAAGCCAGGATAGATTCCGGGGTGCCGTTGAGGCACCAGAACTGATACTCGGTCGGAGCGACGCCGCCTTCTCCGATGAACTTTTCGCAAACGATCTTCCGCGGGATATCCTTGTAATGAATCTCATAAAGGAGTTCCGCGTAATCCGTATCCAGCCATTCATTCAGGACCTTCTTGGTCGCATCCCAGTCCAGCTTGCCCTTGTCCAGGCAAATGACGTTATAACCGGATCCGTGATTGCACTTCAGGACAAACTGATCCGGCAAAGTCTCGAACGGGATATCCTCTGCCCGGTCCCACACGCCGATCAGGGGGATCAGGATCCCTTCAAGTCCCTTCTCCTTGACATAATCCCGGACCAGATACTTGTCGGCACACTTCGTTTTCAGCGGATGCCGCCAATAACGTGTCAGCCACATGAGTTTCTGGTTGATATCTTTCGGGTGCGAATAATCCAGCCATTTTCCCGTCACATTATAGTAGAGTTCCTTGGTGTTCTCGAACGTCAGGTCCTTTGCATGGACCATCTCCAGGAACTTGACATATTTCCGATGCCAGTAGGGGCGGGTAAGTATCTTCCAAAGTCGCATATCTACTTGCCGATGAGTTTCAGAACCGATTTCTTGGCTCTTCCCAACAGATTGATGATCAATGTTTTAACGCGCGCGTTATGGAAATCGTTCCGATATGCCTCGATCTGTTGGTATTGACGCATGAAATAGAACTGATTGTCAAAGACGGGGGAAATCCGGTAATAATGCCACCAGGCATCTGCGAAGCAGCAATCGAGGGAATTCCAGGGCTTGTTCCTGAATGTATAATGCAAGGTCGCCTTCTTGACCAGCTCGGTGAAGTCTATCCCGGACTCGCTTCTTCCCCACATGTAATTGGCATAGTGGTTCGTCTGGAAGTTATACATCGAAGACAGCCACTGAACCCGACCGTTACAGACGATATTCAGGACATCCTGGTCATTCTGGGGGAACTTCTTCCGGGAAAGACTCCGGAACTCTTCCACCTTGTTTTCCGCCCTGAGCTGCTTCAGGTTCATCAACAGGAAACCGGCGTTGAAATAATCCCTGACGCTTTTCCCGATCTTCTCCGGCAGGTCGGACTGGAAATAATACTCCCGGTTGATGGCCTGGTCCAGGATGGCGGCAATCAATTCGTCATTCGGGAACGAGGTCCGGAACAGATCGGCCAGATCCTGCTGGAACACGATATCGATGTCCGAATAGATGACCTTGTCATACTGCGGGAACAGATCCGGAATCAACAGTCGATAATAGGTAGCTTTCGTCACCCGCTGCATTTCGGGGACATCCGAGTATGCATCTCCGACATCCACGAAATGGATCTCCGCCTGCCCATGATCCGCAAAGGCCTCACTCAGCATCATCCGGTCCTCTTGCGGAAGCGTACTCTCCTCGCAAAGGATGAAAATCTCATACAACGTATCCTTGTCCGCGTTTTCCAACAGCGACGTAATCGTCACTGCACAAGGAACGATGACATTCCTGTCGATGGCAAAAACAATCGGTATCCTGTTCCTCATCACTTACACCCCCCGGACTATTTTCAACAGATGGCTGCATGCATGAGGGGAGAAAGCATATCCTCTCAAATAGAACCAACAATATCTCATAAAAGCAGAACGTCTATACAATGTCGAATGATAATACACTTTGAGGAGAACCCGCATGTATTCCAGATAGGCTTTCTTATTCCTTTTGTACAGCGGTCCCCCCATCCGCCGACAAATCGCATTCAGTTCGGCACATACACTGTAGTGGTGCGCCCGGATATCCTTTTCTTCCGTGCCGATGGAAACCGAGTTGACATTGTTCACCCGGTAATAATACAACGGGACGGGCAGATGAAGCAGTTTCCCGACTTCTTCCAGCTTATAATACAGATCACGGTCTTCCGCACAAAGCAGAGTCCGGTCAATCCCGACCGTACGATTGTAATACGCTTTCTTGAAAGACACGAAATGAGAGACCAGTCGCTTGCGGAATATCAGGAAATCGGACGCTTCCGGTATGGGGCCGATGAAATCCCAGATGGGCATATCCGCGTCCTTGTCCCCGGAATAGCGGTAGCAGGTCGAATAGATTAGGCTGCATTCGGGATGCTCCGCATGGGCTCCGACCATCACTTCCAGGGCATTCGGCATCAACGCGTCATCCGAGTCCAGGAAACCGCACAGCTCTCCCTCCGCCAACTCGATGCATTTCCGCTTGGTGAAACCACAACCGCTGTTCTTTTCGTTCCGATAAATCCGGAACCGTCCATCCGAAGCATACTTTTCGTAGATGGAGGGAGAATCGTCCGTCGACGCATCGTCCACGATGATGACCTCCCAGTCCGGAAAGGTCTGTCCCAGGACACTGTCAATGGCCTCCTGCAAAAAACGCCCGTTATTGTAATTGGCGATAAGGACGGAGAACAGCGGACTCTTGTTCATGCTACGGTCTGGCGGAAACAAATCAGATCACCTCGGTCTCCCCGTCCTGGAACTGGCAGAAACCCCAATCCTCCCGCCAGAGTTTGATGGGATCCTTCGTTTCTTTCGACAGATAGGAAATCTCGAAGGAGAGGACACCGAACACGATATCATAATCCATGAAGAGCGACTCATCGTTCTTCTTCATCCCGACGTTGAAGTTCAAATAATACTTCCCTTTGGAAAGGTTATGATTCTTCAACCGGACAATACACTTGAAGTCATCCTTGTCAACAGCCATCACTGGGCTGATGTAGGATCCGACCCTTCTCTCCATGATATCCTCCACCATCACTTCCATGGTGAACCGGTCGATCCCCTGTTCGTTCCGCCGCATCGTTATCTCTGTAACGATGTCGTCATCCATGGCCAGATGGGGATCGTTATTCAACAGTTTAACGGATAGGATTTCAATCTGCTTATAGCGAAGAAACTTCCTGTGCTTCTCGGTAATTACCGTATCGAGGAGAAATACATCCCGGTTCTGGTCCAGGTAATGGTTGACACAGTCGACGGCCGTACCCATGAAAACAGTCCGTCCCCGGTCCAAGACCACCCCCGTCTTGCACAGGTTCTTGACACTGGTCATGTTGTGGCTGACGAACAGCACCGTCCGACCTTCGCCGCGGCTCACCTCCTGCATCTTGCCGATGGCTTTCTTCTGGAACTCGGCATCGCCCACGGCCAACACCTCGTCAACGACCAGGATTTCTGGATCCAGATGGGCGGCCACCGCGAAACCGAGACGCACCGTCATACCGGAAGAGTACCGCTTGACCGGCGTGTCGATATAGCGCTCGCAACCGGAGAATGCGACGATCTCGTCCAGTTTCCGGTCGATGTCATGCTTGGTCATGCCCATGATGGCCCCGTTCATATAGATGTTCTCGCGGCCGGTCATCTCGGGATGGAACCCCGTACCCACTTCCAGCAGGGAGCCTATACGCCCGCGGGCGCGGATGGTTCCCACCGTCGGTCCCGTCACCTTGGACAAGAGCTTCAACAGGGTGCTCTTTCCGGCGCCGTTCTTACCGATGATGCCGACGACATCGCCCTGCTCGACCTTGAAGTCGATATCCCGGAGGGCCCACACATACTCGCTGCTGCCCGCCGTCGACCGGTCGTTGGTCTCACCGATTTTCAGGTAGGGGTCCTCTTTGCCTAGGACGCTCGTCTGCCACCACCGGTTGAGGTCATGCGACAAGGTTTTGGTGGACACCAGGCCCAACCTATACTGTTTTCCAACGTGATCAAATTCAATAGCTGTTGCCATATATCAAATAAAAACTATTCAAAAAAGGGATCTCGGAAGATCGCGGAACGCCATATCCTTCAATGAAAGGCCATCCTCCTTCCCAGGTAACCTTGGTCAGGAATGCAACCCGCCCGATGTCGGAATCGTCATGCAGATAACCATGGCACATCATCCAGTCCGTTCCGTCGTCATCCGTGATGATCTCGGCATTATGTCCCGGTCCGGCAACAAAGGCATTCCCCTTCAATAGCAGCGTACCGGTGTTCTCCATCATAGGTTGGTTCTGACGGTCGAAATAGGGCCCCCGGAGATTGTCAGCCCTCCCGACCCGGATGTTATAGGAGCTGGACAGACCGTTGCAGCAGGATCCGACTGACTGAAACAGGAAATACTGCCCATCATGTTTATGGATATACGTCCCTTCTCCGCCGGATCCGGCTATCTGGAACTTTTCGGCGCCTTTTTTCACGGTAAGTCCGCTATCAGACAGCTGAATCCCATAGATCCCATGATGACTGCCCCAGAAAAGATACTTCTCCCCATTATCTTCGATGAAGAACGGGTCAATACTGTTCTGCACCCCGATCTGCCGGCTGTCGAACAACTTGGAAAAATCTTCATAGGGCCCCCAAGGATGATCCGCAACGGCCACTCCGATTCCGCAATCCCACTCCCCGCCCCATCGGGACATGGAATAATACAGAATATACTTCCCACCGATGTAATTCACATCCGGTGCCCACAGATTCCCGTCGAAAGAGGTCGGACGGGTCGTATCGTTGAAAGCGGTACCGGCATAATACCAGTTGACCAGATCGATGGACTTGTAGATCGGGATATTCGGGAAAGTCGACGATTCCGTCGAATAGAGATAGAAGATTCCGTTATCTCCCCGGATGACAGACGGGTCCGCTACACTCTGTCGGATCACGGGATTATCGAACTTCTTGACATATTTCACAAGCGTATCCGACACATAGACGGTATCGGAATAAATCCTGGAGCCGACCACATAGACCGTATCGACGACACGGACCTCCTGCGCAACGATCACTTCCTTCGTACAGGAATAGAGGACGATACACAATACAATCCAGAAATAGTGACGCATGGAAACCTGCTTATAATACAATCCAATCCGGGCAATACAAATCTGGATGCTCCTCAAGATAGAAGTCCCACTTCTTGGGAGCGATGACCTCTCTCCCCTCGTTGCGATTCAACCACGCCCCCCACCAACTGAAAGTGCTGTTCGCAATGATGTTGTGCTTACACTGTGTCATCAGCCACATATCATAGGGGCTGTCAGTCCCGGTGTTCCAATCCACGTATGTGAGCCTTTCCGCTTGCAGATGCTCCCGGCACCAGGCGATGTCATTCGAAAAAGCATAAAAACGGACATCGCCGTATTTTTCGCGAAAGTAAGTCATCGCCGGCTCATAATACTCCTCGGTCAACAAGGGGTACAATCCATTGTAGTCCCCTCTGCGGACATGGATACTCACAGACAGATTATCCGACATTTCTTTCCCCAACTCCCTGTTCCGGAGTGACGGTTCCGGAAACTTGAAATCCTTGTAAATGACGTCCGCAATTTGCGAAAAATACTTCTCCGACTGCCAGTACCCGTTCAGGATTCCCTGTTTCATGGTCAGGGCCCGGCGGTTGAACGGCCTGACGATACACTCCATGGACAGTTCCTGGATAAGCATCCTGTCCACGCCGGAAATCTTTTTTATAACCCGGTTGACAATCCGGCTGCGGACATCCCACACTGCTTGAATCTCTTCCTCCGTCGCTTTGGGAAGATCCAGGTGGAAAAAACCGGACAAGGCAAGGTCGTGCTCGGGATGCTTGTCGTAATATTTCAAACAGTACTTAACTTCCTTCCCGAGCATTTCCAACTGCCGTCCCAATGCATATTGGAACATCTGATTGCCTAGTTGCTGGGAAATGTGGACGATGATCATTTCTGCGTCCTGAAAGCATTGACCGCCCTTTCCACGACCGGCGCCATGTCGTAATACTTATACTCCGCCAGGCGGCCGCCGAAGATCACTCTGTACTCCTGATCGGCCAAGGCCTTGTATTTCAGATACAACTGATTGTTCTTTTCGTCATTGACCGTGTAGAACGGCTCCATCCCGGGCTTCCATTCCGTGCTGTATTCCCGGAAAATCACCGTGTGCGGATTGTCATACACCGCCGCGCCGAACGTCTCGAAATGCTTGTGCTCGATGATGCGGGTATAAGGGGTCTCCCGGTCGGTGTAATTCACCACGGCGTTCCCCTGGTAATTGGCCTTGTCCAGCACTTCCTGCTCGAAGCGGACGGTCCTCCACTCCAGCTGGCCGAACCGGTAGTCGTAGAACGCGTCGATGGGGCCGGTGAAGACCACCTTGTCCGCGACGGACATCCAGTGGGCGCGGTCCGCGAAGAAATCGGTATCCACCCGGCACTCGACGCCTTCCAAAAGACCGTCGATCAATTTGTTATATCCGCCGATGGGAATGCCCTGGTAGGCGTCGTTGAAATAGTTGTTGTCGAAGACCAGCCGGACCGGCAGGCGCTTGATGATGAAGGCCGGAAGCTCCGTGCAGGGTCTCCCCCACTGCTTCTCGGTGTACCCCTTGATCAGCTTCTCATAGATATCCCGCCCCACCAGCAGCAGGGCCTGCTCTTCCAGGTTCCGGGGCTCCTTCACCCCGGCCGCCTGCATGGAGGCGAGCGCCTCCGCTTTCTGTCCGTCGATCCGGGCCGTCGCCTCCTCCGGCGTGGTTACGCCCCACATCTGGTAGAAGGTGTTCATGTTGAACGGAAGGTTGAAGAGCTTCCCCTTGTAGTTCGCGACCGGGCAGTTCGTATACCGGTTGAACGGGACGATGGAATTGACGAAATCCCAGATCTCCTTGTTGTTCGTATGGAAGATATGCGCCCCGTACTTGTGCACGTGGATGCCCTCCACGTCCTCGCAATAGACATTTCCGCCCAGCTGCGGGCGTTTCTCGATGACCAGGCAACGTTTGCCGGCCTTGTGGGCGAGATGTGCGAACGTCGCTCCGAACAGGCCGGAACCGACAATCAGATAATCATACATACGCGACATATCATTTCTTGATTCTGAAGTAGAGTTTCCTCAACTTCAAGAAGCTCTTATAGGCAAACCGATACAAAGGATAGGGCAACGCGCGGTACAGCTTCATCCACAACGTGTTCACGCCGGGATTCCGTTTGCGAGTCCATTCATCCCACTCCTTCACTTTCCGTTTCGCCTCTCCATAAGGACGGGAATCCCCGAAAGTGCGATACCCCCAGTTATAGAGTTTTGGCAGCTTGACATCGAAATAGGCTTTCTTGGTCGACGCCGGATCCGTAACCGGGTGCGACTCGATGAAATCGATGGTGCTCTTGTGGACTTTGACGCCGGCTCCGACATTCCGCCTCTGGACTTCAGCCGAAATGCTCTGGCCTTCCCGGTCCATCAGGTAATGGTAAACCTCAAGGTCCCAAGCGACAAGGGTCCTAGCCCCGATGATGGGAGCCGCGCACAGGATTACGTCATCGTAGGGCTGTTTTTCCAGGAAAAGAGGGAGATATTGGCGGAACATCTCCGTCTTATAGATGGCGCAGTGGTGGAAGATATAATTCCAGTGACTCCGGTTGCCCAGCCAGTCGAACTTGTCGGCATCATAGACCCGGTCGAATTCCATATCCTTGATTTCCAACTTCCAGAGGACGTCACCCGGGCAATGGGCGATGCAGGATGTGATGATCAGGTCCGCATCCGTCTGTTCCAGTTTCCGGACCATGGTATCCAAGTTCTCCAGCCAATCGTCGGAATCGAGGAATTTGACATATTTGCCATAGGCTTCCTTGACACCCAGGTTCCACACGCTCCCATGGCCCCCGTTCTCCTTGTCGATCTGCCGGAAAACACCCGGGAATCGTTTCACATATTCCCGGCTCATCTCGGCGGAATTGTCCGGTGTCCCGTCGTTGACGATCAGGACATCCATCTTTTCCATCAGCTCCGGGTCGATGATCAAGGAATCAAGGCACTTGTTGATATATGCCTCGACCTTGTAAACAGGGATGACGACGGTCAGTAATTTTTGCATATCAGATATGTCTAATCTTCCTGCGTAAATGCTCGACATAATAGAAAACCACTCCCGGCAGGGCCGCATACCGTTTCAGGAGCTTGGACTTGTCCGGCTCATCCGCAAGGTAATTCTTCCAAAGATATTTAATCTTCTCCAGGGCGTCCTTCAACGGGAGGTATATCATGCTCGCGAAGATATAACTTGCATACCCGGCAATGGCATCGTCGATACAACCCAGCAATTCGGCGGGAACGGCCTGCTCATCGATCCGCGACCGCACCGATTCATATTGGTCGAAGCATTTCACATACGAAAGGGCGCCTTTGCGCTGCTGGGTCAACGACATGGTCTGCCCGGGACGGCCGATTAAATAATGATAAACCGGATAATCCAGGGACATATAGGTCCGTCCGTGAACGAGTGGAGCCCAAGTGATGATGTAATCATCGAACATGGTCTTCTCTGCAAACAACGGCTGAAGCGGCTTCAATATCTCTGTTTTATAGGTGGTGCTCCAGAAATTGACGCTGTTCAGCCCTCTTCGGGCGGTTCCCCAATTGCCCGGGTCTATACGTTCCGTTCCTTGGACAGGAGGGACTTCCACGGTCTCGGTCCTGTTGTCATACGCGAATTCCTTGATAAAAGGGTTGAAAACGACATCCGCATCACTTTCCTGCAAATCACTCATCAAACGGTCCAGGTTCGTGAACCAGTCATCCGAGTCCAGGAAACGGAGGTACTTCCCCGTCGCTTCCTTCAATCCCACATTCCAGGCGGAACCATGGCCGCCGTTCTCCTTGTCGATCTGCCGGAAGGTCCCCGGATACCGTTTCACATACTCCCGGCTCATCTCGGCCGAATTGTCCGGCGTACCATCGTTGACGATGACCACTTCCAGTTTCTCCATCCATTCGGGAGAAACCAGCAATGAATCGAGGCACTTGTTGATGTAAGCCTCTACCTTATAGACCGGAATAATGATGGATAACAGTTTGCTGGTCATCATAAATGCTTTTTGAGAAACATCTTGATACGATTCCTGTTTCGGGGCCAATCCAGATTGAGGAATCTCCTGAGGCCCAATCCCATGATTAATTGAAATACGATACCAGCCTTTGTCCTAAACGTGGAATCCGAGTACCCTCTCATTCTGGCCATCCTCCTCCAACTCTCATAACAGCTGGTTTCTGTCATCTCACGAATCCTATCATCTTCTTGATAATCAGCGCCTATCACATCCTTCATCCGGATGAAAGCCGTCATATCCGTAATGAATTCAGGCCGAAAAGTTCTCTCTATTAATCCCATCGCACTGTCCGACCGCTCCAAGTATTCATAAACCGGCGTGGTGAAATAACGGATTCCGGCATTGGACGCACACATAAACCGAGTACAGAAGAGACGATCTTCGTTGTATTTGATATCCTCATCAAAGCGAATCTGCGAAGAACACAGAACTTCCCGCCGGAATAGCCGCCCCCAAACAAACCCGAGATACCGATAGTACCGTGGATTATACAGCATCTCAAGCCCCTCCTTATTTGTCAGGAACTCGGATTCCCTTGCGGAAATGGCATATGTCTTCTCCCCCTGCTCATCAAATACTACATAGCCGCCCCAAACCATATCGACATCATCAGAGATGCCGTCAACCAGAAGTTGCAAACCACGTTCCAGGAGATGATCGTCGGCATCGGCGAAACTTATCCATTCTCCATTTGCATGCAGCATCCCCAGGTTCCTGGCTGAACTTACGCCGCCGTTTTCTTTATGGAACACACGGATCCTGGAGTCCTCCCCGGCTATCCGGTCACAGATACCGCCACTCCCGTCCGTACTGCCATCATCAACCAGCAGAAGTTCAAAATCAGTGAAATCCTGACTCCTGATACTTTCAATGCAAGTTTGCAGATAAGGAGCCACATTATAAACAGGTATGACGATGGATACCAAAGGCATTGCTAACGGTGGTATTCTTCCTTCCCCAAAATCGCATTGATGATATTCTCACAAGCGGACTTGCCATGAGGAGGCCTTAAATTCGTATTTACAAATTGCCGCCTTTCACCTGCAAGTGGATCTTCCCCGGCAATAACCCGCTGGATGAACGACTCGATATCCTTTTCCGACCACGCCTTATAGTGCAAGCCATATGCCCGGGCGGCCGTCGCGGACATATTGTCTGCATGGTGGCTGTCCCTTTCCAAATAAAGGACGGGATTCCCGGTAAACATATACTCGATAGTAAAAGAGCTGCAATCATGGATCATCGCGTCGGAATACTTGAACAAGGACAAATACTTGTCATTGACCCTGACTTGGCTGCTGTCTTCATCTGCCCATGCGGCATAATAGCTACGGGCTTTTTCTTCTCCCCAATAGTCTACCAAGTTGGAATACAGATGCGGATGGGGTTTGAAAACAAAGAAAACCTGCTCCTTGTATTTATCCCTCATCTCCAACATGAATTGACAATAATCCAGGAAGGTGGAGTATGCGATCCCTTCCCAATGATAGTCGCCGATCGTGTGATGCGGGGCGTAGATGATTCTCTTTCTGTTATCCTTGACCGGCCAGTCGTCGACCAGGTCCGCTTGGGGAATCAGCATCTCATCCATCATCGGAAGACCGGTCACGCAATAGTTCAATCCATGCAGCTTATTCATCTTCGACCACGAATCGCTATCCTCGGCGTTATCGAAAAAAAGTCGCCAGGCCAGAAGGGTCGCCCTTGCATTGACCGTCCATTCTTCCGTAATCAAAGACAGATAATAAGGGACATAAACGGTTGGAATACCCGGATTGGATTCGATTCTATGAGCCGGATTAATCTCTATATAATACGGCTTCTGATGCATTAACATGTCCACCTCAAGTTGTTCGGAAATCGTCTTCCGGGGATCCAGCGAAACCACTGGATAACCTTTTTCCAAACAATACTTGGCAACGGTTTTTTCTGAACCGGGATACTCCGGATTCTGGGTAATCCCCAGGATCGGTTCGAATCTCGGGTGATCCAGCATCGCCTTATAGAGAGACTCGGTCTTCCACTGCGACAGTTCCTGAAGGATAAAGAGAAAGCGGATCCTGTCCTTTTTACGGATGGATATCATCTTCAGCCCGAGCCAAAAATGATATGCCCGCCATTTAAGCAATTGAATAATCCTTTTCATTCTCTCCCTTTCTTTTTATACCAATAGCTCGAGACGCCAAACTGATGGGCGTTGGCAGAATACCGGGCTATCACGTCTCTGAATACTTCATCATATTGAGGGATGAACAGTTCCTCATGACACTCTGCCCGACAGATAATTTCATCCGCCAGGGGGGCAGTCATTTCGGGTCGGGAAGCACCCCCCGAAAACCCGGTTCCCTTCAAAGACCCCGGAGATACTTCCAAGATCCGATTCTTGCTTCCCTGCACATCCAACTCCACATTGACAGCCTCGATGAACTTGCTGAGGGCCGCCTTCGTGGCGCTGTACACGCTGAACAGCGGTGAAGACAGCCGGCCGGCGATGCTCACCATCACGGCACAGGTGAAATCCTTCTCCGAAAGCATCCGATCGTAATAGTGCCGGATAATCTGGATCGGCGCCACGGCATTGACGGAAAAACTGCTGTCGATATACTCCTCCGACAACTCCTGGAAGAACTTCAAGTGGCCGAAACCGGCGGTGATGTAGAGCGCGTCGATGTCATCGATTCCCTCCAGGCAGGAGTAGTCGCCCAGGGAGAGGTCGCAAACGGCCGGCTCAATCTTATCCGACCGGTACGCCTCCGGGAAGGCCGCCTTGTCCAGCACGAACACCCGGTCGCACGCCTCGCGGCCGACCAGGTTGAGCACGATGCTCAGGCCAATTCCCGAACTGCCTCCGACTACCAATGCCTTCATTTCACGTGTGACTACGCTGCCGTTCTGCACAACCTGCAAATCTTCCGCTCAGAACACCAGCCTTGCATGATCCGCTTAATTTTCTTCAGTTTCTTTCTAACAAAAAAACCGAACTTCAACTCTTTTTTAACGATGCTCTCCATCTTACGACGCAACCCATCGTCGCTGATCCCGTGTTTCCTCATCCTGGCCAGAAGCTTGTGATACCTGATCCAAATCCCTTCGTTGGCGATAAAGACCAACTCGCTGCAAGGAGAAAAACAGGACGCAATCTCATGTTTCATCTTCTGCAACGAAAATAAAGGATCCACGAAAGAATCATTGATTTCCCGCATGTATTCACCCATCAGGCTATCCTTCCGCATGCAGTATTTATATACCGGAGTCAATGTGAATACCGTGACACCGTTGGATCGGCAAAGATACTGGACTATAAACAAAGAATCCTCCTTGATCCGGATATCCGTATCGAACCGGAGATGGTACTTCTGAATGATTCTGTTCCGGAACAACCTCATCCAACAGTAGCCAAGGTAATCATAATACTTCTCATACCTTTCATACAAAGTGGACAATGATTCCCGCTTATCAAACAGTGTCGTAATCCGATCCTCCACCCGATAGAATATGTTTCCGTCTTCATCGGACCGCTCAAAACCCGCCATCACGATATCAACATCTTCACGGATACAATCCACAAGCGTCTGCAGTCCCCCGGGAAGGACTACATCATCGGAATCGACAAAATAAACCCATTCTCCCGATACATGGTCCAGCCCTTTATTCCTCGCCGAACTACAGCCGCCGTTCTTTTGGTGGAAAACGCGGACGCGGGAATCCTTCTCCGCATATCTGTCACAGACGGCCCTGCTCCCATCCTTGCTTCCGTCATCGACCAGCAAGAGCTCGAAGTCCGTGAAACTTTGGGACAGGATACTGTCAATACAGAGCGGAAGAGTGGCTTCCGTGTTATAGACAGGTATGATGATGGAGAGGGTCATTTCACCACATCCGGATTGGGTTGATGATCGATTGCGCGGATGGTCCCTTCATACCGCTCCAGAATCGTTTTCTTGATTTCAGTTGTCGAAGCACCCTCGCCCCGCGGGAAGTAAAACACAGTCACACCGAGCTCCTTCAGGTAGTCATACTTCCCGACCCAGTCGTCCCCGACGACGAACACATCAATGTTCATCTTCTTCACTGCCTCGGTATGGTCCAGCGTCCGCTGCGGGATCACAATGTCCGGATACTTGAGCGCCTTGATGATGGCGATCCGCTCCTCGAACGGGATGATAGGCGGATTCTTGTAGCTCGCCACCAGTTCGTCGGTACTCACGCCCACGATGAGCGTATCGCCCAGTCCACGGGCGTACTCGATCATCTTCAGATGATTGGAATGAAACATGTCGAACGTTCCGGAAGTGTAGACTACGACTCTGTTGTTGTACATAACTATCTCTTAACTCGCTAAACCGTGCAAGGTTTGTCAGTCACCCAGAAATGATACTGTTCCCACTTAAGTACTCTCTTCAAAACCGAAGTTATCCATAATCACTTCCAGTTATGGATCGGCTTCTTTACGCTCGCCGGATTTCCAGCGATGAGAACATGACTGTCCGGAACGGATTTCGTCACGACGCTGCAGGCGCCGATAACGGAATCGCTGCCGATGGAAACACCTTTCCCGATGAGCACTCTCCTGCAAATCCAGACATGTTCTGCGATATGCACATCCTGGTTGACATTCAGCATATTGTCATTCTCATCCACGATCCGATGCCAATCGGTCGTCGCTATCTCCACGGAATTGGAAATGAGTCCCCGCTCCCCGATACGGATAGAGGTAGCGTCTTTGACACAAAGACCTGTCCTGGCATCCCGACGTGCATTGATCGTCGTAGACTCTCCGACGACAATCGATCCACCTTCTCCATAAAAAGCAAAAGTGCAGTTTCGAATGTTGCAATTGTCTGCTATGACAATCCGGCCACCACTATCCCGGACAAAAACACGGCAACCTTCCAGCCTGCAATATTTCCCCAACCGGCAATCCACGTGTCTGAACCGGCATCGAAGCACAAACAACCCGTTCCGCAGCTTGCGGAGGAAAGATCTCCAAATTCGACGGGGATGCAGCAAACGCATGAAACAATAGTTAATCGTCTATTTCCGGTGGCTTTTTTTTAAGCCTGTTTTGTACGCCAATCTCTTAATCAGGAACAAGGACATCGCCTTGAACAAGTACGGCCGGAACAAGAACGAAAGACAAGCCCTCAAACACCACAGGAAACCATGCTTTTTGTAGGTTATCCACAGAAACAGATTGGACAGGTAGCCTGACTTTGGTTTTGGAAGGTGATACTGGGCATAGAGCCGCTCTGCCTTCAAGGCCTCCTGCAACCGGTCCGCAACTTCCGCCCGGGTGCCGCAAAAATTGGAGATCAACGAACCCTGCCTGACGGTGATCACGTATCCGATCTTTTCTGTCACCCTGATCCGGGGGGATACGCACGCGTATTGGGCCGAAAAATAAATATCGCTCCCCCAATGGGTTTCACTGCAACGAATAGAATGTCTCTCGATTATTTCCCTTCGGAATAATTTACACATCACAATCGGGAAACAGTAACGAAGGTTACTTTCATCGTGATCATTGTGCAGATAACCCCAAATATACTCATTCACGTACTTCGTCCGAGGTGCGGGAATAGCCGGATTTTCTGACAAAACGGATCGGACACCGAAAAAGACCAGATCCTCTTCCGCTTCGGCCATCTCATCCAAGATAGCGGGAAAATCTTCTGCGAAGAAATCGTCCGCATCACAAAAGAGGACCCATTTCCCCCGGGCATGATCCAGTCCCACATTTCTCACATTCCCAAGACCTCGCCCCTGTTTGTCGAAAACAACCTCCAGATTCTTCCTGCCTGCACCGGGGAAATGGCCGAAATCCACCCGGGAAGGGTCGCTATCGTCATCGACAACGATTACCTGGATATCATCCCGTTCGGGAATCGAATCCAAGCAACGCTGCAACAGGTCCGGCATATTCTTATGCGGGACGATAATCGTATAGACAAAACCCATTGCGTCAGCCACAATTGACACCACCTGCTAATCCGGAAGCATTTACACCGTATCCATGAAACTCTTCTGCACCTTGTTGAACACCACGATGCCGAAGGTCAATAACACACACATGAAGACGAAGCTGTAGATGAGCCAGCGCCAGCCCACGAATTCACCGGCCCCGAGGAAACCGTACTTGAAGGCCTCGATGACGGGGGTGACGGGATTCAGGCACATGAGCTTATGGACCGGGATTCCCAACCACACCATTCCATTCGTCTGACTGAGCGGATACACGATCGGGGTCCCATACATCCACAGGGAAATGATGAAAGAAAACAGGACCTGGAGATCGCGGTACTTGGTCGTCATGGAGGAAATGATGAAACCGAAACCCAGGGCGAGGCCCGCCATCATGACAATCAGCAGCGGGAACAGCAACGCATACCAAGTCAGGTGGGCCTGACAGGAAGAATCCACAATCGCGTACACGATGTACACAATGACGAAAAAACCGAATTGGGTCGCCAATTTAAGCAGATTGCTGATCACGTCCGCGATCGGCATGATCATCCTCGGGAAATACACCTTTCCAAAAATGCCAGAATTCGAAACGAAAGTGTTCGAAGTCTTGGTCAGGCAGCCGGAGAAATAGGTCCACATGCAAGTACCGGCCAGGTAGAACAATGGCCGGGGAACTCCGTCCGTAGGGATCCCGGCGATACCACCGAATACGATCATATACATGATGACCGTAAGAGCCGGTTGGATGACGAACCAGGCCGGCCCCAGGATGGTCTGCTTGTACTGGGTGATGATGTTACGCTTGACAAACAGGGAACACAAGTCACGGTAACGCCAAAGCTCTCTGAAATCCACCGAGAAGAGGTTGTCTTTCGGTTTGATGACAACGTCCCACTTTTCTTCTGCCATATCTAATGTGATCTTTTATGCTTGAACAAAATGTTGCCGATCGTCCCCCAGAAATACCGCCAGTCGGTGGCGAAGGGGTGCTGGTGATAGGCTTCGATATATCTCTTTTCCGATTCCTGGATCTCCTCCAGGGTCTCGGGGGTCTTCTTGTCGTAATAGAACGGCGGGAGGAGTCCCGGCTTGACGCTAATGTGCAGCGCCTGCATCTCCGGCGTATAGAGCTTGAAATACGACCGGCTGAGCGGCCGCACGCCCACGAGTTTCATCTGCCCCTTCAGGACGTTGATGAACATGGGCAGTTCGTCCAGCCAGCTGGAGCGGAGCTTCCGCCCCCAGAAATTCACGCGATAATCATGCGCGAACTTCCCGCCCTTCTGCAGGCCCTCGTGCTCGAGGATATACGGCTGCAGGTACTCGGAATACGGAAACATCGTCCGGAACTTGTATACGCCGATCATGTTTCCCTTGTATCCCACGCGGTTCAGTTTGACGAGGGCGCCGAAGGTAGGATCGTCGTCCCAGATGGGCTTGCGGAACTTCTGGCCCAGGATGAAGAACTCGCCCTGGTGGAAGCGCTCGTCCACGACCTCGAATCCGGCCCGGTACATGCGCCCCAGGAGCTCCACGCGCGGATAACTGCGGTTCTTGCCCTTGGTCACCCACATATAGAACCAGCGGGTCAACTTCAGCCGGGCGATAATCCGGTGCCACAGGTAATGGAAGGCATAGAGGACCTTGCCGATAAGCCCAGGATGCCGCTTGATAAAAATCGCCCGCTTGAGGCTGGAAGTCCGAGAGTGGCACAACAGGTAGCCACCATCCACCAACGCCTCGTTCGCCTTGTTCAGGAAGGTGTTCAAGTGCCGGATGCGGGTCAGGCCCATCTTGTTGATAATCAGCCTAGGATGATGCCCCTTGAGTGCATCCAGGGCATTTCCGTCATCCGTATTGACGATGAACGTTGTCTCGTCAAACTCCTCCTGATGCTTCTCCAGCCACGCCATGCTGGCCCTCAGGTCCATGGACTCCGTGGCATAGAAGATCCTTTCCAGGTCGACGTTCCCGACCAACTGATCCTCCAGCTTGGCGCCGGTATCAACCCCGCGCTCGGAGTAGTTCTTCGGAATGAACTCCTCCTCATGCTGGAGATCGACCCAGGGTTTCTTGCGCCAGAAAAGGATCATCGAAGGGCTTTTCGAATTGCGTTACACACCGTCTCGATTTCTTCGAGACCCATATACGGATGCAAAGGCAACGACAGCACACGCTCGCACAACGACGTTGCCACGGGGCAGAGATTCCCGGTCAAGCCGGGAATGACGTTCTTCCCGTTACCCTGAATGACGTTCTTTCCGTCACCCCCGACCTGATCGGGGGTCTTGTCAAACGCCGCCTGCCGGTGCAGCGGCTTCGGGTAATAGACCATCGCCGGGATACCATCGGCCTTGAGGGCGGCCTGGACGGCATCGCGCTGCTCGCGAGAAGCGAAACGGACGGTATACTGCGCCCAACTGGATCGGTAACCCGCCGGAATAACCGGCGTCGCCAGCCCTTGCAGGAGTTCCGTGTAGCGGGCAGCAACCTCGTTCACCGCGTCCAGCTCGTATTCTGCGAATGCTTTGAGCTTCACCTGCAGGACCGCCGCCTGGACCGTATCCAGCCGGGAGTTCAGGCCAATACGGACGTTGTCGTACTTGAACGTCCCTTTCCCGTGCACCCGGTACGACGCGATCAGCGCCGCCCATTCGTCATTGTCCGTGAACACGGCGCCACCGTCTCCGTAGCAGCCCAAAGGCTTGGCAGGGAAGAAGGATGTCGTCGCGATATCGCCGAAACTGCAGGCTCTGAGATTCCCGGTCAAGCCGGGAATGACGTTCCCGTCATGGCCGACCTGATCGGCCATCTGAATAGTTCCGCCGAAACCCTGCGCCCCGTCTTCCAGGACCAGGAGTCCATAACGGTCGGCCACCGACCGGATCGCCTGGTAATCGGCCGGGAGGCCAAACAGGTCCACGGCGACGACCACACGGGGACGCAGCCTTCCTTCCGAAAGGACATCCTCCACCGCACGCTCCAAATCAGCGGCATCGATGGTGAACGTCTCCTCGCAAACATCTACGAAAACCGGCTCAGCGCCTTCAAGCGGCACGACCTCGGCCGAAGAGAAGAATGTGAAGTCCGGGACGAACACGGCATCACCGGGTCCGATGCCCCAAGCCTTGAGAGCCAGGGTGAGGGCATCCGTCCCGTTCGCACAGGTCAGACAATGCTTGACCCCGACGTATTCCGCCAACTGCTGTTCTAACGCCCGAACTTGCGGGCCCATGATATAGGCGCCGGACGCCATCGCGTCCAGGACGGCCCGGTCCATTTCCTCGCGGAGGACCTGATACTGCTTCTTGAGATCTCTAAATTCCATGGCTTCGCCAATGCTCGCCCTATTAAAAAGCAAGCAACTCGTTGATTGTGAGATTCTTTCGTCGGCCTCACGGCCTCCTCAGAATGACATCACTCGGCTTTCTCGAGGTTTTCCCCGACCAGCCGGTACTTTCTCCCGCACGCGCACGCGTAAGATCCGTCCAGACGACGGCCGCATTCGCACACCCACCCTATCTGCCTGGCCGGTACCCCGGCCATCAAAGCATAATCTTTCACATCCCGTGTCACCACGGCACCGGCGGCGATCATCGCCGCGCGGCCTACAGTATGGCCGCAAACGATAGTGCAATTGGCGCCCAGGGAAGCTCCCTCGCGTACGCGCGTACGCACGTACGCGCCATGCACCGGAAAATGCGCCCTCGGGGTACTCACATTCGTGAATACGCACGACGGGCCGCAGAATACGTGATCCTCCAGCTCTACGCCTTCGTAGATGGATACGTTGTTCTGGATACGGACGCCGTCTCCGATCCGGACGTTGTTCGCGACATTGACATTCTGTCCCAACGAACAGTTGCGCCCGATGACGGCTCCTTGTTGAATATGGCAGAAATGCCAAATCTTCGTTCCCGCGCCGATGGTCACGCCATCGTCGACATAACTGCTTTCGTGAACGAAGTAGTCCTGCATTGCCAGGCTCTTTTTTCCAACATAGCCGGGGCACAATAGGCCCCGGCTACGCTGTAAAAGTGATTTCAGTCGGCCAGGTGATTACTCCTTGATGGAGGTAATCATGGTGCAGCGGCTGAGTTCCTTCATGTTGTAGAACATGTAGTCGACACCGCCCTTGTAGTCCATGACCAGCTGGTCCGGGTTCACACCAAACTCGTTGACGAGGGTGTTGTACACGGCCTTCGCACGGTTCTCGGAGAGCATGAGGTTGTGCGCCGGGGTAGCAGTCTGCTTATCGGCGTAACCGCAAACAAGGTACTTGGTTTTCGGGGTGCTCTTGATCAGGTCAGCAACCGCGTTGATGTTGATGAGCTCCTTCTTGGAGATATCCCAACGGTCCACGATGAAGTTGATGTGGAACCACACCTCGGGAACCTCGGCAACCGGCATGGGCTTCTCGATGTACTCAGTCTCCTTGACGATCTTCTCGATGGTCTCCTTGTCGTACTGATACACGGAGGTACGCTCGGCCAGACGCCACTTGCTGTACTCCTTACCGATGTTGTAGGTCAGGCCCAGGGTGGCACCGAAGATACCGTCCATCTTGTGGTTGGCCAGCCAGTGCTTTCTGCTGGGCTCGTCCACATAGGCTTCACCGTCGAAGTCGTCACCGACGAGGGCGCCGCGGATGTTGAGCATGAGGCGGAGCTGCTCGGTCAGACGGAAGGTGTTGATGAAACCGGTGTTGAAGGAGGCGCTGGGGGCGTTGCCGGACTTGCTGAAGCCGAAGATGACACCACCACCGGCATAGTAGTCGATCTCGAAGAAGCGATCCGGCTTGTAACCGCCGAACAGGTTCATGAGATTGGCGTGCGCCAGGGCGAAGACATCGAGGTAGCTGCCGGCGTTCTGGATCGCGAGGCCCTCGGAATCGTAAATGTGGTCAGCCTTGCCATAGAGGGTCACCTTGCTGGGATCACGGAAGTTGGCGTTGATCTCGCGGGGGGCGTTGGAGTGGCCCGGCTTGGACTGATACAGGCCCTTGAACGGAGCCCAGTTGGCGCCGAGGCCGACACCGAAGCTCGGAGAGATCCACTTGGTCAGGTAGAGGTCGACCGTCGGGAGAACCCACATCTCGGGGACCTTCTTCGCAACCTTCCAGTCGTTGTCGCCGTAGTACATCTGGGTACCGATACCGGCGCTGAGCTGCCAGTTGTGCCAGAAACCGTTGGTGAACACGGAGTTCTTCTCCATGACCGTGGTGGTGACGACCTTACCGTTGGCGGTGGGGGTCTCTTCCACGACGGTGATGGTGTTCTCATCCTCGCTCCGGGTCACTTTGACATCCTGAGCAAAGACACTTGCCGGCGCGATGAAAGCGGCCGCAGCAATCAGGACAAATAATTTTTTCATATCTAAAAAACGTATAATTTGCACTATCAGAAGGCAAATTTACAACACTTCTTTATTTTACGCAAATTTTTCTGAAAAAAACCTGGCTTTTCCTGGCCAAATCAATTTAAAAAGAAGCGCGGCAGCCATCAGGTTGCCGCGCGCTTCCTAAATAAAGCGATCTCGCTTACGGAGTAGTCGTGGTAGTTCTCGGTTTGGAATCCACATAAGAGCCCTCGGTGTTGCCAGGGAGGAACGTGTTGAACGTCTTGCTCTCACCATTCTTGACCTTGTTGTCTATGTTCGCCTTCTTCGAATTGGTGAAGATGAACGGGTTCACTTCGAGCAGGTCCGTGCGGTCAGTCGTGGTATGGCCGGAATTATAGCTCCAGGTCCAAGGTTCTTCCACGATCTTGTAGATGTACTCCTTGGCAGGCGTACTATTGTCCGTGGCCGGCATACCGATGATCTTCGTAATAGGAGCGTTCTCGCCAGTTTTATCGTCATTTGCCGTACGGGTGACGAACACGCTGGTCACAGGCGTCCAAGTGTTACCGCCGTCAGAAGACCTGTCAATCCGGAATTTTGCGCTCTCGCCAACTTCAAGACCTTCTTTCCGGATGTGAATGTTCACCGGGAGACTGACCTGCGGGCTCACGAAGGGGAATTGGTTCACGCCGTTCACATAGATACCGGAGCCCGGGCCGTTCGTATTCAGGCTCGGTCCGCCGACGGCCTCATCGTCCATCTTGACGGGAATCTTGATGATCAGCTTATAACCCTGGTGCCAGCCGACATAATCACCCTCCGTAACGGTCGGATCCGGACCGCACCAAAGATTCGCGTAGTCAAAACCGTCCACGGTAATCTTATCTTTCTTTCCACCAGTGGTCGAAGCGGTGAGGTGCCAGGTGATGGCACTGTCGACGTCTGTCATTTTTTCATGTTCGACATTATCGGAGTCCTTCCACTTCCTCAAATACCTTTCTGCCCTTTCTGGAGCCTTGATGGCATCATCAACGACCTTGCCGCCAACAGTCTTTGTCTTGAAGTTGTGGGTACCGTCTGCATTGTCGCCCGTGTAGCGGACCGTATAAACCTCGATGGAACTGTCACTGGCGCCGGCAGGCAATGCGAAACTGGCCGAGACCACGTCCACATTTGCAACAGTTGCTGAGCTCAATTCGCCCTCAGCGCCACCGGAGGAAGACGCGATTGTCGAAAAGATATTCTTCAATTCCGTGGCGTTTGTCGTTGCGTAAGCATAAGTTTTACCATCATCGTTCCGGGTTCCGTCACCATTATCCCAGATGTTCGTTTCCCAAGTGGGGAACCTGTAATAACTGCCATAGGCCTCAATATCCGCCATCTTCGTAGCACCTAGCCACTCGGAGGAAGTTTTTCCCAGATAGACTTTAGTGTAGTCATCGGGATTGTTGATGACGCTGACCGTGTAGACACTCGTGACGATATCCTTCGCTTCATCGGAAATATTCTTGATATCGTTAGCAAAACTGATGACTCTGTTTCCGCAATACCAAGTATTATAACTGCCGGAAGTCAGACACTTTACTCCGCTATGAGTCTCACTTTTACCCCAGGCAGTACCGCCGCCCGGGATGCCATCAGTAAACAGGATGGTAGTCCTTCGCTTACGGCTGTCGTCCTGGAAATTCATTTGGCCTAGGGCCTTCTGCATGCCGTTATCGGCCCAAGTTTCCCCAGTCGGACTGGTCAAACCATTGACGACACTCTTCAAGGTCGATAAGCCGTTACCACCCAAAGCTCTCAAGGGTGATTGCTCTTTACAATTGTTCTTTGCAGCGAAAGTGATGATACCGATCCTGTTGCCGAGCCGGGTGGGTCTGGGTTCCCGGGGCGTACTCGGATCGTCGTCATCCGGATAGTACAAGTCGTTGTCATCAATCGCGTCGATGAAAGCGAGTACTGCGTTTCTGAGGTGCTTCATTCGGCTCCAATTGGCAGAATTCGAACTGGAGTCGTCGCCATTGGAGTCGGATCCCATTTTGTACTTCATTGAACCTGAATAGTCCAGGACCAGCGTGATGTCGCAGGGAATGCTTTGCTGGGTTATTTCGACCTTACCCGTCGTGAAGGACTCCAGGGTAATGTAGTAGACGCCTTCGGTATTAGGTTCGGAAATGTATTTCCTGTAGCCAAGGCCGTTCCTTTCAGTCCACTCTTCGCCGCTGGCAACGATACCCTGCGCATTGGCAAAGGGAGTGAAGGCACAGAACGCCGCCGCAAGTGAAAGGATGCTGTATATCTTTTTCATATCGATATTCCTTTTTTTATATTATTACTGTTCGAACGAATTGGCATGAGCCCACGCTGCGGTATAAGTATAGTTGGTCCCGTCCAGTTTCTTGGCGGAAATGGCCTGGGTGGCGATTTCCAGGGTGAAATAGATTTCCTGGACTGCGCCCGCAATGGCCGCACCCGGCGCCCGTTTTACCTCATATTTCGTAAAGAGATTGTTCGGGACGGCCTGGCCGGCGGGAACGGCTTCCGTATAATAGTAGTAGCCATCGCTACCTAACACCCAGTTGGTTCCCGGAAGGCCGGTGAACTCACCCTGGATGTTGGTCTTCTTCACGATGACATCCTCATACCAGCTGTCGACGAGCTGGACGCCATGGGTGTAATCGGTAAAACCGAAGACAGGGTTGCCGTCCTCATCGCGCCACTGCCCGATGATGGCTGCGCGGATAAAGGCATCGCAATTGCCCGTGTTGGTGATGACGACATCCTGCTTGGTACTGCCGGCATAGGATGTAATTTTCTTCGTGCCCCAAGGAGTATCGATTTCCTGCTGGGATGCCTCAGCCATCGTGATGGTGTCTTCGATCTTCAAGTTGACCTCGTCCAGCTTGAAGGTGTAGGTACGGATCTGGGCGGGCTCCCAGTTCGAGGCCTTGAGGTCGCCGAGGCGGATTTCCAGGTACTGGTCCGTCTTGCCGTTCATGTCGTATTTGATCGTGACGGTCGCATCGGAACCGGTAATGGCCTGGGGAACCAGCCAGAAGGTCTTGGAGGCCTTGGCATCGTTGATGTTCTGGCTCGTGCCGGCAGCATAATAGGAATCCGCGAAATGGTTCGGATCTTCGCCCGTCGTCGGCTTGGCATAGTCGACAAGGTCGTTGGGGCCGAAGGTCTGGGAAATCACGTTGCCTTCTGCGGTGGTCTTGGAAGTCCATTCGATGTTGCCACCGTCGAGACCGGTGCTGCCGGGGGTGAAGGTGCAGGTACCGCCGTTGGCGAGACCGGTGAAGGTGATTTCCTTGATCTGGATGTCATACTCCAGTTTCCCGTCCTTCTTGGGATTCGCAATCGCGAACTTCACGCCGGTGAGGGCGTGATAGAGCTTCACCTTCGTTCCGCCGTACTTCGCGTAATCGCTGTGATATTCCTTGAAAGTCTTGGTGACGCCACCGAAAACGATGTCCTGCGTCTCCACCGCCGTTTCGGGGGAAACATAGGTGAAGGTTGTCTTGTTCCCACTAAATGTAGGAGTGACACCGTTGCTGGTCATGTTCGCCGGCATGTAGAAGGCGAAATCAACCGGGGTGCTCTGGTCGCCCCAGATATTGGTCGGATAGTCGTAGCCATAGCACCAGAAACCCTCCATGGCCTGGCCGTCGCCGATTTGGTCATAAACGACGTCCCCGGCGGTGTAAGTGGACGTGTGAACGCCCAGCTTGGACCGATAGAGATAGCCGAGGTTCTCGGTATACAGGGGCGTGCCCTTGGTCTCCGGTTCAGAGTATCCGAGGTCGGTGATGGTCTCCTCGATGTAGATCGATTGACCGTCCACCCGGCCGACTTCGGCGGAGATACCCTTTCTGACGGGACTCACAACTTCACCGGATCGCGTGGGTGCACCGCTCTGGAGGACGAAGGAAACATTGTTCTTTCCACCAGGGACGTTGTTCACGTTGATGTCTTTTTCCTGCTGGCAGGAAACCAGTGCGAGGGCGGCGACGGCCGCAATGAACAGATACTTTTTCATGGGTCTCTCCTCCTCTTAGAATTCAAAATACATTTCGCCGCCAGGTTCATCCGAGCCGGCCGTTTTAGCGTTCATGTTCTGGTCTTCTTCCACCGTGAACAGGAAGCGGGCAGTCGCGACGAGCAGAGCCTGCTCGAACGTGACCTCTGTCGGGGCGGACAGAGGGGAACTGTAAGTCCTTTTCATTTGGTTCCGATGTTTCATTAGTCTGCTATTTTGTTTTTGTATATTTTTGCATAAATTTGTGTATCAATAGGTTATGAGCCCCTGCGCATAATGCCTGTTATGAGAAGCATAAACAGCTGATAATCAGCAAGTTGAAAAACACAACCGATAAGTGTTATTTTTACAGGTTTTTGTTGGATAACTTGCATAAAACCACTAACTTGAACGCGAAAAACCATGTACCGAAAATTCCAATCGTTCCTGGAGCGGTCGGGGTTCGCCAAGAACACCGTGAGCGCCTACGTAGAGAGCGTGCGTCTCTTTCTTGCCCGCTATGGCCGGGTGAGCGAAAAAAGTTTGTGTGACTACAAAGTCTTCCTGCTCGAGCACTACAAACCCAAGACGGTGAACCTGCGACTGCACGCCCTCAACAAGTACCTGGAGTTCATCCACGCGGATACCTTTAAAATAAAAGGGGTCAAGGACCCGCAGCGGGCCTTCCTGGAAAATGTGATCAGCGATGCCGATTACCGGTACCTCAAGCAACGGCTGAAGGAGGGCGGGTATGACCAGTGGTATTTCGCCGTCTGGTTCATGGGCGGAACGGGCGCCCGGGTCAGCGAACTGCTCCAGATGAAGGCCGAGCATGTCCGGGCCGGGTTTGTGGACCTATATACGAAAGGGGGAAAAGTCCGGAGAATCTATATTCCCGACAAATTGAGGAAAGAGGCGGAGCAGTGGCTCCGGAAAGAAGGCATCGACAGCGGGTACCTGTTCCGGAACCGCTACGGCGAACCCCTTTCTGCGCGTGGACTGGCGTTCCGGCTCAAGGGCTTTGCTCACCAGTTCGGCCTCGACCCGAAGGTGGTCCATCCCCATGCCTTCCGACATCGGTTCGCCAAGAATTTCCTGGAAAAATGCAACGACATCTCCTTTCTGGCGGACCTCCTGGGACACGAAAGTATCGAGACAACCCGGATCTATCTGCGTCGCACGACCGGCGAGCAGCGGAGCACCCTGGACAGAATCGTTACCTGGTAAATATCCAAGATGATTTTGGAGCAAGTGCGTGAAGACAAGAGCGCCATCTTAAATTATTTTAACATAGGAAAGAGGGGGATTTTTTACAAAAAATCTTGCAGGAAAGCGGAAAAAGCAGTAATTTTGTCAGTTGAATATTGTGTAGGAACGGGTACGAGGCGGCGTTTATTGTGCACTTCGCATAACAGGCATTATGCGTAGATACTCGTAACTTATTGGATAGAAACGAATTACAGAAGTCGTCAAGACGGAACGAGAATAGAGATTAATTAAAATATAAACAAGTAATGAAACATCGGAACCAAATGAAAAGGACTTATCGTTCCCCTCTGTCTTCTCCTACAGAGGTAGCATTCGAGCAGGCCTTGCTCGTTGCGACTGCCCGCTTCCTGTTCACGGTGGAAGAATCGCAGAACATGAATGCGACTGCCGGCTCGGATGAACCCGGCGGCGAAATGTATTTTGAATTCTAAGAGGAGGAAAGACCCATGAAAAAGTATCTGTTCATTGCGGCCGTCGCCGCCCTCGCATTTGTTTCCTGCCAGCAGGAAAAAGACATCGACGTGAACAAAGTCCCCGCTGGTGAGAACAACGTATCTTTCGTTCTCCAAAGCGGCGCCCCCACACGCTCCGGTGAAGTTGTGAGCCCTGTCAGTAAAGGTTTCTTCGTTGAAATCGGCCAGGTTGACGATCAGGCGATCTACCTCGAGGAGACCATCACCGACCTCGGATACTCGGAACCGGAGACCAAGGGCACTCCCCTGTATACCGAGAACCTCGGCTACCTCTATCGCGACAAGCTGGGCGTCCACACGTCCACTTACACCGCCGGGGACGTCGTGTACCAGCAGATCAGCGAGGACAATCTGACCGACGGCAAATTCTGGTGCTACGGCTACGACTATCCCACCAATATCTGGGGCAACCAGACCACCCCGGTTGATTTCGCCTTCTATATGCCGGCGAACATGACCAGCAACGGTGTCTCTCCTACATTTACCGGAAATTCGACGACTTTCACCTACGTTTCCCCCACCACGGCAGAGGGGACGCAGGACATCGTTTTCGGCGGCGTCACCAAGACTTTCAAGGAGTATCACAACGACTACTCGAAGTACGGCGGAACGAAGGTGAAGCTCTACCACGCCCTCACCGGCGTTAAGTTCGCGATTGCGAACGCCAAGAAGAACGGGAAATTGGAGTATGACATCCAGATCAAGGAAATCATCTTCACCGGTCTCGCAAACAAAGGCACCTGCACCTTCACCCCCGGCACAACCGGCCTCGACGGCGGCGACATCACATGGGATGCCAGAACGGTTAAGGCTGATCCGGAGGACAACGTGATTTCCCAGACCTTCGGCGCCAACGACCTCGTCGACTATTCCAAGCCGACGCAGGGCGAAGATCCGAACCATTTCGCGGATTCCTATTATGCTGCCGGCACGAGCCAGAACATCAACGATGCCAAGGCCTCCAAGACCTTCTGGCTGATTCCGCAGGTCATCAACGGGGACACCCCTGCGACCCTCACGATCAAGTTCACCATGAACGGCAAGGACCAGGAGATGACGATCAACATGAGCGACCTCCATTCCTCTAACTGGATGCCCGCCCAGATCCGTACCTACACCTTCAAGATCGACGAGGTCAACCTCAAGATCGAGGATAAAGTGACCCTCGGCGGAAGTGCAGCTGATGGTTATTCAACCAGTAAAAAGGACCAAGTCACCATCACGAACACGGGCAACTGCGAGGCTTTCATCCGTGCCTCCGTCGTGGGACAGTGGCTGCGCGACATCTATGCCATTAACCCGGATACGGGAGAGGAAACGGATCAACTCATTGAATCCTACCCTGTCTTCGGATTCACGGACAACGTGAACAACCTGTATGAGGTTGCTAGCTGGTACCAGGATCAGTTCGTCGCCCTTGAAGGAGCTTCCGCCCCGAGAAGAGTTCAAGGTCACTTTGTCGAGCTTTCCGGCTATGACAAGGCAAACGGCTTCAACGATTGGGTGCTGTGTGATGATGACTACTACTATTACACGGTCCCTGTCGATCCGGAAGCCCAGGATGATAATGGAAGCAGCAAGACCAAAGCCCTCTTTAAAGAATACATAGTTGGTACTGCTCCGATGTCGACAATAGCCGGTCTCCAAATCAACAACAAGAACATGCATTTCACGCTGGAGATCGCAACCCAGGCTATTGCCGCCAACAAGATTAACGGCCTGCCCGAGGAATGGGATGTCGCCTGGGAGAAGGCGACCGGCAAGAAACCCGTGAAGAAAACTAACTAATTAAGAGGCATACCATGAAAAAGATATTTAGCATTCTTCTTACGACCATCGTGGCGCTCTCTTTCGCTCCCGTCGTAAGCGCGCAGTATTCCATCGACGATTTCATCAAGGGGAAATATGGTGACGACGCCACCATCACTTTCCATCACGATGATATCAAACTTGACACGGAAAAGCACTTCGGCTATAGCAAGGGCATCTCCTCGCCGTTCAGCGACGGTAACTACTGGATCAAGCTCGAATCCTTCGCAACGGGTTCGGCAGAACAGGAAGTCAAGCCCGCTGACGTCGTGCTCGTGCTGGACTTTTCCGGTTCCATGAATTCTACTTACAAAAATGGCTATCACTACGAAGTAGTGCTGAATGGTACCGATAACGCTGGCTACGCCTATAGTAATGGTTTCTGGACGGCGACTGCTGCCACCGGCCAGCGCTTCTATAAGACTGATGGCCAATATTATCAAGTAAAGCGTGGTGCTGAGCCGTCAGGAGAAACCTATGTCGACGGTACAGGCGTTGAACGGGATAAAGAATGGCATTACTTGTATTATGAAATAGACGGAAGGAAGTACTATCTTGATGGTATGAACGTGGTTACCACAATGCCTAAAAAGTATTCCAATGATAATAGTAATGGCCAGCCTGGCAATAATGCCATTATCTGGAGCGGCGCTCTGTATCAGTATAAGAACTATACTAACACATCAAGTGGTAATGCTAATAACTGGACTCGTCTTCGCGAGTTAAGGAGTGCCGTTGCAGAGTTCATTGATATCCTCTATCGTAATGACAACGAATATGGTTCGACGCCGCTTGGAAACCGACTCAGCATTGTTACCTATCAAACAGCAAGCGCCTCTCAGCTTATTTCCGGTTGGGTCCCTGTGACCAATGCCGACGGCAGCAGGGATGAGACGCTATTGAAGGCGCTTACAGCCAAATCCGCATCAGGTGCTACGCCTACTGACAAAGGAATGACGGAGGCTGTTAATGTTCTCAGCGGGATTCCTAGCACAAGAGACTCTAAACGCACCGTCGTTCTTCTCACAGATGGTTTGCCTGGAAATGTGAGCTCCTGGACTGACGCCAATTGCATGCCTACTGCAACTGGATGTATTAGTCAAGCTTATCTCGCGAAACAGAACTATGGCGCTACCGTGTTCTCCGTTTCCATTTATCCTGGTACTTATACTACGGGAATGACAACATTTTTGGAATGTACGTCTTCCAACTATCCTAACGCTAATCCAACCGCCGGGTCTACTTCATTTAACCCCACGGGAGATCGGCTTCCGGACGATAAGGCGATTTATACCAAAATCAATCCCACTAGTCTTACCGACCTCTTTGCGGAGATTGCGAGCATGTCCGGCGGCAGCGGCGCAAACCTGACTTCTGCATCCTCTACGGTGGACATCATTTCCCATAGTTTCAAATTACCGGACAATTTCGATGCGAGCCAGGTGAAAATTTTCACGGCAGGGCTCCTCACTATCAACAATTTGGGAGAAGCGAACGAGGAATACGTCTTTGGTGAAGAGATTCTCTCTGGTTTTAGCCCCGACAAATACAAAGTGTATCACCCGACAACTGGTGCGTATATGGGAGAGTACTTTGTCGATGAGCATCAAGGTGAAGGAATTCATGGAGAAGGGCTCAAGGCCGAAATCGTGACTATGAACGGTGAACCGGGTATCAAAGTGACGAACTTTGACTACAAAAACAACTGGTGCGGACCGGTCAAAGACAAGGATGGTAATATCTCTTACTACACGGGCCACAAGATCATCATCTTGATCCCCATCCAGATGAATCCTGATGCTATCGGCGGTCCGAACGTGGAAACGAACGGCGATCATTCCGGTGTCTACCTCAATAACGGTCAAAGTTACGTGGAATTCAAGAGCCCGACGGTCAGCCTCCCGGTGAATATCTACATTGAGAAGGCAGGACTGGTAGGGGTTGAGAGCGCGAAGTTCCTGATTGAGAGGGCAGTTCTTCCTGATCTCCCGGCAGGACAGGATGATTATACCCAAGCGGACATCCTGGCCCTTACTGACTGGGAATACGTGACCTCCGTCTACGTTACGAACAGCGATAACTACCCGCATGACCCCGATAGCGGCAACCCGTTGGTGAAGGTCAAGGGCTTGTCTGCGACCAAGACTGTGAACGGTGTGCAGAAGGGGCTCGTGTACCGAGTCAGCGAAGAAGGCTGGAGCTGGACCTATAACAAGACAGGTGCAGAGTACCAGTACACGATCACCGGTCAGTCGAACAATCCGTTCACCTTCACAAACACGTCGAAGACCGAGACTGTCAAACATGCGGAGAGTAAGGTGACGAACATCTTCAAGAGTGTTCAGACGATGGAAGTTTACGATGACTCAAAGACCAATACGAGACAGTAAAGCCCTGTATGATCTAGCAAGAAACGCGGCGCCCTTCCGGGTGCCGCGTTCTTTTGTTGTGTTGCGCCTCGCGATTACTTCAGCGCTTCCTTCACCGCCGCCTCGATCTCGTCTCCTTGGATGTCGCGTTTGATGATGTTGCCGTCAGGACCGAAAAGAATGACTGTCGGGATGGTGTCGATGTCGAACTGCCCGTCCGGCGGGGCGTCCTCCACGAAAACGAGGCTCGGGAAGGTCATCCCCCACTCCGGGATGGCGTCCATGGAATCCTGAATCTCATCGCCGTAGGTGACGCCGAGGACTTTCACCTTGCCGGCGTACTTTTTAGCGATTTCCAGGATGTAAGGCACTTGCTCGCGGGCTTCGTCGGACCAGGAGGCCCAGAAGAAGCACAGGGTGTAATTGCCCTTGGTCACCTGCTGGTCCCAGAGCGTGTAGGTCAGGACCACCTTTCCGGACTTGTTCCGAGAGAGATAGGCATTCTTGAAGCTGCCGCCGGGAGGCGCATCCTGGGCCATCAGGGCATTGGTGGCAAACAAACCGGCCGCCGCAAACACCGCGGTGGCAAGCATCTTACCCAGACGTTTCATGGCTATTTCTCCTCCGGTTCGCCGGCCAGGCCCTCGTCCGGTCCTTCGACCTGGTTGTTCAGGGGGTCGCCCGGGAGAATCGCATGGTTCAGCGCGGCCGGACTGGCGTTCTGCGCGGCGGCGGCAGGTTCGGCCTGGTCAATGGGAGTCAGCTCCGGTTTCGCGCAACGGGGCGGACGCGGGATGATGACGACCTTGGAAGGGTTTTCTTTCTTAGGTTCCATAACAGTATCTTTTGGGGTTAATTATCTGCGTAGGTACACATTGATAGCCGTGATGGCCTTGTCGATATCCGCAGGATCCGCAAACACACGTGGATCATGGAGTTCGATCCAGTTATAAAGGGAATCCGCGGGCTGCGCGTTGCGCTCGGCAATATGACGGTCCACGCTGATGGCCATCTGGGAACACGAATCATAGGCGCGGATAATCTTCATGGACAAGCCGTTGTCCCCGATTTTCTGGAACAGGGACGACATCTTCAGCAGCTCCAGCGCATCGTGCGGGAAGACGACGGTGACATCGGCGCCGACAATCCCCAGATGGTACTTGACGGTGTCCGCGGTCGCGCTGTCCAGTCGCTTCAGTTTCTTGACGAGATCCGTGTGTTTTCCCAGATACCGGGCAGACGTCATCTCATTTTGAAAATACTCTTTCAGTTCGGCGACATCTTTCCGATTGGAAGTCAATTCCGTGCGCACCAGTTGCAAGGCCGACTGCACATCCCGGCGGGTGTGGGCTCGATTTACCATGCCCTGTACCGTGAAAGTGACCGCGATACCCGTGACGACGGGGAGAAGCCGGTTCACAAAATCCAGGAGCCAATCAACTATTCTGGGACGCTCTTTCATGATGGGGATAGGACGCTATTCTCTCCAAAGATAGTGTTTTTTCGTGATAATTGCCAAAAGTCACCGGAGGATGCGATTTTTTAAATAATTTTACTATATTTGCAACAGACCCCGGAAGATGCCCCGTCTTCCCCGAACTTGACAAATATCCACTGCCTATGAAAACGGTAAGAGTGTTCGCACCGGCGTCCATCGCCAATCTCGGGTGCGGATTCGACATTATGGGCCTCGCCCTGGACGAAGTGGGCGATGTCCTCGAAATGAGCGTCTCCGAGGGAGACGGACTCACCATCGCGAACGAATCGGGCGTCCCCCTGCCGGAGGACATCGAACAGAACGTGATCACCCCCGTGGTGCGCAAGTTCCTGGAAATGACCGGGAACCGGGCGCAGGTGGATGTCGTCATCAAGCGGAAGATCTATCCCGGTTCGGGGATCGGTTCAAGTTCCGCGTCCAGCGCAGCGGCGGCCTTCGGCATGAACGAGCTGTTCGGCTGCCCGCTGTCCGAGGAGGATGTCGTCGTATGCGCCATGGAGGGTGAGAACCTTGCCAGTGGCGGATACCATGCCGACAATGCGGCTCCCGCCGTGATGGGCGGTATCGTCCTCATCCGGGGTTACGAGCCCCTGGACGTCATCAAGCTGCCGGTTCCGGGCGATTTCTACTGCGCCGTGATCCATCCCAAGCTGGTCGTGTCCACGAAGGAGGCGCGCAGCATCCTGCCCAAGAAGGTGGACATGCACGCCGCCATTGCCCAGTGGGGCAATGTGGGCGGGCTGGTGGCCGGCCTGTATTCCGGCAACATCGGCCTGGTCGGCCGTTCCATGCGGGATTCCGTGGCGGAGCCGTACCGCAAGGGCTTCATCCCGGGCTTCGACGAGCTGCGGGAGAAGGTGCTCCAGAGCGGCTCGCTGGCGATGAACATCGCCGGATCGGGCCCGTCGGTCTTCGCCCTCGCGAACCGCTTCGAGAAGGCCCAGCGGGCCGGGGCCATCATGGAAAAGCATTTCTCCGACCTGGATATCCCCTTCGAGTGCTACGTCGTCAAGGTTTCCAACCGGGGCGCCCGTCTGATCGCCTATTGACATGCAGTACTACAGTACCGAACAGAAGGCGCCGGCCGCGTCTTTGCAGCAGGCCGTCGTCCAGGGGCTCGCGGAAGACCGCGGGCTCTATATGCCGGAGCGGATTCCGACCTTCCCGGCCGACTGGATCCGCCGCCTGCCCGAAATGTCCTTTGTAGAGATCGGCCAGGAAGTCGCCGCCGCTTTCTTCGGGGAGGACATCCCCCGGGCGGAACTGGACCGCATCGTCGCGGAAACCCTTTCCTTCGACTGCCCGGCCGTGCCGGTGGAAGAAGGGATCTACTCCCTGGAACTCTTCCATGGGCCCACCCTTGCCTTCAAGGACGTCGGCGCCCGCTTCATGGCGCGGCTCCTGGGGCACTTCACCCAGGAAGGGAATGTCAATGTCCTCGTTGCCACGTCCGGTGACACCGGGAGCGCCGTCGCAAACGGCTTCCTGGGCGTCCCGGGCACGCACGTCTTCGTGCTGTATCCCCGAGGCCGCGTAAGCCCGGTGCAGGAGGCCCAGTTCGCCACCCTGGGACAGAACATCACCGCCCTGGAGGTCGACGGCAGCTTCGATGACTGCCAGGCCCTGGTCAAGGCCGCCTTCCTGGACCCGGACCTCCGCGGCGCCCTGCGGCTGACATCGGCCAACAGCATCAACGTAGCCCGCTTCCTGCCGCAGTCCTTCTACTATTTCCACGGCTATGCGCAGCTCGCGCGCCTGGGCAAGGCCGATCGGCTCGTCGTCTGCGTCCCCAGCGGAAACCTCGGCAACCTGTGCGCTGCTCTCGTGGCCGCGCGGATGGGCCTTCCCGTCCACCGTTTCATCGCGGCGAACAACCGGAACGACGTCTTCTTCCAGTATCTGCAGACGGGTTCCTACGTGCCGGCCCTGAGCCTCCGCACCCTCGCCAACGCGATGGACGTGGGCAATCCCAGCAACTTCGCCCGCATCCTGAACCTGTACGACCACAACTGGCTGAAAATCAGGAAAGACATCTCCGGCGCCGTCGTGGGCGACGGGACCATCCTCACCACCATCCGGGAATGCTATGAGGAAACCGGCTACCTCCTGGACCCGCACGGCGCCTGCGGCTACCGGGCCCTCAAGGACGGCCTCCGAGAAGGGGAAACCGGTCTTTTCTGCGAAACGGCCCATCCCGCCAAGTTCCAGGAAACCGTCTCCCGCGCCACCGGCGCCGACGTTCCCCTCCCCGACCGGCTCGCCGCCTTCCTCACGGGATCCAAGCAATCCGTCCCCCTCTCCGCCACCTTCCCCGCCTTCAAGACCTACCTCCTCAGCTACGCGCTGCGATAAAAGCGAATTCCTCCTGGAGCGTAAATCGAAAATGCCAGGCCCAAAGCCTGGCATTTTCGTAGCCCCAAGAGGAATCGAACCTCTATTTAAAGTTTAGGAAACTTCCGTTCTATCCGTTGAACTATGAGGCCGCGCGGGCAGCCGGAAGGTTCCGGCGCGAGATTACTCTGCGCTCTTGACGATGATCTGACGACCGCGGTAGTAGCCGCACTCAGGGCAGACACGGTGATAGATCACCGTGGCGCCGCAGTTCGGGCAGACGCTGAGGGTAGGGACCGCAGCGTGGTCGTGCGTTCTTCTCTTGTCTCTCCGCTGCTTGGAGAGTTTGTGTTTCGGATGTGCCATAGTTACTTATCTTTATTTTGTTTTATTTTCCGTCAAAAAGTCCTTTCAGCGCGGCAAACGGGCTGTTCGTATCTCCAGCCTCCTCGTTCACCGGCTCCTGACCCAGAAACCTCACCGTGTCGGGGTTGCACTCCCCTTCCGCGTGGACCCGCTGCATCGGCAGCGACAGGCATACGTAATCGTAGATGGCCTGGCTCAGGTCCAGTTCGGCATCCGAAGCGCTCAGGAACAGGATCTCACGAGAACCTTCCCGCATCTCCTCTTCCGAGGACGCTTCCTCTCCGAACTTCACGCTGAAAGCGGGGTGGGCCTCCACCGGGAGCTGCAAGTCTTCCAGGCATCGGTCGCAAGCGACCGTCACGTTCCCCTGGATATCCAGGTCCACGCCGATGTAATGCCCTGACTTGACGGCTCTTGCCTCCACTTCGACAGCGGCGTCAAGGATTTCTGTATTGTCAAACTTTTGAAAGAACTTGTTATCCGCCTGCCAGCGGAAATTCCGCTCACCGGCAGCCCATCCATTCAGAGGAATGACGTAATCCATCGCCTGAAAACAGATTAAGGGTTGCAAAGGTACAAATAATTTTCCGAAAATCAATCATCCGAGCCGGAATTTCTCTTCCGGTCCAGCGGATCGAGGAGAATCTTGCGCATCCGCATGTGGTTCGGGGTGATTTCCACGAGCTCGTCTTCCTGGATATACTCCAGGGCCTCCTCCAGCGAGAACTTGATGGCCGGGGGCAGGACGACCTTCTCGTCGGAACCGGAAGCGCGCATGTTCGTCAGCTTCTTGGTCTTGCAGATGTTGATGTTCAGGTCCCGCTCGCGGGTGTGCTCGCCGACGACCATGCCGCAGTAGACTTCCTCGCCGGGCTCGATGAAGAAGCGGCCACGGTCCAGCAGCTTGTTCATCGAATAGGCCACGGCCTCGCCCGTCTCCAGGGAGACGAGGGAGCCGTTGACGCGCATCTCGATGTCGCCCTTGTAGGGCTGGTAGTCCTTGAAGCGGTGCGCGACGACGGCCTCGCCCTGGGTGGCGGTCAGGAGGTTCGACCGCAGGCCCATCAGGCCGCGGGTCGGGATCTCGAACTCCAGGAGCGTCCGGTCGCCGCGCGGTTCCATGCGCACGAGGGCGGCCTTGCGGCGGGTAGACAGCTCGATGGCCGCGCCCACGAACTGCTCAGGAACTTCGATGGAGAGTTCCTCGATCGGTTCGCAGCGCTGGCCGCCGATGGTCTTGTCCAGCACCTTGGGCTGGCCCACCTGCAGTTCGAAACCCTCCCGGCGCATCGTTTCGATGAGCACAGACAGGTGCAGGACGCCGCGGCCGTACACCACGAAGGAATCGGCATTCAAGCCGGGCTTGACGCGGAGGGCGAGGTTCTTCTCAAGTTCCTTCTCCAGACGTTCCTTGATGTGGCGGGAGGTCACGAACTTGCCGTCCTTGCCGAAGAACGGGGAGTTGTTGATCATGAAGAGCATGGACATCGTGGGCTCGTCGACGGCGATCGGCGGGAGCGGCTCCGGGTTCTCGATGTCGGCGATGGTGTCGCCGATCTCGAACCCTTCGATGCCCACCAGGGCGCAGATGTCGCCGCACTGGACTTCGTCCACATTGGCCTTGCCCAGGCCCTCGAACACCATGACCTGCTTGATCTTGGACTTCTCGATGATGTCGTAGCGCTTGCACAGGGACACCGGCATGCCGGTCTTCAGGCTGCCCCGGGTCACGCGTCCCACGGCGATACGGCCCACGTACGGGGAGTATTCCAGGGAGGACACGAGCATCTGCGGAGTGCCTTCCACAACCGCCGGAGCGGGAATTTCCTCGAGGATGGTGTCCAGGAGGGCGGTGATGTCATTGGTGGGCTTGCGCCAGTCCTGGGACATCCAGCCCTGCTTCGCGGAACCGTAGACGGTCTTGAAATCCAGCTGGTCCTCGGTGGCGCCGAGGTTGAACATCAGTTCGAACACCTCTTCCTGCACCTCGTCGGGCCGGCAGTTGGGCTTGTCCACCTTGTTGATGACGACGATGGGCTTCTTGCCCATGTCCAGGGCCTTGTTCAGCACGAACCGCGTCTGCGGCATGCAGCCCTCGAACGCGTCCACCAGGAGGAGGACGCCGTCCGCCATGTTGAGCACACGCTCCACCTCGCCGCCGAAATCGCTATGGCCGGGGGTGTCGATGATATTGATTTTCACGCCCTTGTACGTGACGGACACATTCTTCGCGAGAATGGTGATGCCGCGCTCGCGCTCCAGGTCGTTGTTGTCCAGGATGAGGTTCCCGAGGTCCTCGGGACGGCGCACGAGATTGGCCTGGTAGATCATCCGGTCCACGAGCGTCGTCTTGCCGTGGTCGACGTGGGCGATGATGGCGATGTTTCTGATGTCTTGCATATATCTGACTAACCTTCTTCTAAAAAACTTGCAAAGTTAACATTTTCCGTGCATTATCCGGTAAAAAAAGCCCGGAAACTTTCGTTCCCGGGCCTGTGCGCGAAATCAGAGTCGAACTGACACGTCCTTTCGGACACTACCTCCTGAGAGTAGCGCGTCTACCAATTCCGCCATCCGCGCGTTTGTGGATTGCAAAGGTACAAAGTTTTTTCGAAACTGCAAATTTTTTATATCCAAAGTTCTATATCCTCCGTCCGGGACCACAGGTCCGAGGAGATGGTGACAGAGGTGAGGGAAATGTCCACCTGGAGCGAAAGGTCCTCCAAGTCGGGGGCGGACCAGTCATAGCCGGCGGCGGCGATATAGGAACCCAGGGCGAAGGTCCGGACCACCTGGTCGGAGAAGACGATATGCATCAGGAGCGAATCGTCCCCCTGACGCGGGAGACGGAGGGCGGCGCGGCCGTCGGAGCCGGGCAGGAGGCGGCGGGAGAAGGAACCGGGGGCCGGGCCCCCGTCCGGCTCCCAGCCGCCGTAGAAACCCTCCACAACGGCCTCGAAGGGCGGCCCATAGCCCGGAGGTCCCTTGAAGGACAATTCGAGCGTACAGAACTGTTTATGCAGCTTTACGGGCAGGACTACCTGTTCGGCGCCCGTCGATATGGCGGCGTAGAACAGATACAACGGCGGGGCTTCCTCTCCTGCCTGAATCCGCACGCTCCCATCCCCTTCCGCCAAGGCGCCGCCCACGGCAGACACGGCCACCTCTCCCTTCGGAACCGGCAGCACCAGGACCGTGTCGGCATGGACGACTTCCGTCCAGGAATACCCCTCCCCTGTCACGCTCAGGACGACGGGGCGCACCGGCAGGCCGGTGAGATCCAGCGTCAGGCCGCAGGGACAGGCCGCCCTGTTCTCCTTGACGGAACAGGACGGCACGAGGAGCAGCGGCAGCAGGAGCCGGAGGAATCCCTTAGAAGACATAGGACAGGGTCAATGCGAGGTCGTTCGGCAAGAGGAAGGTCTTTTCGCCCGATTCCTCCGTCACGCCGCAAACCGGGCAGGAGTAAATCGTATACCGCTGGAAACCGCCCCAGACGCCGGCCCCCACAGAGACATTCAGGTGGGGATGGAGCATGTAGGTGAAACCGGCGGAGAGGCCCGCCCCATATCGATCCCCCTCGTCCGTGACGGCCGAGCGGATCCCTCCCCGGTTGTATTCCTGGTACTGGACCTTTCCCCCGATCCACCAGCCCGAGAACACGTGCCAGGGCCAGAACCGCACCCCGGCGGCGTACAGCTGCTGGCGCGCCGAAAGCGGCTCGGGCGTATCGGCCTTGAACAGGAAAGGATTGTACTTGGCCCCCGCGACCAGGGTCCACTGGCGGGCCACCGCCACGTCCCCCTCGACATTCAGGGTTCCGAAATCGGCATAGTCCAGCACATTGGTCGCCACGGACAGGCGCTGGGCGGAAGCGGCGGCCCCGACGAGCAGGGCGGCCGCCAAAAGCATCATCTTTTTCATCGGCTGTATCGGTTGAATACTTGGTAAATGGTCCTCTCCTGCTCGGGAAAGAGCGTCACGAGCGCGTCCAGCAAGTCATCGCGGGTAGTCACCTCGGATTTCAAGGCCTTGAAGAGGTCCGCGCAGGTCATGCCCCGCTCGTACAGGTAGCGGAAGATCTGCGGATAGAACCAGAAAGCGGTGCCGAAGGCGGGCAGGTCGCCGCCATAACGGTCCTGGAAGAGGACGCTCTCGAGGAAGTAGGCCCACATTTCACCCACCTCGCAATACCCGGCGTCCTCCCCGGAACCGCTCCCGTACGCCTGCCGACCTTCCGTGACATAGGAACGGATGACATAGGTGATGTACGGGTTCCACCAGGCATTGCCCACCTGGGCGTAATGGCTGGCATGCGCCATCTCATGCATCACCGCAGAGTACAGGTCCACAAATTCCCCGTCGCCGGCCTTCGCCCCGATGGTGATGTCCGGCAGGAACGTTTTCAGCAGGGAGGAATAGCCCCCCAGATAGCGTTGGATGAGGTCGTTACCCTCCACGAACGCCCCGTGGTGGAGCATCGCCGCGCTGCTGCTCGTCATGTTCTTGAAGATCCAGATGCGGAGATCCTGCGGCGGCGCCTTGAGATCCAGGTCCGACGAGGCGCACCGGGCGATGTAGTCATACGCCGCGTTGTTCACGACCGCCCGGCGCCAGAGGGCGCCGTCGGATTCCGCGTCGATATGGGCGTCCACGCCCGCGGCCGGTCCGGTCCCCAGGGTCGAGACAGACGCGGGGATGAGGATGAGGTTCAGACCGATGGAGAAACCTGCGCTGTTCTTGAAGACCAGCCGGTACCGCGGTGTGGATGAATACTTCTTGGGCAGTTGATAATAGCCGTCGCGGTCCGTGTAGGCCGTGGCGAACTTCACGAAGCTGTTGCAGCAGACCTGGACGCCGGCAAGGCCGTAAGGCTTTCCGCCGAAGGCGTCCGGGTCCTCGACCGTGATACGGCCGGAAGGAAAGGCCGCCGCCTCCTCGTCGGCACGGGTGGCCGGGTACAGGTCCCCATTGCCGGTCAGGCGGTAGGCTTCGGCCTCCACGGCGTCCCAGTCGATGCCGCTTTCCGCCCGTGTCACCGGGTCGTTTTCCGAGAGATAGCACTCGTCCAGGATTTCGCATCGGATTCCGGAAGGGAACTCGAAATCCTTGGATACGACGGCATACTGCCAGGTGATGGCGTTCTCCGACAGCTCGGGATCGTGATAGTAGTCTCCTTCCTTGACGATGCGGTAATCGACGGGATGGTCCGTCAGCTTCAGTCCCTTCGACAGCAGAAGCATGTACTCTTCCTCGTTCTTGGGCAGGAAACGGACATACAGGTCCGTCGCCTTGATGGAGATTCCTCCCGCGCGGGTCGGATACAGGAGCGCCACGGCCGCCTGCATGTTCTCCACGGTATAGGGATCCTCCAGTTTCTCGCCCAGCTCGATCATTCCGTGGGACAGGGCGGAAATATCCACCCGGCGTTCGTCGGGCCCGGGCAGCCCCTCCTCGTGACACCCCGTCAGGAGCATCCACGGCAACAACACTTTCCAACAGTTTCGCATAGCACTTATCTTTCGTCCGATGCAAAACTCGGAAACGGAGCCGTTTTAAAAAAATATTAAACGTTTAAGTTCCAAAAACGCATTCCGCGCGGCTGCAAGGGCGTTTTGGGCACCCTGGCAACCACGCGGAACGCGGCATTTCACGCAAAAATCCGGGATTTTTACCGCAACGCCGGCCTTCCTGGCCCCTGCAGCGGTGATTTTCCGGAAAAACCGTCAAACGGCTTTTTAGAAATAAGTGACCGTCTTCTGCTCCACGGCGGAGACGAGCTGGTTCGCGAGGCGGCTCACGCCGAAGCGGAACAGGCTCTTGTCCAGCCATTCCTTGCCGAGGATCGTGGACACGATGGAGTAGTAGCACACGGCGTCCATCGCGGAGGAGATGCCGCCTGCGGCCTTGAAGCCCACCTTGCGGCCGGTCTGCTCGTAGAACTTCTTGATGCACTGGCACATCACGTAGGCGGCCATCGGGGTGGCGTTCACCTCCACC
>ONJB01000059.1 GCA_900318015.1 uncultured Bacteroidales bacterium | reverse complement strand
TGAGGCTAAAAGGAAAGAGCCCGGTGCAATACCGAGCTCTGTTCCAATCTAAGGCCTCGTAACTAATGTTAAACCGTCCAACTTTTGGGGGTCACATCAGTCTGGCGAGCCTTTTTCCGTTTATTTCACCCGGAGCCTCCGTCCGATCTGGAGGGTGGTGGTTTCCTTGATGCCGTTCAGGCGGCAGAGCGCCTTGACGGTGGTGCCGTTCTTCTTGGCAATCTTGCCCAGGGTGTCGCCGGAGCGGACCGTGTAGTACTTGACGGCGGCACGTTCGGCGGCGGCGCGGGCCGCGGCTTCCTTCTTGGCCAGTTCTTCTGCGAGCTGGCGCTCCTCTTCGTCGGTGCGGTAGATCTCGTCTTCGTCGTCGACGGACTGGACGTAGCGGCTGTTCGGGTTGAAGTACCAGCTGCGGAAGGTCAGCAGGCGGTGCCGCAGGGTGCCGGTCTCGAAGTCGATGAGCCAGGTGGGGTCGAAGGCATAGCCCTGGTAGCGGGTCTCGAAATGCAGATGCGGACCGCTGGAGCGGCCGGTGGAGCCGCCCAGGCCGATGACATCGCCGGCGTTCACCCAGTCGCCCGGCTCCTTGTCGCGGCGGGACAGGTGGCCGTAGAAGGTCTCCAGGCCGTTCGCATGCCGGATGATGATGAGGTTGCCGTAACCGCCCACGTAGTCGGACACGCGTACTTTTCCGTCAAAGGCGGCGTACACCGGCGTTCCGGTGGGGTAGGGCAGGTCGACGCCTTGATGCCGGCGGCCGTGCCGGTAACCGAACTTGGAGTACACGCGGGTCTTGTTGGGACAGCAGTAGGAGTCCAGCGTGTCCACGATCCACAGCGAGAAGCGGTCAGGGAGCGGCTTCTCGTCATGGTAGGGGTTCACGCTCCGGGTATCCCAGTGCTCCGTGAAGACCTTGTCGTCCTGGAGGGCCTTGGGGTCTTTGACATACCGGTAGGTGCCGTTGTCGTACAGGACCACCTTGACCGCCGGGTTTCCGGTGTCCAGGGTGTCGGCATAGGGCGTGGCGGTGCTCCGGGCGGAATCGACGCTCTTCCGCCCGAACTGGTGGCGGAGAGAGTCGGCGGCATGGTCATCCTGCGCCTGCAGGGAAAGGCTGAAGGGAAGTAGGAGTAGGCTTGTCAGTAACGTCTTGAGATGCATCGGATTAACGGGTTGCGCCGAAGCGGGTCTTCAGGAGGTCGTCGACCTCGGCGATCTTTTGCTTCAGCAGTTCGTCGGAAGTCGCTTCGCACAGGAAGCGCAGGTAGGGCTCGGTGTTGGAGGGACGGATGTTCAGCCACCAGTCGGGGAACTCGATGCGGTAGCCGTCGAAGTCCATGAAGGCGGTCTCCTTCTCCTGGGCCATGAAGTGGTCCTTGACGGCGTCCATCGCGCCCTTCTTGTCCTCCACGCGGTAGTTGATCTCGCCGGAGTTCTTGTACCGGACGATCTCCGCGATGGCCTGGCTGAGGGTCTTGCCTTCCTTCTTGAGGTCCGCGACGATGTTCAGGACGATCAGGGAGGCCAGGAGGCCGCTGTCGCTGTAGAAGAAGTCCCGGAAGTAAAAGTGCCCGGCCAGCTCGCCGCCCCAGACACCGTCGATCTCGCGCAGCTTCGCGGCGGCGAAGGCGCGGCCCACCTTCCAGGTGTACATCTTGCAGCCCATGGGCTCGAGGTATTCGCCCACCGCCTTGGAGGAACGGATGTCCTGCAGGACGGTGCCCTTGAGGCCGCGCTCGTTCACATAGTAGCGGCCCATCAGGGCGATGAGGAGATCGGGGGAGATGAAGCCGCCCTTCTCGTCCACGAAGACCACGCGGTCCGCGTCGCCGTCGTAGATGACCCCGGCATCCGCCTTCACTTCCCGGACGAGGTTTTCGAGGGGAACGACGTTCGCCTCGATGAGCGGGTTGGGCTCGTGGTTCGGGAAGCGGCCGTCCATCGTGTCGAACAGGTAGTGGACGTTGTCACCCGTGCCGAAGATCTCCTTCGCGAAGAGGTTGGACATGCCGTTCGAGAGGTCCATGGCGATGGTGATTCCGGAGAGGTCCTTCTTGAACTTGCGCATGAATTCCAGGTAGTCGGCGAGGATTTCCTTCTGGTACACCTTGCCGCGGACTTCCGCGACCGGAGTGGGAACGCCTTCGTCGATCCAGGCCTTGATATCCTTCAGGCCGGCGTCGTAGCCCACGGCCTGGGCGTCCGTCGTGGAGACCTTCATGCCGTTGTACGGGGCGGCGTTGTGCGAGGCCGTGATCTGGACGGAGGCCTTGAAGCCGTAGTTCGCCGTGCCGAAATAGACCATGGGCGTGGAGCTCAGGCCGATGTCGTAGACGTCGGCGCCGGCGTCGTTGATGCCTTTGACGACCGCGTCGTGCACCTCGGGCGAGGAGACACGGCAGTCACGGCCCACCAGGACCTTGTCGGCCTGGAGCAGCCGGGGAATGAAGTAACCGATCTTGTAAGCGGTCTCGCGGTCCCAGTCCTTACCGTAGATGCCGCGGATGTCATATGCGTGAAAAGCTCCCATGGTATTGTGGTTTTAATGTTATTTCAGCTTGCTGTTGTAGTGGGGGTGCACCTTTCCCTTGGCGATGTTCTGCAGTTTGGAGGCGATCATCTTCCGGCGGATCGGGGGGACGTTGTCCGTGAACAGGTTGCCGTCCAGGTGCGACAGCTCGTGCTGGACCATCCGGCAGGCGAACTTGTCCAGGGTCTCGGTGACCTGCTCGAAGTTCTCGTTGTAGTAGCGGAGAGTCATCTTCGCCGGGCGGAGCACGTCGCAGTAGATGTTCGGGATGCTCAGGCAGCCCTCGGAATAGGTGACCTTCTCGTCGCTTTCCTCGAGGATCTCGGGGTTGATGATCACGCGCTTGAAGCCTTTCAGGTAGTCGTATGTGTCGGCGACGACGTCGCCGTCCACGATGACCACGCGGAGGCTCACCCCGATCTGCGGGGCGGCGAGGCCGCAGCCGTCCGCCCGGGTCAGGGTGTCCCGGAGGTCCTGGACGAGGGCGTTCAGCTCGTCTTTTTTCGTGAGGTCGGCTTCGGCGGCTTTCCGGCGGAGCACTTCGGATCCGTATAGGTAAATAGGTTGTATCATTTCTTTCTTTTCGTCTTGTTGCGGGAGAGACTCTCCGGAACGGAATCAGGATTCACTGCAAAAACCGCACCCGATGTCCGGTCCATGTAGCTCTGCAGGATGATGGCCGCGCTGATCCGGTCCACGGATTTCTTGTCGCGCCGGTCCTTCGCCTTCATGCCGCCGTCGATCATCACCTGGTGGGCGAGCACGGAGGTGAACCGCTCGTCCTCCAGGGAGACCGGGATGCCCGGGAAAGCCTTCTGGAGGACTTTCAGGAAGGCGTCCACGTCAGCCTGGGCCTCGGAGGGGGATCCGTCCATATTGACCGGATAACCCACGACAAAGCGTTCGATTGTCTCCTTTTCGGTGTAATTTTTGAGATAATCTATTAACTTTGCAGAATCGACCGTATCCAGGGCAGAGGCGAAGATACGGAGCGGATCGCTCGCGGCAAGGCCGGTGCGTCTGCGTCCGTAATCGATCCCGATAAGTCTGTCCATAGGTTACAAAGATAACATTTTTTATGGCTAATGACAAGAACCGGACTTCAAGGAAATACAGGGCGTCCCTGATTGACGCGGTTTCCCACGAACGCCTGTGGTCCATCGTCTTCACGCGGCCGGCGTTCATCACCGCCATCGTCTCCCTCGTCGTCCTCCTGCTGGTGATCTTCTACCTGCTCGTCGCCTTCACCCCGCTCCGGACCTTCATCCCCGGCTATCCCGACGCGCAGGCGCGCCGGCAGGCCGTCCAGAATGCCATCCGCATCGACTCGCTGGAGACGCAGATCCTCCAGTGGGAACTCTATACGGAGAATCTCAAGAAAGTGGTGGCCGGAGAGGAGCCCCTCCTGCTGGACAGCCTGATCCTGCTGCGGCAGGAAGCCGGCCGGGACGCGGACTCCGTGTTCCTGGCCCGCCGGGATTCCCTCCTCCGCGTCCGGGTGACCGAGGCGGAGCAGTTCGAGGTGTCCGGCACCCGGCGCGAACTGCCGATCGAGGCGATTTCCTTCTATACGCCGCTCAAGGGCGTCGTGTCGCAGAGCTTCGACCGGACGCTCCACCCCTGGGTGGATGTCACGGCCCCGACCGGGACGGCGGTGATGGCCGTCCTGGACGGCACCGTCGTCTTCGCCGGCTGGGAGGAGGCCGATGGCTACACGCTGGCCATCCAGCACCGGGGCGACATCCTCTCGGTATACAAGCGGAATGAGAAACTGCTCAAGAAGGCGGGCGACACCGTGAAGGCGGGTACGCCGGTCGCCCTGGTGGGCAGTTCCGGCTCCCTGACCAAGGGCGACCACCTCCGTTTCGAACTCTGGTACGCCGGGGAGGCCGTGGACCCGGCCGCCTATATCAGTTTCTGACCCTATGCAAAGAAAGAAGATCGCCATCCTCGGGTCGACGGGATCCATCGGCCGCCAGACGCTGGACGTGGTCCGGCAGCATCCGGACCGGTTCCAAGTGGAAGTCATCACCGCAGGCAGCAACGCCACCCTCCTTGCGGAACAGGCGAACGAGTTCTCCGTTCCGCACGCGGTCATCTGCGACGTGACGAAATATGATCAGGTGCGGGATGCCATCATCGGGAACGCCACGACCGTACACGCCGGCATTGACGCCGCCTGTGACCTGGTGACGGGGAAGCATGTGGACATCGTCGTCGCCTCGATGGTGGGCTTCAGCGGGCTCCGGCCTACGCTGGCCGCCATCCGGGCCGGAAAGGACATCGCCCTCGCGAACAAGGAGACGCTCGTCGCCGCCGGCTCCATCGTCATGGCGGAGGCCCGCCGGCACGGCGTGAAGATCCTCCCGGTGGATTCCGAGCATTCCGCCATTTTCCAGTGCCTGCAAGGCGCGCAGGGGAATCCGGTGGAGCGCATCCATCTGACGGCCTCGGGCGGCCCGTTCCGCACCTGGGAGCGGGAACGGATCGAAACGGCCGGAAAGGACCTCGCGCTGCAGCACCCCAACTGGAACATGGGCGCGAAGATCACCATCGACTCGGCGACCATGATGAACAAGGGTTTCGAGGTCATCGAGGCCAAGTGGCTCTTCGATGTGGAGCCGGAGCGGATCCACGTGGTCGTGCATCCCGAGTCGGTCATCCATTCGATGGTGGAGTTCGCGGACGGGGCCGTCCTCGCGCAACTGGGCTGTCCGGACATGCGGGAGCCCATCCAGCTGGCCCTGTCGTATCCCGAGCGCCTGTCCCTGAACAACAAGAAACTCGATTTCGGCTCCCTGGGCGCCCTGACTTTCTTCGAGCCGGACCTGGAGAAGTTCCCCTGCCTGAAGCTGGCGTTCGACGCCATCGGCCGGGGCGGCAACATCCCCTGCGCCCTCAATGCGGCCAACGAGGCCGCCGTCGCAGGCTACCTGCAGGACCGGATCGGCTTCTATGACATCGCTTCCGTCGCCGCAGACACGCTCGCTTGCACGGAATTTGTAGCAGACCCGACGCTGGACGACATCTTCGCCACGAACGAGGAATCCTTCGTCCACGCCCGCAGTCTGATATGGTAGTTCTCATCAAGGCCCTCCAGGTCATCCTGGCCCTTTCCGTGCTCATCCTCATCCATGAGTTCGGACATTTCATGTGGGCCAAGCTTTTCCATATCCGGGTGGACAAGTTCTACCTGTTCTTCGACATCGGCGGGGTGAAACTCTTCTCCACGAAGTCGGCCTGGTTCACGAAGCTGTTCCCGAAGGCCGCGAAGTGGGAGACCGAATACGGCATCGGCTGGCTGCCTCTCGGCGGTTACTGCAAGATTGCCGGGATGATCGATGAGTCCCTGGACACCGAATCCCTGAAGCAGGATCCCCAGCCCTGGGAGTTCCGCACCCATCCGGCCTGGCAGCGCCTGCTGGTCATGTCCGGCGGCGTGCTGAACAATTTCCTCTTCGCCATCCTCGCCTATATCCTCATCCTGGACATCTGGGGCGACGCCTACCTCCGGAACGAGGGGAATGCCGTCTATGTCAATGACCTGGCCTACGAGATGGGCTTCCGCACCGGTGACCGGATCCTCCGGTTCGACGACTACGTCCCCGACGATTTCATGAACCTGCAGGTGGACCTGGCGCGGCGGGATGTCCGGAAGGCGACGGTCCTCCGGGGAACGGACACCCTGGACATCTACATCGACCAGTCCCGGATCGGAGACGTGTTGAACTCGCCGGGCATGTTCGATCTCGCCGTGCCGTTCGTCGTGGATACCATTCCCGCCGGGACGCCGAACGCCGGCCTTCTTGCCCATGGGGACCGCATCATCTCCGTGGACGGGCAGCCGATCACTTACCTTCAGGAAGCGCGCCCCCTGTTTGCGGCGCATTCGGGTGGGGAAGTGCCCGTGGTCATTACCCGCGAGACCGATACCTTGCAGGCGGTCCTGCAGGTGGACACGACGGGTCGAGTAGGCGTCATAACCGTGTTTCCGGGTTACGAACGCCGGGAGTACAGCTTCTTCGAGGCCATTCCGGCCGGTTTCCGCCTGACCTTCTCCACGGTGGGCGGGTACCTGCAGGACCTGCGCCTCGTCGCCACGCCGCGGACGGAGGCATACAAGTCCGTGGGCAGCTTCATTGCCATCGGGCAGGTATTCCCGGCGGAGTGGGACTGGTACCGGTTCCTGACGCTGCTGGCCCTGCTGTCCATCATGCTGGGCGTGATGAACCTCCTGCCGATTCCGGCCCTGGACGGCGGACACATCGTGATCTGCCTCTATGAAATGTTGACGGGCCGCAAGCCCAGCGACAAGTTCATCCTGGCCGCGCAGATGGTGGGCATGGTCCTGCTCCTGCTGCTGATGCTGCTGGCCTTCGGCAACGACATCGGAAGACTGATCAGATAAACACAAAACACTTGTCATATGAAAAGAATCGTCAAGATAGCCGCCTTTGCGGCAATGGTGCTGGCCCTCGCGGGATGCAAGGGCCGTAACCGCGGGCCGCTGCTCCCGAACGTGAGCGGAAAGGCCGGCGAGATCGTGGTCGTCATCGACAAGGACAACTGGGAGGGGGAGATTGGAAACGCCCTCCGCGGGATCCTGGCGGACGACTGCCCCTATCTGGCCCAGCGCGAACCCCTGTTCAACCTGGCGAACGTCCCCCCGGGCAGCTTCAACAACATGTTCAAGATGCACCGGAACATCCTCATCCTGAACATCAACCCCCAGAACCAGACGACCGGGATGATGTACAAGCGGGACCAGTGGGCCCGTCCGCAGAGCGTGGCCCAGGTCAATGCCTACGGCCAGGAAGACGCTCTCGCCATCATTGCCGAGGCGAAAGACCAGCTTCCCGAGTTCTTCGAGGCGGCGGAGCGCGACCGCATCATCGCGAACTCCATCCTGTACGAGGAACTTACCCTGCGTGACCCCGTGGAGAAGCTTACCGGCGGCATCATGCATTTCCCTTCGGGCTACAAACTCCGCAAGGTGACGGACGACTTCGTGTGGATCGCCGACGACAAGCAGTATACGAACCAGATTGTCCTCGTGTACCGCTACCCGGTCCCTGAGGAGGATCCGTTCGACAAGGAAAACATCATCGCCAAGCGGAACGAAGTCATGCGGGCGAACGTCCCCGGCATGTTCGACGGCACGTACATGACCACCTCCACCGGTTTCCCGGTGGAAACCCGCTCCCTCAAGTATCACGGCATCGACTTCGTCGAGACCCGGGGCTACTGGGAGGTCGAGGGCGACTTCATGGGCGGTCCCTTCGTGTCCCACACTTTCTACAGCCAGGATGGAAAGGACCTCATCGTGCTGGAGGCCTTCGTTTACGCCGCGAGATACGACAAGCGTTCCTATCTGAGGCAGGTCGAGTCCATCCTCTACTCCTTCGAGTGGAAAAATAATGAAAAATAATTTGGAGGACTAGGAAAATATTCTTACCTTTGCAATCCCAAAAAGAGCGGCTATTCCGTTCTGGGCGTGAAAAACGCCGAATGGTGGGTTCGTATAACGGTTAGTACTCGGGATTTTCATTCCCGCAATAGGAGTTCGATTCTCCTACCCACTACCAAAAAAATAAAAAAAACAGTATAATGGCAAACACGAAATCCGCTCAAAGGGCTTCCCGCCAGAACGAGAGGCACCGCTTGCATAACAAGTATTATGCAAAGACTGCGAGGAACGCGATCCGCGACCTCCGCAACACCACTGACAAAAAAGCTGCCGAGGAGAGCGCTCCGAAGGTGTACGCTATGATCGATAAACTCGCGAAGATCGGCGTCATCCACAAGAACAAGGCTTCCAACCTCAAGAGCGGCCTGCAGGTCTACATCAACAAGCTTGCGTAAGCTCCAAGACATTGAGCCGGCCCGGCTTTGAAGGGCAATCGGGATGTAGCGCAGTTGGCTAGCGCACTACGTTCGGGACGTAGGGGTCGTCCGTTCGAGTCGGATCATCCCGACAACAGACTGGGAAACTTTCCCGGTCTGTTTCGTTTTTTGGCCCCGGGGGTGTTGTAATTCACGGAAATATCCGTACCTTTGTGAGCTACCTTTTCCGTAACGGCAGCTGGTTATTGATGTAAAATCCATCCGGTGCGACTGGCCCGGAGCTAAAACACGCTGGAACGATATGCTGAATATCTTCTACAGGGAAAACGGAAAGATCGGAGTCTCCCAGTCGGAGAAAGATTTCGCCAAGATCACCCTCGAGAACACCGTTTGGATCGACCTCGTGGATCCTTCCGGCGCGGAGAAGCGCGCCGTGGAGGTCTTCCTCGGGACGGAAATCCAGAGCCGTGCGCAGGCGGAGGAAATCGAAAGCTCCTCCCGCTATTTCGAGACGGACGACGCGATCTTCGCCAACACGAACTTCCTCACCCCGGGGGCGGAGGAATACATGATGCAGGCGGTGTCGTTCACCCTCGTGGACAGTACCCTCACCACGCTCCGCGAGGTTCCCCTCCGCAGTTTCACCGAACTGCAGCGCCGGCTGCAGGTGAACCCGAAACAGTATCCCTCCGGCTTCACGGTCTTCGCCACGATCCTGGACCAACGTGTGGACCTGGATGCGGATATGATCGAGCTCCTGTCGAAGGAGATCTCCCAGTACGCGAAGCGAATCAACGAGGAGGAGGACATCGACCAGGAACTCCTGATCGACATCTCCCAGCTCCAGGAGAATACGATGATGGTCCGCGAGAACGTCGTCGATAAACAGCGCCTGATTTCCAACCTCATGCGGAGCACCAAGGTCCCTTCCTCACTGGAGCCGCGCCTGAACGTGCTCCTGCAGGATATCTCGTCCCTGATCAACCACACGAATTTCTGCTTCGAGCGTCTGGAATACCTGCAGGATACGGTCCTGGGTCTGATCAACCTGGACCAGAACAAGATCATGAAGGTCCTGGCGGTCGTGTCCCTGTTCATGATGCCTCCCACCCTCATCGCGGGCTTCTACGGGATGAACGTGCGCCTGCCAATGATCGCCGCCGACGAGCCCAACGCCTCGTTCTGGAACTGGATCATCATCCTCGGGATCATGGCCCTGTCCTGCGTGGTCATCTGGATTTTCTTCAAACGCAAGAAAATGCTTTGAAATCCAATATTTTTTCGTATTTTTGCACGCTTTTACGGAGGCGTGCTTTTTTTGCCCCTCCGCGCGGCACAAAAAATAATGTTAAACAACTAGTTTCCTTTCAAAAAAACTATGTCTGAAGAAATCAAGAACGTGGCAGAAGAGACTCAGGTAGAGGCTCCTGTCCAGAAAGAAGAAACCAAGAAGGCCCCCCTCAACGCCTCCATCGCGCCTGAGGATTTCGACTGGGACGCTTTCGAGAACGACACCGTCGCCGGTGAGAACCGCGAGGAAGTGGCCGCCCTGTACGACCAGACCCTCCAGAAGGTCACCGAGAACGAGGTGGTCGAGGGTGTCGTCACCGCGATCAACAAGCGTGAGGTCGTCGTGAACATCGGCGCCAAGAGCGAAGGTGTCATCTCCGCCCCCGAGTTCCGTTACAACCCGGACCTCAAGGTCGGTGACAAGGTCGAGGTGCTCGTCGAGAACGCCGAGGACCGCAAGGGCCAGCTGGTCATTTCCCACAAGAAAGCCCGCCAGCTCAAGTCTTGGGATATGGTCAACGCCGCCTACGAGAACAACGAGGTGGTGAAGGGTTATGTCAAGACCCGCACGAAGGGCGGCATGATCGTCGACGTGTTCGGCATCGAGGCCTTCCTCCCGGGTTCCCAGATCGACATCAAGCCCATC
>ONJB01000018.1 GCA_900318015.1 uncultured Bacteroidales bacterium | reverse complement strand
CCTGAGCCAGAAGGAAGAGAAGCTCGCCGTCGACTGCGGCTACTGGCACCTCTACCGCTACAACCCGGCTCTCGAAGGCACGGACAAGAACCCGTTCACTCTCGACTCCAAGGAGCCCGACTGGAGCAAGTTCCAGGACTTCCTGAAGGGAGAGGTCCGCTTCGCGTCCCTGTACAAGATGTTCCCGGAGAGCGCCGACGAACTCCTCGCCAAGACCGAGGAATTCGCCAAGGTCCGCCTGAACACCTACAAGCGCCTCGCCGGCAAGTAATTGCCTGCTGAATACATGAAAAGAGGGATGGCCCACCGGGTCATCCCTCTTTTGATTAAAGGTCTCTGGAATCTTATGGGAGGAGACACAGGTGTCCGGGGGACTCCGCTTCGCTCCGGCCCCTCCCAACGTCTCCTGCGTCATTTGCTGTCGCAAATAACTTGTATCCGTCGGGCCCCTCCCCCTATACTTGTCCGGGGGTGGACAAGCCCCCGGACACCTGTGTCTCCTCCCTATATAAGATCCCAGTCCCGCTTATTCAGCGAAGCGGGAAGAGAGCCATTGGGCGATGGTGGAGCGGGAGAAGGCGTCGGAGATGCGGAGGTGGAGGTCCTGCTGGAGATGCGGGAGGGGGTCCGGATGGATGATCAGGGTACCGGCGGCCTGGGAAGGGATGACACCGACCATGTTCGCATTGGTGCGGACAAGGTCCAGGAGCACGGGAATACTGTCGGAGACCAGGACGGACCGGGCATAGATATCCTGGCTTACCTGCGGACGGTAGGGAGCCCAGACGGCATAGCGGGGCTCTTCCGGGATATCGGGTCCGGCGGTGACCAGGGCGGCCTGCACCGTGCCCACGATGGAGCCCGCATCGAAATTGAGCGTATCCCCCCGGGCGGAAGTGAAGTAATAGAGGTCCGCGTCCATGGATTCAGGAAAGGCACTCTCAGGATAAGTATCGATAATGAAACTGGTCGCCGTGACAGCCAGCAGGTCCCGCAACAGATCAGGGAGGAAATGGGTTGCGACGAAGTCCGTCGCAGCAATGCGGACGGGACGGTTCACCGTCATTTTGCCGGCACTGCCGAAGAGCGCGTCGGTGGCGTCATACCAATGGAGAATCCGCGCTGCATAGTCCTTGAACACGTATCCTTCGGGTGTCAGGGTCACTTCACCCCGTTTCCGCTCGAAGAGGACGGCCCCCACCTGCTTCTCCAGTTCGGCAATGTTCTGGCTCACGGCGGGCTGGGAGACACCCAGGTGCTGGGCTGCCCGGGTGAAGCTCCCCTCGGCGGCCACCATCATAAAGACACGCAGTCTGAAATCATCCAGCATGATAAGGGTTCCTTATAACTGACCACAAAGTAAGCGATTTCATGTCACAAAAACAAATTTATTGATTTTTTTGAGATATTTATTGTTTTTCAATAATTAATTACTATCTTTGTCCATAGAAAGCTGTCACAAATCCGCGCGGTGTAGTTTTTGTAGCAGATACCAAGAGACTGAAATACTATTATTTATTATAGAACTTCTGAATCCATGAAAAGATTTCTGATCGCAGCTGCCATCCTCCCGCTGCTGGCCGTCATCCCGGCCCGCGCGCAGCAGGAACAGGAGCAGGCCATGCAGCAGGCGATGGCCCCCCTCCCCAACGATCCGGCCGTCCGTGTCGGCCATCTGGACAACGGACTGACCTATTACATCCGTCACAACGAGCTTCCCGCCGGACGGGCCGAGTTCTATCTCGCCACCAACGTGGGTGCCATCCAGGAAACGCCCGACCAGGACGGTCTCGCCCACTTCCTCGAGCACATGTGCTTCAACGGCACGCAGCACTTCCCTGACAAGGCCATCCTGGACTACCTCCGTTCCATCGGCGCCGAGTTCGGCGCGAACATTAACGCCTCCACCGGCTTCGAGGAGACCCAGTACATGCTCAACAACATCCCGGTCGAACGCCCCTCCGTCGTGGACACCTGCCTCATGATCCTGTGCGACTACGCGCATTTCGTGAACAACGACCCGGTCGAGATCGACAAGGAACGCGGCGTCATCATCGAGGAGCGCCGCCAGCGCCGTAACGCCTCGTGGCGTACGATGGAGCGTTCCCTCCCCTACTGGTTCGCAGGAACCAAGATGGAGCGCTGCACGCTCATCGGCCAGCAGGAAAGCCTGGAGACCTTCAAGCCGGAGAGCCTCCACAACTTCTACGCGACCTGGTACCATCCGGACATGCAGGCCGTCGTGGTCGTCGGCGACGTGGACGTGGACCGCACGGAGGCCAAGATCAAGGAAATCTTCTCCGTAATTCCGAAATGCGAGAACCCGCAGCCGAAGGAGCACCTGGCCATCGTGGCCCATGCCGACCCCATCGTGGGCATCATCACGGACCCGGAAACCACCAATCCGTCCATCGAGCTGGCCTGGCGCGGCGAGGCCCAGCCCGAACAGCTGAACGCCACGGCCGTCGGCCAGTTGACGCAGTACCTCAAGGCGATCATCAGCAACATCATGTATGAGCGCTTCACCGACATCACCTCCAAGCCGGACAGCCCGTACCTCTCCGCCAGCTTCGGCTTCGGCGACATGATCTATGAGGACATCGAGGCCGAGATGGCCGACGTCGCCCTCAAGGAAGACGACATCCTGGGCGGTTTCAAGGCCTTCTACACCGAGCTCGAGCGCATGAAGCGCTTCGGATTCAGCGACGACGAGGTGAACCGCGCCAAGACGAACATCCTGAATATCTGCGAGAACGCTGTCAAGAAGGCCCCGACCCGCAAGAACCCGGAGTTCGTCCGCCCGATCCTGTCCCATTTCTTCGACAACGAGCCCTTCATGGAGCCCGAAACCGAACTGCAGATCGTCCAGCAGCTCCTGGCGAACATCAACGCCCAGGTCCTGTCGATGCTGACTCCCCAGCTCATGGCCGAGAACCTGGTCATCATCTACTCCGGACCGGAGAAGGCCGGCATCGCCACCCCGACCGAGAAGCAGATCCTCGACGCCATCGCCGAAGTGAAGGCCTCCGAGATCAAGCCGATGGAAGGGGAAGAGATCGCTTCTGAATTCCTGAATCCCGCCCTCCTCAAGGGCGCCGCGGTCAAGAAGACCGGCAAGACCATCTATGACGCCACCGAGTGGACGCTCAAGAACGGCGTCAAGGTGATCGTCCTCCCGACCGAATACACCAAGGACCAGATCCTGTTCAACATCTCCAAGGAAGGCGGCGCGAGCCTCATTTCCGACGCGGACATCGCCTCCTTCGACGACAACATCTGGGGTCTTTGGATGAACAACGCCGGCATCTCCGGCTTCAGCGGCACCCAGGTGTCCAAGATGCTCACCGGAAAGACCCTGAGCGTGACCCCGTACATCGACCGTCTGGAGCACGGCGTCGGCGGCAGCTCCTCCGTCAAGGACCTGGAGACGGCCTTGCAGGTCGTGTACCTCTACTTCACCGATCCCCGCTTCGACCAGGACGAGTATGACAACGGCATCAACCAGATCACGGCCGTCCTGCCCAACCTGGAGAATCAGCCGAATTACAAGCTCCAGAAGGAAGTGTTCAAGACCCTGTACAATACCCCGAGACGCGAGATGATCTCCGCCGAGAAGCTCGGCAAGGCCAGCCTCGCCACCATCGAGAAGAACTACCGCCGCCTGTTCGCCGACGCCGCCGGCGCCACGATGGTCATCGTGGGCGACGTGGACCTCAACACGCTCAAGCCGCTGGTGGAGAAGTACATCGGTTCCCTGCCGAAGGGCAAGAAGGCCACCAAATGGGTCGACACCCACGAGGATGTCGTCCCGGGCCGCATCGAGAACGTCTTCGCCGTGGACATGCAGACCCCGATGAGCACGGTCGCCCAGGTCTGGTCCGCCCCGCTCGCCTACACCGCAGAGCGCCAGGCCGCCCTCGACGCCATCTCCTACATCCTGGACATCCGCTACACCAATTCCCTCCGCGAGGATGAAGGCGGCACCTACGGCGCCTCCAGCCAGGGCATGATCCAGCGCCGTCCCACGGAGCAGGTCATCATCCAGGTCGTCTTCGCCTGCCGTCCTTCCCTGTGCGACAAACTCCGCAGCCTGGCCATCGAGGGCATCCGCGACCTGGCTGCCAACGGCCCGACCGATGACGAAGTGAACAGCGCCGTCCTCAACCTGAAGAAGAACCTCCCGGAGAGCCGCGTGAGCAACAGTTACTGGCGCAGCCGGATCAAGGACTACCTCGATTACGGCAAGGACGGAGATGCCGCCCGGGAAGCCGCCCTCAACAGCCTGACCAAGGAAAGCATCCAGAAGTTCCTCCAGGAAATCCTGGCGGCCGACAACCTCGCCGAAATCGTGATGAAGCCGGCGAATACCGCAGAAGCGGAATAACTAATCTCTCGACTTCGCTCGAGATGACAAAAAAACTCCCGGCCGGATGGTCGGGAGTTTTGATTTTCAATGTGTTCCGGAGATTACTCGCCGGGAGCGATGGCCTCGCACGGGCAGACGCCGGCGCAAGTGCCGCAGTCGATGCACACATCCGGGTCGATGCTGTACACATCGCCTTCCTTGATGGCGCCGGTCGGGCATTCGCCCTGGCAGGTTCCACAAGCCATGCAGAGATCGGGATTGATTACGTAAGCCATAGTTTCGTTTCTTTAAATTGTTGTAGTGTCTTCCTAAAAGGGTATGCAAATATAGGCATTAAATTTGTTTTTCAAACAATCGACTTGTAACTTTGTCGCATGATGAAACACGTATTATACTGCGCCGCCATCCTGCTCGCCGCCTGCAGCTGCCGCAACGCCAGGAGCGCGGAGGTGAATAAGGCTTTGCAAGAGTTGGGCCAGACTACCGAGAATCCCACCATGGCCGTCGTGCCCGACGACAGCACGGAGGACGGCCTCCAGGTCGGCGAGGTCGTGGAATTCGACAAGACCGTCCACGATTTCGGCGACATCAGCATCGACGACGGTCCCCAGACTTGCGTATTCACGGTCAAGAACATCGGCAAGGACCCCATCGCCATCTACGAGGTGGTGACTTCCTGCGGCTGCACGGACGCGCAGTGGACCCGGGAGCCCCTTCAGCCCGGCAAGACCGGCAAGATCTCGGCCACATACAAGAACGAGGACGGCCCCGTTCCCTTCGACAAGACCCTCACCGTCTATATCGCCGGCGTGAGCAAGCCCGTCATCCTGCGGCTGCGCGGTCTGGTGCATGAGAAGAAAAAGCCCATCTCCGAGCTCTACGGTGCCGTGAAGCTCGGGTCCATGGGCCTGAAATCCCTGAATTACAAGGTCTCGAACGTGCTCCAGGGCGAGTCCTCCTCGGACGAGGCGAAGATCGCGAACCTCGGGAAGCAGCCGATGAAGGTCTCCTTCACCAACGTCTCCCCCAACCTGACCATCGAGGTGGTCCCCGCCACCGTGCCGGCCGGAGAGACGGCCGCCCTGCGATTCTCCGTGAAAGCGGATCCGGCCCTCTGGGGCAAGCACGTGTACAGCGCAACGCCGGTCATCAACGGCACGAAGGCCGCGAAGCCCGTCACCGTCACGGCCCTCACGCGGGGCAATTTTGCTTCCTGGACACCGGAGCAGCGGAAGAATGCCGCCCAGTGCATTTTCGACGAGAGCACCGTCTCCTTCGGCACCGTTACGGCCGGCACCCCGGTCAAGGCGTCCTTCTCCTACACGAACAAGGGCAAGTCCGCCCTCAAGTTCTACAGCCTGGACGCCGATGCGGACGGCTTCAAGGCCACCCTCCCCGGCGATACCGCCGCCCAGGGCAAGGGCAGCATCCCGGTCACGCTGGACACGTCCCGGCTCCCCAAGGGCGAGACGGTCGTCATGCTCACCCTGACCACCAACTGTCCGGCCCGCCCGCTCATCAACCTGTTCCTCGTCGGGCAGATCAAATAATCAGTTCTTCTTGAACTTGACCGGCTGGACGGTCTGCTTTCCGTTCTTGTCCTCCACAAAGACGATGAAACAGTTGTTGGAGGACTCCAGGTCGTATTTCTGCTGGAACATGAATCCGAAGTCAAGGACGACCTGCTCCTTGCCGGCCACGGCGTTTCCGGACGGGAACCAGTTCTTGAAAGAGTCTTTGACCAATTCGTCATGGACCAGATCGATGACCGTCGTCTCGCCCGTCGTCCGTTTCTTCACGAATGAAACTAGAGCGGGGGCGGCTCCCTCCTCGAGGGTCACCGTCATCTTCTCTATCTTGCCCGGCGCCCAGACCGCCACCTTGCACTCTATCTCGGCGGCGTCCAGTTCCACGACGGCAAAGGTCGGGTTCTTCGGCCACGAAATCGAAGGAGCAGCCGTGAAATGGAACTTGGCCGTCCTGGATACGTAGTTGCCAGACTGATCCGTAGCACGGATTTCAATCGTAAAAGTAGAATTGTTCTCCACGGGCTGTCCCAGAAGGATCCTCTCCAGAATCTTCTGAAGGTCAAGTTTCAACTCCGTCCTGCCCCGTAAGGAAGAGCCCACACGCATGCCGAGCCCACCCAAAAGATTGGCGGCAGAATCGTCATCCACCAAGTCCAAGATCGGATTGGATCCGTTCACACTTTTGTTGCTCTGAATCTTGATGTACTGGTTGACCAGATTGTTGTTCGCACCGAGGTTCAGCACCAATTCCAGGATCTGGATCTTTCCAGGAGCAAGGACGGTGATACCCGCATCCAGAGTCGAGGTCATTTCCACCTGCGCGAATCCGGCGTTGCTATCCCAATTGATGGTCGGTTTGGTCGGGTCGACTACTTCTTGCTTCTTGCAGCCGGAGACGAGGAGGACCGCGGCGGCCGCGATGACGTACAGGATCTTGTTCATTGCATTCAATTCGTTTGTGCAAAAATACACATTTCGGCCGAAAGGGCAAAGGTTGAATAATTCGGGATAATTCCGTAAATTTGCAAGATAGAGAAAACGGGCAATCATGGCAGAAGAGACGCTGAAGAAGAACGGGGCCGACTATGGCGAGCAGAACATCATCACCCTGGAGTGGTACGAGCACATCCGGAGACGTTCCGGCATGTACATCGGCCGCCTGGGCAACGGTGAGCGGCAGGGAGACGGCATCTACGTCCTCCTGAAGGAAGTCATCGACAACTCGGTCGACGAGTTCTCGATGGGCTTCGGCAAGCGCATCGACATCACCATCGACGAGGACAAGTCCGTGACCGTGCGCGACTTCGGCCGCGGCATTCCCCTCGGCAGCGTGGTGGACGTCACCTCCAAGCTGAACACCGGCGGCAAGTTCGACACGGAAGCCTTCCAGAAATCCGTTGGCATGAACGGCGTCGGCACCAAGGCCGTGAACGCCCTGTCCTCCGACTTCTGGGTGGAATCCTTCCGCGACGGCCAGTCCTCTTTCGCCCATTACTCCCGCGGCATCCTGCTCGACAGCGGTCTCCGCGAAACCACCGAGAAAAACGGCACCATCATCCGCTTCGTCCCCGACGAGCAGATGTTCGAAGGATACTCCTTCCACATGGACATCGTGGAGACGATGGTGAAGAACTACTCCTACCTCAAGAAAGGCCTCACCCTGGTCTTGAACGGCGTGCCCTACAAGAGCGAGAACGGCCTGCTGGACCTCGTCACCGAGAACATGTCCGAGAAGCCGCTCTACCCGCTCATCCATCTCGAAGGTCCGGACATCGAAATCGTCCTCACCCACGGGAACAGCTACGGCGAGAACATCTCCTCCTTCGTGAACGGCCAGAACACCCAACGGCCAGAACACCCGCGACGGCGGCACCCATCTCGCCGCCTACCGCGAGGCCATCGCCAAGACCTTCAAGGACTTCTTCAAGAAGGACTACAAGCCCGAGGACGTGCGCCAGGGCGTGGTGGGCGCCATCGCCATCCAGATCCAGGAACCCATCTTCGAAGGCCAGACCAAGACCAAGCTCGGCTCCACCTACATGTGGGAACGGCAGGTGAAGAACAAGGACGGCAGTTCCGCCATCGACCGCGGCCCCACCATCCGCAGCTTCATCAACGACTTCGTGTCCAAGAACCTGGACAACTACCTCCACATGAACCTGGACATCGTCCCGGTCATCGAGAAGAAGATCAAGGAGTCCCAGGCCGAGCGCGAGGAAATCGCCGGCATCCAGAAAAAGACCCGCGAGCGGAACAAGAAGGCCAATGTCTACAACCGCAAGCTCCGCGACTGCCGCATCCACTTCAACGACAAACCGCTGAAGAACAAGGAGGACGAGCGGGAGAAGACCTCCATCTTCATCACGGAGGGCGACTCCGCGTCGGGTACCATCACCAAGGTCCGCAACGCGAACACGCAGGCCGTGTTCTCCCTGCGCGGAAAACCCATCAACTGCTTCAAGGAAAGCCGGAAGAAGGTGGCCGAGAACGAGGAGCTGAACCTGCTCGTCTCCGCCCTCGGCGTGGAGGAGGACCTGGACGACCTCCGCTACAACAACATCATCGTCGCCACCGATGCCGATGACGACGGCATGCACATCCGGATGCTGGTCCTCACCTTCATCATGAAGTATTACCCGGACCTGATCCGCCGCGGCCACGTCCATATCCTGCAGACGCCCCTCTTCCGCGTCCACAACAAGAAATCCACCCGCTACTGCTATTCCATCGATGAGAAAGAGAAGGCCGTCAAGGACCTGAAGACCGGTGTGGAGATCACCCGGTTCAAAGGACTCGGTGAAATTTCCTCCCACGAATTCGTGGAGTTCATCGGCGAAAAGATGCGCCTGGACCCGGTCAAGCTGGCCGACGAGGAATCCATCTCCGAAATCATGGAGTTCTACATGGGCGACAACACCGCCGAACGGCAGCGGTTCATCATGGAAAACCTCCGGAGCGAGGAGGAACTCGAAGACGTAAACATCTAGACAGACTATGAGCAAGATCAAGAGCACCGTGCGTCCCGGATGGGCCAAGTTCTGCGGCAAGCTCCTGCGCCGGATGGGCTGGGAGAGCATCGGCGGCCCCATGAAGGAAAAGAAAGCCATCGTCCTCGGCGTCCCCCACACGAGCGTCTGGGACTTCCTCGTCAGCTACCTGTTCTACACCCAGTTCGGCAAGGTGGCCCATATCATGATCAAGAAAGAGTTTTTCTTCTGGCCCCTGGGTCCCATCCTCCGCGCCTGCGGCGCGGTTCCCGTGGACCGCGACAGCGCCGCCTCGATGGTCCGGAGCCTGATCCACGAGATGGACCAGGCGGAAGAGTTCCACCTCGCCATCGCCCCGGAGGGCACCCGGAAGGCCGTCAAGCGCTGGAAGACCGGTTTCCACCTGATCGCCCGGGAGACGGGCGCGACGGTATATGTGGGCTACTATGACTGGGGCCGCAAGCGCATCAGCGTGGGCGAGCCGATCGAACTCACCGACGATCCCAAGGCCGACATGCAGCGCATCTATGACATCTACCGTCCGATGGGCATCCAAGGCCTCCACAAGGACGGATTCATCGTTCCCTAACGAACCTGAACACCTACATGGCAAAGAAAATCAAGAGTCCCTACAAAGCCTGGCGGAGATACAGATACCGCGAGAACACCTGTACGACCCTTCACAAGGTCTTTGACTACGCCACCACCAGCTATGCGAAACGCATCGCCTACCAGTTCGTGGACGGCGGCCAGCAATATACGTACGCGGATTTCCGCACGAAAACCGAGCGCCTGTCCCAGCGGATGTCCCGCTTCGGGATCAAGCACGGCGACCGCGTAGCCATCTTCTCGCAGAACATGCCCAACTGGGTCGTCGCGTTCTTCTCCGCCACGGCCTTCGGCCGCGTGGCGGTCCCCGTCCTCCCAGACAGTTCCGAGCACGAGCTCACCAACATCCTCAACCACTCCGAATCCAAGGCCATCTTCATCTCCAAGCGGATGATGCCCAAGCTGAGCGAGGAGTGCAAGGCGAAGCTCACCCTGATCATCGACATCGAGACCTTCGAGTTCCTCAAGAAGAACAAGGAGGACTTCAAGTGCAACGGCTGGGTGAAGGACCCGGCGCCGGATGACCTGGCCTGCATCATCTACACCTCCGGCACCACCGGGAAGGCCAAGGGCGTGATGCTGAGCCACCGCAACCTCTCGAGCAACCTGGCTGCGGCCTTCAAGGCCAAGCCCGCCTTCAAGAAAGACCGTTTCCTGAGCATCCTGCCTGCCGCCCACGCCTATGAGATGAGCGTGTCCACGCTGTATTCCTTCTATGTGGGTGCAACCTGCTATACGCTCCAGAAACCGCCGACTCCCACCATCCTCCTCGCCGCGATGAAGAAGGTCCGGCCCACCATCGTGTGCTCCGTCCCGCTCATCATCGAGAAGGTGGTCAAGAACAGCGTCCTCCCCACGATCCAGAAGAGCCGTGTCCTCTCCTGGGCCGACCAGCACATCCCCCGCATCCTGCGCTGGTTCATCGGCCGGCGGATGGTGAAGACCTTCGGCGGCAAGCTCGCTTTCTTCGGCATCGGCGGCGCCAAGCTGGATCCGGCGGTGGAGCAGTTCCTCATCGAGTGCAAGTTCCCCTACGCCATCGGCTACGGCCTCACGGAGACCGCCCCGCTCGTATGCAACGTGATGGTGGACAAGAAGAAGCATCTCGGCTCCATCGGTGTCGCCACCTACAAGGTCGATATCCGGCTGGACAACGTGAACCCCGCCAATGGAGAAGGCGAAATCGTCGTGCGCGGCGACAACGTGATGCTGGGCTACTACAAGGATCCCGAGCGCACCCTCCAGGTCCTGGACGACGAAGGATGGTTCCACACCAACGACATCGCCACCGTGGACGAGACCGGCCATTACTACATCAAGGGCCGTCTGAACAACACCATCCTGGGCCCCTCCGGCGAGAACATCTACCCGGAGGAGATCGAGCAGGTGATCAACAACTTCGAAGGCGTGGAGGAATCCCTCGTGATGGAACGCGACGGAAAGCTCGTCGCCCTCGTCAAGTTCACGGACAATGCCATCGATTGGGACCAGGCCACCGAGGACAAATGGTTCGAGGAGCTGGAAGCCCGCAAGAAGGCCGTCCTGGACTGGGTCAACAAGAAAGTGGGCAAGAACTCCAAGATCGGCGAGGTCGATGCGATGAAGGAGCCCTTCGAGAAAACCGCCACCCAGAAGATCCGCCGCTTCAAGTACAAGGACTCCCACGGCGACGAACCCGAGAAACCGGAACCTTCCGATAAGGAAAGCGGCGACAAGCCGAAGGACGAATAAATGTAAAAAGGGGCTGATTTCCATCAACCCCTTTTTCAATACCCCACTGGCAGACGGGCCCGAGTGATCGACCGGAAACGGACGGCAGGTATCTGCCACAAAGTTACGTTTCCGAGGCCATCTGACCAAATAATCGGTCCTCTCATTTCTCGCAACGTATCCGCCTGATACACAAATAGATATACAAAAATCCCGACCTTTGGGAGGTCGGGATTTCAGTGTCTGTGGGGTCGAAATTACTCGGCGACCACGTTGAACTTGAAGGTGCCCTTGATACCCTTGTAGAGCTTCACGGCGGCCTCGTACTCACCCAGCTCCTTCACCTCGGCGGCGAGGATGGTGATGTCCTTCTTCTCGATATTCAGGCCCTTGGCGGCGAGCGCCTCGGCGAGCTGCTCGGTGGTCACGGAACCATAGAGCTTACCAGTCTCACCGACCTTGGCGGCAACCTCGAGAACCTGCGCGTTGATGGTGGCGGCGAGGGCCTCGGCGTCGGCGACGAGCTTGGCCTCCTTGTGCGCGCGCTGACGGAGGGTCTCCGCGTGCTGCTTCTTCACGGACTCGGTGGCCACGGTGGCGAAGCCCTGCGGCACGAGATAATTCATCGCATAACCGGCCTTGACCTTGACGATCTCACCAGCGTAGCCGAGATTGGCCACATCTTTCTTGAGCAAAATTTCCATAAGGCAGATTATTTAAGGAGGTCAGTGACATACGGAAGGAGAGCAAGGGAACGGGCCCGCTTGATAGCCTGGGCGACCTTGCGCTGGAACTTCAGGGAAGTACCGGTGATCCGGCGGGGAAGGATCTTGCCCTGCTCGTTGAGGAACTTCTTGAGGAACTCAGGGTCCTTGTAATCGACATACTTGATACCGGCCTTCTTGAAGCGGCAGTATTTCTTCTTGCGAACCTCCACGGTCGGGGGGTTGAGGTAACGGATTTCGCTATTTTCGTTTGCCATGATAATGTCCTCCTTTGATTACTCTTCAGTCTTCGGGGCCTCGGCGGCAGCGGCCTTGGCAGCCTTGTTGGCGCGACGCTTCTCGGCGTAGGCGACGGCGTCCTTGTCCAGGGCGACGGTCAGGAAGCGGATGATGCGCTCGTCACGGTGATACTGGGTTTCGAGGGTGGCAACGAACTGGGAGTCGGCCTTGAACTCGATCAGGTAATAGAAACCTGTGGTCTTGTGCTGGATCGGATAAGCGAGCTGACGCAGGCCCCAATCCTCTTCGTACACAACCTCACCGCCATTGTCGCGGATGAGCTGGGTGTACTTGGCAACCGCATCCTTCATCTGGGACTCAGACAAAACGGGAGTTGCAATGAATACGGTCTCGTACTGGTTAACCATTGTTTGTTAATTAATTGTTTATTAAATACTTAAGTCCTTCCTGGAACGCAAAGGGCCCAAAAAGGACTGCAAAGATAGAAAGAATATTCCAGAAAAACAAGCACTTACGACTTCTTCTTGACCCCTCTGACAGGATCCGCGGACAGCGGATCTTCGGGCCAGGCGTGCTTGGGATAGCGTCGTTTCAGTTCCTTCCGAACCTCAAAATAGGTTCCTTCCCAGAAACTGCGGAGGTCCGCCGTCAACTGGACGGGTTTGAAACCCGGAGAAAGCAGTTCCATCAGGACAGGCCTACGACCGTCATCGACCCGCGGCGTGTCCAGGAGGCCGAAGCACTCCTGCAGCCGGACACGGACGACGGGCGCATCGGCGCCCTGCCGGTATTCCACACGGATGCGGCTGCCGGTGGGAACCGTGATATGGGACGGGGCCAGGCGCTCCACGGCCTGCCGCTGCGGCCAATCCAAGAGCGACCAGAGGGCTTCGCACAGGTCGATGCGCTTCAATTCCGCCGTTGTCGAGGCCTTCCCGATGAAGGGCGGCAGCCATTCCGGGGCCCGGTCCAGGACGGTTTCCGTCGACAGGTTCGGGAGTTCAAGCTCCGGGTGCCACGCAGCGACGGCGGCGACACGCCGCTGCAGGTCCTGCACCTCGTCGGAGAAATCCAGCATCGAGGTTCCCTCCTTGCGCGCCGCTTCGCAGAGAACGCGGACGATTTCCTCCCGGGGCACGTCCGAAAGGGGCTGCGTCGATACGGCCAGCTGGCCCACCCGGGATTCCCTTCGGGCGAGGACACTCCCCTGCCGGCTGTCCCACGCGACGACATCCCGCCGGCGGATGTAGGGCTTCAGGTCCGATGCGCCCAACGGCGCCGCCAGGAAGATGCGTCCGACCCCGCCCGGGACGGCATGCAGGCTGCCCACCGCCAGCCATTCGCTGGCGGCCAAGGGGTCGGACGCGTCCACGGCGGCCAGGTCACCGCCGGCCAGGCAGAACCGCCCTACGCCTTCTTTCCAAGCCTTGGCTATCCTCCCTGGATAGGCGGCTGCAAGCAGGGCGCCGGCCTCGAAGGGATCCGGGGCGTCATTGTCTTCCCCGACCCGCACCATCTTTCTGTATTGCTCTGCGATACGGACGATTCGGTTCCATCGCCCTTCCCGGTGGGAGGCGCGAGCGTCCCGGAGCGCCTTGAGCCGGATGTAGACACCCGCTTCCAGCGTATCCAGAGGATCTTTCTCCTCCAGCAGGGCCGCCAGGTCGGCGGCCAGGGCCTTCCGTTCCGGCGTATCCGCCTTCAAAAGCATCTGCGCCACGCGGGGATGGCATGGCAGGGCTGCCAAATCACGTCCATGCGGCGTGATCCGTCCCTGCTCATCCAAGGCATCCAACTCCCGCAGAAGTTCCCGCGCGTGCACCATCGAAAGGACGGGCGGCGGGGAAAGCCAGGGAAGCCACTCTGCATGGGACTCTCCCCAGGCGGCGACGGCGAGGACCGTGGGGGCGAGGTCGGCTTCCAGAATCTCGGGAACCCGGATCGGCAGCATGCGCTGTTCGGTGGCCGCGCTCCAGAGCCGGTAGCACACGCCGGGCGCCACCCGGCCGGCGCGGCCGGTCCGCTGGTCGGCCATGTCGCGGCTGATGCGGACGGTCTCGAGCCGGCTCAGCCCGCGCTGCGGGTCGAAGACCGGCTTGCGGCACAAGCCGCTGTCCACGACCACCCGCACACCTTCGATCGTCAGGGACGTTTCGGCGATGGGGGTGGCCAGGACGATCTTCCGCTCCCCCGGTGCACTGGGCGCAATGGCCCGACGCTGGTCCGCGCCCGAGAGCATCCCGTACAACGGAAAGACCTGTGTAGTTCCCAGCGCCCCGCCGAGATGCTCTGCGCAGCGCCGGATATCGGCCTCGCCGGGCAGGAAGGCGAGGATGTCCCCTTCGTGTTCCCGATGGGCCGTCCGAACCGTCCGGGCGACGAGTTCCGCCACATTCTCAGGTTTCGCTTCTTCATTCCCGCGCACGATCTCCACAGGAAACATTTTCCCGCGGCTTTCCACCAGCGGAAGGTCCAGCGTGGCACACAGTCCGGTCGCGTCGATGGTGGCCGACATCAGCACCAGCTTTAGGTCCGGCCGCAGTACCGCCCGCGCCTCACGCGTAAGCGCGAGCGCCACGTCCGTCGTCAGGCTCCGCTCGTGGAATTCGTCGAAAATCACCACGGCAACGCCTTCCAGGCCGGGATCGTCCACGAGCCGGCGGACGAGGACGCCTTCCGTGACGACCTCGATCCGTGTCCCGGCGGACACGCACTGCTCGAACCGCATCCGGTAGCCAACCGTCTTCCCGACGGGCTCCCCCAGCATCCAGGCCATCCGCTCGGCGATCTGCCGGGCGGCGACCCGTCGCGGTTCCAGCATCACGACCTTTCCTTCCGGCAAGGATTCCAGGATCGTAAGTGGCAATAAAGTGGACTTGCCGGCGCCGGGAGGAGCGGTCACTACCGCTCCGCCCCGCTCCGACAAGGCCTCATTGACAGTTCCCGCGACCTCGGCCACGGGAAGGGATATGTTACTTCTCAGGTACGTTCTTCAGGACCTCCTTGAGATATTCCCAGGTACGGCCGACAGAAGCGATGTTCACACGCTCGTCCGGGGAATGCGGATACTTGATGGTGGGTCCGATGGAGACCATCTCCCAGTTCGGATACTTGGCGCCGAGGAGGGCGCACTCGAGACCGCCGTGGGTGGCCATGATCTTCATCGGATGGCCGTACACTTTCTGGAACTGCTCCATCATCACCTTGTTCATCGGGGTGTCCAGCTTCGGCGTCCAGCCACTGTAACCGCCCTTGAACTCGATCTCGTCGGCGCCGGCGAGCTCGAAGATGCAGCGGACACGCTGGGCCAGGGCGGCCTTCGCGGTATCCACGGCGCTGCGCATGAGGGAATGGACGGTGACCCGGCCCTTCTCCGTGCGGACGATGGCCATGTTGATGGAGGTCTCGGTCAGGCCCTCCATCACCTGGCTCATGCGAATGACGTTGGACGGGCAGGCCAGCAGGGCCTTGACCACGTTCAGCATCACGCGGCCCTGGATGAACTTCGGAGCGGCGGGAACGTCTTCCACATAGAGCACGGCGCCCGGATCGCTGTCCTTGAACTCGGCCTTGATCTCATCGAAGATGTTGCCGATGAGCTTCTTGACGGACTCCAGGTTCTCGCCGGGGACGACGGCCTCGACCTCGGCCTCGAACGGGATGGCATTCCGGAGGGAGCCGCCCGTGAAACTAACCACCTGCACGCCGAACACCTCCATCAGCGGAAGGAGGATGCGGGCCATCACCTTGTTCGCGTTGGCGCGGTACAGGGAGATGTCCATGCCGGAGTGACCGCCCTGGAGGCCCTTGACGGTGAGTTTCAGGCCCTTCCAGCCGGGTTTCACGGGATACTTGCGGTACTTGAACTCGGCAGCGACATCCAGGCCGCCGGCGCAGCCGACGCACAGTTCGCCTTCTTCCTCGGAGTCCAGGTTGATGAGGATGTCGCCCTTCAGGACGCCCGGCTTCAGGGCCGTCGCGCCGGTCATGCCGGTTTCCTCGTCATAGGTCACGAGGACCTCGATGGGACCGTGTTCCACGGATTTGTCCTCGCAGACGGCGAGGCCCATCGCCACGCCCATGCCGTTGTCGGCGCCGAGGGTGGTGCGGTCGGCGGTGACCCAGTCGCCGTCGACATAGGCTTTGATCGAATCCGTCAGGAAATTGTGGTCGGAATCGGAGGTCTTCTGCGGGACCATGTCCATGTGTCCCTGGAGAATGACGCCGCGGCGATTCTCATAGCCTGGAGTAGCCGGTGCGCGGAAGATCACGTTGCCGGTCTCGTCCTTGAAGACTTCAACGCCGTGTTCTTCGCCCCATTTGAGCAGATATTCGATGACTTTTCCTTCGTGCTTGGAGGGGCGAGGGACCTGCGTCAGGCCATAGAAGTTGCCCCATACCACTTTGGGTTCCAAATCTTTGATACTCATATTGATACAGTGTTATATGTGTTGTTATCTCAAGGGATAGAGCGCTTCGATGCCCAGCTGGTAAACGGGCACGCGGCTCTCGAAGAGGGTGCGTCCGCCGGAGGTCAGCCGCACGTTGCAGACCGCGGGGATCCGGTAATGGACCACGTTCTTCGTGTCACGGACAGCAGCCTGCGGGTCGGACACTTCCTCCGGATCGAATTCCAGGGAATAGACGGTACCCTGGCCTTCGGTCACGAGACCCTCCTTGCCGTTCAGGCGGAAGGCCGTATACTTGCGGGTGGGACCGGAAGGGACGACATCGAAGGCGCCGCTCTGCTCCCGGGTGACGGTATAGCCGGTGAAAAGGGTCAGGTATTCCTTCTCCACCCGGTCCAGTTCGGCGATGGCGGCACCGAGCGCTTCCCCGCTGAAGGTGGCGTCGGTATTGCCGGTGGAGATGTTGAAACGCTCCCGGCGGGCCTTCAGGACCATGTCCGCGGCTTCCTGCGCCTTCATTTCAGGGGTTTTCTGGATCTGGTAAGCCTCTTCGACGGGGACGCGCACGAAAGCGGTGTCCGTCTCGACTTCCTTCCAGATGGTGCGGGTCTCCGTCCGGGTCTGGGAAGTCACGCCCTTGGTGCCGAAATCGGCCTCAGGCTGCGGGTTGAACCGCCAGACGAGGTCGCCGGCTTCCAGCTTGTCCTGGAAGGAGACCAGGCCCTGGGATGTCAAGGCGAGGAAACGGTCCTCGACCCCCTTCGTGTCCACGGAGTAGCGGGCCTGCGGATCGGCCTCCACCCGGGTGACCAGACGGACTTCCTTCACATAGGAACGGGAAGCGTCCGTTTCGCGGACGTCGATTCCGAGGAAACGCTTGGCATAGGCGGCGTACGGGCCGGCAAAGAAGGATTCCTGCACGGCGTCCACCTCCACGGTGACAGTCGTCTTGGGGAGGCTGTAAGTCACGGTCTGCGCAGACAGGACGGCGGGGACGGCCAGGAGCAGGCCGGCGGCAAAAGCTTTCAGGTTCATTGTTTTCTCCAACGTTTATGCGTCCAGAGGTAGTTCCAGGGCTGGGCCTGGATATCCTCCTCCAGATGCTTGTAATACAGTTTCATGAGTTCTTCCGGGGTGGTTTCCGACGCGTTTTCCACGAGGGGGACGAAGGTCAGGCGGTAATGGCCGCGTTCCGTCCGGTACCAGCGGATATAGGCCACGGACATGCCCATCTTGCAGGCGATGGAGGCGCCGCCGCCCATCGCGAGGGTATCCTGGTGCAGGAATTCGCCGACGGAAAAACGGCCCGCCTGCCAGTAAGGATACTGGTCCGTGTTGAAGATATAGAGTTTCTTCTCTTTCCGGTGCGAGATGGCATAGCGGAGGATGGCGCTTCCCTCCACGTAGCCCTCGAAATCGCGGTCAGAGACCGGGGCGCAGCGCCCGTCGGCCATCACCTGGTCCCAGAACTTGCTGGACAGGGCGCGGTACAGGACCACGACCTCCTTGTCCGTCCATGTGCGCTTGCCAGGGGCGAGGTTGTCATACTGGCCCACCCCGCCCATCAGTTCCCAGTTCCCGGCGTGGGAATTCAGGAGCATCACGGAAGACGAGCGGTCATAGAAGGCGTTGAATTCGTCGATGTTGTCGATCTCGCAGATGTGCTGCCGGATGAGTTTTTGCCGGCCCTTTTCCCCGCGGCAGCCGGAGAACCAGACGGCCTCGGCGAAGAGCTCGCCGAAATGGACATAGAACTGCCTGTAGATGTCCTTGATCGCATCATAATCCAGGTCGGGGAAACTGCGCGCCACGTTCGTGAGTACCACGTCGTTCCGGTAGCGGAACACGTCCCGCACAAGCCAGGTGATGAACCTTCCCCAGGCGTAGTGGTATCCGAGCGGCAACCGCGCATGGAGCCGCAGGAACGACTCCATGGCCCGAACGCCGAATGACCTTTTCTTGTCCATATCCTTACAAAGATACGATTTTTTGGGAAATCTTTGTTATATTTGTGAAACCAGAAACGATAATACTTACTAAACCTGATAAACATGTTCAAAGGACAACCCAAAGGTCTCTTCGCCCTCGCCCTCGCCAATACCGGCGAGCGCTTCGGCTACTACACGATGATCGCCGTCTTCGCCCTCTTCCTGCGGGCGAACTTCGGTCTGGAAGCCGGCACGGCCGGATTCATCTACAGCACCTTCCTGGCGCTAGTGTATTTCTTCCCGCTGATCGGCGGTATCCTGGCCGACAAGTTCGGATTCGGCAAGATGGTCACCTCCGGTATCATCATCATGTTCCTCGGCTACCTGCTGCTCTCCGTGCCGCTGGGCGGCGGAACCGTAGCCCTCGTGACCATGCTGGCCGCCCTGTTGCTGATCGGCTTCGGAACCGGTCTGTTCAAGGGCAACCTCCAGGTCATGGTGGGAGACCTGTACAACGAACCGCAGTACGCCGCCAAGCGTGACTCCGGTTTCTCCCTGTTCTACATGGCCATCAACATCGGCGCCCTGTTCGCCCCCACCGCCGCCATCAAGATCCGCGAGTGGGCGATCAGCCTGGGATTCGACGGCAATGCCGCCTACCACTTCTCCTTCGCTGTCGCTTGCGTCTCCCTGATCGTCTCCATCGCCATCTACTACGCATTCCGCAGTTGGTTCAAGCATGTGGAAGGCGGCACCAAGAAGGGCGAGAAAGCCCAGGTGGTGGACAACCTGACCCCCGAACAGACCAAGAAGCGCATGGTCGCCCTCTTCCTGGTGTTCGCCGTCGTGATCTTCTTCTGGATGTCCTTCCACCAGAACGGCCTCACCCTTACCTACTTCGCCAATGAATTCACGGAGCGCAGCGCCTCCGGCATCGCGTCCATGCCGTTCAATGTGTGGAACCTGGTCGCCGTGATCGCCATTGTCTACGCGCTCTTCTCCATCTTCGACAAGGAGACCTCCCAGAAGGGCAAATGGATCGGCACCGGCGTCGTGGCCCTGGCCTGCGCCTACCTCGTCTGGCAGTACAGCCGCCTCAGCGGTTCCATCGAGATCAGCGCCCCGATCTTCCAGCACTTCAACCCGTTCTACGTGGTCGCCCTCACGCCCGTGTCGATGGCCATCTTCGGTTCCCTGGCGAAGAAAGGCAAGGAGCCTTCCGCACCCCGCAAGATCGCCTATGGCATGCTGGTAGCCGCGGTCGCCTTCGGATTCATGGCCTTCGCCTCCATCGGCCTCAATACGCCGGCCTTCCAGGAGACCGTCCGGGGCACTGCCCAGGAGACCCTCGTTTCCCCGTACTGGCTCATCACCGTTTACCTCATCCTCACCTTTGGTGAGCTCCTCCTCAGCCCGATGGGTATCTCCTTCGTGTCCAAGGTGGCGCCGCCCAAGTACAAGGGTATGATGATGGGTATGTGGTTCGTGGCCACCGCCCTCGGCAACTTCCTGGTGCAGGTGGGCGGTCACCTCTGGGGCAACATTCCGCTCTGGGTGGTCTGGGCCGTGTTCCTCGGTGTCTGCGTCATCTCCGCCATCTTCATGTTCTCCATGATGAAGAAACTGGAAGACGCCACGAAGTAATTGCCCCGCATGTACATCATATCCGGCTGCAACGGCTCCGGGAAGACCACAGCGTCCTATACGCTGCTCCCGGAGCTGTTGGATTGCAGCGAGTTCGTGAACTCGGACGAGTTCGCCAAGAGCCTTGCGCCATTCCATCCAGAGACGGCGTACATCACGGCCAGCCGGTACATGCTCAAGAAACTGCGCTACCTGTTCACCCGGCGGGAGGATTTCTGCATCGAAACCACCCTCGCCACCCGGTCCCTTATCAAGATGGTCCGGATGGCCCAGGACCAGGGCTACTTCGTCACGGTGGTGTACCTGTGGCTGCGGGACCCCGAAATCGCCGTCAAGCGGGTGGCCGCCCGGGTGGAGGCCGGGGGGCACGACGTGGCCCCCGACGTCATCCGCCGGCGGTACTACACGGGCCTGGAGTACTTCTTCGACCTGTATTCGCCCGTCTGTGACAAGTGGATGCTCGTGGACAACAGCGAGACGGATTTCCGCATCATCGCGGAAGGCAGCGCCAAGGGGACGACCGTCCGGGACCTCCCCACCTATCAACTGATCAAGGAAACGCATGATTCACCCTAAACAGCATTATCTGGACCTGTTCCAAGTGGGGGAATCACAGCTCGACACGCTCATCGCCGAGGCCTTGCGGCACGGCGGTGACTACTGTGACCTCTACTTCGAGAATACGACCTACGGCAACCTGACCCTCCGGGACGGCATCGTCAATGCCGCCGGCCGGCACATCGACTACGGCGTGGGCATCCGCGTCCTGTGCGGCGAGAAAACCGGCTACGCCTATGCGGAAAGCACAGCGATGCCGGACATGCTCGCTTGTGCCCGGGCCGCGTCGGCCATCGCCGACGGCTCTTCCGCCTTTTACGAGCATTCCGTCCGGGCCGAGGCGAACGGCTCGCGGTTGGTCGGGCGCCGCTTCCGCGGCGAGCCCAACCCCGCCGCCGACCGTTATCCCGTCGCGAGCCCCTGGCGCGAGACGGAAGCATCGGCCCTCATTCCCTTCCTCAAGAAACTGGAACAGGCTGTCCAGGCTCGGGACAACCGAATTGTCAAGATTATCGCGATGCTTGCGTGGCAGGTTACGGACGTGCTGATGTACAACTCCCTGAAGGAGCTCAAGTACGAGACCCGGCCGATGGGCACCGTCTCCGTCACGGCTATCTTCCAGCAGGACGGGAAAACCGAGAACAAGACTGTCTCCCGGAGTTTCCGCGCCGGCGCGGAGATGCTCACCGACGGGCTTCTCGAAGAAATGGCGGCCGAGGCCGTTCACGGCATCGACGAGCGCTTCGCCGCCCGGCGGCCCAAAGGCGGCCGGATGCCCGTGGTCATGGGCGCCGGTGCCTCCGGCATCCTCCTCCACGAGGCCATGGGCCACGCCTTCGAGGCCGATTTCAACCGCAAAGGAACGTCCATCTTCTCCGACAAGATGGGCCAGCGCATCTGTGCCGAGGGCATCCAGATTCTCGACGACGGTACCCAGAAGGGAAACCGCGGCTCGCTCAATTATGACGATGAGGGCGTCCCCGCCCAGAAGACTTACATGGTCGAGGACGGCATCCTTACGTCCTACCTGCACGACCGCATCAGCGCCCGCCATTACGGCGTATCCCCGACCGGGAACGGCCGTCGAGAGTCCTTCCGCTACGCCCCCATCCCCCGGATGCGGTCCACCTACATGGAAAGCGGGAACGCCGCCCCGGCGGACATCATCGCTTCCGTCCCGAAAGGCATCTACGTGGACCAGTTCTCCAATGGACAGGTCAAGATCGGGGAAGGCGATTTCACGTTCTTCGTCAAGAGCGGCTTCCTCATCGAAAACGGGCGCCTGACGGCCCCCGTGAAGGATATCAACATCATCGGCAACGGCCCGGAAGCCCTGCGGGACATCGTCGCCGTGGGCAATGACCTCGTCATCGACCCCGGCGCCTGGACCTGCGGGAAAGAGCAGAGCGTCCCTGTCTCCTGCGGCATTCCGACCGTGCTTGTCAACAACCTGACCGTAGGAGGAGAATAAGATGCTGACAGACCAGGAAATCGCCCTCGCGAGGGCCTCGATGGAATTCGCGCTCGAGCACGGAGCGCAGAAAGTGCGCGTAACGCTGAACAAGAGCCTGATGGAGCTGTTCGGGATGCTGAACGGCGAGCTGGACAAGGTGACCCACGCCCTGGACCGCAGCCTGCAAGTGGCCCTGTTCGTGGACGGCCGGTTCGGAAGTTTTTCCTCCAATCGGCTGGAAGAGGAAGGCCTGAAGGCTTTCCTCCTGGACGCCATCGACACGGTCCGGACCCTGCAGCCGGATCCGGCCCGCAACCTGCCCGATCCCGTCCGTACGGCGAAAGATGCGCAGACCGGCCGGGAACTCGGCCTGTACGACCCTGCCTATGAGGAATTAACCTCCGACAGAAGGCGGGAAATGGCCCTGGGAACGGCCGCGTGGAACCGGAAAGTGGAACTCGAAAAAGGCTTCACCCTCCTCTCCGAGGAAGGCGAGTATTCCGACAGCCTTTTCGACAGCGTCGTCATGGACTCGAACGGGCTATATGCCCGGCATACGGAAACCTCTTTTGAAATCGGCTACGAAGTCACGGTGGAGGATCCCGACGGCAACCGCTTCTCCAGCTATTGGTGGGATGCCACGCCCCGGCTCGCGGACATCCTCCCCTCCCTGAAATCCTGCAGCGAGACCGCCGTCCGGCGCGCCGCCGCCCAGATCGGGCCGATGGACCACCCCGGCGGGAAATGCAACATCGTGGTGGACAGCGAATGCGCCTCAAAGTTCCTGACGCCGGTCCTGAACGCCCTCGGCGGCTATGCCGTCCAGCAGAAGAATTCCTTCCTCGTGGACAAGGCCGGGACGCAGGTGTTCCCGGAGCGTCTGACCATCCTGGACTGCCCCCGCAGCATCGGCGAGACGGGTTCCCGTCTGTACGACAGCGAAGGCGTCGCCACGCAGGAATTCCCGATCATCGACAAAGGGGTCATCACCCGCTATTTCGTCAACACCTACATTGCCGGCAAGACCGGGATGGCCCCGACCATCGAAGACGCCACCCGGCCGAAGGTCGTTCCCTTCGGCGACTGCAAGACGCGGGACGATCTCCTGCGGAAGATCGGCAACGGCATCTACATCACCGGTTTCAACGGCGGCAATTCCAACACATCCACGGGGGATTTCTCCTACGGGATCGAAGGATTCGCCTTCGAGGACGGCCGTATCACCCACCCGGTCCGGGAAATGCTCGTGACGGGCAATTTCATCGACCTGTGGAACCACCTCGTCGCTACCGCCGACGACGCCCGTTTGTGCATGTCCAAATTAATTCCGACCTTAGCCTTCGAAAGCATCGACTGCAACGCATGAAGACTGCCATCGTCATCTTGAACTGGAACACCAAGGGATACCTGCAGGCATTCCTGCCCGGGCTCATCGCCTCCACGGAGGGGCTGGACGCGGAAGTCATCGTGGCCGACAGCGCCTCGACGGACGGTTCCCTGGAGATGCTCTTCCAGGAATTCCCTACCATCCGGCAGATCCGGCTGGACAAGAACTATGGGTTCACGGGGGGCTACAACCGCGCCCTCGCACAGGTGGATGCCGAGTATTACATCCTCATCAATTCGGATATCGAGGTCCCGAAAGACTGGCTAAAGCCCTTGGTCGCCTGGATGGACACCCACCCGAAATGCGGAGCCTGCGGCCCTAAACTGCTTTCCTGGCACGACCGCACCCGGTTTGAGTATGCCGGCGCAGCGGGCGGCCTGCTGGACCGCTACGGATACCCCTTCTGCCGGGGCCGTGTCATGAAGAATGTGGAGAAGGACGAAGGCCAATATGATACCCCGGCCGATGTCTTCTGGGTATCGGGCGCCTGCCTGATGGTCCGGAGCCGGCTCTGGAAAAAGCTCGGCGGCCTGGACGACCGCTTCTTCGCCCACATGGAGGAGATCGACCTTTGCTGGCGGCTCCAGCTCGCCGGGTACCGGGTCACCGTCGTCCCCGAATCCGCCGTCTATCACATCGGCGGCGGTACGCTTCCGAACGAGTCCCCCGTCAAGCTCCGTTTCAATTACCGGAACAACCTCCTGCTGCTGGAAAACAACCTCGCCAAGACCTTCCGGGCCCAGGGATACAGCGTGGAAGGCGCCCTGGGCAAGGCCCGGCGGCGCATCCTCACCCGGATGCTCCTGGACGGCGCTTCCGCCATAAGCTATCTCGTCACCAAGAAATGGGACTCCTACAAGGCCGTGGTCAAGGCCCATGCCGAATACTGGAAACTGCGCCGCAAGCCGGATCCGGACGAAGTGGCCTCCCAGCAAAAAGAAGTCACCATCCACGGTTGGTATCCCAAGTGGATGGTGCCCCGGGCCCTGACGGGCCGTAAAATCGATTTCTGACGGCTATTTCGCCGGCCGCTTGTAGCCTTCCGCCGTGGCGCGCTCGGCCATCCGCTTGATGCGGGTCTCGGTGTCCGGATGGGAAGAGAAGAGCTTCTGGGCGGCCGAAGCCTGCGCGCCGGAGCCGCCGGCCACCTTTTGCAGTTTCTCGAAAGACATAGCCATTCCCCAAGGATTCTTGCCTACGGCCTTGAGGAACGCATAGCCATAGTCGTCGGCCTCGCTCTCCTGCTTCCGGGAGTACCGGGCATTCAGGATGGCGTTGCCGATGGCGCCGAGCTGGGAGTCCGTGAGGGTGGCCGCGGTCTGGCTGGTCGAGGCGATTCCCTCGAGGGCCGCGCTCGTCAACAGGGAGTTGCGCATCTCCTTCTTCGTATGCTTCATGGCGACATGGCCGATCTCATGGCCGATCACCCCGAGCAGTTCATTGTCCGTCATCACGTCCATGATGCCGGTGTACACGCGGACGCTGCCGTCGGCGCAGGCGAAGGCGTTCACCTGGTCCTCCTGGTACACCTTGAAGTTCAGCGGAACGCCGTCCACGGCCGTCAGGCCCTTGGTCAGGTTGCGGAGACGCTTCGTGTAGGCGTTGGTCTCCGGCAGCACCCTGCTCTGGGCATCGAGCTGGGTGATGTACTGATGGACATAGGCCTGCACCTGCTCATCGGACAGGGACATGGCCGTCGCGGCAATCACACCCCCCTGGAGAAGGCGGCCCGCATTGAACGTTTCGGAGCAGGAGACGAGCATCAGCACGCTCACTGCGAAGGCAAGAAGTCGTTTCATGATACTGCAAATATAAACAAATCTTCGCAAATTTGCTTATCTTTGTCATTGATAACAAGGACAGACGTATGAAGATCATCATCGAAGGGGCCGGCCAGGTGGGGTCCCATCTGGCGAAGATGCTCAGCCACGAAGGCGGGGACATCACCGTCATCGACGACAACGAGGCGCGGCTCCAACGGTTGAACGCCACGGCCGACGTGGTCACCGTCCTCGGTGACCCCTCCTCCATCAAGGTCCTGCGGGAAGCCGGCTGCGCGAAGGCTGACCTGTTCATCGCGGTCAACCCCGCCACAACCCAGACCGTGAACATCGTCAGCGCCCTCCTCGCCAAGCGCCTGGGCTCCAAGCGGGTCATCGCCCGCATCGATGACGAGGCCTACCTGCTGCCCGAGAACAAGCTGATCTTCAAGGATATGGGCCTGGACATGCTCTTCTATCCCGAAAAGATTGCCAGCGACGAGATCATCGACCTCCTCAAGCATACGGCCTCCACGGATTCCATGGATTTCGCCCGCGGGAAACTCCAGCTGGTGGTCTTCCGCCTGGACGACGACTCCCCCATCCTGGACATGAAGGTCGCCGAGTTCACGGCGGCGATGACGGCCGCCTCGGCGGAGGCCCAGCTCCGCATCATCGCCATCGCCCGCAAGGGCGAGACCATCATCCCCAAGTTCGACACCCGGTTCGCCTACAACGACCATATGTACATTATCGCCAAGCGCGAGGGGGTCCCGGCCATCCTGAAGTTCCTCGGGAAGGACAACATCGAGGTGAACAAGGTGATGATCCTCGGCGGCAGCGAGATCGGCGAGATGGTGGCTGGGCAGCTCCTGCGCCAGCAGCTGGACGCCGTGAAGATCATCGACATCGACAAGCAGCGCTGCCGGGAACTGACCGAAAAGCTGTCCGGCAGCCTCCTGGTCGCGAACGGTGACGCCCGCAACTCGGACTTCCTCGTGGAGGAAGGCATCCGGGACTACGACGCCCTCGTCGCCGTCACCGGCAATGACGAGGCGAACATCCTCTCCTGCGTCGTCGCCAAGAAATTCGGCGTCTCCCGCACCGTGGCCCAGGTGGAGAACCTGGAGTATCTGCGCCTCGCCGAGGACATGGGCGTGGACGCGGTCATCAACAAGAAGCTCATCACGGCCGGCCGCATCTTCAAGTTCACCCTCTCCGACAAGGTCCGTTTCGTCCGCTACATGAGCGGAACGGATGCCGAGGTGCTGGAATACACGGTCGCCCCGGGCGCCCGGATCACCAAGGCGATGCTGAAGGACATCGATTTCCCGCGCAACGCCATCATCGGCGGTGTCATCCGGGGCAGCGAATCCTTCATCGCCGTGGGCGACACGCGGATCGAACCCTACGACCGGGTGGCCGTCTTCGCGCTGCCTGACACGGTCAAAGAAGTGGATAAATTCTTCAAGTAATGCGTAAATCATTGATTCTCATAGCGATGCTGATAAGCCTCGGAGCAGGGGCCCAAAGCCATCGCAGCTACGACTGTTACCGGACCACCGGCATAATCAAGATCGACGGGAAACTCGACGAGCCCGACTGGCAGGCCGCTCCCCGGTCCGAAGCCTTCGTGGACATCCGCGGGGTGGATTTCAAGCCCGCGCCCACGAAGCAGACTTACATGAAGATGCTCTGGGACGACGAATGCCTGTACATCGCCGGCATCATCGAGGAAGACCAGGTCACGGCCTCCCTTACCGAGCGTGACGCCATCATCTACCGGGACAACGACTTCGAGGTCTTCATCGACCCGGACGGCGACGGCAAGTTCTACTTCGAATTCGAATGCAACGCCTTCGGCACCCTGATGGACCTCATCATGGACAAGCCCTACAACGACGGCGGCAACTTCTTCATGCCCTGGGACTGCAAGGATGTGCGCCTGAAGGTCCATGTGGACGGCAAGATCAACAACGCCAAGCGCGTGGACAAGGGCTGGACCGTGGAATGGGCCATCCCGTTCGCGTCCCTCGCCATCGGCTTCGACAGCCCGACGAAGTTCAATCCCTGGCGGATCAACTTCTCCCGCGTGGAATGGCTGAAGAAGGAAGGCCCGGAAGAGAACTGGGTCTGGAATCCCACCGGCGCCGTGAACATGCACATGCCCGACCAGTGGGGCTACCTCCGTTTTGTCGAACAACCCGTCCGCTAGACCATGGTTTACGAACAGATTCTCATCCGCATCACCGGCAAGGACCGGATCGGACTCACCGCAGCCTTCACGGGCATCCTCGCGAAATATGACGCCCAGATCCTGGACATCGGCCAGGCCGACATCCACTCGACCCTGTCGCTGGGCATCCTCATCCGCATCGACGAACAGCATTCCGGCCAGGTCATGAAGGAACTCCTGTTCAAGGCCACGGAACTGGGTGTGCAGATCGGATTCGAACCGGTTCCCGACGACGAATACGAGGAATGGGCCGGCCGCCAGGGGCGTACGCGCTATATCCTCACCGTCATCGGCCGAAGCCTGTCCGCGACGCAGATCGAGGCGGCCGCCCGGATCATCGCGGACCAGGGGCTGGACATCGACTCCATCAAGCGCCTGACCGGCCGCCTGAGCATCGCCCACCCGGAGCGGAACACCCGTTCCTGCATCGAGTTCTCCCTCCGGGGCAACCCGAAGGACAAGCAGGTAATGCAGAAGGACCTGATGCATCTGTCCACAGAGATGGGGATGGACTTCTCCCTCCAGCGGGACGACATGTTCCGCCGGATGCGCCGGCTCATCTGCTTCGACATGGACTCCACCCTCATCCAGACCGAGTGCATCGACGAACTGGCCGAACGGAACGGCGTCGGCGCCGAAGTCCGGGCCATCACGGAATCCGCGATGCGCGGGGAAATCGATTTCAAGGAAAGCTTCACGCGGCGCGTGGCGCTGCTCAAAGGCCTGGATGTCAGCGTGATGCAGGACATCGCCGAAAACCTGCCCATCACCGAAGGCGCCGACCGCCTGATGTCGGTCCTCAAGACCTACGGCTACAAGATCGCCATCCTCAGCGGCGGTTTCACCTTCTTCGGCGAATACCTTCGCCAGCGTTTCGGCGTGGACTATGTCTATGCCAACGAGCTCGAGATTGGCGAGGACGGCAAGCTCACCGGCCGCTATCTGGGCGAAATCGTGGATGGCCGACGGAAGGCGGACCTGCTGAAGCTCATCGCCCAGACCGAGCGGGTGAACCTCGCCCAGACCATCGCCGTGGGCGACGGGGCGAACGACCTCCCGATGCTCGGGGAGGCGGGTCTCGGCATCGCTTTCCACGCGAAACCGCGCGTCGTCGCCAACGCCCGCCAGTCCATCAACACCATCGGCCTGGACGGCGTCCTGTACTTCCTGGGCTTCAAGGACAGCAACCTCGGAGAACAAGGGAAGATGTAGCCCTATGCGACCTAAACTTCTGGCTGTCTTCACCTTCCTGCTGGCCGCCTCCCTTCTGCGGGCACAGCAGACCCATGTGGACGAGGTGTCCGTCGACACCCGCGCCACCTTCCACCAACAGACGACGGACGGGGTCTATGACTCCCATTTCCAGGGCGACTACCTGAACCTGCACATCAAGGGCCAGCTCACGGACAACCTGACCTTCCGGGTCCGCCAGCGGTTGAACAAGAAGATCGACGAGAAGAATCCCTTCAACGCCACGGACTTCCTGTGGCTCAAGTGGCAGGCCGCCCCGAAATGGTCCTTCACGGCCGGCAAGCAGCCCATCCTCATCGGCGGTTACGAGATCGATTCTCCTCCGATCGACGTCTATTACTACGGCGCTTTCAGCAGCCGGCTGTACCAGTATTATGCCTTCGGCGCAACGGCCACGTTCAGTCCCGCGCCCGGGCAGGACATCTCGGTCGAATTCTGCCCATCCCCCATCTCTCCGGGCACGCAGGACGCCTATTCCTACAACCTGTACTGGAACGGGCACATCGGCAAGGTCTGGAAGACCACGTGGAGCTACAATTACGTGGAAGACGAACTGCACCGGAAGATGAACTGGTTCGTGCTGGGCAACAAGTTCCTGCTGGGGGACCTCGTCGTGGACATCGACTGCATCGACCGGGTCGCCTTCGGCCAGCCCCGGTTCTTCTCCGACTGGACCGTCATCGGAAAGGCCATCTGGACGGTCGGGAAATGGAACCTGTGCACGAAGGTCGGCTATGAACGGAATGCGGCCGAGAATATTGCCCCGGACGGCATCTCCTTCGATCTCGTCCTACCGGCCGGCAACGACTACCTGTACGGCGGCGCCGGCGTGGAGTTCTTCCCGCTCGGGAACGATCTCCTGCGCCTGCACGCGGTGTATTTCCGCGACAACCACGACCGGGTGAACAACTTCGACATCGGGATCACCTGGCGGTTCAATATCTACAAGCGGTAAGCCTGCTTACAGCCGGAAGGCGGTTTCCTTGAAGATTTCCGAAACGGTCGGGTGCGGGAAGACGACCTTCTTGAGCTGCTCGACGGTCATGCCCTGCTCGATGGCGATGCAGGCGCTGTGGATCATCTCGGAGCAAGGGTTGCCCAGCATGTGGACACCCAGCACGCGGTGGTCCTTTCCGTCCACGATCACCTTGCACAGGCCTTCGCCGCGCTCGTTTTCAGCGACGAAACGGCCGGCATAGGCCATCGGGAGCTTCAGGGCTACGTAATCCACCCCCTGCTTGGCCGCCTCGGCCTCGGTGAGTCCCACGCCGGCGACCTCCGGATTCGTGTACACCACGCCCGGGATGGCGTTGTAATGCATCCGGTCTTCCCTGCCCAGGATGTCGTTCACGGCCACTTCGCCTTCGCGGGAGGCGGTATGGGCCAGCATGGAGAAGCCAGTCACGTCACCCGCTGCATAGACGCCCGGGACATTCGTGCGCATCTTCTCATCGACCTTGATGCCATAAGGACGGCCGGCGGGATTCAGAGCGAGTTCCACGCCGATGCTCTCCAGGCCGATACCCTGGAAATTGGCCCTGCGGCCCACGGAGACGAGAATCTTGTCGCCCTGCGCCCGGCAGGTGTTTCCGTCCGGATCCTCATAGACGACCTCGTTTCCTTCCACGCCGACGACCTTGCAACTGAGGTGAAACTCCACCCCCTTCTTCGCATACTGGGCCTGGAGCATGGCGCTGATCTCGTCGTCCAGCGGTCCCAGGATCTTCGGGAGCATCTCCACCACCGTCACCTTCGTGCCGATGGAATTGAAGAAACTCGCGAACTCCATGCCGATGACGCCGCCGCCGATGATGACCAGCGACGCGGGCTGCTCCTCCAGGGCGAGGATCTCCCGGTTGGTGACGACCGCCCCGCCGAGGCCTTCGCGGAGGCCCGGGATGGGCGGAACCGCCGCCTCGGACCCCGTGCAGATCAGCAGGTTGCGGGTCTCATAGGTCGTTTCGCCGCTGGCGATGACAAAGCCTTCGGCGCCACGGCCCTGGATGACGGCCTCTTCCTTCACGACCTCGACCTGGGCTTCCCGCATCTGGACTTTCACGCCGCCGACGAGCTTCTTCACCACCTTCTGCTTGCGCTTGAAGATGGCTCCGAAATCGACGGAGGAGCCCTCGACGTTCACGCCGTATTTGTCGGCATGGCGGCTGTAATCATAGACTTTGGCGCTGTAGAGAAGCGTTTTGGTCGGGATGCAACCCTCGTTCAGGCATACCCCGCCCAGTTCCCTTTTCTCGAACAGGACAACGGAAAGGCCGGCGGAACCGGCTCGCTCTGCGGCCACATAGCCGCCGGGGCCTCCCCCGATGATAGCAAGATCGTACATGGTGTCAGTTTGAATGGGACCGCAAGTTACGGATTATTTTCCTATTTTGGAAGATGGAAAACCTCGGACAGCTCCTGCATCTGGCCGTCCGTCATCCCATCCGGCTCGAAGCCCATGTTCCGGGCGGCGATGTAGATCTGGGCGGCCTTGTTCAGGACATCGACCTGGTCGAAGGCCGACATCACGTCGGTATCCACCGCAAATACGCCATGCTTTTCCCACATGACCACGTCATAATCCTCATCGATGGCGCGGATCGTCGCCTCGGCGAGGTCCACGCTGGAAGGAAGCATATACGGGACCATTCCCAAGCCGCGCGGGCAGAAGGCCTTGGTCTCAGGAATCATGGACCAGAGCATGCGGGTGGCCACATCCTTCTCCATCCATTTCCGGCTATGGGTCATCGCCACCAGTTCGATGGGATGGGTGTGCAGGGACGCCCGGTACGGGGAACCTTTGGCCAGCAGATAGTTATGCACGCTCAGGTGGGAAGGGAGTTCAGAGGTGGGAGCGACAGGGAAATCCGCCACGATCTCGTACCGCATGCAATCGTCCACGATGCGGATGATGGAGCCATTCGCCATCGGGTCGCGGGCGAGGTCCCGCATCCGCCGGCCGGTCCCCTTGCAATAGAACCAGCAGCCTTCCAGCTGCGGCAGTTGCGCACCGATGGGAATCGCCGTGCTGATGGGCGGAAGGGCCCGCATCGCATCGTCCACCCAGCCGGTGATGTTGATGGTGATGTTGCCGCCGTTCCGCTCGGCCCAACCCTTCTGCCAGAGATAGCCGGCCACTTCGGCAACCTTGTCGATTTCGGCCTTCAGGGCCGGTCTGTTGTCCAGGATACTCATATCAATTGCGGCAGGAAAGTACTGAAAATCAACACGGCGAGGCCGACCAGCAGGACCGTGACGGTCTTGCGGGAAACGCCCTTCCACTCCTTGAGGAGGATGCCCCAGACGTTGGAGAACACGACGTTCAGCGCCATCAGGATGCACCAGCTGAAGGTGATGAGGACCGGGTAGTCCGTCAGGAAGCCCTTGCCGAGGCTCAGCCCGAAGAACTGGCTATACCACAAGAGGCCCGCGAGGCAGCAGAAAATCAGGTTGTTGCCCCAGAGAGCCTTCTTGCCGTAGTCGGCCCAAGTCTTGTTCTTGTTGTTCTGGAAGAAGCAGTAGGCCGCATTCGTCAGGAAGCCGCCGAAGGTCACGAGCATCGTGGCCGGCAGCGTCTGGAAGATCGGCTTCGTGCCCGGCAGGAACAGATCCTGGCCGAAGTTCAGGCCGATGTTGAAGCAGGCGCTCATGAAACCGGCGAGCAGCGCCACGGCGATGCCCTTGCCGAAATTGAAGTCCTTGACGGCCTTCTTCTTCTCCTCCTCCGGCAGCGCGGCGGCCTTCATGCCGCCGGCGACGCCGATGATGGCGATGCCGATCAGGGTAACGACGACACCGATGATCACGGCGCTCGTCAGGTCACCCGCATGCCCCGTGAAGACCGGGCCCAGGATGGCGCCGAGCGCCGAGCAGGTACCCAGCGCGATGCTCTGGCCCAGGGCAACGCCTAGATAGCGCATGCTGAGGCCGAACGTCAGACCGCCAACGCCCCATAGCGCACCGAAGAGGATGGTGAGCCAGGTGGCCTTGGGGTTCGCGCTCATCATGGAAAGCAGGTCGCCGAAGCTGCCGCCGGTCCCGGAGACCGACAGGAGAGCGCCCACCAGCGGGAAGAGCAGCCAAGCGAAGACGCCCTGGACAATCCAGTAGCTTTCCCAGCTCCAATCCTTGATCTTGTTGATCGGGACGTAGCTGGAACTCTGGCAGAACGCCCCGATCGCAATGATTAACAGTCCGATGATCAGATACATAACTTATCGCTTGCTGGTGACTTCCTTCTCGTACTGCTCGATGCAAGGGATGAATTCCTCACCCACGGGCACACCGTTCTTGTAGTTAAAGTAATCGAACACGGCGCCGAACGGAAGGGTCTTCGCCTCCTCGAGGAGGGCCAGACGCTGGAAGCCCTTGCCGGCATCCTCATACTCGCGGAGCTTGGCGAGCGGCTCGAGGAGCGCGGAGAGGACACATTTCTGGGTGGCGCGGGTGCCGATCACATAGGCACCGATGCGGTTGATGGCAGCATCGAAGTAGTCCAGGCCGATGTGGCTGCGGTTCAGGGCGTCGGCACGGACGATCTCCTTGAACAGGTCCAGGGTCTGGTCGTTCATGATGGTCACGTGGTCGGAGTCCCAGCGGATCGGGCGGGAGACGTGGAGCATCAGTTCCGGGACGAAGAGCAGGAGCGAGGCCACCATGTCGGCCACGTTCTCGGTCATCTCATAGTGGCCGGTGTCCAGGGTGTACATGAGCTTGCGGGTGGCGCAGTAGCCGGCCACGAAGTCATGGGAACCCACGGTATAGCTTTCAAGGCCGATGCCGAAGAGCTTCGCCTCCAGGCAGGTCTTCATGCCCGGAAGGTCCTCCTTCAGGATCTCGTCCAGGGCCTCGGCGAAAATCTCGCGGTAGCGCTTGCGCTCCACGGTCTGGTCCTTGGAACCGTCATGGACCCAGATGTTCATGATACAGGGGTCGCCCTGGGCCTTGCCCATCGCATCCGCGATCCGGCGGCAGCGCTTGGTATGCTCGATCCAGAATTCCCGGATGGCGGGATCGGGATTGGCCAGGGACAGGTCGCCGCTCTTGGGATGGCCGAAGGAGGTGGAGTTGAAGTCCAACTTCATGTTGTTCTCCTTCGCCCACTGGATCCAGCTCTGGAAATAGTCGACGGTGACCTCGTCACGGTCCACGAACTTGCCGCCGAAGTCGCCGTAGATCTCATGGAGGTTCAGGCGGTGGTTGCCGGCGATGAGGCTCTTGGCGAACTTGACGTCCGCGCGGACCTCGTCGATGTTGCGGGCGCGGCCCGGATAGTTGCCGGTGGTCTGGATGCCGCCGGAAAGGCCTGCCGCGCTTTCAAAACCGATCACGTCGTCGGTCTGCCAGCAGTGCAGGGAAATCGGGGTCTTCTCGAGGGTCTCGACAGCCTTGTCGGTGTCCACACCGATGGCGGCATAGCGCTCCTTAGCGAACTCGTAGGCTCTCAGGATCTGTGCTTCTTTCATGGTATCAGTGTTTTTTAATTGTTTGGCGTAAAAGTCTTGACGGCAAAGGCATTGGCAATCATCTTCCGCATCTCCCAGCGGTCCTTGACGAGGCCTGCGGCACGGGCCTGGATCATCACATTGCCGATGGCGGTCGCCTCGGTAGGTCCGGCGACCACGGGGATGCCGAGGGCATCCGCCGTCCACTGGCTCATCGTATCGTTGGCGCTGCCGCCGCCGATCACATGGAGCTTCTCAATCGGGAACGGGGCAAAGCCCTGGAGCATGTCCACGACCTCCTTGTAACGGCAGGCCAGGCTGTGGTAGATGCAGCTGATGTATTGCGCGTCGCTCTCCGGAACAGGCTGGCCGGTCTCGCGGAGATAGCTGTCGATGGCATCGACCATATTCGCAGGAGCGGCGAAGCGCGGGTCATCCGGATTGACGATGGACGGGAAGGCGGCCTCGCTCCGGGCCATCTTCTCCATCTCGCCGTAGCTGTAGGCGCGGCCTTGCGCAGCCCAGACCTTGCGGCTCTGTTCCAGAAGCCACATGCCCGTGATGTTCTTGAGGAACCGGGTGGTCCCGTCGATGCCGCCCTCGTTGGTGAAGTTCAGGCGGGTGGATTCAGCGTTGATGACCGGGGCCGGGGTCTCGATGCCCATCAGACTCCAAGTGCCGCTGGACAGGTAGGCAAACTTCTCGTCCGCAGCCGGGACGGCGGCGATGGCTGACGCCGTGTCATGGCCGGCAACGGCGATAACGGGGACCTGCGGAACCCCGCAGGCATCGGCGATTTCCTTCCGCAGCGGGCCGATGACGGTACCGGGCTGCGTGATGGGCAGCAGGACGTCGGTCCGGATGCCGAGCTTCTCCAGCAACCCCTCGTTGAACTGGCGCGAAGTCTGGTCCATCATGCCCGAAGTGGAGGCGATCGTGTACTCGCAAACTTTCTTTCCTGTCAACATAAAGGAGAGAAGATCCGGCATGAAAAGAATCTTGTCCGACGCGCGGAGCGGAGCGAAGCCTTCCTTCGTCTGCGCGTACAGCTGGAAGATGGAGTTGAAGTTCATGATCTGGATCCCGGTCGCCCCGTACAGGTCCTCCCGGGAGACAATCTGGAACACCTCCTCCGGGATGCCGTCCGTGTACGGGTCGCGGTACGCGCGGGGATTGCCCACCAGGGTACCGTCGTCCGCCACGAAGCCGAAGTCCACGCCCCAGGTGTCGATTCCGATGGAATCAATCCGAACCCCTTCGCGCCCCAACTGCGTGAGGCACTTACGGAAGTGATCGTAGATGGCGAGGATGTCCCAGTAATACTTGCCGTTCAGTTCAATGATGCCGCTCGGAAAGCGGTACACCTCCTTCATGTCGAAGGCACCATCGGCGAAGGTAGCCAGCACCGCGCGCCCCGAAGTGGCGCCGCAGTCGAAAGCCAGGAAGGTCTTTTTGTCAGCCATAACCGGTATTTGCGATTGTACTTTGGCAAATATACCGGATTATCTACGCATTTTCGGTGTTTATTCTGCGAGAAAAACTTTTATTTTTGACAAAAAATCGGTCGGATGCTGATGACCCGCTCGTACGTGGTCGGATAAGCGCGGTAGGCGCCCAGGATACCCCGAGCGGTATCGCCCACGCCGGAGGTGGCGTAGTCCAGGTTCAGGGTGATGTCACCGCCCCGCTGAAGGTCGAACTGGTACAGGGCCTTGGTGAGGTTCTCCGTCGTGCAGTCATAGGCGTTGAAGGCGAACGGCTGGTCCATGGAGAACTCCAGGCCGGCGCCATCTCCATCCGTCATCCGGACCCAGCGGCTGTCCATTCGCAGGCCATAATCCTGCGGAATCAGGTAGGGCTCGTACATGGACTCGACATCCGTCTTCCAGATGCCCAGCCGGTAGCCGCTCTTGCGGTCCGGATAGGAAGCCTGCGGACCTCTTCCGTGCCACTCCACCTGGTTCAGGGACTTGTCCAGCATCATCGTGACACCCATACGCGGGAGCCACGCGGGCATGTTCCCCTGCGGGTACACTTTGTGGTGCACGGTCAACGTCCCGTCCCCGGCGACCCGCCAGGACCAGGTCTCGTCGAACCCGTTATACGTATTGCCACTGATATAGGCATCCAACTGGACGTTGTCATAGCCCGTGACGGCCAGGTCGCGGACGTCGATTACCACCTCGTCCCCCGCTTCCCGGGCTTCCACCCGGATGGGAATCGCAGACATCCGGTCCAGCCCCGCCACATGGTAATGGGAGGCCAAGACCTGGCCGGAGCCAAGCGTACCGTAGCCCTTGGCATCGATCCGGCCGCCGCTGCCGGCGTTCCAGCCGTCCAGTTCGTTGGCGAGCGGCGCCCGCCAGACATTCAGCTTGAGCGGTGCGGAGAGCATTTCCTTTCCATCCACGACGGCGGAAACCAGTTCTCCCGTAGCAGCATCGAACCGGTAAGCGAAACCCTGACCGGAAGCCGTAATGCCCTTTGCATCCTGCGCCAGCCGGACTTGGCCGGTGGCAGGGACGGACTTGGCCGGGACATTCCAGGCCGTCAACTCGAACTGGTCCCAGGAGACCTCGTGGCCTTTCGGAGCCCAGATTTCATCTTTTGCCAACGCCGAACTGACCGTGAGCCGATACTCCTTTCCCGGGACAGCCTCCGGATGCTTCAACGGGATACGAACGATCTTGCGCTCCATCGGCGCGACATCCAGCGGCATCGAACCGGAAGCGACCACGTCGGCATCGGCCGTCAAAGTCCAGGAGGTCGTATAGTGCGAGGCATTCAAGAACCGGCTTCGGTTCCACACTTCCACGGTCCCCTGCTCCGGATCCAGGAGCGTGAAGGACAGCGGCTGCGTGCTCTTCTTCATCTGCCACATCTCCGGCTGCGGCGTGCGGTCCGGCCAGATGCTGCCGTAGGTGCGCGCGCCGAGGCCGTAAGTCCAGAAGGTGCCTTCCTGGGTCTCCTCTTCGAAATCCAGCCAGAGCGCCGCCTTCGACGGATCGAAGGAACCCGGCTTCACCGCATCGGCGAAAATGCCGACATTGTCAATCACCGCATCGCAGGTGAAGACGCTCGTCTCCTGTCCGCAGGTTTGCTCATTCCGGCCGATGCAGACCGCGAGCGGCAGGTTGCGGATGTTCCCCTTCAGGGGCTTCGAAGCGGCTTCGACGCCGTCGATGTAAATCGTCATAGCGGCGCCGTCATAGGTGGCGGTCACGTTGTGCCACTTTCCCTCCCAATCTGCGGGCAGGGCGGCCGACAGGACCTCCTTCTTGCCAGTGTCCAGATAGAAATCAAGGCGTTCGGAGCGATACTGCTGGATCCCGAACTGATTGTCACCCTTCGTGAGGAGATAACCGCCGGAAACATTGTACTTCCGGGGCAGGACGTCCAGCGTAAGGGTCAATTTGTCACCGGAAATCTCCACGGCATCGGCCCGGTACACCTGCACCCACTGGTCCTGCTTGTTCAGGTCGATGGCTTTCCCGGTGGGGCCCTTGACCAATTTGGCCTTGCCCATGATATGGGCGGGGACCGCATTCGGCGACTTGTCCTTCAGCGCGCGTACCGGCTCCTCGAGACCCGGACTCACGAAATCCCAGATGGCGCCGCCCATGAGCTTGGGATGCGCGTAGATCACCTCCCAGAAATCATCCATGGCACCGCCGCCGTTACCGGCGACAGACAGATATTCGTCCATGAAGGAAGGACGCATGTCCTTGGTATCCAGGCCGTAGCCGATTTCATGCTCGATGGGGATGGGATAGCGCGGACCGACGATGTCCTCGGCCGGATGCTTGGCCGCATTGCCGCCGTACATCCAGAATCGGGTAGGATCCAGGCGCTTGCCTTCCTTGATCACTTCCGCGATGTTATTGCCTTCACCGCTCTCGTTACCGGCGCTCCAGAACAGGACGCAAGCGTGGTTGCGGTCCCGCAGGACCATCTTCTGCACCCGCTCGCGGTACATCTCCGTAAACTGCGGCCAGCTGGACACGTATTCCGAAGCATGGGCCTCATCGCCGGTCTCGTCAATCACATAGAGGCCGTATTCGTCGGCCAGGTCCAGGTATTCGTTCACGGGCGGATAGTGCGAGGTGCGGACCGCGTTGAAATTGAACTGCTTGAGGATTTCCATGTCGCGGCGGATGACTTCCTCCGTCATGGCGTGACCCAGGGTCGGATGCTGCATGTGGGAGCACTCCGCACTCACTTTCACAGGCTGTCCGTTCAGGTAGAAGACACCGTCCCGGATCTCCGTCTTCTTGAAGCCGATACGCTTTTCCACCTTGTCGACGACCTTACCGGCCGCGTCCGTGAGGACGAGGTCCAGCCGGTACAGGACCGGGGTTTCCGCCGTCCATTTCTCCGGGGCCTTCACCTTCGCGACCAGGTTCACCGTCTGGAAGCTGCCCGGGCCGATGGAGACGGGACCGCCGTTCATCTCCACGACGTTCTTTCCGTCGCGGGAGACGGCTGCCTTCACCTTGTATCCGCTCCCCTGTACGTCAAATCCGCGCAGGCTGACGGCGACGCTCAAGTCCGAATCCACGAAATCGGGTCCGAAGTCCGTGATCACCTGCCAGTCCCAGATCCGGGCCTGCGGGGCGGCGAAAAGCGTCACGTCGTCGAAGATGCCTGCCAGCCGCCAATAATCCTGGCCTTCCAGGTAATAACCGTCGCTATACTTGAGCACCAGCACCGCCAAGGTGTTCTTTCCGGGCTTGAGGTACTTCGTCACATTGTATTCCGCGGGCTCCTGGGCGCCTTCGTTATAGCCCACTTCCTGTCCGTTGATCCACACGAACGAGGCCGATGCGACCTTTTCGAAACGCAGGAACACCTGCTGTCCCTTCCAGTCCTTGGGCAGGTTGAAGGTGGTCCTGTAGGCACCCGTAGGATTATATTCCGGGACTTCCGGGACGCTCACGGCGAAAGGCGGCGGCGTAATACTGCCCCCCAGGCGGGAAAGGAAGAAACTCCGGGTGCTCTCCGGCAGGTCCGGATTCTCGAGGGCCGCCAGGAAGCGTTCCCGCGTCTCCTTGGGAGCCAGCAGCGGGAAAGGCGTGGTGACATTGCGGAAGACGGCCTGGCCGTACCCCTGCATCTCCCAGTTGGAAGGGACTTCGATGGTCCCCCACTTCCGGTCGTTGAAGGCCGGCTTGAAGAAATCCGCCGGGACCTCCGTCGGGCTTTCAAAGTAGCCGAACTTCCAGGTGCCGTTCAGGGACAGGGCCTGTTCCGGAAGATGGAACGCCCGGCCGGGCTCCTGATTCTCTTCGAAGACGGACGTATTCTCGATGTAATCGGAAATCCGGTCCAGATAAGACTGGGCGCCGGCAGGCAGCGCCAGCGCGAGCAGGCAGAGGGTCAAGGTCTTTCTCATGGTCATTACACGCATAATTTGCTCAAATATACCCATTCTGTTCTTGTTTTGCAAACAAAAAGCCCGGCCGCTTGAAACGACCGGGCTCATTCTCGGCGGAAAGAGCCGATTCTTATTTGGTGACAGGAGCGAGCACATTGTGCACGGCCCAGCTCTTGGCCTTGCCGAGCTTGTAGCCGGCCTGGGCGCGGATGTCTGCCACGGAGGCGCCGAACATCACGTTGTAGTTGCCCGCAGGGGCCTCCCAGGCGCTCGTCGCCTCGTTGAAGGAAGCGAGGGAGTAGTTGTCCACCTTCACGGTCACGACCTGGCTCTCGCCCGGGGCGAGGAGCTTCGTCTTGGCGAAGGCCTTCAGCTCGCAAGCCGGCTTCTCCAGACCGCCTTCGGGGGCGTGGACATAGACCTCGACGACCTCCTTGCCGGCCACCTTGCCCTGGTTGGTCACGGTGACGGAAGCCTCAAAACCGTCGGCGGTAGCCTTCACGACCGGCTTGGAATACACGAAGTAGCTGTAGCTCAGACCGAAGCCGAACGGATAGGAAACCTCGACGCCCTTGGTGGCGAAGTGGCGGTAGCCCACCCAGATGCCCTCGGCATAGTCGGTGTAGTCCACGTCCTTGCGGAGCTGGCGCTGGCCGCCGAAACCGCCGAAGCCGCGGTTGTTACCCTGATTGGTGTAGTTGTACGGGAAGTTCGCGGAGGACGGGTGGTCCATGAAGTTCACAGGGAAGGTCATCGGGAGCTTGCCGGACGGGTTCACCTTGCCGGTGAGGACGTCGGCGACGGCGTT
>ONJB01000005.1 GCA_900318015.1 uncultured Bacteroidales bacterium | reverse complement strand
GTGCCAGTAGCCGCAGTCGACGGCGAGCTTCTCTTCCTTCTGGCTCAGGCCCATGCCCGCCTTCAGGCCGTGGTTGATACACGGGGAGTAGGCGATGATCAGGGACGGACCGTCATAAGCCTCGGCTTCCTTGATGGCATTGAAGAACTGCACCGGGCTGGCGCCCATGGCAACCTGCGCCACATAGACATAGCCGTAGCTGATGGCCATCATGCCGAGGTCCTTCTTGCGGATCTTCTTGCCGGAGGCGGCGAACTTGGCGATGGCGCCGACCGGGGTGGCCTTGGAGGACTGGCCGCCGGTGTTGGAGTACACCTCGGTGTCGAGAACCAGGATGTTCACGTTCTCACCGCTGGCGAGGACGTGGTCCAGACCGCCGTAACCGATGTCGTAGGAGGCACCGTCACCACCGATGATCCACTGGCTGCGGGCCGGGATGAAGTGCTGGAATTCCACGAGCTTCTTGCAGATGTCGCAACCGCATTCCTGGGCGAGCGGGACGATCTTGTCCGCGACCTCGCGGGTGACGGCGGCGTCCTTCGGAGCCTCGAGCCACTTGGCGGCAAGCTCCTTGATCTCCTGGCTGCAGCAGTCGCACTCGAGGGCCTGCTTCATCGTGGAGGCGACGGTCTCGCGGATGCGGTCGGAACCGAGGTGCATGCCGAGACCGAACTCGCAGAAGTCCTCGAACAGGGAGTTCTGCCAGGCCGGGCCGTGGCCCGCGGCGTTGGTGCAGTACGGGCTGGCCGGGAAGGAAGCGCCGTAGATGGAGGAGCAACCGGTCGCGTTCGCGATCATCATGTGGTCGCCGAACAGCTGGGTGATGGCCTTGATGTTCGGGGTCTCACCGCAGCCGGCGCAGGCGCCAGAGAACTCGAAGAGCGGCTGGGCGAACTGGGAGTTCTTCATGTTGGCGAACTTGTTTACATACTCCTTGTAGCCGACCTTCTTGTTCAGGTAGTCGAAGTTGGCCTGCTCGGCCTCGTGCTGGATGTACGGGACCATGGTGAGGGCCTTGTCCTTGGCGAGGCAGACGTCCACGCAGTTGCCGCAACCGGTGCAGTCGTCCACGGAGACGGCGAGGGCGTACTTCCAGTCCTTGAGGTTCGCCTTGCCCTGGGCCATCTTGACGGTGGCGGGAGCGGCGGCGGCTTCCTCGTCGGTGAGGAGGAACGGACGGATGGCGGCGTGCGGGCAGACGAAGGCGCAGCTGTTGCACTGGATACACTTCTCGGCGTCCCACATCGGGACCATCACAGCGACGCCGCGCTTCTCGAAAGCGGCGGTGCCGGCCGGCATGGTGCCGTCGGCGTACGGCATGAAGGCGCTGACCGGGAGGGTGTCGCCGGCCTGGGCGTTCACGATGTCCGCGACTTCCTTGACGAAGGCGGGAGCCAGACGGTCCTTGTTCGGGTTCTCGAACTTGGCGGTCAGGTTGGCCCACTCGGCAGGAATGTGGATTTCGGTGTACTCGCCACCGCGGTCGACGGCGGCGTAGTTCATGTTCACCACGTTCTCGCCCTTCTTGCCGTAGGACTTCACGATGGCGTCCTTCATGTACTTCACGGCGTCCTCGTAAGGGATGATGCCCGTGATCTTGAAGAAGGCGCTCTGGAGGATGGTGTTCGTGCGGTTGCCGAGGCCGATCTCCGCGGCGATCTTGGTCGCGTTGATGATGTAGACCTTGATGTGCTTCCGGCCGATGATCGCCTTGGCGTTGTCCGGGATGTTCTTGATGGTCTCTTCCTCGTCCCAGAGGCTGTTCAGCAGCAGGGTGCCGCCTTCCTTGATGCCCTTCAGGACGTCATACTTGCGGAGGTAGGACGGGACGTGGCAGGCCACGAAGTCGGGGGTGTTCACCAGGTACGGAGCCTTGATGGGCTGCTGGCCGAAGCGCAGGTGCGAGCAGGTGTAACCGCCGGACTTCTTGGAGTCGTAGTCGAAGTAGGCCTGGCTGTAGAGGTCGGTGTGGGAACCGATGATCTTGATGGTGTTCTTGTTGGCGCCCACGGTACCGTCGGAACCGAGACCGTAGAACTTACACTCGGTGGTACCGGGCTTCACGATGGAAACCTCGCTCTTGATCGGGAGGGACTTGAAGGTGACGTCATCGACGATGCCGATGGTGAAGTCGGCCTTGGGCTCCTTCATGTCGAGGTTGTCGAACACGGCGACGATCTGCGCCGGCGTGGTGTCCTTGGAGGAGAGGCCGTAGCGGCCGCCCACGATCTGGACGTTGTCCTTGCCCTGGAAGAGGGCCTTGACGTCGGTGTAGAGAGGCTCGCCCACGGCGCCGGGCTCCTTGGTGCGGTCGAGGACCGCGATCTTGCGGACGCTCTTCGGCAGGACGGCGAAGAAGTACTTCTCGGAGAACGGACGATAGAGGTGGCAGGTGATGAGGCCGTACTTGCGGCCGCGTCCCGCGAGGTAGTCGATGGTCTCCTTGATGGTCTCGGTGACGGAGCCCATGGCGACGATGATGTTCTCGGCGGTCGGGTCGCCGTAGTACTCGAAGGGACGGTAGCTGCGGCCGGTGAGCTCGGAAATCTCGCCCATGTAGCGGGCCACGATGTCCGGAACGGCGTCATAGAACTGGTTGCGGGTCTCGACGGCCTGGAAGTAGACGTCGCCGTTCTGGGCGGTACCGCGGGTGACCGGGGCGTCCGGGTTCAGGGCGCGCTCGCGGAAGCGGGCGAGAGCCTTCTCGGAAACCATCTCACGGAGCTTGTCTTCCGGAAGGGCCTCGATCTTCTGGATCTCGTGGCTCGTGCGGAAGCCGTCGAAGAAGTGCAGGAACGGCAGGCTGGCCTTGATGGAGCTCAGATGGGCCACGGCGGCGATGTCCTGGGCTTCCTGGACGCTGCCGGAGGCGATCATGCAGAAACCGGTCTGGCGGCAGGCCATCACGTCCTGGTGGTCGCCGAAGATGGACAGGGCATGGCTGGCGAGGGCGCGGGCGGACACGTGGAACACGGTCGGGAGCATTTCACCGGCGATCTTGTACATGTTCGGGATCATCAGGAGGAGGCCCTGGGAGGCCGTGAAGGTGGAGGTAAGGGCACCAGCCTGGAGGGAACCGTGCACGGCGCCGGCGGCGCCGGCTTCGCTCTGCATCTCGGTCACTTTGACGGTTTCGCCCCAGAGGTTCTTCTTCCCGTGGGCGGCCCACTCGTCGATGTTCTCGGCCATGGTCGAGGACGGGGTGATCGGGTAGATGGCGGCGTGCTCGCTGAACAGATACGCAATGTTCGAAGCGGCAAAGTTACCATCACAGGTGATGAATTTCTTTTCGTTTGCCATAATTGATAGTTAAAAGTTATGTGGATTTATTCTGATATTCCGTTGATTTCCACCTCGGGGGCAATGCGCTTCACGAGGCCCTGCAGGACCGTTCCGGGGCCGATTTCGAGGAAACTGTCCGCCCCGTCCGCGACCATGTTCTGCACGGTCTGGGTCCAGCGGACCGGAGAGGTGAGCTGGCGGAGGAGGTTGTCCTTAATGACTTCCGGGTCCGTGGAAGGGAGGGCGGTGACGTTCTGGTAAACGGGGCAGACGGGCACCTGGAAAGGGGTCTTGTCGATGGCTTCGGCCAGTTCCAGCCGGGCCGGTTCCATCAGCGGGGAGTGGAAGGCGCCGCTGACCGCGAGCGGGAGGGCGCGCTTGGCGCCGGCTTCCTTCATCTTCGCGCAGGCTTCTGCGACGGCCTCGGCCTCGCCGGAGATGACGATCTGTCCTTCGCTGTTGTAATTGGCCGGGATGACGAGGCCCGCGCAGGAGGCGCAGATCTCCTCGACCGTCTCGGTCGGGAGCTTGATGACGGCGGCCATCGTGCCGGGGACCTGCTCGCAGCATTTCTGCATCGCGGAGGCGCGGACGGCGACGAGCCGGAGGCCGTCCTCGAAGTCCATCGCGCCGGCGGCGACGAGGGCGGAGAACTCTCCCAGGGAGTGTCCGGCCACCATCGACGGAGCCTCCAGGCCGCTGCAGCGGGCCAGGACGACGCTGTGGATGAAGATGGCAGGCTGGGTGACGCGCGTAGCCTTCAGGGCCTCGGCGTCTTCCCCGAACATGATGTCCGTGATGGGGAATCCGAGGATTTCATGGGCCCTGTCCATCATCTCCCGGGCCTCCGCGCTGCGCTCATAGAGCGCCTTCCCCATGCCGGGGAACTGGGAGCCTTGTCCGGGAAAAATATATGCTTTGCTCATAGGTTTCAGTACGAAAATCTAATATCGTACAAATATAGGTATAATCGGCGAATTCCCCAAGCCCCGGAAACGGAAAAAGGCACCCGATTTCGGGTGCCTGGTAGGGACGATCGGATTCGAACCGATGACCTCTTCAATGTGACTGAAGCGCTCTAAACCAGCTGAGCTACGCCCCTGTCTGTGAAACAGGATTGCAAAGATGGGACTAATTCTTCAAAAAAACAAGGATTCCGGCCGAAATAGTTTGTCAATCGGCGGAAACATCGTGGCGCCGCCCGTGGGCGGAAGCTTGTAACACCTTGTTTTTCAAAAGTTCCGGATAATCAGGACGCTCTTTCAGGAACTGCTCCACGATGGAATCGGCCTTGGGAGAGTTGTGGCCGCGGAGGGTGGCGGCGACCCATTGCTTGGGGAAGAAGATGTCGCCGGTGCGCTGGACATCCTGCAAGGCTTCCAGGGCCGGGCGGATGTAACCGAGGGCTTCTTCCTGGCGGAGCGGGTGGTTGAGAAAACGGAGCGCGGTCTGCACCCAGGGTTCGTGTCGCCGGTTCTCCGGCCGGAGCAGGGCCTGGAAGACGCTGTCGCGGACGTCCCGGTCCGGCGAGACGGAAGGCCGGACGAAATCGAACTCGCGGAGGCGGTCGGCATGGCCGATGCGCCCGCGCTGGGTGTCGAGGATGTCCTGGGCGCGGGCAGGAAGCCGGACAGCGAGCTCCAGGGCGAGGTTCGTATAATCCGTTTCGTTCAGCGTCACGCCCGGCCAGGGGGACTGGCTCTTCCAGACACCGTAAAGCGCCTCCGAAACTGCCGGACTCCGCTGGAACCCCGCCAGGGTCCGGAAGACCGAGGACTGGGCCTTCCCCAGGGCTTTGTCGCGGGCGAGGCGTACGAAGATGTCCTCCATGTCCGGCGTCCCGGCAAGCGGCCCGTTCAGGGCCATGCCGCCGAGGTAGCCGAGGGCGGTGGACACAAGCAGTTCTTCCTTTTCGGAAGGGATGTATTCCGCGAGGAAACGGGCGAAACGTGGAGCGGGAACCCGGCCGTCCAGGTAGTTCTCGTACAGGTTCGCCAGGGCGGAAATCCGCTCCAGCGGCTTGTCGAAGTCTCCGATATGCTCCATCAGGTACGCCAGCGACAGGGAGTCGTGGACAAAGAACCCGTAACCCTCGCCGGAAGCGTTGAGGAGCGTGACCGCGCCGATGCGGGTGACATCGATCTCCTGCGGCCACTCGAGCCCGCGCCCCCAGGGGTCGCGCTGGCGTAGGGCGCCGTCGGCATCGACCGCATACACCGGCATGCCTTTCTCGGACACCCAGCTGCGGCTCCAGGCAGCGAGGTCTTCCTCCGTCCTGCGGTCCAGGATGGCGATGAGGTCGGACCAGTCGGCGTTGCCGTAGCTGAAAGTGCGCAAGTATTCCTGCAGGCCTGCCCGGAAAGCTTCGGACCCCATCCGTTTCGCGAGCATATCCATCACGACGGGGGCCTTGTCGTACACGATGTTTCCGTAGACGAGCCCGGCGTCGGACAGGTTGGGAAGGACCTGTTTGATGGCGTTGGAACCGGCCGTCCGGTCCTCCTCGTAGGCGGTGAGGTTGAACCGCTTGAAGTCGGAAAGCGGGGCGTCCACCTCCGGGAACAGGGGACGGGTGATATGCGCCGCGAACCAGTTGGCGAAGACCTCCTTGGTCCAGACATCGTCGAACCAGGCCATGGTGACCAGGTCGCCGAACCACATGTGGGCGGTCTCGTGGGCGATGAGTTCGGCGCGGGAAAGGAGATTGTCCACGGTCGGGTCCGGATTCAGGAAGATGCGCTTGTCCGTGAACTGGATGGCGCCGGGATGCTCCATCCCACCGAACTGGTAGCCCGGAATGGCGATGAAGTCGTATTTCTCGAACGGGAAGGGGATGCCCGTATAATCCTCCATCCAGCGGACGGCCGAGGAAACTTGGCGGAACACCTCCGGAATCTGGGCCAGCTTGTCGGGATCGGTTTCCCGGTAGTAGAAGTGCATCGGGAAGCCGTCGATGGTTTCCTCTTCCATCTGCCACTGGCCGGCCACGAAGGAGAACAGGTAGGTGGGGAGGGGCTTCGTATCGTTGAATACCAGTTGCTTGCGGTCACCAGCGACTGTTTCTGAGAGCAAACTCCCGTCACTGACTGCTACCCATTTTTCCGGGATGTCCAGCCGGAGGGAGAAGACGGCCTTGAGGTTGGGCTGGTCAAAGGCGGGGAACACCGTCCGGGCGAGGGCGGGAACGAGCAAGGTATACAGGTAGCCGTCGTTCCGGTTCAGCGCCTGGTCCCCGGGGGTGAAGGTAATGTCGATGCGGTTTTCGCCCTTGCGTAGGTCGTGCAGGACGATGTGCTCGTTCCGGTAATCGATCTTTTGGAGTTTCCCGTTGACGGCCAGCAGCCGGAGGTGGTCCGCCCCTTCCCGGAAATCCAGCTGCACCGGACCCCGGCCCCGGAGCTTGAAGGTCAATGATTCCGTGCCTTCCAGCGGCTCGGCCTTGTTCTCCGGAATCCGGAAGGCGAGTTCATAGCGGACCTGGCTGATGCGGGCGGCGCGCTCCCGGGCCAGTTCCAGGCTTACGCCGGGGTCGACGGCTCCTTGCGCGCACCCGGCCAGCAGGCCTGCCGCGAGCAGGCCGAGGACGAGCCGTCTCATCGGACCACGACCACGTTCGGGACGATGCGCTGGCCCACGTGGTCGAACTTGCCGTTGTCGCAGGGATGGTTCAGGACACCGCCCGGAAGGGTCCACAGGGTGGAAGAGCCGCCGCCGTCCAGGTTGAGGGCTTCGACGAGGCCGAGCTTTTCGGCGAGGGCGGTGAGTTCGGCGATGGTCATGCCCTCCGCTTCCCCGGGGAAGCGGCCGTCCACGACCACGAGCCAGACACCGCCGTCGGCATCCTTGCCCATGAGCGTACGCGGGTGGCGCTTGTTGTAGAACGATTTCCAGTTCGGCATGTCCTCGCCGTAGGTGGCCGTCACGCCGTCATCGACCAGGACCGGACCGCTCGCGAGGACTTCCCAGTCCTTCTCGAAGACATCAGTCGTGTCGAAGGCCTCGACGCGGATCTCCTCCGGGTTCAGGACGAGCGCGCCGTTCGTCCGGAAGGTCTCCCTCGCCGTCGTGGCGCCGGTCACGAAACCGTCGTCCTTGATGAAAGTGACGGTTGTCAGACTGTCCATGTTGAAGTAGCTGCCATTGATGCCGGCGAACGCGTCATACTTCAGGCACAGGGCGCTGGTGCTGTCGGCCTGCTCCCGCTCGGCCGTCACGACCGTTGTCTGGAACGCGGCCGGATTGTAGCGCACGAAGGCGATGAACTGGCCGTCCGCGTGGATCGTCCCGTAGAACCCGTCGGCCTTCGCGGCCTTCTTGACCGTGAGTTCGTCCCCGGTGCGGAGATCGAACACCTTTTCGGCCCCTACCGGGATATGATTGACCGGCCGGCTGCATCCGGCGAGAACCGCAAGCGCGAGGGCGCTGCCTAAGGCAAGTGCTTTCATAAGTGGAATCATCTTGGACCTTAACGAAGTGGAATTCGTCTTGTAACTCACAAATATAACAATTGTTCGGATATCTTGCTAATCTTTCTTGCAACGGTAGGCCCCTGACGAGGTGCCTGCGGTGCCTTTGGCGGGAGTGACTACGGGGAACCGGCCGCCTGCCGTGGCCTCCCGTGCGGCATTTTGGCGAAAACCTTTTAACTGCTGGGAATAGGAGCCATGCTGCAATCCGAAAACCACGGAGCATGTCAATGTGCCCCTGAAGCCCCTGTACGGCCTAATCCGGTGCTCCGCCAGCCAAAATTGTCGAGCAGAGCATCGCAAAGTGCCACTGAGGGGCGCGCAATGGAGATGGTGATGCGCTACGAATTTCGGGTTGCTGAGAAACAACCTGCGATTAGGACTATAAATATGAAATTATGGCAAATATTTATTGTATTTCGATAATAATCCCTATATTTGTGACATGGGGGAAAACGAGAACGGCACAATCGGGGATCTTTTGGTCTGGGTGACGGTCCTGGGAGCGGGGACGTTCGCTTTGGAAGGCCTGTGCGTGCACTTTATCGGCAGGGACTGGTTGAAAATCGTTTTTTTTCTGCTTGGCGTGGTTGTCCTGATCAGGGAGTCGGTCGTCGAGTGGCGGAAGCCGGGAAAACCGGCTCGGGAGCGCGAGTCGGGCCGAGCTATAGGAAAATTGACCCTGGCCGAGGCAACGACAGTTTGTTCTACGGCGTTGGCTGTTTTCCCGATCGTTTTCCTGCCGGGCAATACCTCCAGTCCGCTGGCTAAGGTGCTCTTGCTGATTGCTTTCTTCCCGGTGATGGTCTACGCCTTGTATAGGGGGCGGCGCAAGAAGGAAGCGGAGGCCCGGAAGGAGGAGGAACGGCTGCGGGAGCCATTGGTGTTGCGGGATCAGGTGTCCCGGTCGGCCCGGAAAGCATACATTGTGTGTTCCCATGCCCGGGAAGTGGACCTGGAGTTCGAGGTGGATGACCGGATGTTCCTGTACAGCCTGCCCGATGGGCGTTTCCTGGTGCTGTTCCGGAAGGATGTCCCCTTGGACGCCTTCCTGGGCACGTTGGCCGATTTCCGGGCCGAGGTCGATGCCGACGAAGATGCCATCGGCTGTTACGGTCTTCCGCACGACGGCCCTCGTCCGGATCTTTCGCTGTTTTTCGTCTGCGACAAGGAGGGGGAGAGCCGTCCCTTCGATTTCAATCCGTCGACCGTTTCCATTTCTTCGGCGGTTCCGGTGTAACCCGCTTTTCTTTCGGAGAAAAACACTATTTTTGCGATATGAAACGTGGTTTTTCTATCGCAGTGGCCGTGCTGGCCGCAGCGGCCTGTACACCGGAGAAGGAAGTCTCCGGGGAGTGGGAACTGTGCCTGGATCCAGCGGGAGTGATGACTGTCGATTCGCTCTTGGGGGAACGGGCCGATTCGTTGTTTTCCGATACCATCGTCCTGCCCGGGACGACGGACCTCGCGGGGAAGGGGATTGCGGCCGTGGAGCCGCAGTATGGCTTGCCCGTGGAAACCGGGCGCCTGACGCGCCGGCATTCCTTCGTGGGAAAGGCCTGGTACAGGAAGAAGGTCGTGGCGCCGTATGTGTGGCGCGAGAAGGACCTGGCGCTGTATCTCGAGCGCACCAAGGCGACGAAACTATACCTGGACGGCGCCCTGGTGGACTCCTGCAATGATGTGTCCACGCCGCAGCTTTACAACCTGGGCAAGCTTCGTCCGGGCGTGCATACGATCACCCTTTGCGTGGATAACGGCGGGGGAGTGCCTCCGCAGGTGATCAGGAGTTCCCACCTCTATTCTGACGATACTCAGACGAACTGGAACGGCGTCATCGGCCGGATCGAGTTCGGGCCGATGGAAACCTTCTCCGAGAAGCTTCCTGTCGCTGAAATGCCGCGTCTGGAGGTGGTTGACGGCCGTTTTATGGCCGGTGGAAAGCCCGTCTTCCTCCGCGGCAAGCACGACGCTTGCGTTTTCCCGCTGACGGGGCATACCCCCATGGACAAAGCCTCGTGGATCAATTACTTCCGTCGTTGCAAGGATTACGGCATCAACCACGTGCGGTTCCATTCCTGGTGCCCGCCGGAGGCCGCCTTCTCGGCCGCGGACGAGCTCGGAATCTACCTCCAGCCGGAGCTCCCGTTCTGGGGAACGCTGGAAGGGGAGGAACTCCTCGCGTTCCTGCGGAAAGAGGGCCTGAATATCGTCCGTACCTATGGACACCATCCGTCCTTTGCGATGTTCTCCCTGGGCAACGAGCTTTGGGGTGAGAAAGCGGTGATGCAGGAGTTGGTGGCGGCCTTCCGGGAGGCCGCTCCGCAAATCCTCTACACCAACGGTACCAATGCCTTCCTGGGCTGGCAGGGCTATGTCGACGGGATGGATTTCTTCGCCACCTGCCGTACCCGCGGCGAAGCGTATGGCGCGTTTAACACCCACGTCCGCAGTTCCTTCGCTTTCTGCGACGCGATGGACGGCGGCATCCTGAACCACTTCTATCCCGGAACCACCCGGAACTTCGGCGAGGCGCTGGAAGGTGTCCCGATGCCGGTGATCAGCCACGAGACGGGGCAGTTCCAGAGCTATCCGGATTATGCCCAGATTGACAAATACACCGGTCCGCTGGCCCCGTACAACCTGATGGAGTTCCGTCGCCGGCTGGACGTGGCCGGGATGGCGGACCAGGCCGATGCTTTCCACCGCGCGTCCCTCCGCTGGGCCTTCGAACTGTACAAGGCCGATGTGGAGATGTGCCTCCGCACCCCGGGCCTCGGCGGTTTCCAACTGCTTGACATCCAGGACTATCCCGGCCAAGGATCGGCCTATGTGGGCATCCTGGACGCGTTCATGGACGCCAAGGGCGACATCGATCCCGCCGAGTGGCGGCAGTTCTGCAGCGAACTCGTCCCGCTGGCTGAGTTCGACAAGTATTGCTGGAGCGAGGATGAGGTTTTCCAGGCGCATGTGAAAGTCGCGAATTTCACGGGCGAAGACCTGCTCGAAGGGGAAAGCGACTACGAGATAAACCGGCCGGTCGCCGAACTGCTGGACGGGGTGAAAGCCCCGGCGCGCATCGACTTGCCCCTGGCCGTCCGGACTGCCGGGTACGAAGGGGTGAATTCCTGGCCCATCTGGGTCTATCCCGCTGACAACAAGCCGGACAAGCGCGGGATCACCATCGTCCGGAACCTGGACAAGGCGGCGCTGGCGGCGCTGGAAGCGGGGAAAAAGGTCCTCCTGATGCCGACGGACACTACCAACACGGTGGGCGGGCTCTTCCAGACCGATTATTGGAACTATCGGATGTTCAAGGGAATCTGCGAGAGCAATGGCAAGCCCGTGTCGCCCGGCACCCTGGGCATCCTCACGGATCCGTCGCACCCGGTGTTCCGGGAATTCCCGACCGAGGAACATACGGACTGGCAGTGGTTCCCGGTCCTGAAGGCTTCCCGCCCGATGATCCTGGACGCCCTCAGGGGCTACAAGCCGATCGTGCAGGTCATCGACAACGTGGAGCGGAACCATCGGCTCGGACTCCTGTTCGAGTTCGCGGTGGGGAACGGCAGCCTCCTGGTGTTCTGTTCGGACCTGGAGAGCACGTTGGAGTATCCCGAGGGCCGTCAGTTCTACAAGGCCGTGCTGGATTACATGCGTTCCGACGAATTCCATCCCACGGTCGCGCTCCGTCCGGACCGGCTGGTCCGCCTCTTCCGCGAAAAGGTGGAGGAGCAACTCATCACGAATGTACAAAACATCTCCTATGAACAATAAGTGGATGCTGGCCGCCTTGCTTCTGGCGGCCGCCTGTGCTCCCCGGGAAACGATTCCCGAGTCGCCTGATTACGCTTCCGCCGAATCGTGGTACGTGACCGACCGCGGGGCGGACGTGGACCTTTTCTATATCAGTTCCACGGAAACCTTCGATGCGACGGTGGGCCGGAAGGTGTTCCACTATGCCCAGGCGGCGGACTCTGCGGCCTGCCCCGGCATGCGGGGTGAAATGGAAGGCGTGGACCGGATCCTGGCCGGCGACCTGAACTTTTATTCGCCTTTCTACCGGCAGATGTCGATGGAAACCTATCAGGATATGGACTTGATCGACAGCCGCTTCCCGCTGGCGATGGACGATGTCCGCCGGGCCTTCAAGTACTATGTCGACGAGCTTTCCGACGGCCGTCCCTTCGTCCTGGCCGGCTTCAGCCAGGGTGGCGAGGTCCTCGTGGAACTGCTGAAGGAACTGCCGGACAGCCTGCAGGACCGCCTCGTCGCGGCCTATGTCCTGGGGTGGAAGATCACCCCGGAGGACCTGGCTGCATCCACCGACATCCGGCCCGCCCAGGGCGCCGACGACACCGGTGTCACCATCTGCTACAATTCCGTCGATTCGCCCGAGAACGCCAGTTTCGTGAGCAGCGGTAATACCGTCGCCATCAACCCGGTGAACTGGTGCACGGACGCCACTCCGGCGGTCCTGTTCGATTCCCTGACGGTTACGCTGGACCCGGAGACCAAGCTCCTGCTGGTCGATGGTTTCGAAGGGACCGGCTACGCTTGGAAACCCTACTTCAAGGACGGATGCTACCATACCTTCGAGATCCGCTGGTACGGGGAATCCCTGCGGGAGAACATCGCCGAGCGCTGCGAGGCCTATCAGGTGTCCCATACGAGCGGGAATCCGCTCTTCGAGGGCTGGTATGCGGACCCGGAGGCCGTCGTCTTCGACCAGGAATACTGGATTTATCCCACGTATTCGCATCCTTACGAGGAGCAGTTGTTCATGGACGCTTTCTCGTCGAAGGACCTGGTGCATTGGACCAAACATGACAGAGTACTGGCCAAGGATAACATTTCCTGGCTCTGGCGGGCCTTGTGGGCACCTTCCGTGGTCCGGAAGGAGGGTCGGTATTACCTCTATTTCGGTGCCAACGACATGCACGAGAAAGGGGAGGGCGGCATCGGTGTCGCCGTGGCCGACAACCCCGCCGGCCCGTTCAAGGACGCCCTCGGCCATCCGCTGATCGACGAGGTCGTGAACGGGGCGCAGCCCATCGACCAGTTCGTGTTTTTGGATGATGATGGGACGTACTATATGTACTACGGCGGCTGGGGGCACTGCAACCTGGTCCGGCTGGGTGACGACCTGATGAGCCTCGTCCCCTTTGAGGACGGGAGCATCTACAAGGAAGTGACGCCGCAGGGTTATGTGGAAGGCCCCTTCATGCTCAAGCGGAACGGAACGTACTATTTCATGTGGAGCGAGGGCGGATGGACCGGCCCCGACTACCACGTGGCCTACGCCCGCGCCGACAGTCCTTTCGGCCCCTTCAAACGGGAAGGGACGATCCTCGAATCCGACCCGGACGTCGCCACGGGCGCCGGACATCACTCCGTCATCCGCGGCCGCGGCGAAGACGAGTACTACATCGTCTATCATCGCCACCCGCTGGGCGCCACCGACGGCAACAACCGGGTCGTCTGCATCGAGCGGCTGCATTTCGACGAGACCGGCCGGATCCTTCCGGTGCGGATTACCTTCGAGGGGGTGCCGGCTTCCCGGCTCTAGGCCGGGCGATGGGCCCTGCCCGCTAAAAATCCGGAAAGATTGCTTGCAAATCAACGAAAATTGTTAACTTTGCAATCCCTTTACCGGGAATGCCCCTGTAGTTTAAAGGATAGAATTTCAGATTCCGGTTCTGACGGTCCCGGTTCGATTCCGAGCGGGGGTACAAAAAAAAGACTGACGCATGCGCGCCAGTCTTTTTTTGCACCCTGTGCTGTTTATTCATTGAGGGGGCGGACCCCCTCAAACTCCCCTGCGTCGGGCTTTCGCCCTCCAAAATGCCTGCTTTTCTTCTTTGTTGGAGCTGTCAGTTCGGAGCTTGAAACTTGCTCTTTTGCAAGTAATTGAAAATCAGTCGATTGTAAATAGGACGGTTCCCGGCCTCGGGTACACCTATTTGAGGACAATGGATTCAGGGCTCAATTGTGCTGTTCGGCCACACAATAGGTGCCGATAATTTCCCTCCTATCCTTGCGCTTGAAGATCCCGAGGAACTTGGGTTGAGGAACGTCCTTGAAAACGGTTACATACCGCGCTTTCTCCCCGGGTTGCAACTTCTCTCCGCGCTTCAGGAGACGGCCGAAGAGGATTTTTCCGCCGTAGTAGATGCGGATTTCATTTACTTCCCCTTGCAAATCGGTATAAACCAAGATGTTCGTAGGGTTTGTGCCGGAAAAGCTGCTGTAATTGGCTTGGTTGGACTCAAATCCTTTTCTTGCAAATTGGGTGACGATGCGGTCTTTCAGGATGGCACGGTTGGATTCCTGGAGATAGTGCCAGTGGATGGCCGTCGCACTGTCCCAATTGATATCGTCCTTGCCGTTGTGAAGGACGGCCTTTAGCCCCTGCCAGCCATTTTGGCGGAAAGGTGTTTCAACTAGCGTGATGTCATCCTTGCCGGTATTGCGCCGCTGCCTGTCGAAGTCAAGCAGGGTGGGCAGGGAGACTTTCTTTGACTCCGAGCGGACGGCCGGGTTGTCCTGAAAATCATTGGCCGAATAGTTGGAAAAAGCATCGGCCGGGTCGGATGGAACGAGGACATCCCGAAGGTCATCCGGGCCATGGAACGATGTCACCAGTCGGTCTTTCTCATCGACGGGAGTATAGGGATCTTCTTTCGGCCAGAAAAAGATGCCGCTGTCGTTGTTAATGTACTCGATGAACGTGACACGGTCCCATGCATTGTAGTACATCAGAACCATCGTGTCATCATCGAAGGTGATCCGGTAGTTGTATTTCATCATCGCCGGCCATCCATCCGTATGGGCGCCTTCTATGGATTTCAACGCCGTGCGCGGCATCCCGACATAAAGACCTCCGGGAATCTTGTCTTCCAGGATCCGGTATGTCGGGTCAGTCAGGGCTATCCCGATGATCGGCGCCCGCCGTCCCGTGAACTGGCTCGATCTGAAATCGACGATCGGGCGGATGCGTTCTTCCTCCGATACCCATTTGAGATCCAAGTCCTTGAAATGCTGGTTGAGGATGATTCCTTTTCCATAAGTCTGGATGAAAAGGTCATCATCTCCGTTCACGTCGTAACCGAATCTTTCCGGTGCTCCGATAACTGCAGTGATCTCACTGCGGAGGTAATCCTTCCCCAAAGAAAAGGGAAGGGAAGTCTGTGAAAAAGCCTGAATGGGAAGCAGTGCTGCCAGAAAGGCGATGAAAAAACGTGGTAAGGATGATTGCGCGTTCATGGTAACAAAATATCAATTTAATAAAAGCAAAAGATATACCGCAAGCCTGTTTTAGGACAAGGCATTTCGTTGGTTTTGCACATCTTTTGTTGTGTTTGGGAACGAATCATTTCTTCAATATGGAAAGAATCCTCTGCTCTTTGGCGGCTGTCCTGATATGGACACTCCCGACATCGGCTCAAACTCGACTCCGTTTCCTGGATAAGGAAACAGGCGCGCCTGTTTCTTATGTTCATGTCTTGTTCGACAGTGAAAACGGGAAATATGCCGACGAGGAAGGTTGTTTGACGGTTCCGGAAGGGGTCGATGCGTTTGAGACGCACCATATTTCCTACGAGCCGCAGTCCATCGAGGTCCGTGCGCTTCGGGACAGTACGGTCTTGCTTGTTCCGCTCGTCCAGGCGCTGACCCCGGCATTTGTCTTTCCGAATTCATACCATAAAAGGACAATCGGCTATGCTGGCAGTAAAAGAAAGACTTTCCAGGGTGGGAGGAATGGCTATGCCATCGCCGAGTTCTTCAAGCCATCTGCAGATGGAAAACCCGCTCCTGTGATCTCCAAGGTCCTGTTGAATCTTTTCGCCGTCAATCTCAAGAAAAACGGGACCACTTCCATCGGCGACAAAGTCTATGACGACGCTGTCACGCATGTCGCCAAACTCCGGGTGGACATCCGGGAAGCCGACCCTGCCACCGGCGGCCCGGGCGCTTCTTTGGTCGATGGCGGTGTCATCTATGAAATCAAGGATCGCTTCAGTCTGTCCATGCACAAGATCCACAAAATACCCTTGAAGAATCCGGTTGTATTCCCGGAAGAGGGCGCATTCGTCGTGGTTGAATGGATCATAACGGACGATGTCCGTGTGCAGGATACGATTCTTCCCTACATTTGGCTGACCCGACCTGAAACGCCCTCGTCTTCTTGGAATCAATGGCCGGTCGGCACTGCCTGGAAAAGAAGCAACGACGGCCGTTCCGAAGACCGTACCCATGCCTATTGCATCGGCATGGAAATACTGGAATAAGTATCGTCGATATTACTCCGGTTGCGGGTAAACTTGGACCTTTTTACTCTGTGCGCACCCATTTCGTCCTCATTTTCGACTGTCAGTTTATCCAGAGACAAGATGGAAGTCGATTTAATCTATACACAGAATCGTCGCTTCTTGGAACGAGCCGTCGGCATTGAAGTCAATTCTCAAGGCGTAAACCCGCATGAACCCTGTGCTCATTAGCCAATATATGAGATTATCACTGTTTGATGAAGGGAATAATTCATTGAATTCTTCTTTTCCCAATTTGTCCAAAACGACTTCGCGGGAAGGCTGCTCCTTATTCAGCCATTCCAGAATCGAATCGGACATATAATACCGGACCTTTTGCACGGGGTGATGCTTCCATGCCCATTCATTGAAAGGAACTTGCCTTCCAAAAGTCGGTGAAATCACCATCGACAAACAAGCGACAGCTAAAACCAGGAACGTTATGATTAGATATCTGACAGGCTTTTTCATAGCTCTTGTCCTATAAACTGGCCATGATTCTTTCCATGTTTTTATAAAACAAGGGTAACTCCAGACCTTGTTTCTTGCCTTCATCATATACGCATTTGCAACCATATAGAATATCATTGACGTCACTATGGAGTGTCATGATTCTTGAAGTAAGTTCATTGGAAGCGAAAAGCATTTTCATGGCAATTCCTGCTATTCCGGAAGGTATTCTATATGGCAGTAACTCATTTTTGTACAGTCTAAGATTTACACCTCTGGCTTCTACTGTCTTTATGGTCTCGCGTATGGACTTTACTGCTAGACTAAGAGCTTTTGAATCGGCCATTAATTCTCTGGCCAACTGATTGGGATTATCAATCTTACCATTTCTGCCGGCAGTTGAAGTCACCCCGGCATTAATCGCCATGTGAATCCAAATCCACTCGAACATGTCATGAGGTATCTCTTGCTTTATGTCGGATGAATTCAGAAGTGATTCCAGATCTGAATAATTGGCAATATTCGCCTTTTCTCGACTCTCGAGCATGATATGATCGAATAAGACACAATTCAATGAACCATCATCGTTCATATGACCTCCGGCGGTCGGGAATGCCGTAATATAATCAAAGCCGGCTATTATTCTTTCGATATCACTACGCTCATTCCAAAAATTGCAGAACAGGACAATAGTCCCTTTTATGTTTCTCTCTTTTATTGTCCTGATAGCTGCGTCGAGCTTTCCACTGGCTACACTGACAATGATAAAGTCATATTCCTCGTTATTCTCAGCTATGGAAACTTTATACTTATCCTGTTTCTCTTCACCTTTGGCGTTATAGCGTCCATCCAACAGCTGAACTGATATTACAGAAGGAATATCTTTTTTCCCTTCTCGAATAATATGAAAAGTCTCATGCCCTGCTTTTTGAAAAGCGTAGGCATATGTGGTGCCAATAACTCCTAATCCCAATATGGCAACTTTCATGGTGTCTCTCCTATGGAAAACGATTTATCTTTGTGAAGATAGGCACATTTGTCTATATCTCCAAAAACTGTCATTAAAGGTTGGGGTCTTGAATCGCTGGAATAACATCTCTGAGTGCCCATATCCTCTCCAGGTCTTCGAGGAACCGGTTCGATATTACTCCGGTTGCGGGTACAAAAAAAGGCTGACGCATCACGCGCCAGCCTTTTTTGCACCCTGTACCGGGCTATTTCTTCCAGACGTGGACGATTTCGCCGATGTACATGTAGTGGATGCCGAGGCCGTTGCGCTCGTACCACTGGCGCTGCTCGGCCGGCATCAGGTCCGCATCGAACTGCTGGCCGTAGATTTTGCGGCACTCGATGGCGAGGTCAGCTTCCGCGTAGATGGGGTTGCCCAGTTCCGTGAATTCGACGGTGAGGCCGGCGCCGGCCACCTTGTCCTCATCCCGTCCGGAGACGCGGCCCAGGTAGGAAAGCTTGTCCCGCATGGATTCGGGGAAGTGTGTGACCGTGAAGTAGTCGTTCTCTTCCATGAACTTGTGCGTGTAGCGGCTGGTGGACACATAGACGATGAACACGGGCTTGTTCCAGAGTTCGCCGATGGTGCCCCAGGAGATGGTCATCAGGTTCATATTCCCTTCCTTTCCGGCCGATACTTCCAGCCAGTCCCCGTCGATCATCCGGACCGGATTCAGTTCAATCTCGGTCGGGGCGATTTCCTGCCAGGGTTTCTCCTGGATTTTCTCCGCTTTCTTTGGGGGATTTGTGCAGCTCATGGCGATCAGGGCAAACAGCAAAAAGGGGAGGGCTTTCTTCATGGACCGTTTTACTTGAGGCCGTCGACCCAGGCCTTGATGTCAGCCTTGGAGGCGCCGTTCAGGGTCTTGCCGGCTTTCCAGTTGATCGCCGGATAGGCTTCGGCGAAGTCTTTGTTGGCCTTGTCGATGGAACTGCCGCCGGAGGTGGCGAAGAAGATGACCGTCTTGCCTTCGAAATCGTAGGACTCGAGGAAGGTGTTGATGATGGTCGGGGCCGTGTACCACCAGACGGGGAAGCCGAGGTAGACCACGTCATAACGGTCGGCGTCCTTGAGGTCCTTTACGATGGCAGGACGGGAGTTCTTGTCCTGCATTTCGACGGAGCTGCGGGAGGATTTGTCCCGCCAGTCCAGGTCGGCGGCCGTGTACTTGACTTCCGGCTTGATCTCGTAGAGGGTTCCGCCGGTGACTTCGGCGAGGTCCTTGGCCACGGCCTCGGTGGTGCCGGTGGCGGAGAAATAGGCGACGAGGGTTTTCATTTCTTTCTTGTTGTTCTGGCCGCAGGCGGTGAAGGTCAATGCCAGGGCGGCGAGGGTGATCAGGATTCTGTTCATAGCTATAGGTTTGTTTATTCGATTCGGATGCTTCCGTCATCGTCGATGACGACGATGTCTCCTTCCTGGACGTTCACGAAACCGTCGTCCGTCAGGATGGACAGGATCGTGAGGCCCATGCAGAAGTAGGGATCCAGGACTCTGTCGCCCAGGATCGCCTTGAATTCGGCCTGGTTGGTGCCGGTGTAGGGGATTTTAGTCATTCTTTCCTTTCAGTTTCAGGACCAGGTATTCCGACCGGGTGCCGACGCGGATCTTGGCGCCCCAGAGGCCCAGGCCGGAAGAGATGTAATAGCGGGTGCCGCCTTTGCGGTAATGTCCCCAGGATTTCTCGAACATCAGGTCGGTGGCCCAGGAGACCGGCCATACCTGGCCGCGATGCGTATGGCCGCTGAACTGGAAGTCGATGCCCGCCTGCTCGGCTTCTTCCAGGTGGCTGGGCTGGTGGTCCAGGACGAGGGTAAAGCCCTTCAGGCCGACGGAAAGGTCGCGCAGGGAGGCCCGGCCCGGCGTGGAGCGGTCCTTGCGGCCGATTACGTCGACCCCCTTGAAATGGGCCACAGAGTCCTTCAGGACCCGGATTCCGGCCGTTTGGAAGAACTGCTCCGCCTGCGGCAGGCCGGCATAGGTCTCGTGGTTGCCGAGGACGGTCCAGACCGGCGCTAGGATGCGTCGGAATTCTTCCTCGTAATGGCCTTCGGTCACCGGCCGGAGGCTCCGGTCGATGATGTCGCCGCCGATGAGGACCAGGTCCGGTCTTTCAGCGTTGATCAGGTCCACCCAGCGGCCCAGTTCCGCCTTCCGGTTGTGGTAACCGATGTGCAGGTCGCTGGCCAGGACGATTGTGAGCGGTTTCTCCAGCAGTTTATCCGTCGTGAGGGTCAGTTCCTCGCGGTATTTGTGCGGGTAGTGGATGGCGCCCAGCGTCAGGATGAGCGCCACGATGCCGATGGCCCCGAGCAGTCCCGCCGCGCTGTCCTTTAAGAAAGTCTTCGGCAGGAGATGGCAAAGGGAGGCGATATCGGCCACGATGAATACCAGCAGCAGATACAGGAAGGCGATCATCCAGGTGTTGCCCACCTCATAGAGTACGGTCGCGATCTTGACGGGGACGCGTTCCGTGAAGGCAAAGCCTGCGAACATGCTCGCCATCCAGAGGAGGAATAGACCCGTTACCGCCAGCTTCCAGCCGGAGGGCGCTATCCGCCACAGGTGCCAGCAGACGTAGCCTGTCAGCGCGAGGACGAGCAGCAGGAGCGTGATGAACCTGTTCAAGGTGTTTCCGGGCTAATAGATCGGGAACTCGATCGTCACGATCTTTTTCAGTTCCACGGTAGCGCCGAGTTTCACCAGTTTCCAGGCGTCGTCGAGCCCGTTCGCGTAAACGCGTTCATTGTAGGAAACGGTGAAGGGGAGTTTCTTGCCGACATAATTGGTCCCCAGGACTTGCAGGAGCACGTTGTCCTTGTCGCTCTTGATGGCTTTGACAGTCAACTTGAGGGTGGACTTGACGGAACTCGGGTCCTTGATTTCCGGGACCGGATTCTTCTCGACGGGGCGCCCCGGCTGATCGACCCGTGAAGTGGGACGCTCTTTGTCCATGTACTGCTGCTTGCCTTCCGGGTGGTCGATCCGTTGGTCCTTGTCCATGTACTGCTGCTTGCCCGCCGGGTGGTCGACGCGGCTGGTAGGACGCGTCCCGGACTGGGTTTGTTCTCCGCTGTCAGATGTCGTCTGTTTCGAGGTGGAGGGGCGTTGGAATGTGGATGTGTTTGCCATATCGATGCGGTTTTGCGTTTATCTCAGTTGGAAACGGTTGGAGAGGAGTTCGCTGTCGCCGGCGTAGAAGTCCACGAAGACCTCCTTGGGGCTGACCAGGAGCTTGTAGGAACCCGCGGCGTCGGCCCAGCTGTAGCGCTGGACCCCGGGACGGTACTCGTTGAAGAGGTCCTGGACGGGACCCGGCTCGCCCAGCTCGGGATGGCCCTTCAGCATCTGGGAACCGTAGCCTTCGGGGCTGGAGACCTTCTCGGTCCAGGTGCCCTGGGATTCCTTGGCCCAGACGCTGGACATGGTCATCTGGGTGATCCGGCCGCCGTCGCCGTACCAGTCCAGCAGTTCGGTCTTGTGGGTGTGTCCGCACAGGACGATGGCCTCGCGGGCGGCCAGCAGCTGGCGGATGTGGCGGCGCTCCTCCGCCCGCTTGTCGTCGCGGCTGCCCAGCAGGAACCACCACCAGTAAGAGGCGCTGTCATAGGGGAATACGGGGCAATGGACCACGATGAACGTGTGACGGGCTCCTTCGGATTCCGCGAGCAGCTGCTCGATCCTTTCCACATCGGGGTGCGTGAAGTCGATGACGAGATAGGAGTCGTCTCCGGCAGGGAACAGGAAATTGGTGTCCTGCATGCGCTTGCCCATTTCTTTCGAGAGGCGCGCCGTCATGTAATCCCGGTACGCCTGGGCGGCGACGGCGTCGTCATTGCCGCGGACGTCGTGGTTGCCGGCGACCGTGATGAAGTTGCGCTTGGGCGAGACTTCCTTCTTGAGGAGGTCATAGGCGTCGGCCAGGAAAGCCGCATGGATGGCCGCCGTGGCGGTATCGCCCTGGATGAGGTCGCCCATCTGCAGGACGAAACGGGTGTCTTCGCCCACGAGGCGGGCCGCCCGTTTCACCAGGGCCGGGCAACGGGCATCCCACATGTCGGCGTTCCGTGCGAACTCCCTGCGGTGGTTCGCTTCCCGCTCGGGGTTCGGGTCCGTATAGCCGGCATGATACTTTTCGGGATCCGGCGCATCATAGTGCGTATCTCCCAGGATGACAACGGAATAGCTGCTTTCGTCCCGGGCGAAAGCCTGCGTGGTGCGGCCTAGGAGGGAAGCTCCTACCACCGCACCGGCTGAATACTTGAAAAATGATCTTCTGTCCATGAGAATATGCATTTAAAGGACTTTCCAGGTTACCTCGTCGGCAGTGCCGTCAGGGGAGACGACCTTGAAGGTGGTGTCTCCGGAGCCCATGGTCACGCCGTTGAACTTCCAGATGACGCCCGTAGGCTCGCCGGTGGCAGCCAGTTCCGCGACCTTTTCACCGTTCCGATAGAGCGTCAGGCTCGGGGCATTGGCATAAACCGTCAGCGTAAACTGCTGACCGGCAGGGCGATAATGCAGTCTTCTCTCCGTGATATAGACCGTTTTGACCTCCTGGTTCCACCAGGCCTTGTACAGGTAGAACACGTCCTTCTTCGTCTGGCGGTCCCGCGTGATGAGGCCCTTGTCGTTCATGTACATGCGGGCGGGATTCACCACATAGTTCACCCCGTCCTCCGAGTCCATGAAGCCCTCGTGCCGGTTGGCGACCGGGAAGTCGAACAGGATCCAGAGGGAGGTGAAGTTCAGCCAAGGCATCTGCGCGATCTGCTGCGCGTGCGCTTCATGGGAGCGGTTGCCATAGGCCTCGAAGTGCAGGGAGTCGGTGCGGTCGCGGCGGACGGCGCTCTCGTCCCAGGTCTCGCAGTAAGGATTGATGCCCACGCCGTACTCGGAGATGTTGGCCGGGCCCATGACGTCGCGGATCCGGGTCATGTCCGCGGTGATGCCGCTGAAATCGCCGTAATTGTAATACCAGCCGTGGTAACGGTTCTCCGAGAAGTAGTCGGCCTTGAGCTCGGTGTAGCGGTCCCGCTCGAAGACGGAATCGTCCGTCAGGCCCACCAGGCGGGTGGGATCCAGCGACTTCGCGTAATCATACAGACGGGCGGTCTCGGCCACCACGCGGTCTGTATCCAGCCAACCCTGGTAGTTCGGGCGGTTGCCCCAGGAGTCCAGTTCGTTCCACATGCCCCAGAAGCAGATGGAAGGGTGGTTGTACAGGCTCGTGACCATCTCCCACATCTGCTGGTGGATGTTCTCGAAATAGGCCTCGGAGGCGTTCGTGCCGCAGATATTGACCCAGGGAATCTCGGTCTGGACGATGATGCCCATGCGGTCGCACAACCGGAATTCCTCGTCGTTGTGCGGATAATGCGCCAGCCGGAGGAAATTGCAGCCCAGTTCCTTGACGATGGCATAGTCGTTCGCGATATCCTCCCGGGTCAGGGCCGATGCCTTCCCTGCCATGTCCTGGTGCATGGACACGCCCCGGAGCGGATAAGGCTTTCCGTTGAGACTGAAGCCTTTGTCCTTGTCGACACTGAAATAGCGGAAGCCGACCTCGGTGCGGGCGACATCCTTTTTGACCTGGATTTCCACCGTATACAGGTACGGGTCCAGGACGCCGTTCCACAGGTGGGGATTGTCCAGGGTCAGTGTCGCCTTGATGTCCTGGTCCGTGCCGGGCAGGGGATCGATCCCGACCGTCTCGGAGGCGACGACCTTCCCTTCCGCATCTTTCAGGGACACCCGGACATGGCCCTTCATGGCCGGTCCGGTGTTCCGGACGCGGGCCTGGACTTCGGCAACTACTTTATTGTCAGAGACTTCTTTCTGGACGACATGCAGGCGGTACGGCCCGTATTCCTCCGGAGAGAAGAAGACATCGTCGAACACCAGCAGGCGGACGGGATTGTGCAGGCCGCCGTTCTTGTTGAAGTCCGAGCTCACGGGAATCAACTCGATGTCCTCCGTGTTGTCGCACACCACTTCGACCTGGCCGCTGTGCGGGAGCGGCACGACGAAGGGCGTATAGCCGCCTTTATGGGCCTTCAGGAGCGTACCGTCCAGATAAACTTCCGCCGCCTGGGCAGCGCCTTCGAAGAGCAGGAAGGCGTTCTTCCCGGAGGGGAAGCTGACCTCCCGGCGGTAATGGGCCTTGCCTCGGTAATAATTCTGCGTGGGACCGTCCTGGGCGTTGTAGGAGTGGGGGACCGTGACGGCTTCCCACTGTTCCCCGTCCTTGGAGAACTGCCAGTCCGTCAATTCGGATTCCACGCTGCAGGCGACAGCGAAGAGGGAAAGGGCCACCAGGCCCGGCAACAGGTATTTCATACGCTTATTCCTTGCGATAGACTTTCAGCATCCGGACATCCTCCAAAGGGCGGTCGTACTCGTCCGTCTCCACTTTCTGGATGGCTTCCAGGACCTCCATTCCTTCGGTCACCTCCCCGAATACCGTGTAGGCGCCGTCCAGGTGCGGACAGGGACGCATCATGAAACAGTATTGGGAGGCACAGGATTCGCGCTGGGGATTGACGTCATCCCCTTCTCGGGCGGCCAGGATCGATCCTTTCACGCAGGTGATTCCCTGGTCCACGCGGATTTCCGCCGGCACCCGGTAATCGGGCTCACCGTCTCCGAGCATATCTCCGGGCTTTGCGTACTTCGAATTCGGGTCACCCCCTTGGATGACGAAATCGTCGATGACCCGGTGGAAGAGCAGACTGTCGAAATAGTGTTCTTCCGCGAGGCGGATGAAATTGTCCCGATGCAGGGGCGTCTCGTTGTACAGTTTGAACTCCACGGTCCCCATCGTCGTTTCCACGACCATCACGACCTCTTTTTCGGTTTTCGGTCCGCAGGCGGCCAGCATGACCGCGAGGGCCGCGAACCACAGGATCCTTTTACGCATAAGCACTCTTTGTCAATGGTTTTCCAATCACGAAAGATACGAAATCTTGGCGGGTTCGCCAAAAAAAAACCGGGAAGACAAAGTCTTTCCCGGTCAATGCTCCCAAGGCGATGGCTGTGCCTACAGGTCCTGGCTGTTGAGTTCGTCCTGGCGGCGGCAGTTGATGGCGTCTTCGTAGAAGAGGTTGATGGCCGGCTGCTGGGTCATCGGGTTGTTGGCGATGACCAGGTGGATGGTCCCCTCGGGGGATACGAACCGGGCATACCAGCGGGCCCTGCCCCGGCGGAGCGCCTCCAGTTCCCGTCCGTCCCCATCGGAGAAGGGGAGCTGGAACTCCTGGGACATCTCTACAGGCTCTCCATACTTGAATGAAAGGCTCCTGAGGAGGGTATAGAAATCCAGCCGGAGGGTGCCCCAGTTGTCGGGCGAGGGATAGTTCACGGCCACGCGGCTTGTGATTCCTTCGCTGGTGGGGATGACGAAGACATCGACGGTCTTTCCGGTGAAGCGGCCCCGGAGTGCGGCGCCGAACTCACCGTCGTTGACCAGGTGGAATTCGTTCTGGCAAAGGGCTTCGACGAATGCCTTCTCGGGCCCGTCGATGGGAATGTTCTTGAACTTGAGATGCTCCTGCGCCCCGGCCCAGCTGCAGATGCCCAGGGTAACCAGGAGAAGGATGATTCTTTTCATAGTGGTCGAGTGATTGGTTATTGCGTAACAAAGATAAGTAAAAAATTGGTGAACAAGGTGGACATTTTTTAAAAAATGGGAGATTATCTGCGAGCAACCGGCATCCCGTGAAGGGAATTTGAAAGGATTTGGTGCGATTATGTAAAAAGAGGGGGGGATTCTTGCGTAACTTTGTGACAACCTAGATCCGCAGAGACAAAACCAAACCTCATCTGATATGAAGAAACTCTATTTCCTGGCCCTTGCGGCCCTCCTCCTTGCCGCGTGCAAGACGGAAACCAAGGTCCCTGTGCTGACCATCGAAGGTGGTCAGGTCCAGGGTGTGACGACCGACATCCCCGGTGTCGTCGCGTACAAAGGCATCCCTTACGCTGCTCCGCCGATCGGCGAACTGCGCTGGAAAGAACCCCAGCCCGTCGTTCCGTGGGACGGCGTGATGCAGGCGGACCGTTTCGGCCATCCCGGCTACCAGGCCGTCCATTATCCCGGCGGCTATTTCACCGAGTGGGGTTATGGCGAGGAGGCCCAGTGCAGTGAAGACTGCCTGTACCTGAACGTCTGTACCGCGAAGGCTGGGGCTCCGAGCCCGAGTTCGACGGTGAGGAATTCGCCAACCACGGCGTGGTCCTCGTGTCCATCAACTACCGTCTCGGCGTCTTCGGCTTCCTGGCCCATCCCGAGCTGGCGGCCGAGAGCCCGCACGGCGTTTCCGGCAACTATGGTGTCCTGGACATGATCCAGGGCCTGAAGTGGGTCAAGCAGAACATCGCCCAGTTCGGCGGCGATCCTGACAATGTGATGATCTTCGGCCAGAGCGCCGGCGGCGGCGCCGTCCGTACCCTGGTCGAGTCCCCGCTCGCCCGCGGCCTGTTCAACAAGGCGGTCATCATGAGCGCCGGCGGCATGGGCGGCATGGGCGGCGGCCGTCGTCCGGCTGCTGCGCCTGCGGCTCCCGCGAACGCCCGTCCCGCTGCGGCTCCTGCCTTCGCCGCACCGACCCTGGAGAGCATCCAGAACGCCAACAAGGCCATCCTCGACTGGGCCGGCTTGACCGACCTGCAGAAGATGCGTGCGGCCGGCACCGAGACCATCTACGCCCTCAGCACCATCTATGCCGGTGCCAACGGCGCTGCCGCTGCCGGCGGTTTCGGCCGCGGTCCCGCACTCACCGGCGCTCCGATCGTGGACGGCTATGTCTCCCTGAAATCCTTCGACGAGGCGGCTATGGACGGCTCCCTGGCGGATGTCCCGTACATGATGGGCTTCACCAAGGACGATATGGGCAATATGACCGAGGGTATCGCGAACTTCGCGCTGAACCGTCAGGAGAAGGGCGGCAAGTGCTACGCCTACCAGTTCGCCCGTCCGCTCCCGGACGACGGCAGCCAGAAGGTGTATGTCCTCAAGGGCGCCTTCCACTCCTCCGACCTCTGGTACGTGTTCAAGTCCCTGAAGCACTGCTGGCGTCCCTGGACGCAGGGTGACTGGGATCTCGCCGAGAAGGAAGTGACCTACTGGGCCAATTTCTGCAAGTACGGCGACCCGAACGGCCCTGAAGGCGGCGAATGGACTCCCTACACCAAGGAGAACCCGAAGTTCATGATCTTCAAGCTGGACGATGCCGACAACGAGGCCTCCGCGATGGGCGATCCGGTCCTGGGCGAGCGCTTCAACTGGCCCCCGCAGCCTCCGAAGGAGGACGCCAAGTAAGCGTCAGACTTTCATGAACGCGCGGCCGCTGCGGCCGTCGATACAGATCTTGAGAGGCTCGTCCAGGTGGATGAGCCTCCAATATTTTGTCTCCTCGGCAGCGGGGAGGGCATCCAGGATGGACGTGTCGAACTCGTCCTCGCGGCGGGCGAACGGGTCTACATGGACGAAGCCCACGTTGAAGGAGGTGAGGTTCTGGAAGAAGTGCGTGCCCTGGCTCGGGTCGATGCGGAAATCAGGCAGGACGCATTCCACGAGGGCCTTTACCTCCGAAATGTCGCTCCATTTGACCGGGATGCCCAGGGAGGGGATGCTGGTGCCCCAGCGGCCGTAGCCGACCAGGACATATCCGCGTCCTTCGTCCCGCATCCGGTTGTTGATGGCGGCGATCTCGTCGGCCATCGCCTTGGTTTCCATCTTGTCGAAGCGCTCCTTCGGGATATAGACGATGTCCTTGACGTCCGTCACCCAGCCGGTGCCGAGGGCGCTGCCGGAGCGGAGGAACGCGCCGCTGTCGTCGACCCCGTTCCAGTCCACCTCGGTGTCCAGGCTGTCGGACGAGATGGGGCGGATCTGCAGGACGTGGAAAGTCGAGGAACGGTCGGCGGGCTTGTCCAGGTTCGCGGCGAACTCGATTTCCACGCAGCATTTCATCTCCCGCTGGCCGATCTCGAGGAGTTCCTTCAGGATGTCCGCGAGCGGGAAGGTGTTGTAGCGGAGGATATGGGCGAACGTGACGAACTTGGGACCGCGCGGGATGGGGGAGTCCACCATCCGCTGGTTCTCGTAGTCGAAGGTGGAGACGACCTTCTGCAGGTTCCGGAAATCCTTGCACTCGCTGATGCGGAGGCGGGCGAGGTTCACGGCGTCATCGACGGAGGTCTTGAAGGTCTCGGGCTTGAGGTTGAGGCCGTACATGTACTGCTGGGTCTCCTGCATCGTCAATTCCGGGGTGGAGGTCTGGATCACGTGGCCGGGGTAGGCAGGGGAGAAGCGGAGCGTCTGCTCGCCGTCCACGACCGCCTTGCCGAGGCCGAAGGCCAGGCGGACGATGCCCTCCTCGGGCTTCTCGTGGCCCACGGGATAGAAGTTCAGGGAACGGGCGACACCGGAAAGGGTCGGGAACCACAGGCCGTGGTCCTCGCTGCCGCACACTTCCTGCAGGACGATGGCCATCTTCTCCTCGGAGATCATGTTGCCGGTGGCCAGGATATAGCTACGGGCGGAAGCATAATAGACCGAGGCGTAGACACTCTTGATGGCCTTGGAAATGAGCCGAAGCTGCTGGTCCTCGTTTTCCGTGGCCGGGACCATGCAGGTGGAATAAACGCCCGCAAACGGCTGGTAGTAAGAGTCTTCCAGCTTGGAGGAGGACCGGATGGCGAGTGGCTTGCGGACGTGGCGGATGAAGATGCGGAGGGCCTCCGTCAGGTCCTGGGGCAGGGTGGAGGCGACGAATTCCGAGAGGATTTCCTCGTCGGAAAGGTCCGCGTTGATCACGTATTGGAGGCCGTTCTCGAGGATGAACCGGTCGAAGAAAGTCGTCGTGATCACCAGGGTACGGGGGACCAGCACGCGCACACCCTCCCATTTGTCGTACAGGTTGTAGCGTTGGAGCATCTGGTTCAGGAAGGCGAGGCCACGGGCCTTGCCGCCCAGGGAACCGTCGCCCAGGCGGGCGAAGCGGATGGCGTCGTTGTAGCGTTCGGGCTCGAAACGGGCCACCACGCCCAGGCCCTGCGCCATCCTGTAGCGCCGGATGGAGCGGATCGTCGTCTCGCGGCGTTCCGTCGCATTGTCGAAATGGCTTTTCTTGACCTGGTTTCCGACATCGAACAGACCGCGGGCCAGCAGCCAGCGGGAGATGTAGTTCTTGGCGGCCAGGCGGTCGAGGTCCTCGTCCGAGATGGTGGCGAGGATGCGCTCGGCCCCGTACAGGTCGCTGGCGCGGGCGGTTTCCTCGCCGGTCTCGGGATCGGTGACGACGAAGTCGCCGAAGCCGAATTCCCGGCCGATGAACTCCGCCAGGTCGTGGTTGAGGGTCTTGGACCGCTTGATGAGGAAGCCGGCCTGCAGGGATTTGGCCACCGGGCGCATGCTTTCCTGCGAGGACTGCATCAGGATGGGCATCTTGGGGTCGTCCTTGCGGATCATGCGGCACAGGTCGATGCCCGCGTCCAGCTTCTCCTGCGAGGGCTTGTCGCCCCGGTGCAGGACGAAGCCGATGTCGGAGATGACGCCCAGCATGTTGCCCTTGTATTTCTCATACAGGGCGACGGCGTCGTCGTAATTCGTGGCCATCAGGATTTTCGGACGGGCCCGCTTGCGGAGGCTCTGCTGGCTCTCGTTGAGGGCGTCCCGGATGGCCTCGCTGTTCTGCAGGAGGATGAGACGGTACAGCTCGGGGAGATAGATGGAGTAGAAGCGGACCGAGTCCTCCACCAGGAGGATGCACTGCACGCCGTTCTCCAGGATGTCCACGGGCGCGTTCCGGCTGTCCTCCAGGAGCTTGATGATGGCAATGATCAGGTCCGTGGAGTTGTTCCAGCAGAAGATGCCGTCGAAATGGCTCAGGTCGTGGCTCTCCATCTTCTTGTAGATCTCCTTCGCGAAGGCGGTCAGCAGGACGACGGAGGTTTCCGGGTCGATGGCCTTGACGCGTTGCGAGAAGTCGAACACATCGACTTCGCCCACGTTGTACATCGTGATGACCAGGTCGTACTGCGCCCCTTTCTCCATCATCTCCAGCGCTTCCACGGTGGATTCCGCCCGCTCGAAGACCGGCGGGTTGGAGAGGTTCAGTTCGGAATATTCGGCGGTGATGCGGGGCTCGATACGTCCGTCCTCTTCGAGGGCGAACTTGTCGTAGTTGTTGCACACGAGCAGGATCCGGCGGATCCGCCGGGCCATCAGGGGAGTAGCCGTTTCAGTCATCTTTCGTCCGTTTAATCAGACAAAGATACGAAAAAGATTCTTTTGTCGGTGTCCGGATCCCGGGAATGGCAGATTCACTCGGCAGGCAGGGGCATGCGGATGTAGGAGCCGGGGTGGTCGAAGCGGATGTAGGTGTAACCTGAGGCGGCGAGAAGATCGGTCACGGCATCCATGGCGCCGACATAGGCCTTGGATTTCAGGCCGTAGTGGTCCGCGCCCATCAGGAGCCGCTGCCGGGCCGTGGACTGCAGGCTCGTGACCTCTTCGTGCGTCCATTTGCCGGTTTCGGCGAAAACCTCGAAATCAGAAGGGTTCACGATGACGTCCAGGTACTGCGGAACGGGGAGACGGATGTAGGCCGTATCGCCCACAAAACGGATGTCATCTTCGGTCATGTCCATCAGGTCCACGCCGGCCCGGACCGTTCCCTTGGCGATAAGGACCAGGTGGTCGTCCACGTCCTTGCCGAGTCCTTCGGCCAGGGAACCCAGCGCTGTCGAGGAGAGTGCGTTCGGTTTGGTCCGGGAAAGAACCATCTCGTCATAGTAGCAGGCCGTCGTCAATTCTCCGAGCGAGCGGATTTTCGTGATGATGACGGGCGTGTCCTGGATGGTGAGGGGCTGCTTGTCCCGGCGGTCGCCGCGGGCAAGGAACAGGGCGGCCAGGAGGACCAGGACGGCCAGCAAAACGGCCGCGGGCGTAATCTTGACGACGATTTTCTTCTCCATGGGACCCTCCTAACTGAATACTACTTCCACGGTTTCGAATCCCATCTTCTGGAACACCGACTCGAAGAAGCGGCGGGCGTTCTCATCGGCCTTCTCCAGGATGCCGAGGGAGGGTACGCTGCTGCGGATCTGCTTTTCTCCCTGGCGGAGGAGGGCATTGCGATCCTCGGCGGAGAAAGAGTGGCGGAACATCGTCACATGGTCATATTCTTCCCGGATCTCCGAGGGCGGCATGTCCAGGGAGAGAAGGGTGGCGTGGGGAATCGTGACGGTTACACGCTTTCCCGTCCAGTCGATATCGACATCGTCCGGGCCGAAAGCGGCCAGGTCGATGCCGGCTTTCAGGTAGGCCGTGCAGCTGAGCAGGATCTTCCGGTCCCCGATCTTGTACCAGGCTCCGTCGTCGTCGGCCTTGATGATCTTGCTGACCCGGTATTCAACCAGGCTCAGCTGCTTCATCGCGGTGATGGCTTCGATCTCCCGCTGCACGGTGTCCTCCACGGCCGCACGGCCGCGACATCCCGTCGCCGTCAGAAAAACGGCGAGCAGGAGAACGATCATCGTCCCGACCGTATGAAAGAACCTTTTCATGCTACCAGGACAAAGATACGAAAATCTATTGTTCTACGGACGGAATCTCCAGATTCTTGATTTCATCCGATTCGAAGACCACCTGGACGTTTTCGTATCCGGCCGCCCGGAAGAGCTGGGTGACAACTTCCTGCGCGCTCTTGCTGGCGGTATCGAACAGGCTCTTGTCTTTTTTCATCTTGGTCTTCATTTCCAACTCGGCCGGAGCCATCGCCTTCTTTAAATCGTCGAGATTCCATCCTTCACTTTCGGAGAATACTTCGGTATCGGTCGGGTTCATGATGAAGTCCAGGCACTCCAGGGCAGGCAGCTTGATCTGGACCGGCATCCCGTCCTTCTTGGGGAAAACGAGATTTTCCGGTTTCATTTTCGCCATGTTGATGCCGATGCGTCCATGGGCATCCTGAATGATGACGAGTTCGCCCAGAACCTTCGCCGCTTCCTCGTATGTGATTATCTCGGTGGTATTGTTCTTTTTCTTAGTTGTCTGTTTTATCACTTTTACGACTTCTCCTTCTTTCACCCTTTTTACAAATGTGGAATCTGGAGAGTATCTCAATTTCTGGACGAGGATGACCTGCTCGTCGTACCAAGTGGCGGTCACGAGTTCGCCTATCGCCTTGATATGTTCCACGGTGATGGGGGTTTTGTCGATGACGAGCGCCTTCTTGGCCTTTTTGAGCGGCAGGATTCCCGTGTATTTGGCAAGCGACCATCCTCCGCCGATAGCCGCGAATACGGCGGCGACGATGGCTATGCCGAGCAACACATTGATGAGGAGCGCCCTCATGTTCTTGGTCGTAATATCCATGGCCATCTCCTCCTAAACTTTTTGGTTTTCTTTGAATTCGACTTGTACGCTGGTGAAACCCAGACGCTTGAACAGGGGCTCGAAGAACAGGCGTGCGTTCTGCTTGGCGTCCTCCAGGATGCCGAGATCAGGCACGCTGGCATTGATTTGCGCTTCTCCCTGCCTGAGGATTTCATTCAAGTCCGTGAGGGTGAATCCGTTGCTGTACTTCGTTTTCTCGTACAGGATTTCGACCTCGTCAATCGGAATGTTCAGGGACAGGAGGGTGGGGGCGGGAAGCGTGAGGGTGATCATCGTCTCGTCCGGGTCGATGGCCATGTCCGTCATCGGATTGAATCCGCTTAGGTCGATTCCGGCCTTCAAGTAGGCCTTGCAGGAACATAGGATTTCCTTTTTCGACTTAAGAATGAAAACCTTGCGGCCTTCCTCTTTTGCTTTTACGATTTTTTCGATCTCGTACTCGACCAGGCCGAGCTGTTTCTCGGACTTGATCTTGTCGATGACCTGGATGGCCTTCTCCTTCCGCGAGAGAAGGGCGGCCATTTTTTGGGAACGGGGGCCGCATCCCGATGCGGTCAGCATCAGCAGGACGGCCGCGAGCAACCATTTGGACAGTTGAATGGTCTTGCGCATGGCGAAAGGTAGATTAGAATGGTGTAAAAAAGTTGTTAAGTTCGTTCTATCTACAAATGTAGGAAAAAGGACGTTTTTCTGCAAGAAGAAAAAAGGCCCCGTCGATGACGGAGCCTTCAGGTGTTTCCCGTTCGGGTCTCTTACTGCGAGACAACGGTCTCGAACCAGTCCTGGGCGGTCTTGATGTCGCCCTTGGACCAGCAGGAGCCGAAGGAATAGCGGACGGGCTGGCCGGAGGTGACGTACTTCCAGACGAGGAGATGGGTTCCATCCTCGGAGAGGCTGGTGCCGTCGGCGTCGGGCATCACGACGCCCACGCCCAGCATCCCGTCCTCGGGTTCATAGGTCTGGTCGGAGGCGTGCTCCCAGATGGCCACGCGGCCAGGCTGGACGAGCTGCTTCTCGACGGTCTCCAGCGCGGCATGGATGTTCATGCCGGCGGCAATCGCGAGGGTGTCGGTCCCTTCGAAGGTATAGACATCCTCCACGGCGCAGAAATAGGTGTCCGGGACCACGGTGACGGTCTTGTCCAGTGCGACCTTCACCCCCTCGGCGGCTTCCCACTGGGGATAATGGATCGTGAACACCACCTTCTTGGCGCTGTTCTCCACGATTTCCCAGGACCGGTAGTTCGTGGCCGGGAAGCACAGTTTCCCGTCGATGAGCGGGGACGAAGCGCCGCCGCCCAGGCTGACCGCGACCTTGTAGCAGTCCTTCCCGCCATGGTCGTGGTGGTAGTATTCGTCGCTCTGGGTTTCATAGCCCTTGTACCACTCGTCGGCGACGAGCTTGCCGGGGAGTTTCACCCAGATGTCCAGGCCGGGGGAAGTGGGATTTCCCTCCAGCGCCTTGCCGTAAAAACGGCCGGCGATGAGGTTGTTCTCGAAGACGAAGTCGTCGGACCGCTCGGGAACGAAGCGGGCCATCACTTTCTTCTCCTGGGAGCAGGCGCACAGGGCGGCCGCCGCCGCGAGGAGGATGAGGATCCGTTTCATGCTATCTCAGGTCTTTGGTGGCGCACCAGTCCATGTCGTTGTAGTCGTCGTTCTCGCCGCACATGCCCCAGATGAAGGTGTAGTTGCGGGTGGCGCAGGCGGAGTGGATGCTCCACTGCGGGGAGATGACGGCCTCCTCGTTGTGCATCCAGATGTGGCGCGTCTCCTGGGGTTCGCCCATGAAGTGGCACACGGCCGCGTCTTCCGGAAGCTCGAAGTAGAAGTAGACCTCCATGCGGCGGTCGTGGGTATGGGCGGGCATCGTGTTCCAGGTGCTGCCCGGGGCGAGCTCGGTCATGCCCATCTGGAGCTGGCAGCAGGGGACCACCTCCTTGACCAGCAGGCGGTTGATCGTGCGCTCGTTGCTCTCCTCCAGGGATCCGAGGTGCATCACCACGGCGTCTTTCTTGGAAACCTTCTTCACGCCGGTCTCCTTGTGGGCGGTGGCGGAGCAGAAGTAGAAGTGCGCGGGCTTCGCGGGGTCGATGCTGCGGAAAGAGACGTGGCGGTTGCCGCGACCGACGTAGATGGCCTCCTTGTAGGGAATTTCATACTCCTCGTCACCGACTTTCACGACGCCGGTGCCGCCGACGTTGATGATGCCGATCTCGCGGCGCTGGGTGAAGTATTCGGCGCGGAGAACCTCCGGGGCCTCGAGGACGAGTTCCTCATCGACGGGGACGGCGCCGCCGGCGATGATGCGGTCGAACATGGAATAGACCATGTTGATCTCGCCGGGAACCATGATGTTCTGCACGAGGTACTCCTTGCGGATGCGCTCGGTGTCGTAATGCTTGGCGTCGACGTTGCTGGACGCCTGGCGGACGGTGCAATTCACTTTACTCATATCACTTGGGCTGTTTTCCGATGTAAGCGAGGATGCCGCCGTCCACATACAGGATGTGGCCGTTCACGGCGTCGGAAGCGTGGGAGGCGAGGAACACGGCAGGGCCGCCGAGTTCGGACGGGTCGAGCCAGCGGCCCGCCGGGGTCTTCGCGCAGATGAAGCTGTCGAAGGGGTGGCGGCTGCCGTCGGGCTGCTTCTCCCGCAGGGGAGCGGTCTGGGGAGTAGCGATATAGCCGGGTCCGATGCCGTTGCACTGGATGTTGTACTCGCCGTACTCGGAGCAGATGTTACGGGTGAGCATCTTCAAACCGCCCTTCGCGGCGGCGTAGGCGCTCACAGTCTCGCGGCCGAGCTCAGACATCATCGAGCAGATGTTGATGATCTTTCCCTCGCGGCGCTCCATCATCTCGGGGAGGACGGCGGAGGAGACGATGAACGGGGCGACGAGGTCCACGTCGATGACGGCCTGGAACTCGGAGCGCTTCATCTCGTGCATCGGGATGCGCTTGATGATGCCGGCGTTGTTCACGAGGATGTCGATCTGGCCCACCTCGGCGTGGATCTTCTCCACGAGGGCCTTCACGTCGTCTTCCTTGGTCACGTCGCACACGTACCCGTGCACGTTCGTAATGCCCGCTTCCTTATAGTTGTTCAAGCCCCGCTCCAGCGCGGCCTCGTTGATGTCGTTGAAGATGATGTTCTGGATGCCGGCCTCGACGAACGCCTTCGCGATGTTGAAGCCGATGCCGTAGGAAGCGCCCGTGATCCAGGCGTTCTTGCCTTCGAGGGAAAAGAGGTTTGTCATATCTTGATTTGTTTGGTTTTTCCGTTTCGACCGCAAAGATAGGGAAGAATCCGGAAAAGTACAAACGTTTGTACATACTTTATTCGACCGTTAGATCGAACCCGCCGGCAGACTCCACAGGCATTTTCACCCGGCAGGTTGCCGGAATTTGAGGAAAATTCGTATTTTTGCGAAAATTTAATGGAAATGAAAAAGTTATCGACTCTGATGCTGGCGGTGGCCGCGGCGGCCGTGCTGGCTTGCAACGAAAGTGATGTGAAGAAATATGCCATCAGCGGCACCGGCCTGGAAGACGGCGCGCAGGTGCTCCTGGTGGACCAGATTACCGGCGAGGCCATCGACACGGCCGTCGTCGCGAACGGCGCTTTCGCCTTCAAGGGTACGGCTCCCAAGGATGCCTACCTGAACATCACCTCCGACAAATCCAACTGGAGCTTCATGTTCTTCAATGACGGCAAGCCCATCCAGGTCAATTACGCCGACCAGACCCTCCAGGGGTCCGACCTCAACAACAAGCTCGCCGAATGCGATGCGAAGACCGATGCCATGATGCAGGAGTACAACGCCTTCGTCAACGAACTGGTCGCCCTTCCCAAGGAGGAGCAGGAGGCCAAGATGCCCGAGTATGAGGAATGGTTCAAGAAGCTCGGCGAATGCTATGTCTCCGTCGTCGACGAGAACAAGGACAACCTGATTCCGGTCGCGTTCATCCGGAACGTCCGTTCCCTGGCCGGTCCGGACAAGTTCAACGAGTACGTGGAGTCGGATGCCGCCTTCGCCCAGCACCCGTATGTCCAGGACCTGAAGAAGAAGATTGAAGAGTCCGCCGCCCGTCAGAAAGCGGCCGAAGAGAAGAAGCAGGCCATCATCGGCCAGAAGTTCCTCGACCTCGAGGAGCCCGACACGGACGGCAAGATGCACAAGCTGAGCGAGTATGTGGGCCAGGGCAAGTGGGTCCTTGTCGATTTCTGGGCCTCCTGGTGCGGCCCTTGCGAGGCGGAGATGCCCAATGTCGTCGCTGCCTACAAGAAGTATCACAAGAAGGGCTTCGACATCGTGGGCCTTTCCTTCGACCGCGAGAAGGAGCCTTGGGTGGCCGCCATCAAGGATTGGGAGATGCCCTGGATCCACCTTTCCGACCTCAAGTACTGGCAGAGCCTCGCTTCCGACGTCTATTCCGTCAATTCCATCCCGGACAACCTGCTGATCGATCCGGAAGGAACCGTCGTCGCCCGCTGCCTCCGCGGGGAAGACCTTGAGGCCAAGCTGGCTGAAATCTTCAAGTAGTCTTTTCTTGGCCCGGCTGCCCGCCGGGCTTTTTTCGAGAACTTTGTACAAACGTTTGTATTATTCCGGAAACTTCGCTATCTTTGCACCGCGATGGTTACGATCTCCGACATAGCAGCCGCCCTCGGGGTGACGCCTTCCACGGTTTCGCGGGCGCTTTCCGGCAGCCCGCGTGTGAAGGAGGAAACCCGCCTGGCCGTCGAAAGGATGGCGGCGGAAATGGGCTATGAGCGCAATATCGTCGCCTCCAATCTCCGGAAGGGACGTTCCGACATCGTCGGGATCATCGTCCCGCGCATCCACCGCAACTTCTTCTCCAACGTCATCGGCGGGGCCGAGTCCATCCTGGAGGCGGCCGGCTACTGCGTCCTGATCTGCCAGACCCACGAACGGTTCGAGGCGGAGGTAAAGGCGCTCCGGACGCTCCGGAACAACCAGGTGGCGGGGGTGCTGATGTCCCATGCCATCGGCTCGGACAACGGAAACCATATCCTGGACGTCCTTGGCGACCGGATCCCGCTCGTGCAGTTCGACCGCGTGTTCAGCGAGCTGCCCGGCGCGAAGGTCGTCAGCAACAACTTCGAGGGCGCCTATGCCGCCACGAAGCATCTGGTGGAGCAGGGATACCGGCGCATCGGCACGCTCGCGGGATATATGAACTCCGAGGCGTATGCCGCCCGGTTGGAAGGGTACCGCCAGGCGCTCCGGGACAGCGGCCTTCCCGTGGACGAATCCCTGGTCCATTACGATACCATCGTCCGGGAAACCGGCTTCGAGGCGGGCCTGAAAGCCATCGACGCGGGCTGCGACGCCCTCTACAGCGCCGGCGACTTCTCCGCCCTCGGCGCCATCGAGGCTGCCCGCTCGCGGGGCCTCCGCATCCCGGAGGACTTCGGCATCGTGGGAACGGCCAACGAGGCTTTCACCTCCCTGATGACCCCGTCCATGAGTTCCCTTGCCTTGAACCCCTTCGAAATGGGCCGTCAGGCAGCCCAGGCTTTCCTGGCCGGGGAGGAGGGGACCGTCGTCGTGCCCATGGAATTGAAAGTGCGGGAATCCTCCTGCCGTAACCAGCTACAAAACCTATCGATATAATATGCCTAAAGTAGTTACCTTCGGCGAAGTGATGCTTCGCCTCTCCACCCCCGGTTACCTGCGCTTCTCGCAGGCCCATCAGTTCGACGCCACCTTCGGCGGCGGCGAGGCCAACGTGGCCGTCTCCCTGGCCAATTACGGCATCGACACCCAGTTCGTCACCCGTCTTCCCAAGAACGACATCGCCGACATGTGCGTCGCGGAGCTCCGCGGCCTCGGCGTCGGTACCGACGGCATCGTCTGGGGCGGTGACCGCGTGGGTATCTATTATCTGGAGACCGGCGCCGTCGCGCGCGGTTCCAAAGTCGTTTACGACCGGGCCCATTCCGCCATCTCCGAGATCCAGCCCGGTATGGTGGACTGGCACAAGGTCCTCGAGGGAGCCGACTGGTTCCACTGGACCGGCATCACCCCGGCGCTCTCCCAGGGTGCGGCGGACGCCTGCCTGGAGGCCATCAAGGTCGCCAACGAGATGGGCGTGAAGGTCTCCTGCGACCTCAACTACCGCAAGAAGCTGTGGAAGTACGGCAAGTCCGCTTCCGAGGTCATGCCCGCCCTCGTGGAAGGCTGCGACCTCATCCTCGGCAACGAGGAGGACGCGGAGAAGGAGTTCGGCATCAAGCCCGAGGGCTTCGACGCGGAGAAGACCGGCGGCGAGATCGACCAGACCGCGTTCATCAGCGTCTGCCGCCAGCTCATGGACAAGTTCCCGCGCTGCAAGAAGGTCGCGGTGACCCTCCGCGGCTCCATCAATGCGAACCACAACACCTGGGGCGGTGTCCTCTATGACGGCAAGACGCTCTGGCAGAGCCGCCGGTACGACATCACCCACATCGTCGACAGGGTGGGCGGCGGCGACTCCTTCATGGGCGGTCTCCTGTACGGTCTCCTGGCCTACGACACGGACCAGAAGGCCATCGAGTTCGCGGCGGCGGCCTCCTGCCTCAAGCACACCATCATCGGCGACTACAACCGCGTCACCGTCGCCGAAGTCGAAGGTCTCATCGCCGGCGGCGGTTCCGGCCGGGTCAGCAGATAATTTGGAATATGGCAAAATTCAAGAAATTCGATACTGTCGGTATCATCAAGGGCACCGGGATCGTGCCGGTGTTTTACAATGCGGATGTGGAACTGACCAAGAAGGTGGTCAAGGCCTGCTATGACGGCGGGATCCGCGCATTCGAGTTCACGAACCGGGGCGACGGCGCCCATCGGGTGTTCAAGGAGGTGATTTCCTTCGTGCGGGCCGAGTGCCCGGAGATGGCTTTCGGCGCCGGTACGATCCTCGATGCGCCGACGGCTGCGCTGTACCTGCAGCTCGGCGCGGACTTCCTCGTGTCGCCGTGCCTGGTGGACGAGGTGGCGCCGCTGTGCAACCGCCGCGGCGTGCCGTACAGCCCTGGTTGCGGCACCGTGTCGGAGATCGTCCATGCGATGGAGCTGGGCTGCGACCTGGTGAAGGTGTTCCCGGCCGGCACCGTGGGCGGTCCTGCGTTCGTGAAGAACGTCCTCGGCCCGCTGCCGTGGGCGATGATCATGTGCACCGGCGCGGTGGAACCCACCGAGGAGAACCTCACGGCCTGGGCCAAGTCCGGCGTCACCGCCGTGGGCATGGGTTCCAAGCTTTTCCCGAAGGACGTCCTCAAGGCCGGTGACTGGGCCTCTGTCTCCGCCCTCTGCGCGAAGTGCCTCGACTGGTTTAAGGCGTAAGTATGAAACGAATCCTCTCTCTCCTGGCTGCCGCGTTCGTATGCGGCGGCCTTTTTGCCCAGTTCCGGTATCAGAATCCGGTGCTGCATGCCGATTATTCCGATCCGGACGTGTGCCGGGTGGGGGAGGACTATTGGATGACGGCGTCGTCGTTCAACTGCTTCCCGGGACTGCCCATCCTGCATTCGCGGGACCTGGTGAACTGGGAGCTCGTGGGTGCGGCGCTGACGGAGTACCCCGGAGCCGGTTGGGACGGTCCTGAGAACGATTTCCGGACGGTGGTGCACCACGGCAAGGCCGTGTGGGCGCCGGCGATCCGGTATCACGAGGGCTGGTACTACATCTATGTGGGTGACCCGGACCGAGGCATCTTCATGGTGCGGACGCAGGATCCTGCGGGTCCATGGGAACCGCCCGTGTGGGTGGTCCGGGAGAAAGGTTTCATCGACCCGTGCCCTTTCTGGGACGAGGATGGAAAGGCTTATCTGTCACACGGTTGCGCCGGGTCCCGGGCGGGAGTCAAGAGCATTCTTTTTGTCGCGCCGATGGCACCGGACGGGACGCGCCTGCTGGGCCCTTCCCGCATCGTGTATGACGGGCATCTGAGCCAGCCGACCATCGAGGGAACGAAGTTCTACAAGCGGGACGGGAAGTATTACATCTTCTCGCCGGCCGGCGGCGTGGCCACGGGCTGGCAGACGGTCCTGCGGGCTGACAATCCGTTCGGCCCCTACGAGGAGCGCATTGTGATGGCCTGGGCGCCGGGTACTGTCAACGGCCCCCATCAGGGAGCCTGGGTGGATACGCCGGAAGGGGAGGACTGGTTCCTCCATTTCCAGGACAAGGGCGCCTACGGGCGCATCCTGCACCTCCAGCCGATGACCTGGCGGGCCGATGGCTGGCCGCTCATCGGCGTGGATCCCGACGGGGACGGTGTGGGGCAGCCGGTGGGGGACTATAGGAAGCCCACTGTCATTCCGAGCGAAGCGAAGGAATCTAGAACCGCTTACAAACCCTACGGCATCGGCCTGGAATGGCAGTATCCGGCGTTGCCGTCGCCGTATTGGCACTATGCGCTGCCGGACGGCGTGCGATTGTATTCGGTCCACCAGACCTGGCCGTACCGGAGCCTGTGGGACTGCCCGAATTTCCTGGCGCAGAAGTTCCCGGCCGAGCGGTTCACCGTCCGGGCGAAGCTCTCTTTCCGGCCGAACCCGCAGCTCAAGGAGCGGGGCGAGCAGGCCGGTTTCGCCGTGATAGGGAACGATTATGCCGGCCTGCGCCTCACCGATACACCCGGCGGCGCCCGGCTCGATTATGTCGAATGCCTGCAGGCCGACAAAGGCGGTGTGGAAACCGTTCGCGAACTGGCGGTCCTGCCGTATCGTTACGAACCCCTGCCGCATGACCGGGAATCGAAGAACGTTCCGTTGGTCAACTATCCCGATGTGCCCGAAGTCGTCGTCTGGGTGGAACTGGATGTCCGGGCGAAGGCCGTGGATGGGAATGTCCCCGATGCGGTTTGCCGGTTCAGCTACAGTCTTGATGGTAAGCGCTTTACCGGCGTGGAAGGAAACTTCAAGGCGCAGCCCGAGCTGTGGGTGGGCGCGAAGTTCGGATTCTGGTGCAACCGGTTCGCGGCCAAGAACGATTCCGGCTGGATGGACGTGACGGACCTCGTGGTCAAACCGGCTTTCGACCCGCTGGAAGGCTTTCTCTATGACGAGGAGAAAGTGCCGGCCTACACGCTTCCGGACCTCTTGGCTGGAACCCGTACCGTGAAAGATTGGGAGAAGAAACGCCGCCCCGAGTTGGTGAAACTGTTCGAGGAAGAAATGTTCGGCAGCGTTCCCGGCAAGCCGGAGGGCCTGCATTTCCACGTCCGCGACAATGACCCCGCCGCCTTGGACGGCCTGGCCACCCGACGACAGGTGCGGATTTTCTTCGACCAGGAAGAATCAGCCTACGAGGACCTTCTGCTGTACATTCCGAACCGGCGGAAAGGCCCGGCGCCGGCCTTCATGGGCGTCAATTTCTTCGGGAACCATACCATCGGCACGGACCCCGGCATTTTCCTGCCGGATTCGGTCCGGTACCGGAAGGATTTTACGGTGAATCCGCGCGGCTCCCAGCAACAGCGCTGGCCGCTCCGGGACATCCTGGAACGGGGCTATGCCGTGGCGACCTATTGCTGCGAGGACGTCGTGCCCGATGCGGATGGCTATCCCGGAATCCGCTCAATGTATGACGGTTACACTTGGGGTGTCCTTGCCGCCTGGGGTTGGGGCTTGTCCCGCGCCCTGGACTATCTGGAGACGGACGTCGATGTCGACGCCTCCCGTGTGGCGGTTTTCGGCCACTCCCGGATGGGTAAGGCGGCGGTCTGGGCCGGCGCCCGCGACACCCGCTTCGCGATGGTCGTTTCCAATGCCTCCGGATGCGGGGGAGCGGCCCTTTCCCGCCGCCGCTTCGGCGAGACTGTCCGCCGGATCAACACCCATTTCCCGTACTGGTTCTGCGGGAACTTCCACAAGTACGGGGACAACGAGTCCATGCTGCCCTTTGACCAGCACGAACTGCTGGCCCTCATCGCGCCGCGCCCCCTCTACGTGGAAAGCGGCAGCGAGGACCGCTGGGCGGACCCGCACGGCGAATTCCTGGGGCTGGCGAACGCCGCCCCGGTCTATCGGCTCTATGGTTTTGAGGGTTTTGCCCCTTCAGAATGGCCGGCCGTGGAGCATCCTGTCTCCCGGGGCCGCAACGGCTATCACATCCGTGCCGGCCGGCACGAGATCCTGCTTTACGACTGGCTGCAGTATCTGGATTTCGCGGACCGGAATCTCTAATAATCCTCCACGTTGTAGCGCGTAAGGATGTCCATGTGCATGAAGTGGTCCTTGCGCGGGGGAACTTTGCCCAGGAGGGCGTGCTCGGCGAGGGCCTCGATGGCGAGGCGGACCTGCTCGTCGGGGCGCTGGCCGATGAGGACGGAGACCGTGCCGTCCCGCAGGGCGTCCATGTTCTCTTTCAGGTTGTCGAATCCCACGACGCGGCGATCCGGGTCCGGATGGGCGGCGAGCCACGGGACGAGGAGGTGGATGCGGGAGTTGAACATCACGATGTGCCGCACTTGAGGATGTTCCGCGAAATACCCGTCCAGGGTGGTGTAGATGCCTTGCGGGTCGTTCGGGTCCACGAACACGTTGTCGATCTTGCAGTCGGGGGCGTTCTCCAGCATATAGTCCAGGAAGCCGGCGCGGCGGTTCACGGTGGGGTCCGACTGCTGGTAGCGGTCGCGGCGGATGCGGACGATCAGGGCGCCGCGGATGTTCTGTCCCCGGGTGAGCTGGTCCGCGCACAGGTAGCCGCTCTTGTACAGCGGCATGCCGAAATAGGCGAGGTAGCCGTTCGAGTCGGGCCTTGAATCGATGAAACAGTAGGGGATCCCGCTTTCGGATAGTTTGCCGGTAAAAACCTCCGTCTCGCCCTGGAAGAGCGGGGCGAGGACGACGCCGGAAGGCTCGGCCTCGAGCACCTTTGCACAGGCGGCGCGGAACGATTCGATGTCGTATTGGTCGTAGGGGAACGGAACGGCTTCCACGCCGGCGGCGGTCATCGAATCGACGCCCCGGCCGATGCCGGAAGCGGCCAGCTCCCAGAAGGAGCCCGGTTCGCTGGCGGGAATCAGGACGGCCACGAGGTGTTTTTTGCCCTTCGCGAGGAGGGAAGCGTACACGTTGGGCTCGTAGCCCAGTTCCCGGATCACTTCCATCACGCGCTCGTAGCTCTTGCGCGAGACTTCGCCTCGGTTATGCAATACGCGGTCCACCGTCCCCTTGGAGAGGCCGGTCCGACGGGCGATGTCGTTGATGGTGATCTTTTCGTTCTGTGCCATAGTGGTTTCCGGTTGCAAATCTGCAAATAAAAAAAGGACTTTCCAAGAAAAAACGGAAAAATCGTGCACGGGCACGGAGACCCTGGGTGTTATCAACACAAGATGTTGAAAAATATTTCCGTTACCGTGCACGGAAATTCAAAAATAGTTTTTATATTTGTAGCCGTTGAAAAGTAACCGCACGCAACCACTGATGAAAGCACGCTTCTTCCTCCTGCCGATCCTGGCCCTGGCTGTGGCCTGTCAAGGGAACCAGAAAGACGAATTTGCCGCTCTGTATGAGGGACTTCCCTTCGATATGCCCCGGGTGGAGCTACCGTCCATCCCCAACCGCTCCGTCGTGCTGACGGACTTCGGCGGCGTCGCCGACGGCGTGACGCTGAACACGGACGCTTTCGCGTCGGCGATCGCCCAGCTCTCGCAGCAGGGCGGGGGACGCCTCGTCGTTCCCGCTGGGATTTGGCGCACTGGCCCGATCGAGCTGAAGAGTCACATCGAACTTTTCGTGGACAAGGACGCCATCGTCGTCTTCGACCCGGACCAGGACCTGTACCCCATCATCGACACGAACTTCGAGGGGCTGGACGTGCGCCGCTGCGTGTCTCCCCTCAACGCCACCGGCGCGCATGACATCGCCATCACCGGCGGCGGCATCTTCGACGGCAGCGGTGAATTCTGGCGCGAGGTCAAGCGCCGCAAGGTTTCCGACGACCAGTGGAACGCGATCCTCAAGCGCGGCGGTTACATCCCGGAGGACGGCAAGACCTGGTTCCCGGACGAGGGCTACGCGAAGGCGCGCGCCACCGCGGGCTCGCTGAATTATCAGGATCCTTCCCTGGACGAGCAGGAAATCAAGACTTTCCTCCGTCCCGTGCTGCTTTCCTTCCGCAACTGCGAGCGCGTCCTGTTGAAGGATTGCACGTTCCAGAATTCCCCGTGCTGGAATCTCCATCCGCTGTATTGTAAGGATGTCGTGATCCAGGACATCATCGTCCGGAACCCGCATTTTTCCACCAACGGCGACGGCATCGACATCGACGCCTGCGAGAATGTGATCCTCACTGGATCCTCCTTCGACGTGGGCGACGACGCCATCTGCATCAAGTCCGGCAAGGACGCCGACGGCCGCAACCACGGGAAGAAGTGCCGCAACCTCATCATCGCCGACTGCACGGTCTATCACGGGCACGGCGGCTTCGTGGTGGGCAGCGAGATGTCCGGCGGCGTGGAGAACATCCATGTCACGGGCTGCCGCTTCATCGGTACGGACGTGGGCCTTCGGTTCAAGAGCGCCCGCGGCCGCGGCGGCGTGGTGAAGGACATCTGGTGCGACCACATCTACATGAAGGACATCGTCACCTACGGCGTCATCTTCAATCTCTATTACATGGGCGTTTCCGCGACGGAGATGTCCAAGGACGGGAAGGATGACATCCAGCCGGTCGACGAGACCACCCCCGAGTTCCGCGACTTCCACTTCTCTGATATCACGTGCGCGGGCGCGGAGCAGGCGGTCTTCGTGAACGGCCTCCCAGAGATGCCGGTGCGCAACCTCACCATCCGAAACAGCAGCTTCACGGCCGACAAGGGTGTGGAAACCCATTATTACGAGAACGTCACTTTCGAGAACGTCACTGTCAACGGTACCCAGTTATGAAAAGAATCCTCTATCTCGTCGCCGTCTGGCTCGTAGCCAGTTCCTTCACGACCATCCACCTGATGGGCGATTCCACCATGGCGGAGAAAGATCTCTCCGACGGCAAGCTCGAGCGCGGCTGGGGCATGATGTTCCCGAACTTCGTGGACGACACCTTCCGGGTCGTCAACTATGCGCAGAACGGCCGCAGCACGAAGAGCTTCATTGACAAGGGCCTCTGGGACATGGTCCAGTACGCCCTCCAGCCCGGGGATTACGTGTTCATCCAGTTCGGCCACAACGACGCCAAGGCCGATGATCCCGACCGCTATGCCCCTGCTTTCGGCGCCTACCAGGAGAATCTCCGGACCTTCATCCGCGGTGCCCGCGAGAAAGGCGCTACGCCGATTCTCCTGACGCCGGTGGCCCGCCGCTGGTTCAAGAACGGCAAGCTGGACCGCAACTGCCACACCGACTATCCCGCCGCCATGAAGCAGGTGGCCGAAGAGATGGGTGTGACGGTCCTGGACATCACCACGCCTACCCTGGACTGGATCGAAAGCATCGGAGATGAGGCCTCGAAGGCCTATTTCATGATTTCCACCGGCAAGGACGACAACACCCATACGGTCGCCAGCGGTGCGCGCAAAGTGACAGAAATCGTCTGCGAGGCCCTCAAGGCTCAGGTTCCCGCGATCGGCGAGCACCTCGTGCGGTACGACATCGTCGTGGACCAGACCGGCCATGGCGACTACATGAAGGTCCAGGACGCCATCGACGCGGTCCCGAACTACAGCCACGACAAGATCACCACCATCCTCATCAAGGCCGGCACCTACAAGGAGGCCATCGATATCCCGCACACCAAGTTCCGGATGAAGATCATGGGCCAGGGCGCGGACAAGACCATCCTCACTTACGACCGGTATGCGGAGCAGCTGTGGCCGGACAATGACTTCAAGGTAGGCACCTCCGGCAGCGCCAGCATCTACATCCACTCCAGTTATGTGACCTTCGAGGACATCACCTTCGAGAACACGGCGGGGGAGGGCAAGGAGATCGGCCAGGCCGTGGCGGTTTTCACCGACGGCGACTTCCTGTTCTTCCATCGCTGCCGCTTCATCGGCAACCAGGACACCCTCTACACGTACGGCCGTTTCGGCAAGGAAGGCGGCATCAAGCGGAACTATTTCCTGGACTGTTACATCGAGGGCACGACGGACTTCATCTTCGGCCCCAGCATCGCCTATTTCGAGAACTGCCACATCCACTCGAAGAAGAACAGCTACGTGACGGCGGCTTCCACCCTCCAGGGCCAGAAGTACGGTTACGTCTTCAAGAACTGCAAGCTGACGGCCGATCCCGGCATCGACAAGTGCTACCTGGGCCGCCCCTGGGGCGCCTACGCGAAGACCGTGTTCATCGGCTGCGAGCTGGGTCCGCACATCGTCGCGGACGGCTGGCATGACTGGGAGAAGGAAGGCAAGCCCAACACCAAGAAGAATTCCTATTACGCTGAATACCAGAATGTCGGACCCGGAGCGCAAGGCCCCCGCGTGAAATGGGCGCACACCCTGACCGCGAAACAGGCCGCCGAGTACACCTTCGAGAAGGTCATGTACCAGGCGCAGGACGGCATCCGCTGGAACCCTTATGACAACCGATAGATGAAACGAATCGCATTACTGGCAGCCCTGCTCGTCGCGGCCTGCGCGCCCAGGACGGAGGAACTCCTTTCCGTGCGGATGGTCCGCTCGGAGATCAAGCGGGCCCCGGAAGCCACTTACCTGGATGGCCGGGAGGGAACCTACAAGTGGAACTATACCACCGGCCTGGAACTCCGCAGTTTCTTTGCCGTTTACAGGGAGTATGGCATCGAGGAGTTCGACGCGTATGTGCGCGCCTGGTATGACGGAGTCCTGGATGAGAAAGGCCATATCGGCGGACAGTACAAGATGAGCAACTTCAATCTGGACCATGTCTGCCCGGCCCGGACGCTCATCGGTATGTATCAGGAGACGCGGGACAGTCGTTACAAGGTGGCCATCGAGCAGGCCCGGGAGCAGCTTCGCAATCAGCCGCGCACCGAAGCGGGCGCTTTCTGGCACAAGAAGGTGTATCCCGGCCAGGTGTGGCTGGACGGCCTGTACATGGCCGAGCCGCTGTACGCTGTCCACGCCAAGATCACCGGTCATGACGAGGATTTCGACGATATCGCGCTCCAGTTCCGGGTGGCGGCCGAAAAGACCTACGATCCGGCCACGGGCCTGTACCGGCACGCCTGGGACGAGACGAAGCAGATGTTCTGGGCCGATCCCGTGACGGGCCAGTCCGCCCACTGCTGGGGCCGCGCCCTCGGCTGGTACACGATGGCCCTGGTCGAGGTCCTTCCTTTCTTCCCGGAAGGACATCCCGGGAAAGCGGAACTGAAGGGCATCCTGGAAGGAATTCTCGCGACGCTCCCGAAGTATGCGGATCCGGAGACCGGCATGTGGTACCAGGTCCTGGACAGCCCGGGCCGGGAAGGGAACTATCTGGAGTCCACCTGCTCCGCCATGTTCACCTACGCCTACCTCCGGGCGGCCCGCGAAGGCTATGCGGTGCCGGAATCCATCGACCCGAAAGCCCTCTACGAAGCGCTCGTGAAGCGGTTCATCCGCGAGGACGAGGACGGTACCCTGAACCTCACCGACTGCTGCGCCGTCGCCGGCCTCGGCGGCAAGGAGAACCGCAGCGGCACGTTCGAGTATTATATCAACGAGAAGATCGTCGAGAATGACCCGAAGGGCGTCGGCCCCTTCATCTGGGCTTCGCTCGAATACGAGAAGTTATGAAGAAAGAACTGACCCTGTTGGCCCTGGCATCCCTGCTTCTGGTCGCCTGCGGCGGGAAGGAGGATCCCATCGTCGTGCCTGACACCCCCAAGGCTCCGTCTGCTCCGGCAAACCTGAAACTGCACAAGGCGACGGAAACCAGCCTGCAGTTCCAGTGGGACGCGGTGGAAGGGGCGACTTCCTACGCCTGGGAACTCCAGAAAGACGGCGCAAAAGTGCAGGAGGGAACGTCCGGCACCCGCAATGCCACCATCTCCAGCCTGACGAAAGCGACGGACTACCGGTTCGGCGTGAAGGCTGTGAACGCCGGCGGCTCTTCCTCCATGACCTGGATCGATGCCCGCACGGACGGGACCGTGGATCCCGATCCGCCCACCCCGCCGTCCGACCAGTTCTATGCCGATTTCTCCATCCCTTCCGTGGAGGAGGATGGCATAGCCCGCGCCTTCCCGGGCGCCGAGGGCGGCGGCATGTACACCACCGGCGGCCGCGGCGGCAAGGTCTATCACGTGACCACGCTGGATGATACCGGCTCGGAGGGCTCCCTCCGCTGGGCCGTGAACCAGTCCGGCGCCCGCACCGTCGTCTTCGATGTGGCCGGCATCATCGAACTGAAGTCCGACCTCAAGATTTCCAAGGGCGACCTGACCATCGCGGGCCAGACGGCCCCGGGAGACGGTATCTGTCTCAAGAATTATACGGTGAACCTGCAGGCTTCCAACGTCATCATCCGCTTTGTCCGCTTCCGCCTGGGCGACGAAGCCCCGTGGACCACGGCGGAAATCGAGGCCGGCAAGGCCGATGGCGAAGACTGCATCTGGGGCCGCTACCTGGACAACGTGATCCTGGACCACTGCTCCATGAGCTGGAGCGTCGACGAGGCCGCCTCTTTCTACGGAAACGAGAACTTCACCCTCCAGTGGTGCCTGATTGCGGAATCCATGAAGAACTGCAAGCTGCACACGAAGGGGAACCACGGTTATGGCGGTCTCTGGGGCGGCAAGAACGCCTCGTTCCATCATAACATCCTGGCTCATCACGACAGCCGCAACGCCCGCATCGACCATCCGCACATCTATGAGAATCACAAGAATCCCGCCCGCCGCGGGAATGTGGACCTCCGCAACAACGTGATCTACAACTGGGGCGACAACAGCACCTACGGCGGCGAGGGCGGCCATTTCAACCTGGTGAACAACTACTACAGGAAGGGGCCTTCCTCCAAGGACCGCAAGTATTTCGTCGATGCCTACGGCGTTTATACCAGCAAGTGCTCCACCTGCGGCGCGAGCAACATCGACGACGGGTATCCGGAGCTGTATCTCTCCGGCAATGTGTATAACCAGTATCCGTCCATGGCCAACGGCCCGGAGGGCATCTACTGGCACAACGGCACCGGCCACGACCATTACCAGCAGACGGCTTCTGCGCCGCTCGTGCTCGTAGGCCGGGAAGGGAAGGACGCTTACACGACCACCCATACGGCCGACCAGGCGTTGGAAGCCGCCTGTACTTACGCCGGCGCCTCGCTCGCGAAGGATGCCGTGGACACCCGCATCAGCAAGGACGTGAAGGACGGTACCGGCTCCCTCATCAACGACATCGCCGACGTCAAGGCCAAGTATGGCAGCGCCTGGCCCGCCTACTCCGCGACCAGCGAGCAGAAAGCGAAGGTGAAGGATTCCGACCAGGACGGCATGCCCGACTGGTTCGAGGAACAGTTCGGCCTGAACAAGTCCGACAAGGACGACGCCACGCTGGTCACCCTGGACAAGAACAACCGCTACACCAACCTGGAGATGTATCTCCACTATCTGGTGAAAGACATCGTCGCCGCGCAGAATGCGGGCGGCAGCTACATGAAACTCTAACATAATCATCAATAACCAACTTAAAAACCATCCATTCATGAAAAATCCAGTCAAGAAACTCGCGCTCGCGCTTCTCGGCCTGGTATCGGCATGGACCCTGTCCGCCCAGACGACCATCAAGGGCGTGGTGACGGACGAGTCCGGTGAGCCGCTCATCGGAGCGGGTGTGGTTGTCGAGGGTACGACCATCGGCACCGTCACCGGCATCGACGGCGACTACGAGCTGACCGTGCCCGCAGACGCGGTGAACCTGGTGTTCTCCTTCATCGGACTGAGTGATCAGACGATTCCCATTGCGGGACAGACCGTCATCAACGTGGTCCTGAAGGTGGACTCGACCTTCCTCGACGAAGTGGTCGTCGTGGGTTACCAGACGGTCAAGCGCCGTGACCTCCTCGGCGCCGTCGCTTCCGTCGGTTCCGACAAGCTCACCGAACAGCCGGTGACCACTGTTTCCCAGGCTCTTTCCGGAAAGATGGCGGGCGTCTCCGTCATCACGACGGAAGGCGATCCGGACGCTGATATCAAGATCCGCGTCCGTGGCGGCGGCTCCATTACCCAGGACAGCAGCCCGCTCTACATCGTGGACGGCTTCCCGGTGGAGTCCATCAACGACATCCCTTCCTCCGAGATCCAGTCCATCGACGTCCTGAAGGATGCTTTCTCTACGGCCATCTACGGCAGCCGCGGTGCGAACGGTGTCGTCATCGTGACCACCAAGAGTGCCGAAAAGGGACAGCGGGTCTCCGTGAAGTTCAACACGTACTACGGTCTCAAGAAAATGGCCAACGCCGGAGCCATCGTCGCGATGGATCCGGAGAACTTCGTGAAGTTCCAGTACGAACTCGGTGTCATCCGCGACAACCTCAGCTCCTATTACGAGCCTTACTTCGGCAACTTTACCGATATCGACCTGTACAAAGGCCTGAAAGGTAACAATTGGGTCGATGCGGTCTTCGGCAACGTGGGTAATTCCTTCTCCGCCGACTTCTCCGTCTCGGGCAGCGGTGACAATGTGAACTGGACCCTCGGCTATGCCCACATGGGCGACGAGGCCATCATGTCCGGTTCCACCTATTCCCGCGACAACCTGAATTTCAAGGCGAATTTCAAGACCTCCGAAACCACCAGCATCGACGCCAACGTCCGTTATTCCCGCGTGAATGTCCGCGGTTCCGGCGCCAACGGCATCAACGATACCGGAACCACCTCCGGAAACGGTCGTCTGAAGCATGCGGTCTCCTATGCACCGATTCCTCTCGCCTCCACCTTGGAAGGCGTGGACGAAGAGCAGGATTATGGCGATAACGCGCCGCCACTCCTTTCGGTGGCCGATAACGATTCCCGCCGTATCCGTACCACCTGGAATGCGAATGCCGCCTTCAACTGGAAGATCGTCGACAACCTCAACCTCAAGATCGAGGGCGGCCTGGAGAAGTACAACCAGACCGACGACCGCTTCTATGGCATGACGACCTACTATGTCGCGAACAACTCCACCGACAAGACCGGCGTGTCCAATCAGCACAAGGAAGCGTTCCGCACCAAGTATCGCAATACGAACACCCTGAATTACAGCTTCGCCAACGTTCTCGGTGAGGACCACAACCTGACCCTCCTCCTCGGTGAGGAAATGACGATCGCCAAGTCGAACCTCCTGACCATCATGGTGGATGGCCTCAATGCCTCCTACGACGCTCCCATGGCCTGGAATTTCCTTTCCTCCGGTACACCCGCCTCGGTGAACAACTACTATGATCCGGACGACAAGCTGCTCTCCTTCTTCGGCCGCGTGAACTACGACTACAAGCACCGCTATTCCATCGGCGGCACGCTCCGCGCCGACGGCTCCTCCAAGTTCGCCCGCGGTCACCGCTGGGGTTACTTCCCGTCCGCCGCGGCTTCCTGGACCATCTCCAACGAGCCTTGGATGGACAATGCCCACAGCTGGCTGGACCAGCTCAAGCTCCGCTACAGCTTCGGTACCGCCGGTAATAACAACATCCCTTCCGGACAGCTGCTGAAGCAGTATAGCGCCACCGTCACGGCCTGGCTCAGCCAGAGCAACAATTACTGGATGGCCGGCAAGATCATGAACAATCCGGACCTGACCTGGGAGACCACGATCACCCACAACATCGGTCTGGACTTCGGCCTCTTCCAGGGTCGTCTGACCGGTAGCGTCGAGGTCTATCAGAACACGACGAAGGACCTCCTCATCAACTTCCCGATCACGGGTTCCGGTTATGACAGCCAGTACCGCAACCTCGGTTCCACGCGCAACCGTGGCGCTGAAGTTACTTTGAACATGCCCCTCATCTCCAAGAAGGACGTGTCTCTGAACATCGGCGGCAACATCGCCTACAACCAGAACCGGGTGACGGACCTGGGCGGACTGAACAGCATTACCGCACAGTCCTACTGGGCCTCCACTGAAATCGGTGACGACTACATCGTCGAGGTCGGCCAGCCGCTCGGCAACATGTACGGTTTCGTGAGCGACGGCATGTATTCGGTGGATGATTTCACCTGGACGGGCTCCAAGTGGGCCCTCAATGATGGAGTCGTTGACAATTCCGCCATCATCGGCGCGAACTACATGATTCCGGGCGCCATGAAGCTCAAGGACCTCACCGGCGACGGCAAGGTTACCGTGGCCGACCGCAAGGTCATCGGCAACGCCTCTCCCGACTTCACCGGCGGTTTCAACCTCAGCGGTTTTCTCTACGGCTTCGACTTCAGCGCCAACTTCAATTACATGATCGGCAACCAGGTTTACAACGCCAACAAGGTCGAGTTCACCTCCTCCCGCAAGTTCTCGAACCGTAACCTCCTGAACCTGATGACCGTGGATCAGCGCTGGACCAACATCGACTGGGCGACCGGCGAGCAGATCTCGGATCCCGCCACGCTCAAGAGCCTCAACAGCGGCAAGACCATGTGGTCGCCCGCCATCGGCTCGGCCGTGTTCAGCGACTGGGCGGTGGAAGACGCTTCTTTCCTCCGCTTGCAGAGTGTGACCCTCGGTTATACTCTTCCCGAGGACCTGACCCAGAAAGCCCATATCCGCCGTGCCCGCGTGTATGTGACGGGGACCAACCTGTTCTGCCTGACCAAGTATTCCGGTTACGATCCGGAAGTGGACACCCGCCGTGCCACCCCGCTGACGCCGGGTGTGGACTATTCCGCTTATCCGAAGAGCATCGGTTTCGTCGCCGGTCTCAACCTGACCTTCTAATCCGCCTTGAATATGAAAAAGATTGTTAAATATATCCTTTCTGCGGCCGTCGTTTTGCTTTCCCTGTCCGCCTGCGACAAGATCCTGGACAGCGAATCTCCGTCCGCGTTCGATGCGGCGACCGTCTATTCCAACTATGCGCTGACCGAAGGCACCATCTTCGGCATCACCGAGGCCTTCTGCGAGGTGAACTCCTATCGCGGCCGTTTCCTGCCCTGGTATGGCTTCAACACGGATGTGGAGTGGTACAATACTTACAAGCCGGGTGACGGCAAGTCCGACATCGCCGCCTATGACTGCCTGCCGAACAATTCGCAGCTGAATCTCTCCAACGGTCCTTTCCCGCTCATGTATATGGGCATCGAACGGGCGAACCTGGTCATTGAAGGTCTCCGCGAATACGGCAACTGCGATACCCGTTCCGACATGGCCTACCTGCTCGGCGAGGCCCTGACCCTCCGGGCGATGATTTATTACGATCTCACCAAGGCCTGGGGCGACGTTCCGGCCCGTTTCGAGTCCCTGACCTCCGAAACGATCTATGCCAAGAAGGAAAGCCGTGATGTCATCTACAAGCAGATCCTCGCCGACCTGGAAGAGGCGATCCCGTATCTCCCGAATCCGGGAGCCACGACGGCCACTTCCCGGACTGACCGGATCAACAAGGTGTTTGCGGAAGGTCTGTATGCACGCATTGCCATGGCTGCCTCCGGCTATGCGATCCGTCCCGAGGACGGTGCCGTGGGCACTGGCGACCTGGGAACGGTCCGTCTTTCCAGCGATCCCGAACTCCAGAAGGCCACCCTCTATCCGAAGGCCCTGAATTATCTGAAAGCCGCCATCGCTTCCGGCAGCGCCTCCCTGGAGCAGAACGTCGAAGCCTATTGGCGCAAGATGAACAATATGGACAACCTCACCGCCGGTCCCGCCTTCGAGACGCTGTACGTGATTCCGTTCGGCGCCGGCCGCGGTCGTTGGAACTTCACCTTCGCCATCTCCTCGGAGGGTGCCTCCATCACCAACGGCGTTTCCCGTGGCGGTGATGCCGGCCCGCTTCCCACCATGTACTTCAAGTATGGCGAGAACGACCAGCGTCGCGACGTCACCTGCGTGAACTACAAGTGGAACAAGGACAACACCATCGAGCCCGCCGGCATCGGCAAGTGGTTTTTCGGAAAATACCGTTTCGAGTGGATGGACGCCCAGCCGTATACCGGAGGCAACGATGACGGCATCAAACCCGTCGTGATGCGTTACGCAGACATCCTCCTGATGGCCGCGGAAATCGAGAATGAGCTGAATGGCCCGAGCGGCGCCAAGCAGTATCTCCTCCCGGTCCGCGAGCGTGCCTACAAGGGACACGAGAGCCAGGCCGAGGCCTATGTCGCCGCCATTTCCTCCAAGGAGGAGATGTTCCAGGCGATCGTGGACGAGCGAGCCCTCGAGTTCTGCGGCGAGTTCCTCCGCAAGGGTGACCTCATCCGCTGGAACCTCTTGAAGACCAATCTGGACGCTGCGATCGATGACATGCTGGCCCTCCGCGACCTGCAGGGCGCCTATGCCGGCCTGACCGGCGACATCGCCTATGCCTATGCCGACGACAGCAAGTCCATCAAAATTACCTTCATCACCACCGAGGGCGAAGTCCCGGCAGGGACAGAAATCTCCACCGGTTATGTGAACAAGTATGACGATGCAAAGTCCACCGGTTTCTACGAGGCGCGTATCCGTGGCCTCTATACCTACGATCCCGAGCAGCACATGTTCTGGCCCATCTTCAACGATACCATGACCAACAGCCAGGGATACATCAAGAACGACTATGGCTATGACAGCATCTAATACCCTGACAGCTATGAACAAGATCAAATATGCCATCCTCGCCCTCGCGACCCTGGTTGCGGCAGCCTCCTGCCAGACGAAGGAGTTCGACGAGATTACCGAACTGAACCTTTCCCGCTGCCTCGCCCCGATGGGCCTGAACGCTCGTGTGAGCGCCGCCCAAGGTGACGTGGTGACCTTCTCCTGGGATGTGGCCAAGGATGCGGAGGCGTACAATTTCGTCGTCTATACGGATGCCGCGGGTACCCAGGTGTACCTGAGCGAGACGGTCCTTCCTTCCCAGGTCCCGTACCAGAAGAAACTGGAGGCCGACCAGACCTACTGGTTCTCCGTCCAGGCTACGGCCTCCGGAAAGGGGGATTCCAAGATCGCCTTCCTGGATAAGTCCTTCAAGACTTTCGCCGTGAAGGACAACCTTTTCCTGAAAGTCTCCGGACGTACCGTGAACTCCGTCTCCCTGGCCTGGTCCACGGAAGTGGCGGACTTCGAGGAGGTCGACCGGATCGAATATGGCCTGCCCGGGGCTGATGCCGTCGGGACCCACACGCTCTCCGCTTCGGAGATCAGTGCCGGCACGGCGACCATCGACGGTCTGGATGCTTCCACGCAGTACGTCTTTACGCTGTACTACCTCTCCGCCAGCCGCGGTCAGGTGAACGCCTGGACCACGCCGGACATCAATGGGACGACCGAGGTCAATTCCACGGAAGCGCTCCTGAACGCGGTCAAAACCGCGGGTGCCAAGATCCTCCTCAAGATGGAAGGCTCCCCGTACGACATTGAGGCGCTGGACATCACCAACGGCTTTACCCTGCTCGGTGAGGAAGCCGCCGACGGTACCAAACCGGTAGTCCAGGGCGAGTTCCACATCGCCGACACCTGGGCTCCGGGCGCCGACCTCTATTTCGAGGGTGTCGAGTTCAACGGCGGTCCTACCGCCACCAGCCCTTCCGGTTTCGGTTTCGCCATCCAGAACAAGAACGGTGGTACGGTGAAGGACAAGAACATCGGCAACATCACCTATAAGAACTGCGTGATCGCGAACTACACCAAGGGCCTCATCTATGAATGGGGCAACAACATGGTGCTGGGCAATGTCACGTATGACAGCTGTGACATCCACGACATCAACACGGACGGTACTGTCGGCGGAGATGTCTTCGACATCCGTCAGGCCACCACGCTGGAGAGCCTCTCCTTCGTGAACAATACGATCTGGCAGGGCATGCGTACGTTCGTCCGCTTCGACGCCGGCTCCATCGGCTCCCTGGTATTCGAGAACAACACCCTGCAGAACCTGAATTTCGTGGACAACACGAACAACGCGGGTGTCTTCGGACTCCAGATCACCCCGGGTTCCTTCTCCTTCAAGAACAACCTGATCTTGAATATGACCGGTAAGGCCGTTCTCGCGGGTGCCAACGCCAAGTACGTCCCGGCGGGCGACATGGGTGTCGCCGCTGCGAACAACTGGTTCTACAACCTGCCGAAGGATGATGCCGGCGCGGTCACCTATTTCACCGACAACTTTACCCAGGGCCAGGCGGCCGGTACGATCCTGGAGAACGATCCGTGCTACAATGCCCCGGGTGGTTTCTTCAATCTCCTGGCAGACAGTGAGATCGCCGACAAGAAGGTGGGTGCGTCCAAATGGTGGACCCCGTTCGTGGAGGAGCCTGAGGACCTCACGCTGAATCTCCTTTCCGGAAACAAGACCTGGAACCTGGCGAACGCCAAGTTCTTCTCCGGCACCATCAAGAAAGAGATGGTCCGTGACGACCTGTATATCAACGCCGGCGAATCCAACGCCATCGTGGTGGATGGCGGAAAGCTCAACTTCCAGACGGCGGGCGTGACCAACCGCCAGGGCGTCCCTACGCTCAGCTACATCGCCTTCAAGGTGGACAAGCCGGGTTCCGTTCTCGTCAAGGCGGCCGATCCGGAGAATCTGGGCAACCACTTCATCGTGGGTGTCGGTCCCGTCGACGGCGGCTCCATCGCCCTCAAGGGCGGCGTTTCCGCGATGGCCGACATGGCCACCCCGACCAAGATCCTGATTACCACCATCACGGAGGAATCCCTGGTGTATATCTTCCCGTCCGGTCCGGTCTCCCTCGAGAAACTGGCCTGGTCCACCGATGTCACGCCGGTCAACACGGCGCTCCCGACGCCGGAGCCGACTGCCGATCCCGCCTCCATCACGGCTGGCGATGCGACCGACATCACGGTCTCCTGGGATCCTGTGGAGAACGCAGGCAGCTATTCTGTCGTCTTCAACGGCAAGAGCAATACCGTTTCCGAAGGTACGGTATTCGTCATTGGCGGTACCACGACCGGCATGCTGGACGCTGGCAGCTACACCGTCCAGGTGTACGCCAACCCGATGGCAACCGACATCTACAACACCGAATCTGCCGCAGGCGTGGCTGCTTTTGCCGTCCTGCCGAAGGGCGGCGGCGGTGAAGGCGACGAGTTGGTGGTCACGACCGTCGACGCCCTCAAGTCCGCCATCGAGGCCGGCAAGGATGCCGTCACCCTCGCTCCCGGCGAGTATGACCTGGAGGGCGGCCTGACCATCACGGCCCCGCTGACCCTGAAGGGCCAGGACGGCGCCGTGGTCAAGGGCGGCTTCAAACTCAGCGGTGCGGTGGGCACCTTCGCGACCGACAACCTGGAGGTCGTCGCCAATGGCGGTGACATCTTCATCAACCTGGACAATGCCGAGGGTGTGACCGCCGAGACGATCGACATCCGCAACACGGTCATCGACGGTTTCACCAAGAGTGTTATCTATGCCTCCAACACGGCGGACAAGTTCGATGTCGCCGATATCACTTTCCACAATGTCGTGGTGAAAAACCAGGGCACCGGTCAGGGCATGTTCGACCTCCGCAACGGCCGGTACGGCACCTTCACCCTGGAAGAGTCCACCTGCACGGGCGGACGTGACTTCCTCCGGATCGATGCGCCTTGCGCCATCAATGCGGTCTATGTGAAGAACAACACCCTGGACAACCTGAACGACCCGGCCAACGCGGGCGGCGTGCTGTGCGTGCGTGCCACGCCGACCATTTACGAGGTCACCGGCAACATTTTCGCCAACATCGTCAAGTCCATCAGCGGCCGTACTGCCGCGATGAAGCCCAAGATGAAGAAGAATGTGTGGTTCAACATCGGCGAGACCTTCTACACGGGTTGCATCGATGCCGAACTGGCCGTCGACGGTGGTGGTGTGGTTCTTTCCGCCGATCCGTTCAAGGATGCGGCCAGCGGTGACTACACTCTGACGAATGCCGTTGTCATGAGCCTCGGAGCCGGTGCTTCCCGCTGGAATCCCGCTGCCGCTTCCGCTTCGGACAGCCATGCGTTCACCGTGTCCTCCGTAGACGAGTTCCAGGCTGCCATCGATGCCGCGAAGACCGACATCAAGTTCGCCGCCGGGTCCTACGACCTCTCCGCCGCGAACATCACCCTCACCGCCGGCATGCACCTGAGCGGTGAGCCCGGAGCCGAGATTACCGTGAGCCAGTTCGACCTGGCAGAAGGCGACCTGGGTACCGTCATCATCGAGAACCTCTCGATTACGGGTGGTGCCAACAATCTCGTGAACGTGGGCGCGGCTTCCGTGGTCCGTTCCCTGGTGCTCCGCAACCTGGATGTCAACACCGTGGGCAAGAGCCTCTTCTATGGCAATGCCGACGGCTCTGAGTTCCAGGCGGTCGTGTTTGACAATGTGTTCGTCACCGGACTGGGCGGTGGACAGGGTACGGTCGATATCCGCAAGGGTACCTATCATGCCCTGACCATCCAGAACTGCACCATCGTGGGCGGACGTGATTTCATCCGGGCCGACGCCGGCAAGGTGACCGGTGCCGTGAATATCGTCAACAACACCTTCGACGGTGTCACGCTGAACAACGGTAACGGCGTCCTGTACGTTCGTTCCACGCCGGAGAGCTATGTGTTCAAGAACAACCTGTTCCTCCATGAGAATGGTGAAAACAACCTGCTCTCCAAGGCTTCCGGCATCACGGTTCCGACCGAGGTCGCGAACAACTTCTTCTATGGCTGTACGGCCGAGAAGTTCTGGACCGGCCTGATCAACCAGGAAGTGGCGCTCGCGAACGGCGGTGTCATCCTCGCCGGGAATCCGGTCAAGGATGCGGCGGGCCATGACTACACGCTCGTGGATGCCCTTTGCCTTGCTTCCAACGTCGGCGCCGCCCGCTGGAATCCCAATGCCGGCCGCGTGTCTTCCGAGATCACCGTCGCTTCGGTCGCAGAACTGACGACGGCCATCGATGCCGGCAAGTCCGCCGTTACCCTGAAGGCGGGCGTCTATGACCTCCGTGAGGCGGTCGAGAGCGGTATCATCAACCTGATCGCCCCGCTCTCGCTGACTGGACAGGGCACCGTGGAAATCATCGGTGGCTTCAAGTTCGGAGCAGGCACCACTTCCTTCGAGGCGGAGAACGTAAAGTTCAACGGCGCCGAGAAGGCGATGGGCAATGCGTTCGAGATTGCCGAGGCCGTGGAGATGTCCAAGATCCGGATTACCGGCTGCGACATCTTCGCGTACAACAAGAGTCTGTTCTATGGCAACGGCACCGATTCCAAGATCGCGGTCTTCGACTTCCAGAAGAACCTGGTCCATGGCTTCGGCACCGGCCAGGGCATGATCGACATCCGCAAGGGTGTGTACGATGCCATCATCGTCTCCAAGAACACGTTCTATGACGGTGGCCGCGACTTCATCCGCTGCGACAAGGAGATCGCCGGAACGGTCGCCATCACGAACAACACGTTCGCGGCGTGCTCCACCAATGCCGGAAACGGCCTCCTGTGGGTCCGTTCCTGCGCTTCTGACGCGACTAAGTACAACGTGAAGAAGAACCTGTTCTTGAATCTCACCGGTGACAGCACGGTTCTCGCCAAGACGGGCGCGACCGTTCCCACGATGGATTCCAACTATTTCTTCAACGTTGGTCCGGCCTTCTGGAACGGTGCCATCAATCAGGAGACCGCTACCGCCGGTGGCGCCCTCCTCGAGGCCGATCCTTGTGTCGGCTCCGCCGAGTTCAACTTCAAGTTGACCGACGCGGTCTTGCGCAAGGCCGACATCGGTGACCCGCGCTGGAATTCCGCTTCTCCGAACTATTCCCGGAAGAAGTAAAATGACAAAGGGAGCCGGGGGTGATACCCCGACTCTCTTCCAAGATTCTAAAACACAGACAGATATGAGTTTCATCAACGACAACTTCATGCTCCAGACGGAGACCGCCCGGAAGCTCTACCACGAGCACGCGGCGAAAATGCCCATCATAGACTACCACTGCCACCTCGTGCCGCAGCAGATTGCCGAGAACATCCAGTTCCGCGACATCACCCAGCTCTGGCTGGTGGACGGCCACTACGGCGACCACTACAAGTGGCGCGCGATGCGTGCAAACGGCGTGTCCGAGGATTATCTCACCGGCGGCAAGCACACCGCGTGGGAGACCTTCGAGAAGTGGGCTGAGACCGTTCCGTACACGATGCGGAACCCGCTGTACCACTGGACGCACCTGGAGCTGAGCCGCGTGTTCGGCATCGACAAGCTCCTGTGCCCGGCGACGGCCCGTGAGATCTTCGAGGAGTGCAACGCGAAGCTGGCGACGCCCGAGTTCCGCGGCCAGGCCCTCATCCGCAAGTTCGGCGTGGAGGTGGTCTGCACCACCGACGACCCGGCTGACGACCTCCGTTGGCACAAAATGATCGCGGAAAACCCCTTTGGCACGAAGGTGATTCCCGCCTGGCGCCCGGACAAGGCAATGGCCATCGAGAATCCGGAAGCCTACAAGGCCTATCTGCTGCAGCTCGGCATGGCCGCCCGGATGGAGATCAAGTCCTACCGCGACCTGTGCGAGGCCTTGCAGAAGCGCCACGACTTCTTCGCGTCCATGGGCTGCAAGCTCTCCGACCACGGCCTGGAGAACTTCTATGCCGCCGACTACAAGGACGTGGAGATCGAGCTGATCTTCCAGAAGGTCCTGATGGGCATCGCCCCGAACGGCCGGGAACTGGAGAAGTTCCGCAGCGCGTTCCTGCACGATCAGGCTGTCATGGACGCCGAGGCCGGCTGGGCCCAGCAGTTCCATATCGGTGCCATCCGGAACAATAACACGAAGATGTTCAACGAGGTTGGTCCGGACACGGGTTACGACGCCATCCACGACCCGGAGATCGCGGCCGCCGGCCACCGTTTCTTCGACCGGCTCACCCTCGAAGGGAAGCTCGCGAAGACCATCCTCTACTGCCTGAATCCGAAGGACAACGCGGTGATGATGACGATGGCCTACACCTTCAACGACGGCACCTTCCCGGGCAAGATGCAGTTCGGCTCGGGCTGGTGGTTCCTGGATCAGGAAGTGGGCATGCGCCGTCAGCTGGACTCCCTGTCCGCGCTGGGTCTCCCTGAGCCGTTTCGTGGGCATGCTCACGGACAGCCGCAGCTTCATCAGCTACCCGCGCCACGAGTACTTCCGCCGCATCCTCTGCGACGTCCTGGGCAAGGATGTCGAGCAGGGCAAGCTTCCGGCCTCCGAGCTTGACTTCATCGGCAAGATGGTCGAGGACATCTCCTACAACAACGCGAAGAACTACTTTAACTTCTAGATGGACTACATCAAGATCAACCCCGCCGACAACGTCGCCGTCGCCCTCCAGGATCTCTCCCAGGGGGCCGTGGTAGAAGGCGTGACATTGTCGATGGATATTCCCCGCGGGCACAAGATCGTCCTCCGGGACCTCAAGGCCGGGGAGAACGTCATCAAGTACGGCTTCCCGATCGGTCACGTGACGCGCGATGCGGCCGCCGGTTCCATGGTGGACCACACCTGTATCAAGACGAACCTGGAAGGCCTGCTGGATTATAGCTACCAGCCTGCCCTGGTGGACATTCCCGATGCTCCCACGAAGCGGACCTTCAAGGGTTTCCGCCGGGCTGACGGGCAGGTAGGCGTGCGCAACCAGATCTGGGTCATTCCCAACGTGGGCTGCGTGAACGGCATCTGCCAGACGATCGTGGAGCGCTTCAAGGCGGAAATCGTCGGGAAGGAGGGGAGTGTCGATGCCGTCGTCGCTTTCCCGCACAACTACGGTTGTTCGCAGCTCGGGGCGGACCACGAGAATACCCGCACCGTCCTTGCCGACATGGTGCACCATCCCAACGCCGGCGGCGTGCTGGTCGTCTCGCTCGGCTGCGAGAACAACCAGCTGGACGCCTTCCGCGAGCTGGTGGGCCCGGTCGACGAAAGCCGCGTGCGGATGTTCGTCACCCAGAAGGTAGACGATGAAATCGAATACGGTCTGCAGCAGCTCCGCGAAATCTTCACCGTGTGTTCGAAGGACGAGCGCGAGGACGTTCCGGTTTCGGAACTCCGCGTCGGCCTCAAGTGCGGCGGTTCCGACGGCCTCAGCGGCATCACGGCGAATCCGCTCCTGGGCGTGTTCTCCGACTGGATCGTCGCCCAGGGCGGTACGACCGTTCTTACCGAGGTCCCCGAAATGTTCGGCGCCGAGACGCTCCTGATGAACCGTTGCCAGGATGCGGCCACGTTCGACAAGACCGTCCATCTGATCAACGACTTCAAGGAATACTTCATGAAACAGGGGATGCCGGTGTACGAGAATCCCTCGCCGGGCAACAAGGCCGGCGGTATCTCCACGCTGGAGGAGAAGTCCCTCGGCTGCACGCAGAAGTGCGGAAAGAGCATCGTCCGCGGGGTCTTGAAATACGGCGAACGCTTGAGCGTCAAGGGTTTGAACCTCCTCAGCGCGCCTGGCAACGACCTCGTGGCCTCCACGGCCCTCGCATCGTGCGGCTGCCAGATCGTCCTGTTTACCACGGGACGCGGCACCCCGTTCGGATCCTTCGTCCCCACGATGAAGATATCGACCAATACACCTCTCTTTGAGAAGAAGGGCCATTGGATCGACTTCAATGCCGGTGTTCTCGCCCAGGGCGAGCCCATGGCGGACGTCTCCGCCCGTTTCATCGACTTCGTCCTCGCCGCCGCCTCCGGCGCACCGGTGAACAACGAGAAGAACGAGTGGCGCGAAATCGCCATCTTCAAATCCGGGGTCACGCTCTGACCGTCCTTTCATTTTTATCATTTCGAGCTTGTCGAGAAATCTAAGAAACTAAATCAATCATATGGAAAGATTAAACAGAACTTCCGCCCCGCAGGCGAAGCAGTACACCGAGAAGGTCATCCAGTTCGGCGAAGGGAACTTCCTCCGCGCTTTCATCGAATGGATCATCTGGAAGACCAACCAGAAAACCGATTTCAACGGCTCCGTCGTCGTGGTGCAGCCCATCGAGAAGGGCATGGTCGGCTGGCTCAACGAGCAGGACGGCCTGTATCACCTGAATCTCCAGGGACTCCAGGACGGCCAGCCCGTGGATAGCGTCGATTTGATCGACGTCATCAGCCGCGGCCTGAGTCCGTATGAGGACTTCCAGGGCTACCTGAAGCTCGCCGAGCAGCCGGAGATGCGTTTCGTCATCTCCAATACGACCGAGGCGGGCATCGCCTTCGATCCGGCCTGCAAGCTGGACGACGCCCCCGCATCGTCCTACCCCGGCAAGCTCACCCAGCTGCTGTACCACCGCTGGGAGTATTTCAAGGGTGACAAATCGAAGGGCTTCATCATTTTCCCGTGCGAACTGATCTTCGAGAACGGCAAGCACCTGAAGGAATGCATCCGCCAGTACATCGACCTGTGGAACCTGGGCCCGGACTTCCGCGCCTGGTTCGAGGAGGCCTGCGGCGTGTACTCGACGCTCGTGGACCGCATTGTCCCGGGTTATCCGCGGGATACCGCCGCCCAGCTGTGCGAGCGCGTGGGCTATGACGACCATCTGCTGGACAAGGCCGAGATCTTCCACCTGTGGGTGATCGAGGCGCCGAAGGAGGTCGCTGCGGAGTTCCCGGCCGACAAGGCGGGCCTGCACGTGCTGTTCGTTCCTTCCGAGGCCCCGTACCACGAGCGGAAGGTGACCTTGCTCAATGGCCCTCACACGGTGCTCTCGCCGGTGGGCTACCTGAGCGGGCTGGACACCGTGAAGGAGTGCTGCGAGGATCCCGAGGTGGGTCCCTTCGTCAAGAAGGTCATGTTCGAGGAACTCCTTCCCACGCTCAACCTCCCGAAGGAAGAGCTGGAGAAGTTCGGCTGCGACGTGATGGAGCGCTTCCGCAACCCGTTCGTGAAGCACTTCGTGACGAGCATCATGCTCAACTCCTTCCCGAAATTCAAGACGCGTGACCTGCCGGGTCTCAAGACCTACCTGGAGCGCAAGGGTGAGCTTCCGAAAGGCATTGTCCTCGGTCTCGCCGCCATCTGCACCTACTACAAGGGCGGGAAGCGCGGGGATGTGGACATTGTCCCGAACGACGATCCCAAGATCATGGAACTGCTCAAGGACCTCTGGGCGACCGGTGACGTGCGCAAGGTGGCCGAGGGCGTCCTGGCCGACGAGTTCATCTGGGGCGAGAACCTGAACGCCATCCCGGGCCTGACCGACCTCCTCGAGGCCGACCTCGCCCTGATCCAGGCCGAAGGCATGCGCGCCGCTGTCAGAAACGTAATTGCTTAAAGATATGGGTGAAACACAGAAAAAACTGATGACCAACTGGCGCTGGTGGCTGTGCTCGCTGCTCTTCGTGGCGACGACCGTCAACTACCTGGACCGCCAGGTACTGTCCCTCACGTACGAGAACTTCATCAAGCCGGAATTCCACTGGAATGATGACAATTATGGAACCATTACGGCTTTCTTCTCCATCTTCTACGCGATTGCCTGCCTGTTTGCGGGCAAGTTCGTGGACTGGATGGGCACGAAGAAGGGCTACCTGATCGCCATCGGCGTCTGGTCGGCCGGCGCGTGCCTGCACGCCGCCTGCGGCTGGGCTACGGGCGTGATCGTCGGACAGGACCTTGCCTCCCTCAAGGGGGTCGAGGTCGCTTCCAACGTCGCTTTGGCCATCTCGACCACCTCCGTCTATCTGTTCCTGCTCTGCCGGGGTATCCTGGCACTCGGTGAGGCCGGCAACTTCCCGGCGGCCATCAAGGTGACCGCCGAGTATTTCCCGAAGAAGGACCGCGCCTTCGCGACCTCCATCTTCAATGCCGGCGCCTCCGTCGGTGCGCTCGCCGCGCCGTTGTGCATCCCGCCGCTCGCGATGAAGTTCGGCTGGGAGATGGCCTTCATCATCATCGGTGCCCTGGGCTTCATCTGGATGTTCTTCTGGGCCTTTATGTATGAGAAGCCCGAAAAGAGCAAGCACGTGAACGAGACCGAATTGGCGTACATCCACCAGGATGACGTGGAGGAGGCTGCCGCCGCTAACGCGGCGCCCAAGGCCGAGGAGGAGAAGCAGGTCTCCCTCTGGAAGTGCTTCTCTTTCAAGCAGACCTGGCAGTTCATCACCGGTAAGTTCTTCACGGACGGTGTGTGGTGGTTCTTCCTGTTCTGGGCTCCTTCCTACTTCAGCAACCAGTTCAATGCGCCGGTGACGACTCCGCTGGGACAGTGGCTGATCTTCACGCTCTATCTCATCGTCACGGTCGTCTCCATCGGCGGCGGTTACCTGCCGAAGATCTTCGTCGAGAAGAAGAGGATGCATCCTTATCCGGGCCGCATGCTTGCCATGCTCATCTTCGCATTCTTCCCGCTCTGCGCCCTGCTGGCTCAGCCGCTGGGCATGCGTTTCAACTCCGCCTGGATTCCCGCCATCCTCATCGGCCTCGCGGCCGCCGGCCACCAGGCCTGGAGCGCGAACCTCTTCTCCACCATCGGCGACATGTTCCCGAAGGGCGCGATCGCGACCGTCACGGGCATCGGCGCCATGGCCGGCGGTGTCGGTTCCATGTTCATCCAGAAGATTGCCGGCAAGCTGTTCACCTATGCGGAGAATGCCGGCCCGGCCTTCCGTTTCCTCGGCTTCGAAGGCAAGCCGGCGGGTTACTTCATCATGTTCTGCTTCTGCGGCCTGGCCTATCTGATCGCCTGGGTCATCATGAAGTCCCTCGTGCCGAAGTACAAGCCCGTGGAGCTGTAGAATTCCATACCTGATACGGATTGAGTTCGCCCGTAGGTCCATTCGTTGGACCTACGGGTAAATTTTATATGGTTTTTCTTTCCCGTAGGTACTGCGATGGGACCTACGGGAAAGGATGCGTCGTTTTTTCTGAAGAATCTCAGGGAAAAGGCTTGACAGGTCTCCCTGAAAAAGATATATTTGCGGAAGAGGATGCGGTCTGCATCCCTTGTCAACTATAAAGTGTGTGAGCTATGAGCGTCTTGGATCAATGTATGGACATTATTCAGTTTTCTTCCGGGGATTGGCCGGAAGAAGAGCTTTACGGCCTTGTCGGCCATTCCTACCGGGTGATGGCGAAAGCCAAGAACTATGATGAACTGGTGGTCGGCTTGATGCACGCATTCTATGCGGCATCCAGCATCACCAGGGAGCGTTACTACAAGGAAATGTTCAGAGGGGATTACGAATGGAGAACGGCTTTGGAGTTGTTCGTCCCTCCGCTGCCGGATAGGCGGTTCAAGGCGAGGGAAGCCGTGTCGGAAGAGTACCTGTTGGGCCTGAACATGCCTCGGTTCCTTTCAGAAGCTGAAAGAAATGCCTGGGTGCTTGAGCAAACCACCTTTACACCCGAGTACGGAGACTATATCTGGAAAATAGCCGGTAACCGGATTGCCAGGAACGTGATGATTCACAAGTTGGAGGACATGCTGGATGTCCTGCGGAATCCGGGACAGTATGAGGACGAGTCCGGACCACAATATTATGTGCTTCCCTGGAAAAAGCATCGGGTAGTTCCTGTGAACAAAGTGAACAGGCCGCAGATGGATGTCCGTATCCCCGGGACGGACGATGCCCTCCTGCTCCGTAAGCCTACGGAAGAAGAACGCAAAAACCTCATTGACAAATATTCCAATGCGCTGTCCATCTTGAGAATCGCCGAGGACTCTTTCCCCGTTCCTGATAGCTTTACGCCGAAAGGACATCTGGATATCGAGGTATACTGCCGGAAGGAATTCTGGTCCTGGTTGCAAATGGCAAAAATAGAAAACAGAAGATTTGAGGAGGAAGATGACGATGAGTACGTCAGCCAGGAACTCCCGTTCTAAAGCTTATTGGCTGGTTACGACGGAGCATCTGAAAAAGGGTCTTTGGTTCCGGGATGACGAGGATTATCGGGTCGGGATGAATTATGTGGCCATCGTGGCCTTTGTGTACAAGGTGATGGTGCTTGCCTTCGTCCTGATGTCCAACCATGTCCATTTTGTCCTCTACTGCACGGAAGAGGAAGCCCGGGCGTTCATCAATGAGTTCAAGGCGGACTGTTCACGACACCTTGCCTTGAAATACGGCGTCAGGGACCTGCTGCGGCGGAACCGGGTCGTCATCGAACGGATCAGTCCCGACGACGAATCGTTTGAGCGGGCACTGGCCTATGTGCAGATGAATCCTCCTGCCGCCAATATCTGCCTTCATCCCACAAACTATCCCTGGGGAACAGGCGGTGTATTTTACAATGGACAGCAGGCCAAGGGAACCCGGCTGGGAGACTTGTCCCGGCATGCAATCCGTAAGCGCTTGCGTACCAAGCGGTCTCTTCCAGCCGATTGGTTCATCGGAGAGGATGGTTACATCCTTCCGGAATCCTATGTGCCTGTCGAGTTGGTAGAGTCCATTTTCAAAACGCCCAAGCGAATGGATTTTTTCCTTCGGAATTCGTCCAAGGCAAAGCGGCGGCTGGAGTTCCAGGGGAACGACATTCCTTCTTTCCGGGATCAAGTGCTTTATGCGGCCATTCCTGATCTCTGTCAATCCTTGTTCGGGTGCACTGGAACATCCGGCCTGGATACGATACAAACGACGGAACTGGTCCGTCAGCTCCGTCGTCGTTTCAGTGCCGATGTCCGGCAGATTGCCCGGGTCACATCCTTGCCGATGCAAGAGGCTGCCCGAATGCTGGATGCGCCTTGAACCGGCTTGACGCGGTCCTACTCGATCACTGCAGCCCAGCCGCCGTTGCGGGCCATGTGAATGTCGACAGTCTCCGAGTTGTTGACGTTCTTCTCGACCTTGTTGTAGTGCATGGCCTGATAACCGGCGTTGACGCCGTCCTTGAAGGCGGTCATCCGGTGCCGGCCGGGCGCGAGGAAATCGAGCTTGATGGAAAAGTCCCGCTCGGTGCCGTTCGTGATGCCGCCGATGAACCATTTGGAGCCCTTGCGCTTGGCGACGATGACGTATTCGCCCGCCTTGGCCTCCAGGGCCAGGGTTTCGTCCCAGGTGGTGGGGACGCTGGCGATGTAGCGGGCGCAGTCCTCGTTCTCATAGTAGCGCGTGGGATTGTCGCAGAGCATCTGGACGCCGCTTTCGAGGACCACGTAAAGGGCCATGTTGAAGGCGCGCGTGCCGGGGGCGCCGCTGTTCGGGCGCATGGCGCGGTAGCGGTCCGGCTGCAGGTTGTACATGCCGCCGGGGGTGAAGTCCGCGGCGCCTACGGCGTTCCGGATGAACGGAAGCCACAGGGTGTTCTCCGGCCGGCAGCGTTCCATCTGTTCCAGGCCCAGGATTCCTTCGTAGCTCAGGAGGTTCGGATACTCATATTCCAGGCCGGCCGGGGTGAAAGCGCCGTGCCAGTCCAGGACGATGTGGTACTTGGCGGCCTCCGCCGTCACCTGCTTGTAGAAGTTCACCATCCATTGGTCGGCGTGGTCCATGAAGTCGATCTTCACGGCCGGGATGCCCCATTCCGCATAGGTCTTGAAGATCGTGTCGAGGTTGTTATAAACCGTGAGCCAGGGCACCCAGAGCACGATTTTCACGCCGATGCCGTTGCAGTAGCGGATGAGTTCGTGAATGTCCAGGTCGTCGTTCCCATGGAAAGGATCCTCCGTCGTCCGGGCCCAGCCTTCGTCCAGCAGGATGTACTCCACCCCGAACTTGGCAGCGAAATCGGCATAGTACTTATAGGTGGCGAGGTTGCAGCCCGCCTTGAAGTCCACATCGGGGCCATAAGGCGCCGCGCCGTTCCACCATTCCCAGGAGAACTGGCCGGGATGGATCCAACTGGTGTCATCCAGGACGCTGCGGCGGGAAAGCTGGGCGGGAAGGGTCTGTTCGAGGATGCCCTTGGAGTCCGTCACGGCCACCCAGCGCCACGGGAAAGCGCGGCTGGCGGTCGTCTTGGCGATGTACGGGGCCTCCTCGACGATTTCCTCGCTCCGGTCCCCCCGGGGTTCCCAGCGGAGCGGAGCCTTCGGATAGGTGGGTATCACCGCCGTTCCGTCCGTCGTGTAGAACAGATGCGGATAATCGTCCAGGTCGCTTTCGCCAAGGAGGAGCTGCGCATCGTCCGGTCCGGACAGAAGCAGCGGCGAAGTCGCCATCTTGCGGTCCGACGCGGCCCAGTCCGCGAGCGAGCCGTGGCGGTAGGGTTCCTCGCTGGAGGTGTTGAACGACCGTGCCGTCTGGTAGTTGGCCGTGAATCCGTCGGCAGGAATCAGGAGGAAATGGTCGTCATACACTTCCACATCCCCCTTCCGGTCCATCACGAACCGATATGCGACCGCATTGTCCATCACGCGGAGCAACATGGAGACTCCCTTGCCCATCGACAATTCCGTCTCGTTGTATTCGAGGGTCACCGTCGAGAACTTGAGCGGGACGACCGGCTGGAACTGGTCGTACATGAAGCGTGCCTTTCCGACCTTCACGCTGCCGGCGGGAATGGTCTCCGTCCCGGTCGTGAGGCGGATGTCGCGGATTTCGTACATGGGCTTTCCTTCCTTGAAGACCGTGTAGGACACGCTGCCGGAGCTTGTTTCCAGGTTCACGGTGAGTTTCCCGTTCGGTGAGAGGAGCGTAGTAGCCTTGGGCGCCGCCAGCGCGGCTGCGGCCGTCAGCGCGACCGCCAGGATGCAGAAGAGGTACTTTTTCATCGTTACAGCAAAAAAAAGTGGATCCGGTTTGGGACCCACTAATTTAATGAGATTTACCTGTATGTGCAAATCCTTCCTTACACCAGTCCCTGGTCCACCATCGCGTTGGCGACCTTGATGAAGCCGGCGATGTTGGCGCCCTTGACGTAGTTCACGTAGCCGTTTTCCTCGGTGCCGTACTTGAGGCAGGCGGCATGGATGTCGGACATGATGCGGCGGAGGTTGGCGTCCACTTCCTCGGCCGTCCATTTCTGGCGCATGGAGTTCTGGGACATTTCCAGGCCGGAGGTGGCGACGCCACCCGCGTTGGAAGCCTTACCGGGGGAGTAGAGGAGACCGTTGGTCTGGAAGATGCGGATGGCTTCCGGGGTGGAAGGCATGTTGGCGCCTTCCGCGACGCAGAAGCAGCCGCCGGCGACGAGCTTCTCGGCATCCTCCTTCTCGATCTCGTTCTGCGTGGCGCAGGGGAGGGCGATGTCGCAGGGAACGCCCCAGGGGCGCTCGTCAGGATGGTAGGTAGCCTGCGGGTACTGCTCCACATACTCCTTGATGCGGCCGCGGCGGAAGTTCTTGAGCTCGAATACGAAAGCAAGCTTCTCCTCATCCAGTCCTTCAGGATCGTGGATGTAGCCGTTGGAGTCGGAAAGGGTCACGACCTTAGCGCCCAGGCGCATTGCCTTCTGCGCAGCATACTGGGCCACGTTGCCGGAACCGGAGATCGCGACGGTCTTGCCCTGGAAGGTCTCTCCGCGGGTCGCGAGCATCTGCTCGGCGAAGTAGCAGAGGCCGTAGCCGGTGGCTTCCGGGCGCATGCGGGAACCGCCCCAGCCCTGGCCCTTGCCGGTGAGCGTGCCGGTGAATTCGTCGCGGAGACGCTTGTACTGGCCGAACAGGTAGCCGATTTCGCGGCCGCCCACGCCGATGTCACCTGCCGGGACGTCGGTGTCCGGGCCGATGTGGCGCTGGAGCTCGGTCATGAAGCTCTGGCAGAAACGCATGACTTCCGCGTCGGACTTGCCCTTGGGGTTGAAGTCGGAGCCGCCCTTGCCGCCGCCCATGGGGAGGGTGGTGAGGCTGTTCTTGAAGGTCTGCTCGAAGGCGAGGAACTTCATGATGGACAGGTTGACGCTCGGATGGAAACGGATACCGCCCTTGTAGGGGCCGATGGCGCTGTTCATCTGCACGCGGAAACCGCGGTTGATCTGGACTTCGCCCCGGTCGTCCATCCAAGGGACGCGGAAGATGATGACCCGCTCGGGTTCGACCATCCGCTCCATGATCTTGAGATCAAGCAGGTGGGGGTAAGCGGTGATGTAGGGAGCAACGCTTTCCACGACCTCGCGGACGGCCTGGTGGAATTCCTTCTCGCCCGGGTTACGCGCTATGACGCCCGCCATGAACCCGTCGATGTAGTTCTGGGTGAATTTGTCCATTTTATATACACTGCTAAGGTTAACCGCTTACAAACATAATTAAAAATTTTAATAGATGAAAGATTTCTGCCCAAAAAAAGCGTAAACAATTTAAGAACTATTTTTAAGTGGTTGATTATAAATCTTTTGTAAACATAACCCCACAGGGACTGCGTCGCCGGATTCGACCTATCAAATTGAAACTTGTGATTCTCCGGCTTTTTCCGTACTTTTGCCAAACGACAGCACATTCCCATGGTTTCCGAACTCATTGACAAATACATCTGGCTGGTGCAGACCTTCATTGACGCGGGCCCCGGCGGCCTGTCGCTGCCCGAGATCGCCGACCGCTGGACCGCCCGCTACGGCGGGGCGGACTACCCCCGGCGCTCGTTCAACAACCACCGGGAGGCGGTTGCCGAGGTCTTCGGCATCGAGATCGCCTGCAACCGGAGCACCAACCGTTATTATATAGACGCGGGGGAGAGCGCCGTGGACAAGCGCCAGTCCGTCGACTGGCTCATCAATACTTTCACGGTCAACAACCTCCTTTCCCTCGGGAAGGAACGTCTCTCCGGCCGCGTGGCCGTCGAGGACATCCCCTCTGGCCAGAAACACCTCGTCACCGTCATGCAGGCGATGCTGGACAACGCCGTGATGGAACTCCGCTACCGGAAATACCTCAGCGAGGAGGAAGAAGTGCGGCACATCCGTCCCTACGCGGTGAAGGAATTCGAGAAGCGCTGGTACGTCGTCGCCTACAGCGAGGAGGCGGAAGCCTTGCGCGTGTATGCCATGGACCGTATCCTTTCCCTGATCCCGACGGGGGAGCCTTTCAAGATGCCGAAAGGGTTCCGGGTCGATGACCTTTTCGAGGCCAGCTACGGCATCTATCTGCCGGAAGACGTACCGCCCGTCCTTGTGAAGATCCGGACGACGGCGCGCGAAGCCGCCTACCTGAAGGACCTGCCCATCCACCCGAGCCAGGTCTTCCTGGGAGAGGAAAAAGACGGCCGCTGCCTCTTCGCCATGCGGGTCATCCCCAATCCGAACCTCGTGATGGAGCTCTGCAAACACGGAAACCGGCTCGAAGTGCTGGAACCGAAGCCCTTGCGGGAGCAGGTGGCTAATGAATTGCGTAACGCGTTGGAAATCTACGAAAGAAACAAATAAGTTTTATATGAAAACAAAAATGTTAACCCTCGCGGTGGCGGCTTTTTCCCTCCTCGCGTGCAATGATGAATCCATGAAACCACAAGCAGGTTACATCGGACCGGCCGACCTGAAGATCGAAGACGGCCGGATGACTCCGGAAGTCCTCCTTTCCCTCGGACGCCTCTCCGATCCGCAACTTTCCCCGGACGGGAAGACCATTCTCTACGGGGTCAGTTACACCTCGATCGCCGACAACCGCAGTGTCCGCAACCTCTTCACCCTCCCGGTCGAAGGCGGTACTCCGACGCAGCTCACCATGGATGGCAAGAGCATCAGCAACGCCCGCTGGTCCCCGGACGGCGCCTGGATCTTCTTCCTCCAGGGCGGGCAGGTCTGGAAGGCTCCCTACAAGGCCGGCCGGCTGGGCAAGCGGGTCCAGGTGACGGATGTGGCCAAGGGCGTCGACGAGTTCGCCCTTTCCCCGGACGGCGCCCAGATCATGTACGTGAGCATGGTGCACAGCGCCGTCGAGCGCCCCGTGGACACCGACCCTTTGCTGGACAAGGCCGACGCTTACGCGACCGAAGACCTGATGTACCGCCACTGGGACCATTGGATGGAGGACATCAACCATACCTTCATCGCCCCGCTCAGTAACGGCATCGTCAAGGAAGGCCTGGACATCCTGGGCGGCCCGGACGTGCTGTACCAGCTTCCGAACGGTCCCTACGGCGGCATCGAGAACCTCTCCTGGAGCCCGGACGGCCGCTACATCGCCTATGCCTGCAAGAAGAAGGAGGGCAAGGAGTACGCCTTCTCCACGGATACCGAGATCTACATCTATTGCCCCCTCACCGGCGAGACCACGGTCATTCCCATGGGCGGCGGCTATGACACCGTTCCCGTCTGGAGCCCCGATGGCAGCAAGATCGCCTGGCTGTCCATGGCCCGCGACGGCTATGAGGCCGACAAGGTGCGCCTGATGGTGGCCGATGTCGTCTATGAGCCGGAAGGGGAGGGACAGACGGCCAATCCCGCCATCGAGAACATCGTGGACCTGACCGCTGATTTTGCCTACAATGCCGACGGACCCGTGTGGGCGGCTGACAGCAAATCCCTGTATATCAATTCCCTCGTCGAAGGCGTTCAGGCCATTTACAACGTGATTGCCGACCCGGAGACCGCTTTCTTCCGCATCACCGCTCCGAATCTCTGGTTCGACTTCGGCTCCCCGTTCGCCATCCTGCAGGACGGCACCCTGCTCACCACCTACTGCTCCATGGACTTCCCGACCGAGCTTGTCTCGGTGAAGGATACGTCCATCGACCAGCTCACCTTCGAGAACGCCCACCTGCTGGACCAGCTGGACAAGCACGAGACCGAGGCCCGGATGGTGCCCACGGCCGACGGCGGGCAGATGCTCACCTGGGTCCTCTATCCGCCCAAGTTCGATCCCACGAAGGAGTATCCGGCCATCCAGATCTGCCTGGGCGGTCCGCAGGGGACCCTGTCGCAGGGCTGGTCCTACCGCTGGAACTATTGCCTGATGGCCCATCAGGGCTATGTCGTCGTCCTCCCGAACCGCCACGGAACGACCGCTTTCGGCCAGCCCTGGTGCGAGCAGATCTCGGGTGACTACATCGGCCTGAACATGCAGGATTACATGGCCGCCGCGAAGATGATTAAGGACGAACCGTACGTGGACAAGGTCGCCGCCTGCGGCGCTTCCTACGGCGGCTATAGCGTTTATTATCTGGCCGGTATCCACGGTGACCTGTACGATTGCTTCATTGCCCATGCGGGCATTTTCAACGAGGAGCACATGTATATGACCACCGAGGAGATGTGGTTCCCGAACTGGGATAACGGCGGCATTCCGCACGAGTACGCTTACGAGGCCGGCCAGGTGGGCCCGGCCGGAGACGGCATCACTTTCGGCGGTCTCCAGCAGGCCGGATCGCCCTGGTCCAACGCCCCGAAGGCTGTCCGCCATTACGCCAACTCCCCGCACAAGCTTGTCCAGAACTGGCACACCCCGATCCTGTGCATGCACGGCGGCATGGACTTCCGCGTCCCTTATGACGAAGGCATGGCCGCGTTCAACGCCGCCCAGATGATGGGCGTTCCGTCGAAGCTGGTCGTATTCCCGGGTGAAAACCACTGGATTCTCAAGCCGCAGAACGCGCTCTACTGGCACCGGACGTATTTCGGGTGGCTGGACCGCTGGATGAAGGACTAGGAGATCTTCGAGTAGTCCTTCTGCAAATACTTGTCTTTCCGAAGCTCGGCCGCGAGAACCGCGTTGCCGGGCTTTTCCAATGCCGGGTCGAGGTCCAGGATGTGCGCGGCATAACCGCGAGCGTCGGACAGGATGACGCCGTCGCGGGCGAGGGAAGCGATGTTCAGCGAGATCGGGAGGCCCGACTGCTGGGTGCCCTCCAGGTCGCCGGGTCCCCGCATTTTCATGTCCTCTTCCGCGATTTCGAAGCCGTCTTCGGTGGCGCACATCAGGTCCAGGCGCTTCTGCGATTCCTTGGACACCTTGTATCCCTTCATCAGAATGCAGAAAGAACGCTCGGCGCCCCGGCCAACGCGGCCGCGGAGCTGATGCAACTGGCTCAGTCCAAAGCGTTCCGCGCTCTCGATCACCATGACGGACGCATTGGGAACGTCCACCCCTACTTCGATGACCGTGGTGGAGACGAGGATGTTCGCCCGTCCGGCCACGAAGGCGTCCATGAAGAACTTTTTCTCTTCGGCCGTCTGCCGTCCATGGACGATTGCCACCTGGTACCTGGGTTCCGGGAACTGCCGGATGACCTCCTCGTAGCCGAGCTCCAGGTTCTTGTAGTCCAGTTTCTCGCTTTCGAAGATGAGCGGGTATACGATGAAGGCCTGGCGGCCCTTGGCGATCTCGTCGCGGATGAAGTTGTACATCGCGATCCGTTTGTTCTCCCCCACGCAGAGCGTCTGGACGGGCTTGCGGCCCGGCGGCATCTCGTCGATGACGGAGACATCCAGGTCGCCGTAGAGGGTCATGGCCAGGGTACGGGGGATGGGGGTGGCCGTCATCACGAGCACGTGCGGGGCTACGCCGCCAGCGCCTTTTGTCCACAGTTTCGCGCGCTGGTCCACGCCGAAGCGGTGCTGTTCGTCCACGATGGCAAGCCCGAGAGCCTTGAAAACGACCGTGTCCTCGATCAGGGCATGGGTGCCCACGATCAGGCCGATGCTGCCGTCCTGGAGTCCGGCATGGATCTCGCGCCGGGCCGCCACCCCGGTGGATCCGGTGAGAAGGGCGGCCTTCACCCCCGTCGGGGCCAGGTACTTGGAAATATTTGCAAAATGCTGATGCGCAAGCACTTCCGTTGGAGCCATCAGGCAGGCCTGATAGCCGTTCGCCACGGCGATGAGCGCCGTCAGCACGGCTACCATCGTCTTGCCGCTGCCCACGTCTCCCTGCAGCAGGCGGTTCATCTGGTGCCCGCCCTTGAGATCCTCGCGGATTTCCTTGATCACGCGTTTCTGCGCGCCGGTGAGGTCGTAGGGGAGGGCCTGGTAGCAAAGGTTGAACGCCTCGCCCACCCGGGGCATGGGCAGGCCTACGGCGTTCCGGCTGCGTATGTATTTCTGTTTCAGCAGCGAAAGCTGCAGGTAGAACAGTTCCTCGAACTTGAGCCGGTAGGTGGCCTTCGCCAGGGCGTTCTGGTCCACGGGGAAATGGATCTGCCGGAGCGCGTAGCTCAGGGGCACCAGCCCTTTCTCCTGGAGGATGTAGTCCGGGAGTGTCTCTTCCAGGGTGGGGAGGACGAGGTCCAGGGCCGAGGCGACGAGCTTGCACATCAGTTTTCCGGTGATGCCGCCTGTCTTGAGTTTTTCCGTCGACGGATAGACGCCCGTTAAGACGCCTGCCTGCGCGTTATCAGGGGCGTCGAACTCGGGATGGACCATGTTAATGCGTCCGTTGAAGGCCTGCGGCTTGCCGAAGAACAGGAACGTATGCCCCGGGATGAGCCGCGCGTGCATGTACTTGACGCCTTTGAAGAAGACGACCTCCATCTCGCCGCTATCGTCGCCGATGATTACGGAGAGGCGGTTGACCAGGTTGTACTTGAGTTTGTCCACGGGAAGTTCGGCGCCATTCTTCGCAAACAGACGTACCTTCAGGACAGTGCCAACGACTTGCACGTAGGACTGGTCGGGATGTATGTCGGCGATTCTCTGGACGGAACTGCGGTCGATGTAGCGGAAAGGATACAGGTGGACGAGGTCTCCCACGGTCGCCACTTCCAGTTCGCTCCGGAGGAGCGCCGCCCTCCGCGGACCCACGCCGGGAAGGTACTGGATGTCCGTTTCCATCGCCTTGCTCATAATGCAAAAATAATAAATCTTTCGTAACTTTGTGCCTATGGACAAGATGATCATCGACAACGATACGTTCTTTGCCGACGTCCTGCGGCTGCTGGACCAGGGGAAGCGGGTGACCATCCCGGTCAAAGGACTCAGCATGCTCCCGTTCATCCGGGGCGGCAAGGACCTTGTGGTCCTGGAAAAGGCCGGAGAGGTCCTCGAGGCCGATGATATCGTCCTGTTCCATGTGGGGCCCCGGGAGGGGGGGAGGTACGTGATGCACCGGATCCTTTCCGTTGACGGGGATGCGGTGGACATCCAGGGCGACGGTGTGCCGGAAACCCACGAGCACGTACGCCGGAACCAGGTGATCGCCAAGGCGGTGGAAATCCTGCGCGGCGGGAAGAGCCGCGTGGACCCGTACAGTCCCGGCCAGCGCCGGCTGGTACATTTTTGGCAGTGGCTGCGCCCGGTGCGCCGGTACATCCTGTTCATCTACCGGCACTTGCCTTGGAACCGTAGTTGGATCAAAGAGAATAGAAGCAATATATGAAGATCAAGGAAGGATTTGTCCTCAGGACCATTTGCGGGCAGAGCGTCGTCTCCGGAGAAGGAAGGGCCCAGGTCAACTTCTCCAAGCTGGTGAGCCTCAACGATACCGCCGCGTACCTGTTCCGGGCCGTGCAAGGCCGGGAATTCACGGCAGAAATCCTGGCGGACCTCCTGCTGGAGGAATACGACGTGGACCGCGAGACGGCCTTGAAGGACGCCGAAACCCTGTGCGCCCAATGGAAGGAAATCGGGATAGCCGAGTAGGACAAGGGACTGACAGCCAGTTTTTTGCACTCCTGCGTGCCGGGCTTTGGAACGAAGTCCCGGCGCGGGATTGTTTTACGTCCGGAACGGATTGGGAAGCCCTGTACCGGCTGGCGGCCGCGCAGACCGTCGTCCCTTTGGTGACCGATGGCATCAACCGGCTTCCCCGGGAACTGCTTCCGGCGGAACCGGAACGCCTGGACCCGTTCATCGGCAGCCTGATGTCCACCGCGAAGCGGAACCGTCGGCTGGATGCCTTCATCCCCAAGCTGTTCACCGAAATCGGTGATATCCCTGCCGTCCTGGTCAAGGGGCAGTCCCTGGCGGTGGATTATCCCGATCCGGAGCGCCGCCAGCCCGGCGACATCGACCTGCTCGTGCCGCCCTCCTCTTACGAAGCGGCGAAGGCCGCCCTGCTGCCCAAGGCGACGGAAGTCGAGGAGGAAGCGGCCGGCATCTTGCACCAACCCTTGTTGTTCCATAGTATCGAAGTTGAGATTCATGGAAGCATCAGCACTCTGCTTTCCAGGAAGTTAGACAGGAAACTTGCAGCGCTTCTTGAGGAACAGTTCGACGGACCTACCCACCCGGAAGTCGCCCTCGGGGAGGCACGGGTCCCGGTCCCGGAAGCGGGTTTCAATGCCGTGTACATCTTCGTCCATTTCCTCAAGCATTACTGGTCCGGTGGGGTGGGACTGCGACAAGTCATCGACTGGATAATCTTCGTTTCTGTCCATAAGCGGGACATCCATCCCGTTCTCCTGGAGATCCAGCTCAAGGATCTCGGGCTGCTCGACTTATGGAAAGTGTTCACCGGCTTTGCGCAGGAATACCTGGGCTGCCCGATGGAGAAGCTGCCCCTTGCCACGGCGCCCGATTCCCGGAAGAACGACCGGATTTGGCGGTACATCCGCCGGCGTGGCAATTTCGGGAAGAACGTGGACCGCACGCGCGGAAAGGAGTCCTGGCTGGTCCGGAAAGTCCATTCCTTCTGGCGCCTGGTGCTGGCGGACCGGTTGCGGCATTTCCCCGTGTTCCCGAAGGAGTCACTCCGGTTTCTCATCGGTTCTTTTGGATATGGTTTACAAAGACTTGCTAAAGGAGAATGAAAGGAATACTTAAATATACTCGCTGGCTTTGGTCGCACTCCGTGGGAGCCCGGGCAGCCATCCTGGTGAACATCCTGCTGGGATCGATGAACGTGGGTTTGAACCTGTTGTTCATCTACCTGTGCAAGCGGCTGGTGGATATCGCTACCGGCGTTGTGGCGGGAAACCTCGGCCTGTATACGGCCATCGTCCTCTCCGTCGTTGTCATCCGGCTCGTCGTCACCGCCGTCAACGTGCGGGTGGAGAACCTGACGAATTCCAAAATGAATTTCATCATCCGGAAGGGACTTTATTCGAATCTCCTCTATGCCGAGTGGCTGGGTAAGGAGAAGCGCCATACGGGCGACACCGTGAACCGCCTCGAATCCGACGTGAGCACGGTCACGAACGTCATCGTCTCCGATGTTCCGCAGATCTTCACCACGCTGGTCCAGCTGGTTGCCGCCATCGTGTTCCTCTGCACGATGGAATGGCGGCTCGCCGCGCTGCTGGTCCTGGTCACTCCGCTCTTCATCCTGTTCAGCCGGATCTTCGTCCGCCGCCTCCGGGAAATGACCCGCGGCATCCGGGAGACCGAGAGCGAGGTCCAGAGCCACCTCCAGGAGAGCCTCCAGCACCGGATGGTGATCCAGTCGATGGAGAACGAAGGCCGGATGGAAGACCGCCTGGACGACCTCCAGGACCGGGAATACGGCCAGATCAAGGAACGCACACGGTTGAACATCATTGCCCGGACGATGGTGGGCGCCGCTTTTTCCTTCGGCTATATCGCTGCCTTCCTGTGGGGCGTGTACGGCATCTCGAAGGGCGCCCTGACCTTCGGTGTCATGACTGCGTTCCTGCAACTCGTGGGGCAGATTCAGCGCCCTCTTGTGAACCTGACCCGCCAGATTCCGTCCCTGATCTATTCAACCACGTCCGTCGACCGTCTCATGGAGATGGAGGATGCGCCCAAGGAAGTGGCCGGCCGTCCCGTGAAACTGGCCGGTGCCGCCGGCATCCGCGTGGAGAACCTGGATTACCGCTACCCGGACGGCAAGCGGATGATCCTCCAGGATCTGACCTTCGATTTCCCGCCGTTGTCCCGGACCGCCATCGTGGGCGAGACCGGGGCGGGCAAGAGTACGCTCATCCGCTTGATGCTCGCCCTCTTGAAGCCTGTCGACGGCCGGGTGGTCCTGTACGACGGGGCACGGGAAGTACCGGCCTCCGCCGCCACCCGCTGCAACCTTGTCTATGTGCCGCAGGGCAATACGCTGTTCAGCGGCACCGTCCGTGAGAATCTCCGCATGGGCAATCCGGACGCGACGGAGGAGGAGATGAAAGCGGCCCTGGAAACGGCCGTGGCCGATTTCGTGTTCTCCCTTCCCGACGGGATGGAAACCCGCTGCGGCGAGGGCGGCGCCGGCCTCAGCGAGGGCCAGGCGCAGCGCATCGCCATTGCGCGGGGCCTGCTCCGTCCGGGGTCCATCCTGCTCCTGGACGAGTTCAGTTCATCCCTCGATCCCGAGACCGAGCAGAAACTGATGGACAACCTCACGAAAAAAGCGGCGGGCAAGACGATGATCTTCATTACCCACCGCGAAAGGATCGCGCAACTGTGTGAACGGACTTGCCGGATCGACCGGCTGTCCTAGCGCTCCTGTTTCAGTTTTCCACTGTGCAGCTCGTCATAGGCGAGCCGGTTGTTGAAGATGTCGATCGCCGTGTAGATGGCATGGAGCATCGACCGCGGATCGGCCTCGTCACGGCCGGCCATGTCGTAAGCGGTGCCGTGATCGGGGGAGGTGCGGACGACTGGCAGGCCGGCCGTATAGTTCACGCCCTCGGAGAAGGCAAGCGCCTTGAACGGGGCCAGGCCCTGGTCGTGGTACATCGCCAGGGTGGCGTCGAAGCGGCCGTAGTTCCCGAGGCCGAAATAGCCGTCGGGGGAGTAGGGACCGAAGGCGAGGATGCCCTCCTCCTGGGCCTGCAGGACGGCCGGGAGGATGATTTCCTTCTCCTCGTCACCCAGCAGGCCGCCGTCGCCGCAGTGCGGGTTCAGACCCAGCACGGCGATCTTCGGCCGCGGGATGGCGAAATCTCGTTCCAGGGACTCGTTCATCAGGCGGAGCTTGGAGAGGATGCCTTCCTTCGTGATGGACGTCGGGACGTCCTTCAAGGGAATGTGTCCGGTGGCGACGGCGACCCGCAGCTGGGGCGAGACCATGATCATCGCGATCTCCCGGGCACCGAAGGCATCCTGGAGGTACTCGGTATGGCCGGTGTAACCGAAACCTTCGGCAGTCATCGCCCGCTTGTTGATCGGACCGGTCACGAGGACGTCGATGTAGCCGTCCTTGAGGTCCCGCACTGCCGCCGAAAGGGACAGCATCGCCGCCTTGGCGGAGTCGGGGCTGGACTGGCCGGGCTCCGCATAGAAGTTCTCGGGCAGGCAGTTGACGATGTTGATGCGCTTCTGATGGACATCTTTCGCGGAATGGATCACGTAGGTATCCATCTGCTCGATCTCGTGGATCTGCTTGCGGTAGAAGCCGAAGATCTTGGACGACCCGTACACCACGGGGGTGAAGGAGTCCAGGATGCGGGAGTCCGCCAGGGACTTGATGAGCACTTCGTATCCGATGCCGTTGCTGTCACCTTGGGTGATGCCGACGACGAGTTTGGGCTTGTTCATATGTTCAATCCTTGATTTTCAGTAATATAGCCGGTGTCTTCCAGCAGGTTGTCCGCACTTTGGTAGGCCGACACGGCGAGGGCGTCGCAGCGCTCGTTCTCGGGATGGCCGGCATGGCCTTTGAGCCAGTTGAAGGAAACGCGGTGCCGGCGGTACACGGCATCGAACCGGAGCCAGAGGTCCACATTCTTCTTCTTGGCGAATCCCGTGCGTTTCCAGGTTTCGAGCCAGCCTTCGTTCACGGCTTTCACCACGTAGGAAGAGTCGCTCCAGACATGGACTTCGGCGTTCTCCCACTTGATGGCCTCGAGGCCCTTGATGACGGCGAGGAGTTCCATGCGGTTGTTCGTGGTGAGGCGGTACCCGGCGGAAATCTCCTTTCTCCGGCCGCCACAGACGAGGACGACGCCATATCCGCCCGGGCCGGGGTTGCCGCTGGCGGCCCCGTCGGTATACAGGAATATGGGCGGACGTTTCTCCTCCATGGTCCCACAAAGATAGCACATTCCGGTCAATAATTTGCTTTCCTAAAGGAAAAACCGTAATTTTGTATGTTTATACGCCATTATCGAATTATGAAAAAGATAGCCAGAATCTTGTGCTCCGCCACCCTGCTCCTGGGCCTGTTTTCCTGCAACCCACAGACCTACAAGAAAATCAATTATTTGCAGGATGTCAATTGGGATACGTCCATGACTATGAAAGAGAATAAGGGAATCATCATCCAGCCCCAGGACCAGCTTTCCATCATCGTGACGAGCCGAGATCCCAAGATGGCAGTGCCCTTCAACCTTTCGGTCTCCACGTTCTATACCGGCTCAGAACTTGCCGCCACTGGAGGTAGCCAGCGTATCACGGGCTATGTAGTCAGCAACGAGGGTGAAATTAACTTCCCCTCACTCGGCTCCCTCTATGTTGCCGGCCTCAACCGCTGGGAACTCCAGGATCTGATTCGGGACCGGCTTGCGGACGCCGGCCTTCTGAAGGATGCGGTCGTCACGGTCGAGTTTATGAATTTCAAGATTTCAGTCCTGGGTGAAGTAGCATCCCCGGGCACATATAACGTCACTGGTGACAAGATTACAATCCTCCAGGCACTTGCCCTGGCCCGCGACCTCACGATCTATGGCCAGCGCGAAAACGTCCAGGTGATCCGCGAGCAGAATGGCAAGCGCCAGATCTACATGCTGGACCTCACCAATTCATCCATCTTTGATTCTCCGGCCTATTATCTCCAGCAGAACGACGTCGTGTACGTGACGCCTTCCAAGGTACGGGCCGGCCAGGGCGAGATCAACGAGAACTACTTCAAATCCGGCAGTTTCTGGATTTCCCTCGCCTCCATTTCCATGACCACGGTCAACTTCATCATCGCCCTCACCAACCGGGCCAACAGCTCCAAATAAACCTGAGACATGGCAGAGAACAATCTGAACAACTTCCCCGTCTATACCGGGCAGGCAAACAACGACGAAGAGCAGTCCCTGCAGCTTACCGACCTCTGGGCTCTTGTCTGGGATCACAAGTGGTGGTATGCCATCTGCATCCTGGCGGCCCTCCTGGCCGCGGGATTCTATCTGTACAAGACTCCGAAGACCTATAGCCGTACGGAGAAGGTCATCGTGGACGAGGATTCCCAGAACTCGATGATGCGCGACCTCACCTCCTTTGCCGGAACTGCCCGCCGCTACACCTCCGGAACCAATGTCGACAATGAAATGGAGGCATTCAGCGCTCCGGACCTCATGCAGGGTGTCGTCGCCCGCCTGGGATTGGAGACCGCCTACATCGACAACCAGTTCCTGCGGGTCCGCGAGATGTACAAGAACTCCCCAATCGAGATGCGTACTCCCGACGATATCGCAGCCTCCAGTTTTACCTTCAACATCGCGAAGGGCAAGGATAGCACCTATGTTATCCGCGACTTCTTTGTCGGGACTCAAGAATTCAAAGGATACAAACTTAACGGCCACCTCTCGGACACCGTAGAAACCCCGGTGGGGCGGCTGATCATTTATCCTACAGCCAATTACGACAAGTGGGCCCATGATATCACCGTCTCCTGGGTCAACGCCGCCAGTCGTGCCAAGTCCTACTGCGCCCGCCTCTCCTCCGGACTCTCATCCAAGCAGTCTTCCGTCGTCGTGCTATCCCTGAAGGATGTTTTCCCAGCCCGCGCTGAAGCCGTCCTCGGAACGCTCCTGGATATCTATAACGAGGAATGGGTGGAGAACAAGAACCAGTCGGTTCGAAACACCTCCCTGTTCATCAATGACCGCCTGAACGTCATTGAACGGGAACTCGGCGGCATCGAGGAGGATATCAAGGAGTTCAAGCAGAGCCACAACATCACGGACATCCAGCAGGCTGGAACTGCCTACATGCAGCAGTCCAGCGCCTATTCGGCCCAGGGCTTCGAGGCTTCCAACCAGCTAGCGATCGCCAAGATGATCAAGCAGTTCATCAACGATCCGTCCCACGTGAATGACCTGATGCCTGCGAACTCCGGCCTTTCCAGCGCCAACATCGAAGCGCAGATCCGCGAATATAATACCGCGCTCCTCGAGCGTGACCGCTCCCTGAACCTCTCCAGCGATAACAACCCGTACGTGCAAGATCTGAACAAGAGCCTCGAGATGTACAAACTCGCCGTGAACCGGTCCATCGACAACCTCATCTCCACCCTGCAACTGCAGGTGAACAAGATCGAGGCACAGGAGAACGCCATCCTGGGCCGCCTTTCCTCCACTTCGGGCCAGCAGCTGGAGCTTCTCTCCATCGAGCGGCAACAGAAGGTGAAGGAGCAGCTGTACATCTTCCTCCTCCAGAAGCGGGAAGAGAATGAACTCCAGGGCTTGCTGACCGTGGGAAATACCCGCCTGATCCAGCGCGCGACCGGCAGCAACGCCCCGATCGCACCGAACAAGATGATGATCCTGCTGATCGCCCTCATTCTGGGCTTTGGTATTCCGTTCGCAGTCTTTTACGTGATGAAGGTGCTCGACACCACGGTGAAGAGCCGCAATGACTTGAGCAAGCTCTCTGTTCCGTTCCTGGCTGAACTGCCCCAGATGGGTGTCACCGCCAATTACTGGGAGCGTCTCCGGCTCAACCGTTTCGACAACAAGAATACCCGAATCATCGTGGAACACGGCAAGCGTGACTCGATGAACGAGGCTTTCCGCGTACTCCGTACGAACCTGGACCTGATGATTCACCGGGAGTCCGAGACGCAGGCCATCATGATTACTTCTTTCAATCCGAATGCCGGTAAGACTTTCACCCTGATGAATCTAGCCGCCTCGATGGCGCTCAAGGGGAACAAGCGTGCCGTGATCCTGGACCTCGATCTCCGTAAGGCGACCCTGTCCAAGTCCATCGGCAAGAATTCCACGGGTGTCGCCTCATACTTGAATGCCAAGTATGATGACCCGTTCGAGCATATTGTCAAAGTACAGGATAATCTCGATCTCCTTCCTGTGGGCTCCATCCCGCCGAATCCGGCCGAGCTGTTGGTCTCCGAGCGCCTTGGAATGTTGGTGAAGGCCATGAAGGAAAAGTACGACTATGTGTTCATGGACTGTCCTCCGATTGACCTCGTGGCCGATACCAGCATCGTTGCCCCGCATGCGGACATCACCATTTTCGTCCTCCGTTCCGGCCTGTTTGACAAACGAGCCTTGCCTGCCGTCGAAGAGATGTACAACGAAGGCAAGTACAACCGCATGGCGATCATCCTTAACGGTGTCGAATCCTATGCTGGCCGCCATGGGTATGGTTACGGTTATGGGTATGGTTACGGCTATGGTTATGGCTATGGTTACGGCTATGGCAACGAATCCGACACGAAGAATTCCTGATGTTCGGGCTGTTTAACCGTCATACATCCATTCTGGCGAGTGGACTGTTGAATGGGGCTGTCGACCAGCATTCCCACATCTTGTACGGGCTGGACGACGGCGTGAAGACGCAGGATGATTCCCTGGCCATCCTCGGATGGCTGGAGGAGCAGGGCGTCTCGGAAGTTTGGTTCACTCCACATATCATGGAGGACGTCCCCAATACGACGGAAGAAATCCGGGCGCGGTTCGACGAATTGAAAGCGGTCTATACCGGGGGACTGTCCCTGAATCTCGCGGCGGAATACATGATCGACACGGTCTTCGAAGACCGCCTGGAGAAGCGGGACCTGCTGGAGCATGGACCGGAGACCATCCTGGTGGAAACTTCGGCCATCGCTCCGCCCATGAACCTCTGGACCGTCCTGGACCGGATGCTCAAGGCGGGTTACCGCCCTTTGATCGCCCATCCCGAACGCTATCGCTACATGGACCAGGGCGATTACCGGGAACTGCACAATGTCGGCTGTTTCCTCCAGCTGAACCTTCCCTCCATCGTCGGTTTTTATGGAGAGGAAGTCCGGCAGCGGGCGCTTTATCTCCTGGATAAAGGCTGGTACCGGATGGTGGGTTCGGACTGTCACCGTTTCCGCGCCATCCAGGCCCAGTATACGGCCAAGGAGCTGAAAAAAGAGACGATTGCGAAACTGTCCGCGCTGATGGACGGTTCCGACGAGATATAGGCCGGAAAGCCGTTTTTCTGGATAGAGAAGCGGTTCCGGTCTTTCTGCTCCGTCCATCCGAAATGGGCGGGGGAATATAAACATTTGCCATGATGAACATACTCGTTACCGGAGCCAACGGCCAATTGGGAACCGAACTGCGGAACGTCTCCGCAGGAGCTCCCGACCGCTACATCTTCACGGACGTCACCTCGCTTCCTGGGGTGGACACCGTCTATCTGGACATCACCAACCGCGACGCGGTCCGGCTCATCTGCGATTCTGAGCAGGTGGACGTGATCGTGAACTGCGCGGCCTACACGAACGTGGACAAGGCCGAGGACGATGTGCAGATGGCGGACCTGCTGAACCACATCGCCCCCGGGATCCTGGCCGGTGTGGCGGCGGAGCGGGGAGCGCACCTCATCCATATCTCCACGGACTATGTGTTCCAGGGAGACATCGCCCTTCCGTGCCGGGAAGACTGGCCAGTCCATCCGAACGGCGTGTATGGGGCGACGAAACTCCAGGGCGAGCAAGCGGTGCAGGATGCCGGGTGCTCCTGGCAGATCTTCCGCACGGCCTGGCTCTACTCGCCGTACGGGAAGAATTTCGTGAGGACGATGCGGCAGCTCACGGCGGAGCGCCCGGTGCTGAAAGTCGTCTTCGACCAAGTGGGCACGCCCACCTATGCGCGGGACCTGGCGGAACTCATCTTCCGGGTGATCTCGGAGCGGAAGATGGACCGGGGCGGCATCTACCATTTCTCGGACGAGGGGGTGTGCTCCTGGTTCGATTTCGCCTGCGCCATCCGCGACCTGAGCGGGAACACCTGCGACATCCGTCCTTGCCATTCCGACGAGTTCCCCTCCAAGGTACGCCGCCCGCATTTCTCCGTCCTGGACAAGACGAAAGTAAAGGAGACGTTCGGGGTCGAGGTCCCGCACTGGTATGAATCACTGAAAAAATGCATAGATAGGCTATGAACGTAATCAAGACAGGGATCGAAGGGCTCGTCATCCTTGAACCGAAGGTGTTCGGGGACGACCGGGGGTATTTCTTCGAGAGTTTCAACGAACGGGAGTTCACGGAAAAGGTGGGCGCCGTCCATTTTGTGCAGGACAACGAGAGCAAGTCCCGGTACGGTGTTGTCCGGGGGCTGCATTTCCAAAAGGGGGAGTTTGCCCAGGCGAAACTCGTCCGGGTGGTGCGGGGGTCCGTGCTGGATGTGGCCGTGGATCTTCGCGAGGGATCTCCCACCTATGGAAAGTGGCATGCCGAGGAACTGACGGGGGAGAACCACCGGATGATGTTCATCCCGCGGGGCTTTGCCCATGGGTTCAGCGTCCTCAGCGAAGAAGTCGTGTTCCAGTACAAGTGCGACAACCTGTACTGCCCTTCCTCCGAGGGAGCCATTGCCTGGAACGATCCCACCCTCGCCATCGACTGGCGCATCCCGCGTGAAGCCGTCATCCTTTCCGAAAAAGACAAACATCATCCTTTCCTATATGAGCAATAGAACCATCCTCATCACCGGCGGCGCTGGTTTCATCGGCAGCCACGTCGTGCGGTTGTTCGTGAACAAATACCCGGACTACCGGATCATCAACCTGGACAAGCTTACCTACGCGGGCAATCTCGCGAACCTCAAGGACATCGAGGACCGGCCCAACTACCGGTTCGTCAAGATGGACATCTGCGACTTCGAGGGCGTCCTGGCCCTCATGCAAGATGAACATGTGGACGGCGTGATCCATCTCGCGGCGGAGTCCCATGTGGACCGGTCCATCAAGGACCCTTTCACCTTCGCGCAGACCAACGTCATCGGTACCCTGTCCATGCTGCAGGCTGCCAAGGCGTATTGGGAGGGTCTCCCGGAGAAGTATGAAGGCAAGCGTTTCTACCACATCTCCACCGACGAAGTCTACGGCGCCCTGGAGATGACGCACCCGGAGGGAATCGAGCCGCCGTTCACGACGAAGGCGTCCAGCGGCGAGCATCACCTGGCCTACGGCGAGAAGTTCTTCACGGAGGACCTCAAGTACCAGCCGCACAGCCCATACAGCGCCGCGAAGGCGTCCAGCGACCATTTCGTGCGGGCGTTCCACGACACCTACGGAATGCCGACCATCGTCACGAACTGTTCCAACAACTATGGCCCATACCAGTTCCCGGAGAAGCTCATCCCGTTGTTTGTCAATAACATCCGCCATCGGAAGCCCCTGCCCGTCTACGGGAAGGGCGAGAACGTGCGCGACTGGCTGTACGTGGAGGACCACGCCCGCGCCATCGACCTGATCTTCCATGAAGGAAAGGTCGCCGAGACCTACAACATCGGCGGCTTCAACGAGTGGAAGAACATCGACATCGTGAAGACCCTCATCCGCGTCACCGACCGCCTCCTGGGCCGTCCGGAAGGCGCCGACGAGGACCTCATCACCTTCGTGACCGACCGCGCCGGCCACGACCTCCGCTACGCCATCGACAGCACCAAACTCCAGCGTGAGCTGGGCTGGGAGCCGTCGTTGCAGTTCGAAGAAGGCATCGAGAAGACCATCCGCTGGTACCTGGAAAACCAAGACTGGTTGGACAACGTCACGAGCGGGGAGTATCAGAAGTATTACGAGGAGATGTATAAGGGCCGATAAATGGCCAACCTGAAGAAGAACTTTTTCTACAGCGCGCTCCTGACGCTGGCCAACTACCTCTTTCCCCTGATTACGTATCCCTATGTGTCCAGGGTGCTGGGGGTGTCGAATATAGGCGTCTGCAATTTCGTGGACAACATCGTCAACTGGTTCGTTGTGCTTTCGACGATGGGCATTTCCGTCCTGGGTGTTCGGGAAATTGCAGCGGTCCGGAGCGGGGGAAAGGGGAGGAATGAAGTTTTCTCAGGCTTACTTGCGTTGAATGGTTTGACGACGCTGACAGCCGCCCTGCTACTGACGGTAGCCATCTTCGTCGTCCCTTCATTTGCTTCTTACCGGAAACTGCTGTTCCTGGGTGTTGCCAAACTGGTTGCCCATAGTCTTAGTCTGGAATGGTATTTTCGAGGCATTGAAGAGTTCAAGTACATCACAGACCGGTCAATTGCCATCAAGACACTGTATGTTGCGGCCGTGTTTCTACTTGTCCGGAAACCGGAAGACTACGGTATCTACTATCTGCTTCTGACGCTGACAGTCGTTGCTAATACCGCTGTCAACGTCCTTTTCGCTCGTCATACCGTGTCTTTTTCGACAAAGGGCCTGGATCTCAGACGTTTTGCCGGACCTTACTTTCTTTTGGGACTGAACTTCGTTCTGACATCCATGTATTCGTCTTTCAACGTAATCTATTTAGGATTCATTCAGGGCACTGTTCAGGTCGGCTACTACACGACGGCAACCAAAATACTGACAATCACAACGGCATTGATCTCTGCTTTCGCCGCTGTGATGCTTCCGCGTATGAGCGCCGTATTGACGGAAGGGCGGATGGATGAATTCCGTACGTATGTAGGAAAGGCGTTCAACATTCTTTTTCTGGTTGGAATCCCTGCTGTCTTCTTGATGCAGACAGAGGCGCTGGATATCGTCCGTGTCTTTTCCGGAGCCGGCTACGAAGGGGCCATCCTGCCCATGCGGATCGTTTCACCAATGATTCTGGTTGCCGGGATGGATCAGATTCTGATCATGCAAATCTTGATGCCGATGAAAAGCGACAGGAGCATTTTCATCAATTCTTCCATCGGTGCAGCCGTGGGAATTCTGCTGAATCTGCTGCTTATAGGCAGGATGGGGGCGAGTGGTTCCGCTGTCGTATGGCTTTGCGCCGAACTGGCCGTTTGTATCGCCGCTTGTCTGGCGGTATTTGGAAAGGATGGAATCGTTTTTCCGGTGAAAAAAGTTCTCCAGATGCTCTTTTTCTATCTCCCTTTGTTGCCGATACTGGCTATGACCAGTTCGCTGGATATCGAGAAATCCTACTTCCGCCTGGCGCTCTCGTCAGGTATAACGGTATGTTATTTCATCGTTGCGTCCTGTTTTGTTTTCAAGGACACCGTGGTTCTGGAGACAATCCGTCAATTGGCCGCCCGAGTCAAGAAACGTTGACTATGGAAACGAAGCGGAAAATCAAAGTTCGGTTTATGGATTATTGGAGCGGATTTGCCCCTTCCGGAGACTCCTATCTAGTCAAGCAGATCCTTGACAGGCACTTTGATGTAGAAGTCTGCGAGGACGCGGATTACGTTTTCTTCTCAGCGATGGGAGAATCCCACTGGGCAGTTCCTGACCGCTGCGTCAAGATTTTCCATACGGGCGAGAATGTGTCGCCGGATTTCAATGCCTGCGACTATGCAATCGGCTTTGACTGGATGGTATTCGGCGACCGGTTTATCCGGATGCCCCTGTATATGTTCTATGAGCGGGAAATGCTGGACAGGATGGTCCATAAGCACGAACTGAAGAAGGGTTGGGACCTCGCTAGGGAGAAACCTGATTTCTGTAGTTTTGTCGTGAGTAATCCTCTGAACCCGTACCGGAATGAAGCGTTCCGGAAACTATGCGAATACAAGAATGTCGATTCTGGTGGAAAATTCTTGAACAACGTCGGTGGTCCTGTGTCCGACAAATATGCCTTCGAAAGCCGGCACAAGTTCTCCCTTTGTTTCGAGAACGGCGCCCACTCCGGCTATACCACGGAAAAACTGGTCCAGGCCCTGTCGGCGCGGACCGTTCCTATCTACTGGGGCGATCCGGATATTGGCAAAGTATTCAATACCAAAGCCTTTGTATGTGTTTCCGACTATGGATCACTGGATGATGCGCTTCTCCGGGTCCAAGAATTGGACCGGGATGACGATCTCTACCTGTCTGTCCTTAGGGAGCCGGCGTTGCTTCCCGGAGTCCCTTCCATCGAGGAGGAACTGGCCCGTCTGGAATCCTGGCTTCTCGCCATCTTCCAGCAGCCCCTGGAGTCGGCATGGCGGCGTAACCGGGAGTTTTTCGGAAGAATCTATATGGACCGCCGTCAGGTTCTGGCACACCGTGATCGGGTTCGGAAACTGTGCAAGAAACTGATTGGACGATGACGATAGCAACCATCACCCTGTTCTGCCGTGAATGGTTTCGAGCTGATGCTTGGAAGCAGTATTATGATGGCTACAAGGGTGAAATCTATCTCCACGTCATCGTCAATAACGGTGATCCGGAAGATACGGAAAAGCTTCGGAAAATGTTCCCGGATTCACTTGTCCTCCGGAGCCCGACATCGAATATGATGGCTTCCTACAACCTTGCATTGCGAGAAATCCTACGCTATCCGGAGGTGGATGCCATCGCGCAGATAGTCAATGATATCCGACTCTCTCCCCGAGCTTTGGGAGAATTGTACGGATTCCTTTTCAGTGAACCGGACCTTGCTATGGTCTCCCCGGTACTTCTCAAAAAGGATTCTGACATCGTCGACTGTCTCGGCTGCACAATCGATCCGAAGAACTTGAATTTTGTCCATAACGAAGTGGACAGGCCGCTTCGGGAACTTGGGATGCAGAATAGATTCGTCACGGCCCTTCCTGCCGGCATTGTCCTCGCCAAGAGGAACATGTATGAGCAGTTTGGCTTCCAAGACGAAGCTCTGATGATGTATGCCGACGAGATCGATATGGGTATCCGGATCGCCCGTCTCGGTTTTCGGCTTGGGGCGACGACTTCGGCGCAGGCCTGGCATCAGCATGTCAATCCCGGCGGGAGAAAAGTCCGCAGTTTGAATGCCGCTTATTATATGGGCAGGAATCCGGTATACATTGCCCGGAAATACTACTCGAACTGGCGTGCGGCCGTCGTTTTTTTTTATAGGGTCTACCGGGGCCTAGATGAAGTCCGCTCCGCGCTGATGCACGGTAAAGGAAAGGATTGTCGGCGTTTCGGATGGTATCTGGCGAAAGGGGCTTTTGCGGGACTCAGAATGCGATGAGATGGATTTGAGATCGTATAGGAAAGCTCTTCCCAGGGTTCATGTCAGCATAGACATCCTGATCCTGATCCTCGTATCCGTCAGCCTGTTCGACTTTACTCCTTTCGCTCCAGTATTCAGCGGTAATGGAACTTATACGTTCTATATGCTCGCTGTCGCGGTAATCTACATCCGGAATCTCGGGTTTCAGATACGCTACGGCATTTTCCCGAAGTTGAAACCGATGTGGTGGATTCTTGCAGGCATCCTCATTTCCTTTATTCCGGCCTATTTGTACTATGGACAGCATCTATACCATTCCATCGTCGTTTACCGTCAGTTTGCCGGTTATCTGGTTTATCCAGTCCTGCTGTCCATCCGTCCCACAGATACCGAAATCAAACGGGCATTGTATATCTTTTCATTCATCTATTTCATCGCACTTTTGTGGGGAACGTTCATTCATCCGGACTGGGTGGTCGTGTCGGAGGGGAGCGACTTCATGGATTCGGGTGACCTAACCCACCGATTACCAGGCGACCAGTTTCTGGCCCCCGCGCTGATCTATGCCTTGAACGATTTCCGTAACAGGAAAAACAAAGTGAAATGGGCCCTGCTTTCATTGTTCATCTTCCTCGTTATTTTCCTGATCCAGAGCCGCACCATGTTATTGGCGGCTGTGGCCGTGATCGTCTTCGTAGTCCTGTTCGAAAAGAAAGCCAGTCGCCGATTGGCGGCGGAAGTGATAATTGGATTATTCTTCGCCATGTTCATCCTGGCTGCCTTCACCTATGTTTCCAGCTTGTTCGAAGAAACGGTTGGTAATCTGACTAATCCAGAATACAACCGCGTGAAAGCCTTTGGTTACTTCGTCTCCGGGGTGAATGGTTGGCCATCCTATCTATGGGGTAACGGCTTTGTATCCGGCCATGTCCATCCCATCGTAGAGCAGCTCCAGATGGAAGGTATCTATCATTCCGACCTGGGACTGATTGGTTTCTGGCATCAGTTCGGCATTATTCCGACCCTGACGGTACTCGTCTATGTGATTCGGGGATTGTTCAGGAACCATTCTTACGTGGTCCGTGCCAATGCCTTGTTTATCCTCGTGAGCGCGATGACCATTGCTTATTTCCTGAACGTACGTTACAGCCTCTGGCTTTGCCTGTATTTCTACCTGTTTTATTCGGATGCGGAATTCTATGCCGCGAAGAAACAGAAGGAGCGCCTAAGGGAGAGACAGCATATCCGTCGATACCATTCAATCGTACGATGAAAAAGTATTTTGTCCTGCTGCTCTTGATCCTGGTCCCCGCCATGCTTTACGGAAACCGGATTGTGGTGAGGAACCAGGCCGACTTCGACCTGCTTCAGCATTCCGTCGAGGCAGCCCTTTCATCGAGCGATACCTTGGCGGATGTCCGGCTTTTGCCCGGTATCTACTTTTTCCGGGAAAACCATCTGATCCTCGATGGTATGGAACGTCCAGATTTTCATCTGCGCATTTCGGGCAAGGGGGCTGTCCTGGTTGCTATCTCAACCGGGCGGGAGTATCATCTGGACAAAGGCTATGTGGATTTGTCCACCCAGGAACCTGTCGATGTCCGGGAACAAGTTCGGAAAGCCGGCAGCTGGCCGCTTCCGGTGCCTTTCAGCCGCGGGCTGTATATGATTCGTTTGGATGAAGCGGACCATAGCGAGGAGGAGATGGAAGGATGTCATATCATCCTTTCCCAGTGGTTCAAGGGTGCGGTTTATCCGGTCGAGAAGATCCGTCGGGGTTGGCTGTTTTTCCGAAAGGATCAGGATTACGGGACGGCCATGTGGTCGGAACTCCGGTTTGGCCGTTGTCTGCCCCGGTGTATCCTCTGCCATCCACCCGTCCGGACAGATTTACATGCTTGCGGCGTTTCTGCATTCTTGACCGTCACCGATTCGAAGTTGAAAAGCCTATCCATCGAAGGCCCCTCTTTCCTGGGGAACAAGCAAGGGGAACCTTTGGTTCGTATTGACCGGCTGGGAGCCGGAAGCGTGCAGATTATTGGATGCAACTTCTCCGGAATTCGTTCTTCGGTCATTTGTTCCGAGGAAACGGACCATTTGCTGGTGAAAGGCTGTCTTTTTAAGAATAACTATCTCTCCTGCATTGAAATCGGGGAGGGCGGACAGAATGTCCGCATTGAACGCAATCGCTTTCTTGACAACGGCTTGATGATGACCAATGCCCCGGTCATCCATTGCCTGGCAAAGGATTATCGGATTGCGGAGAACTATATTGAGGATTTCTCCTATTCGGCTGTCAGTGTGGGTATCCATTACACGCAACCGGACCGATTCGGAACCTCCGGAGTAGTCGAAAAGAATGAGATATGCATGTCTCCTGCATTCCGGCGGGGAGTTCCTCGTGCCCTGATCGATGCAGGTGCCATCTATGTCAGTACGATTAACACCCGGGCCCTCATCAGGAACAACCATATCCACGACATCCAGGGCCCGCATGGGAACCGGGGTATCTTTGCTGACGATGGAACTGTCAACGTGGAAATTACCGGCAACCGCGTATTTCGTATCTTGAACGGCTACAGCATCGATCTCCGTCGTTGCTTTCGGGTCGGACGCAAACCCAAAAGCAAGATTACCTGCCCCAATGTTGGGAACAAGATATATGACAACGTTTGTGACGGCCGGATGCGGCTTTACATCCGGAAAGACGATCCTGGCAGTCTTTTGTCAAATAATCAAATAATTAGGAGTAGATGACCATCTCCGTCCTCGTTCCCGCCTGGAATGCCTCCGATACCCTGGCCGAATGCTTGCAATCGATTACGGGTGCCGACGCTGAAATAATCGTTGTAGATGACGGTTCCACGGATGGAACGGCATCTCTTGTCGAGGGCTTTCCGGATGTCATCTTGGTCCGTCAGCCAAACCGGGGCGTGTCCGCAGCCCGGAATGTAGCACTTGTGCGGGCACAAGGCGAATACATTGTATTCCTGGATTCCGACGACAAGCTAATGGACGGAGCCCTCAGTCGTCTTTCTGATGCTTTGGCTTCCGCGACTCCCGATATTGTCGTGATGCGGAGTTTCGGGCCGACCGCGGAGAAATACCCCTGGCACCGGCTATTTGCCGATCGGACGGTCTGCTCGAAACAGGATGTAATCCGGAGCGGTTATCTGCGGGGGAGTGTCTGGGGTTGTGCCTTTCGGAGACGCTTCTTAAGTGATTCGGGGCTCTCTTTTGCCGAAGGGATACCCCTTTCCGAGGACTTGGTCTTCATGTCTGCCTGTCTGTCCGCCTGCGGGAGCGTCCAGTTCCTGGACATTCCGTTCTATCAAGTCATGGAGCGTCCGGACAGCGTCTCTCGGAAGATGGATCCGGACTATTTCAAGAAAGCATCCTGGGCTCTTGCGGCGGCGTCGGAGAGGGTCGTTGATCCGGCCTTATATGCATCTACCTGCCGGAGTATTATCCTGGAAATGATCCGTCGGGCGGCACCGGCCGGATATTCACCGTCTGCGCTTCATAAGGAAGCCGGACTGGACGCGGTCCTTCCTTTGCCCATCGTCCACTACACTCGTCATAAAACCGAAATCAGGTTGATGAACCGTTGTTTCCCGCTCTATTTCCACCTCAAACAGTTCCGTGATCTATGCCGGCGCCCGTAATCCTTTTCGCCTTCAATCGTCCTGACACCCTACATGCGTCGCTGGAGTCCTTGGCGGCAAATGACTTGGCTTCCGAGACGTCTCTTTTCATCCGCTTGGATGGCCCCAGAAGCGAGGATGATGCAGAAAAGGTGGCAGCTGTGCGGGAGGTGGCCCGGGCCGCCCGGGGGTTTAGGAGTGTGGATATCGTCTGCTCTGATGTGAACCGTGGTTTGGCGACATCCGTTATTTCGGGGGTTGAACAGGTGTTTGACGCTTTTGATTCCGTCATTGTCCTGGAGGATGACCTGATGACGCATCCCGGCTTCCTGACTTATTTGAACGCCGGATTGGAACGGTACCGGGATGTCCCTGAAGTGTTCTCCATATGCGGTTATTCCAGCGAGGTCCGGATTCCCTCCGGGTATGGGTATGATGCATATTTCTGTCCCCGCAGTTCCTCTTGGGGATGGGCGACTTGGAAAGATCGCTGGCTGTCGGTGGACTGGAATCCATCGCCGGCATCATTGCAGAAGTACGGCTTTGCCTTCAATCGCTGGGGTGGATCCGATTGCGCCCATATGCTTCGCGAGTGGATGGAAGGAAAGAACAGTTCCTGGGCCATCCGTTTCTGTTTCAGCCAGTTCTTGCAAGCAAAGGTATCCTTGTTCCCGATAGAATCGCTGGTGGACCCGTCAACGGGTTTCAATGGGGAAGGAACCCATTGCTACGCTTTTAACCGTTTCCGATTTCGGATGGCCCCTATGGCACGGCGCTCTTTTAAGCTGCCCGCCGATGTGAGAGTGATCCCATCTATCCGCCGATGTGCCTTGCATTACCACAGTCTGCCTCTGCGGGCCTGGACCCGTTTGATGAATCTGTTCCATGCTTAGTCTTTATTTCTGCCTGGTCAGGGAATATCGTCAATGGAGAAAATCGCTTCGAGAACCGTGACTGACTGCAAACGCATCCTGTTCATCCTGCATCTTCCGCCGCCCTTCCATGGAGCGTCGATGGTGGGTGCGCAGATCCGGGACAGCCGCCAGGTTGCGGATTCTTTCGATACCCGCTTCATCAATTTGTCTGCGTCAAGGACGCTGGGAGAGATTGAACGTTTTTCCTTCCGGAAAGTGGCTTTTCTTTTCCACCTTCTCCGGGAAGTTCGGAAGACGGTCCGGGAATGGAATCCGGACCTGGTCTATGTGACCCCGACCTCCAAACGTCCGGGTTTCCTGAAGGATTATGTCCTAGTCAGGATGCTGAAGCGGGAAGGGTGCCGTGTCATCGCCCATATGCACAATGCAGGCGTGAGCGATCACCAAGGTCGATGGTTGGATAACCATCTCTATTCCAGATTCTTCTCAGATATTAAGGTGATTCTGCTCTCCGAAAGACTCTATCCGGATATCCGGAAATACGTTCCATTGGAACGGGTTTTCGTGTGCCCGAACGGCGTCGCGGAAATGCCCCTTCCCGTGGTGCCGGATTCCCCGGTTCCGACGATACTCTTTTTATCCAACCTCCTCCGTTCCAAGGGGATTTTCGACTTTGTCGGTGCTTGCGGGATCTTGAAGGAGAAGGGTTTTTCTTTCCGGGCTGATATTGCAGGTGGAGAGACGGCTGAATTGGACAGAGAGGGTTTGGAAGCACTTCTGAGGGCATCAGGCTTAGAGGATAGAGTCTTGTATCATGGTGCCGCTTATGGCCCAGATAAATCCGCTCTCTTTTCCCGTGCCGATGTCTTCGTATTCCCTTCCTATAGGGAAGCATTCGGTCTGGTTGCCGCGGAAGCGGTGAGTGCCAGGCTCCCTGTCGTGGCGACGCCGGTTGGATCGGTCCCGGATTTGGTGGTGGAAGGAGAAAATGGATTCCTGGTGGCTCCCGGCGATGTTCAGGCCTTGTCCGAGCGGGTTGGGCGTCTTCTTTCCAATCCTGAACTCCGTCATTCGATGGGCCGGGCAGGCTATGACCGCTACCGGGAGAAGTTTTCTTTGGAACAGTTTGAAAAGAGGATCGTAAGCATTTTGGCCGATGCGTAACTTGTATTTCTCCAACATCCCGGCTGCTTACAGGGCAGATTTGTGCAGGGCTTTGTTCCGGGAACTGGACTGTGAAATCTGTTTCCAGGTTCCAGGCAAGGATGCGAGGGACATCCCCATGCATCGATGGGCTTTGAGGGATATACAATCCTTGATTGAAAGATACCGGCCCTCTTTGGTTTTTGTCCCCGAATTCTCCCTGGCTGCCTTACGAGCGATATCTCTTCGGAAACGATTCGGTTTCAAAGTAGTATCCTTTTGCGATGACAGCCTTGACATGATCCACGGCAACGATTTCGGGTGGAAACACCGGCTCGCCCGGCACTTTGTCCCGCGCCTGCTGGATGAGATTATCCTGCATAGTCCGGAAGTGGCCGGCTGGTACCAGAACCATTTCGGGAAAGGGCTTTTCATGCCCATCATCTCCGACGAGCGCAGGGTTCGTCCCGAACTGGAACGCGTGCTGCCACTTTCGCAGAAAACGAGACCGACGGAAAAGCCGATTGTAGCATTCGTGGGAAGGCTGGCCGGGCTGAAGAACATCCCGACTCTTTTCCGTGCCTTCGAGCCGCTGAGGGGACAGGCGCAGCTAGTAATTATCGGAGACGGACCGGGCCGGGACGCATTGCGGCCCCTGGCTCCGGACGCGCTGTTTACCGGCATGCTTTCAAGAGATGAACTTCTCGCCTGGTACAACCTGATCGACATTCTGGTCCTTCCCAGTACCCAAGAGGCTTACGGTGCCGTGACGGGCGAGGCGCTGATGGCGGGAGCGAAAGTGGCCGTTTCCAACCGGGCGGGTTCGAAGGACTTGGTCCGGGAAGGGGTAAACGGCTTTGTCTTCGAACCGTCGGACGTGACGAGTCTGACCGACGGCCTCGGCCGGCTTTTGGAGGATGTCCCTTTGAACCGGCCGCTATGTCTGCGGGAGAATCTCCTGCCTTATCGGTTCGAAACTTGCATCCAAGCTTTGCTGAAAGAAATCAACTCATTATGAATAAAACAGATACAATCAAGGCGCAAATTGCCGAATCCATTCGTGTAAAGCAGATCCTGCTCTCCGACGAATCCCTGATGGAGCAGGTTGCCAAGGTAGCTGATTTGATGATCGCCGCCTACCGCGCCGGCCACAAGACCATGTGGGCCGGGAACGGCGGGAGCGCGGCCGATGCGCAGCACATGGCCGGGGAGCTGGTGAACAAGTTCACCTTCGACCGGCCGGGGCTGGCGGCGCTGTCATTGTCTACGGACACGTCAATCATCACCGCCGTCGGCAATGACTACGGCTTTGACCGGCTCTTTGCCCGTCAGGTGGAAGCGCAAGGGTGCGCTGGGGACGTGTTCATCGGCATTTCCACGTCCGGGAAGTCGCCGAACCTGGTGAATGCGCTCGCCGCCTGTAAGGAAAAGGGCATCAAGTCGGTCGCCATCGTGGGTGCAAACCCTTGTCCGATGGACGATTACGACTATGTGATCCATGTTCCGTCCACCGTGACGCCGCGCATCCAGGAGTGCCAGACGCTCATCGGGCATATCCTGTGCTACATCGTTGAGCAGGAACTATTTGGATAGTTTTTCCTGCAGGACCAGCCAAAGGAATCGGGGATTGTCGATGAGATAGCGCCGCCAGGTGCGGCGCGGTTCCCGGAACAGTCGGTACAGCCATTCGAGGCCCAGGTCAATCCACTTCTGCGGCGCCCGTTTCACGGTCCCGGCGAAGAAGTCGAAGACGGCACCGATGGCTCCCGCATGGCCGTGGATGTCGAGTTCCGCCCAGTGCTCATGGAGCCATTTCTCCTGCTTGGGAGCGGTCATGCCCACCCAGAGGAGATCGGGATGCGCAGCATTGATCGCCTCGACCATCGCTTGGTTATCTTCGGCCGAGAAAACCGGTTTATAGGGCGGTGAATACGTGATGACGCGGATATGCGGATAAACCTCCGCCGCCCTCTCTTCAATCCGGGCCAGCACATCCGGGCTGCTGCCGAGAAAGAAACAAATCCCTCCTTTCTCTTCCAGTTTTCCCATCTCATACGCGAATAAATCCGCGCCGGCGATCTTTTCGACCGGCGCGGATTGCATCTTGAGCCACCGGCAGGCCTTCACGATGGATATGCCGTCGGGAAGGAGGGCGTCTGCCGATAGAAGCGCATCCGCGAAAGCCGCGTCCTTTTGCGCAACCACGAAAGAGTGCGCATTGACCGTGTCGATGAGGAATTTCCCATCGGGCCATCCCGCCATCTCAGCCCGGGAGCGGACCAGCGTCAAGTCGTTGATTCTCATCGGCTAATACGCTTTTTCGTCCTTGTGCCGGACCAACTGCCAGAGGGTTGTCAGGATGATGGAGATATCCAGTTCCACCGACCAGTGTTCGATGTACCAAATGTCCTTTTCCACGCGGTCCTTCATCTCGGAGAGTTCTTTGGTTTCGCCGCGGCAGCCGTTCACCTGGGCCCAGCCGGTGATGCCCGGTTTCGCCAGATGGCGGATCATGTAGTCGCCGATGAGCTCGGAATAGATGTCCGTGTGATGGAGCATGTGCGGACGAGGACCCACGACCGACATGTCACCCCGGATGACATTGAGGAACTGCGGTAATTCGTCGATGGAACTGCGGCGAAGGAATTTTCCGAAAGGGAACACACGGCTGTCTCCCAGGACGGCCTGTTTGGTGTCCGAGTCCGCGCTCGCGTGCATCGACCGGAACTTGTAGCACCAGAATTCCTTCCCCTCGTATCCGGTCCGTTTCTGCTTGAAGAACACGGGGCCGGGGGAGGAAAGCTTGATGCCGATGGCACATACGAGCCAGATGAAAGGGAATAACGTAAGGAGGAAGAGACCGGAAAACACGATATCCCCTCCACGTTTGATGAACTTGGCAAGCGGTTTGTTCAGCGGCTCTTCGTGGAGACTGATGACATTGACGCTCCCAAGTTGCGAAATGTTCATTTTCCGTTTGGGATACCCCTCCATGTCAGGGACATAGGTGAAGCGGACCATCCGGTTCTCGCAGACGGCAACCAGCCTGTTCACAAAGGCCGTTTCCGTGGCGGGATTCAGGGAACAATACACTTCCTTCAGCAGGGCGTGATTGTCCTCCACGTACTGGATGGCACGCTCGGGCAAGCCCAGGTTCGTGACACCTTCCGGGATCTCATCGGGATGGGAGGTGAACATCCCGAGTACGTCGTAACCCAGTTCGGAATCGGGGCCGTTCAGAGACTGGCATACCTGGAGAATGTTGGGGTCCGATCCGACCAGGACCACGGTATAATTGTTGGCGCCCTTGCTGCGGTACCATCTGATGAACTTGCGCACCAGCAGGTGCCAGAGGGCATAGAGGAATCCCGTCAGGACAGCTTGCAGGCCCAGGAGCTTGCCCTGCAGGACGAGTTCGTAGATGAGGGCCATCAGCCCGTTGTACAGGATGAAGGTGACAGCAGCGTCCATGATGGCCCGGTTGGCGATATTCACGGGGCCGCGCTCCCGCTCGTTGATCTTGATGCCGAGGATCCACGAAGATGCGATGGCGCTGATTACCAGGAGAAACCACGAACCTTGTTGCTCATATAGGCGCAGGTTGTTCTCGCGGACCATGTCCGTCCCGTACAGCAGGAAAACGAGGACCCCCACCTGGATCAGGATGTCTCCCACAAGCGTAGGCAGCTTGTAGAACAGGGATTCCTTGGTGGCGGTCTTGATGATGTTCAGCATAAAAACGGGCGTGGCGTAAGACAAAGTTAGTGTTTTTTCTTATATTTGTTTGTTTAACGCTTCAATTATGAAAGGTATCGTCCTAGCCGGCGGCAGTGGTACCCGCCTGTATCCGATCACGAAGGGAGTGTCCAAGCAGCTCCTGCCGATTTATGACAAGCCGATGATCTACTATCCGGTGTCCGTGCTTCTGCTGGCGGGCATCCGGGATATCCTCATCATCTCCACGCCCCACGACCTTCCGGGCTTCGAGCGGCTGCTCGGGGACGGTTCGGATTTCGGGGTGAAGTTCTCCTATGCGGAGCAGCCGTCCCCGGACGGTCTCGCCCAGGCCTTCATCATCGGCCGGGAGTTCATCGGGGATGATACTGCCTGTATGGTGCTGGGTGACAATATCTTCCATGGATCCGGGTTCGAAGCGCAGCTGCGGCAGGCCGTCGCCGATGCGGACCGTGGAATGGCGACTGTCTTCGGCTACTGGGTATCCGATCCGGAACGCTACGGCGTGGCGGAATTCGATGCAGATGGCAAGTGCATCTCCATCGAGGAGAAGCCGGCCCATCCCAAGTCCAACTACGCCGTGACGGGCCTGTATTTCTATCCCAATAAGGTGGTCGATGTGGCCGCGGCAGTGAAGCCTTCCGCCCGCGGCGAACTGGAAATCACTTCGGTGAACCAGGCCTTCCTGGCCGACGGCGAGCTGCTCGTGCAGACGCTCGGCCGTGGTTTCGCCTGGCTGGACACCGGTACCCACGAGTCCCTCGCGGAAGCATCGACCTATATCGAGGTCATCGAAAAACGACAGGGCCTCAAGATCGCCTGTCTGGAGGAAATCGCCTACCGGAACGGCTGGATTTCCAAGGAAAAACTGCACGAAGTCGCTTTCCCGATGCGGAAGAATCAGTATGGGCAGTATTTGCTGGATTTGGCTTGATTCTATGCGCAGATATCTTTTCCTTCTGTTGATGGCCCTGATGATGGCTTCCTGCACGGGCCCCGACTTGCTGAACTTGTTTGTGGGAACCTACTCCGACGGGTTCTATGCCTATGATTTTGACCAGCGGGCCGGCAAGTTCGTCGGAGAGGGACCCGTTGCCAAGGCAGAAATGCCCAACCCGTCCTATCTGACGGTCCATGGCAACAAGGTGTACGCCGTCTCCGAGATGCCCGACACTCGTGCTTCCGTCTGGGCTTGGCGCTGGGGCGGCAACGGTTTCGAATTCATCAACTCTCAGCCTACTGGCGTTCCCGAACGCGGCGAAGACCCCTGCTACGTCTCCACCAACGGCACTTTCCTCGCCGTCGCCAACTATTCCGGCGGCACGCTGGCGACCTATCGTCTGCGCGAGGACGGAAGTATCGCCCCGCTCGACTCGCTGCTCGTTTCGGGCATCGGCGGTCCCGACCTTTCCCGTCAGGAGGCGCCGCATGTGCATTGTGCCATCTTCTCCCCGGACGGCAAGCATCTCTTCTTCAGTGAGTTCAGTGCCGACGAAATCGGCCGTCTGGGCGTCTATGCCGGGGGAGTGCGGAACTATTGCCGCGCCGCTACCCTGCATTCCGACTACGGTCCGCGGCACCTGCTGTTCGACGGCTCCGGCCAGCACCTGTATGTAATCGGTGAGCTCTCCGGCGACATCACTGTCTTTGACTATGCCGATGGGAACCTGACCGAAAAGCAGGTCATCAAGGCCGACCGCATGGACGCCCGCGGCGCCGCGGATATCCATTTCTCGCCCGACGGCAAGTTCCTGTACGCCTCCCTCCGCCTCCGCGGCGACGGCATCGTCGTCTTCGAAGTCGGCCCCGGCGGCCTCCTGAACTACGTCGGCTACACGGCCACCGGCCCCCATCCGCGCAACTTCAACATCACCCCCAACGGCCGCTACGTCCTCGTCTGCTGCCGCGACAACGACTCCGTCGAAGTCTACGCCCGCGATGCCTCCACCGGCCTCCTCACCTTCACCGGCGAACGCCTTCCTGTCACAAGGCCAGTTTATGTAGGGTGGTAATTAACTGCTGTCTATGAAAGTACTCGTGACCGGCGCGGCCGGTTTTATCGGTTCCAAGCTCATGTACACGCTCAAGGAGCGCGGGGATGAGGTGGTCGGAATCGACAATTACAACGATTATTACGATATCCGTTTGAAGGAAGGCCGGTGCAAGGCCTTCGGGCTGGAGGTCCGGAAGATGGACCTGGCCGACAAGGAGGCGATCGACCGGCTGTTCGCGGCGGAGAAGTTCGACAAGGTCGTGAACCTTGCCGCGCAGGCGGGAGTGCGGTACAGCATCACGAACCCGTATGCGTATCTGCAGAGCAACCTGGTTGGGTTCCTGAACATCCTCGAGGCCTGCCGGAACTTCGGGGTGAAGCATCTTGTATATGCTTCTTCTTCCAGCGTTTACGGTATGAACGCCAAGGTGCCGTACAGCGAGGATGACAAGGTCGACAATCCCGTTTCCCTGTACGCCGCCACCAAGAAATCCAACGAGCTCATGGCCCACAGCTACTGCAAGCTGTACGGCATCGCGATGACGGGCCTGCGGTATTTCACCGTCTATGGGCCCTGGGGACGGCCGGACATGGCGCCGATGCTGTTCGCGAGCGCCATCTCGAAGGGGGAGACCATCAAGGTCTTCAACCACGGCGACATGATCCGCGACTTCACCTTCATCGACGACATCGTCGCCGGCACCATCGGCTGTCTGGACCATCTGCCGGAGCCGGACGCGAACGGCTTGCGGTATCGGGTCTACAACATAGGCTGTTCCCATCCCGTGAAACTGATGGACTTCATCTCCGAGATCGAGCAGGCGCTCGGCGTGGAGGCGAAGAAGGAGTTCCTGCCCATGCAGCCCGGCGACGTCTACCAGACCAATGCTGACACCGCCAAGCTTGAGGCGGAGATCGGCTACAAGCCCGTCGTGCGGCTCCACGAGGGCATCGGCAAGTTCATCGAATGGTACCAGAGCGACCTTAACCCCTTGAAATAACATGCGCTGCGAAGACCGATTCTACGAAACCTACGGCCGGGACTACGACGGCATCGCCTTCTGTCCCTACCGCATCTGCCCCATCGGGGCCCATTCCGACCACAACCTCGGAAAAATCACCGGCCTTGCGATCGACAAGGGCATCCACATCGTGTATGCGGCCAAGCAGAACGGGGTAGTGGAGATGTCCTCCATCCAGTTCCCCAAGCGGGCGCAGTGGCACATCGAGAACGTCCCGCCCCGGAAGGAAGGGGACTGGGCCGATTATCTCCGCGGCGCCACCCTCTCGCTGGAGCGCGAGCATCGGCTGAAGGTCGGCATCTGCGGCGTCATCGAGGGTACGCTGCCCATCGGCGGCCTCTCTTCTTCCGCGGCCGTGATCATCGCTTTCCTGACGGCCCTCTGCCGCGTGAACGGCATCCGGTTGAGCGCCCAGGAACTCATCGACCTGGCCTATGATGCGGAACTGAACTACGTGGGCGTGTCCGTGGGCAAGCTGGACCAGAGCTGCGAGGTGCTCAGCAAGGCGCACCACCTGCTGTACCTGGATACGAAAGACGGCCAGTATGAGCTGATTCCGGAGCATCCGGACATGAAGCCTTACCGGATCGCCATCTTCTTCTCCGGACTGGAGCACAGCCTCGCCGGGTCCAAGTACAACATGCGGGTCGATGAACTCCGCAGCGGTGTCTATGCCCTTCAGGCCTATGCCGGGATGGAATATGGCAAGTTCAAGGATGCGATGGCCCGGAACGTTCCCCGGGAGGTGTACGAGGCATACAAGGACTGGCTGCCGGAACCGTGGCGCAAGCGTTGCGAGCATTGGTACACCGAGTTCGAACGGGTGGAGAAAGGTGCCGAGGCCTGGCGCCGCGGCGACATCGAAACCTATGGCCGTCTCTCCTTCGAATCCGGCTGGAGCAGCATCCACAATTGGGAATCCGGCGCCCCGGAACAGATCCGCCTGTACGAGATCATGCGGGAGACGGAAGGCATCTACGGCGGCCGTTTTTCCGGCGCCGGCTTCAAGGGCTGTTGCATGGCCCTCATCGACCCGGCCTATGCCGATACCATCGCCGAAAAGGTGAGCGCGGCCTATCTGAAGGATTTCCCGCGTCTGGCCGACAAATACGGCGTCTATATCTGTGACAGCGCTGATGGACTGAACTTATGAAATGCCTGATCCTCGCCGCCGGCTATGCCACGCGGCTCTACCCGCTTACCGAGAACTTCCCGAAACCCCTCCTGAAGGTAGGGGAGAAGACCATCCTGGACTGGCTTATCGATGATATCGACACCGCCGGCCTGGTCGACCAGTATGTGGTCATCTCCAACCATAAGTTCGCCCCGATCTTCGAAGACTGGGCGAAAGAGATTCCCGGTCAAGCCGGGAATGACGTCGGTCGTCATGCCCGACCGGATCGGGCATCTATCACCGTCCTGGACGACGGCACGTCGTCGAACGAGACCCGGCTCGGGGCCGTTCGCGACATCCAGTTCGCCATCGACACACTGGGACTGGACGATGACCTGCTGGTGATTGCCGGAGATAACGTGCTGGATTTCAGCCTGGTCCGTTTCCTGGAATATGCCCGGGAGAAAGGAACTTCCTGCATCATGCGGTACTATGAGCCGTCGGAGGAAAAGCTCCACAAGACCGGTGTCGCCACCGTCGACGGGAACGACCTGATTCTGGAGATGGAAGAGAAACCGGCCTGCCCCAAGAGCCATTGGTGCTGTCCGCCGTTCTATTTCTACCGCAGGAGCGACGTACCGCTCGTGAAGGTGGGAATCGACAGCGGCTGCGGCGTGGATGCCCCCGGCAGTTTCATCGCCTGGCTTTCCGCGCAGACTCCGGTCCATGCGTGGGAAATGCCCGGCAAACGCTACGATATCGGCAATCTGGCCTCCTACGAGGAGGTCCAGCGGACCTACCACGGCATTTTATAGCCCTCGCGCGTGCGCAAACGCGAGATTTTTCGTAACTTTGCGCGCTTATTCAGAAATGGTTATATGAAACGTACTGCGATTGAAGATACCAGGATCTGCGTGATCGGCCTCGGCTATGTAGGCCTGCCGCTTGCGAGGCTCTTCTCCACGAAATACCCCACCATCGGCTTTGACATGAACCGCCAGCGCGTGGAAGCGCTCATGGCCGGTCACGACGCCACCCTTGAAGTGTCCGATGAACTCCTGCAGGAAGCCATCGACAAGCACGGTTTCCGCTGCACGGCGGATCTGGAGGAGGTGCGCGACTGCAATTTCTATGTCGTGGCCGTTCCGACGCCGGTGGACGAAAACAACCGCCCGGACCTGAAGCCCCTGTGGGGCGCGTCCAAGACTGTCGGCGAGGTGATCTCCCGGGGCGATGTCGTCGTCTACGAGAGCACCGTCTATCCCGGTGTCACCGAGGAAGAATGCCTCCCGGTGGTGGAGCAGGTCTCCGGCCTCAAGTTCAATGTCGATTTCTTCGCGGGCTATTCCCCGGAACGCATCAACCCGGGCGACAAGCAGCACACCGTGGAGAAGATCAAGAAAGTGACCTCCGGCTCCACGCCGGAAATTGCCGATTATGTGGACGCGGTCTATAACTCCGTCCTCGTGAACGGCACGCACAAGGCCCCGTCCATCCGCGTGGCCGAGGCCTCCAAGATCATCGAGAATTCCCAGCGGGACGTGAACATCGCCTTCATGAACGAGCTGGCCAAGATCTTCAACGCGATGGGCATCGACACGCACGACGTGATCGAGGCGGCTTCCACCAAGTGGAACTTCATCAAGCTCAGCCCGGGCCTGGTGGGCGGCCACTGCATCTCCGTGGACCCTTACTACCTGATCCAGAAGGCGCAGGTGTACGGCGTACTGCCGCGCGTCATGTCCAATGCGCGCCGCCTGAACGACGGCATGGGCGCTTACGTGGCGAACCAGACCATCAAGTGCATGAACAAGAAGGGCGTGGTGGTGAAGAACGCCAGGATCCTCATCCTGGGCATCACCTTCAAGGAGAACTGCCCGGACATCCGCAACACCAAGATCGTGGATATCTACCACACGCTGGAGGAATACACACACCGGATCACGGTCTACGATCCCTGGGCCGACAAGGACCACGTGATGCATGAATACGGTATCGACGTGACGAACGAGCTCCCTGAGGAGAAGTTCGACGCCGTCATCCTGGCCGTCGCGCACCGGGAATTCGCTGGACTCGACGTGAAGGGGCTCGTGAAAGAGAACGGCGTGGTCTATGATGTCAAGGGTTTCCTGGACCGGGACCTCGTCGATGGAAGACTTTAACAACCGAAACGAGCTATGAAAATCGCAGTCGCCGGAACCGGCTATGTGGGTCTATCGATTGCCACGCTGCTCGCGCAGAAGCACGAGGTCGTGGCTGTGGACGTGATACCCGAGAAGGTGGAGAAAATCAACGCCAAGCAGAGCCCCATCGCGGACGAGTTCCTGGAGAAATACCTGGCGGAGAAGCCCCTGGACCTGCGGGCCACGCTGGACGGCCGAGAGGCCTATCGCGGGGCTGACTATGTGGTCATCGCCACCCCTACGAACTACGATCCCAAGAAGAACTTCTTTGACACCTCGCACGTGGAAGAGGTCATCGACCTGGTCCTGGAGGTGAATCCGGATGCCGTGATGGTGATCAAGTCCACGATTCCCGTGGGCTATACCCGGAATGTCCGGGAGAAGTTCTCCTACCGTGAGCGCCAGGCGGACGGTACGATGAAAGTCGTCGTCCCGAAGATCCTCTTCGCGCCGGAGTTCCTCCGCGAATCCAAGGCCCTCTACGACAACCTGTATCCTTCCCGGATTATCGTCGGGTATGATGAGATGCCCGATCAGGTCGGGCATGACGGGCGTTCGTCATTGCCGGCTGCGACCGGCAATCTCGCCGAAGCTGCGCATACCTTTGCCCATATCATTGCGGAAGGCGCCCTCAAGGAGGATGTCCCGGTGTTGTTCATGGGATCCACCGAAGCGGAGGCCGTGAAGCTGTTTGCGAACACATACCTGGCGCTGCGGGTATCCTATTTCAACGAACTGGATACCTATGCGGAAATGAAAGGGCTTGACACCCAGGCGATTATCGACGGCGTATGCCTGGATCCCCGCATCGGCGCGCACTATAACAACCCGAGTTTCGGGTATGGCGGCTACTGCCTGCCGAAGGACACGAAGCAGCTCCTGGCGAACTTCAACGACGTGCCGGAGAACCTCATCAAGGCCATCGTGGACTCCAACCGCACCCGCAAGGACTACATCGCGGACCGTGTGCTGGAAAAGGCCGGTTACTACACCGCGTCCAGCGCCTTCGACTCCGCGAAGGAGAAGGAAGTCGTCGTGGGCGTATACCGCCTCACGATGAAGACGGGCTCCGATAACTTCCGCCAGTCCGCCATCCAGGGCATCATGAAGCGCATCAAGGCGAAGGGTGCGAAGGTCATCGTGTACGAACCTACGCTGCAGGACGGCATCACCTTCTTCGGCTCCCGGGTTGTGAACGACCTGGCCGCCTTCAAGGCCCAGTCCCACGCCATCATCGCCAACCGCTACGACGCCGCCCTCGACGACGTCGCCGACAAAGTCTATACGCGCGACATCTTCAAGCGGGACTAGCCATGAAACGTTACTGCCAGACCCTGGAACTCCGGGACGATCCGGAGATGATCGACAAGTACTGCGAGGCCCATGCCCACGTCTGGCCGGAAATCCAGGCCGGCATCCGCGAAGTCGGCATCCTGGACATGCAGATCTACCGCCTGGGCACCCGTCTGTTCATGATCATGGACACGGTGGACGATTTCGATTTCGTCGCCGACAACGCCCGCCTCGCCACCCTCCCGCGCCAAGCCGAATGGGAGGCCTATGTGGCTCAATTCCAGGGCTGTGACCCGGCCGCCCCGTCCACGGACAAATGGCGGCTGATGGAGAAGATCTTCGAACTCGATAAGCCGGAATCCCTGTAGATGCCTGCCATCCTGACCGACCGCCTGCACCGACTGGCCTATGCGACCGACGCATCGGCCTACCGTGAGGTGCCGGAAGGGGTGTCGTATCCCCGGACGGTGGCGGAGGTACAGGAACTCGTCGCCGAAGCGCGGCGGCGGGGAACCTGCCTGATTCCCCGCGCCGCCGGTACTTCACTCGCCGGCCAGGTGGTGGGGAAGGGGATAGTCGTAGACATCAAGGGTTGGAACAAGATTCTGGAAATCAATGCCGAAGAGCGATGGGCCCGGGTGCAGCCCGGAGTCGTCCGCGATGAACTGAACCTGGCGCTGAAGCCGTACGGCCTGATGTTCTCGCCGGAAACGTCCACCAGCAACCGGTGCTGCATCGGCGGTATGTTCGGCAACAATTCCTGCGGAACGCATTCGTTGGTGTACGGCGGAACGCGGGACCATGTCATCGCCTGCAAAGGGGTTCTTTCCGATGGCTCCGAATTCGATACGACGCGTGTGAAGGATTCCGGGTACCGGTCGGCCCGGCCGCTCCTGGATGCCATCTTGACGCAGTTGGAAACCTGGCGGGACAATCCTCAAACCCGGCGGCTGATTGAAGACAATTACCCCGACAAGAGCCTCAAGCGCCGAAGTTGCGGCTATGCTATCGACGAGGCCCTGCCGGAAACCGACCTGTGCAAACTCCTCGCGGGGAGCGAGGGAACCTTGGCTTTCATCACCGAAATCACGGTCTCCCTGGACCCGCTGCCACCGAAGGAAAAGATGGTGGTGTGTGCCCATTGTGGCACGCTGGAGGGGAGTTTTGAAGCCAATCTCATCGCCCTTCGCCACCGGCCCGCCGCCGTCGAGCTGATGGACGGCAAGATCCTGGAACTGAGTTTCCAGAACATCGAACTGAAACGGAACACCACGTTCGTGGAAGGACTTCCGGCAGCGCTGCTGATTGTCGAGTTCTGGGGGGAGAGCCGGGAAGAAATCGATACGAAAGCCGCTGCGTTCGAGCAGGATGCCAAGGCCTCTGGCCTGGTGTATGCCTGCACCCGTGTGTACGGATCCGAGGTCACCAAGGTCTGGGACCTTCGGAAAGCCGGCCTGGGCGTGCTCAGCGGCATGAAAGGGGATGCCAAGCCCATCGGCGTGGTCGAAGACACCGCCGTGGCGCCGGAACGGCTGCCTGCCTATATGCGCGATTTCCGGGCGATGCTGGAGCGTTTGCACACCTCCTGCGTATTCTACGGCCATATCAGTACAGGCGAACTGCATCTCCGTCCGATCCTGAATATCAAGACAGGGGAAGGGCGGAGGCTGTTCCGCGCCATCGCCGGCGAAACGGCGACCCTGGTGCGCAAGCACAAGGGGAGCCTGAGCGGCGAGCATGGCGACGGCCGCCTCCGCGGCGAATTCATCCCGGTCATGTATGGACCCGAGGTCTATGCCCTCCTGCGGGAAGTCAAGCGCTGCTGGGATCCGGAAGGCGTGTTCAACCGGAACAAGATCGTGGACACGCCGCCGATGGACGAAGGCCTCCGTTTCGAGGCGGACCAGCGCTACGTTGTGGAGAACGCGAAAACCGTGTATAACTGGCGGGCGGTTTTCGATGAATGCAAGGTCGAAGGCGCCAGCGGCGTCCGTTCGCAGGCCCATGCGCTGATGTGTTCCATCGAGCAGTGCAACGGAGCCGGGGCTTGCCTGAAGTCCAACCGGATTGGCGGGACGATGTGCCCCGCCTACAAGGAATCCGGCGATGAACTGCGTTCCACCCGCGCCCGCGCAAACATCCTGCGCGAAGCGTTGACGCGCGGCGACGGCTTTGGCGATCCTGCGGTCTCAGAAATCCTGGACTCCTGCCTTGCTTGCAAGGGCTGTCTTTCCGAATGCCCGTCCAATGTGGACATGACGCGGCTCCGCAGCGAGATCCTGCAACAGAAATACGACCGTCACGGAACGCCGTTCCGCTCCTGGATGGTCGCCCGGATGGCCTCCATGGAGGCGCTGGGCGCCGCTGTGCGGCCGCTGTACAATTTCTTTGCGACCTGGAAACCCTCCGCAACGCTCATCAAGCGGATTGTCCGCTTCTCTGCCGACCGGCAGATCCCCAAGCTCTCCCGCTGCAGCATGCGGAAACTCGTTTCCATGGAGCCGCAGCCCCGGGATGGCCGCAAAGTCTACCTCTTCGCGGACGAGTTCACGGACCATCAGGAAGCCGAGCTGGGCCTGACGTTCGTCCGTCTCCTGAACCGGCTGGGTTATCGCGTGGAAATCCCCCGACATGTGGAAAGCGGCCGCGCAGCCATTTCCAAGGGCTGCCTGCGGCTCGCGCGGAAGTTTGCCGTGAAGAACGTGTCCCTGCTGAAGGACACCGTTTCGGATGACACGCCCCTGGTGGGCATCGAACCGTCTTGCATCCTGTCTTTCCGGGACGAGTATCCCGACCTCGTCCCGCCGGAAATGCGCTCCGAAGCGCAGGCTCTCGGCCGTAACAGCCTCTTGTTCGACGAGTTCCTGGTCCGGGAATTCCAGGCCGGGCGCATCCGGCAGGACGCTTTCCGGGAGGTCCGGACCGATATCTGGCTGCATGGACACTGCCACCAGAAATCCCTCATCGGCGTTGGAAAATCGGCGGAAATGCTCCGGATGATTCCCGGGGCGACCGTCCATGTGATCCCGAGCGGTTGCTGCGGCATGGCGGGATCCTTCGGTTATGAGAAGGAGCATTATGCGACCTCGATGGCCATCGGCGAGATGGTCTTGTTCCCGGCCGTCCGCCAGGCGGGTCCGGGCGCCATCGTCGCCGCGCCGGGCACCTCCTGCCGCCAGCAGATCCTGGACGGGACCGGCATCCACGCCCTCCATCCGGTCGAGGTTTTGCACGATTGTCTGAAATAATTGCTATCTTTATACCCCGAAAGAACTTGCAAGCTATGATAACCCGTGTTTTCAGGCTGACGGAAGCGTCGGCGAAGTATATGGGCAACCTCCCGAAGGAGGATGCCATCCTGGTGGTGAAATCCGAGCACAAGGTGCGTCAACTGTTCATCGACGCCCTGGAACTGGCTCTGTATCAGCGCGGGGACACGAAACCCGCTTTCGCGGCCATCGGCGACTATTTCAAGGGAATGGTCTCCGACCAGGCATTTTGGGAGAAGATCGATGCGGAACTCAAGGCGCTCCGCCATTATGTCGACGAGGGCGTCGTGTACCGTCCCGCGTTCGAAACCATCCGTGACTATGTGTTGGGCAAATGCGCCCGCATGTGCGCGGAAACGGTCCATGCGGTCATCGGCGGCACCTTCGTGGACGGTGCCGAGGTCATGGTCTGCGAAGAGGACCACGGCGCGCTCCGGGTGGACTGGGAAACCTCCATGACCCGCCTGAGTGAGCGTACCTCCGCTTCCGGCCTGTACGTGATGTCCAGCGGCTACGGCCACAATCCTTACGGCTTCAGCATCCGGCTGGGCCGCCGTGGCGAGGACTTGATGGCGATGACCATCGCCGCCCATTTCGGCGAGCCTGCCGAGGTCTATGTCCTCGGTGACCGCATCCTGAGCATCCCGGCCATGACCTACGAGGAAGCGGCGGTGTTCTGCTCGGGCGCGGAAGGCGCCTTCGCCCCCGCCGCCCTCCTGCCCATGATGAAGGCGAACCTGCCCATCCTGGTGAAGGACATCTCCGACCCGTCCTGCCTGACGGTCATCTCCGGCAGCAAGCCGGCCTCCGAGCATGTGGTCACGGGCTTCGTGGTGGAGGATGGCTTTGCGCTCATCAATGTGCGCGGTACCGGCCTGGTGGGCAAGGTGGGCGTTTCCTCGTCCATCTTCGGCGCCCTGGCGCGCGGCGGGGTGAACATCCGTTTCATCTCCCAGCCTTCTTCCGAGTTCTGCATCACCGTGGCGGTCTCCAGCGAGAGCCTTCCCGCCGCCCGTGAGGCGCTGGCCGGCCTGTACAAGGACGGTCAGGTCTCCCTGGACGATGCGGTGGACTTCGTAGAGGACGTGTGCCTCCTGTCCGTCTGCGGCAATGGCATGAAGAATGTCCCCGGCACTTCCGGCCGCATTTATACGGCTCTCGGCGCCTATGGCGTGAACATTATCTCCGCCGCACAGGGCGGTGACGAGCTCACGATTTCCTTCGTGATCCGCGCCGCGGACCGCGCTGCCGCCGAGGAAGCGCTGTCGATCCTGTAGGCCTGTATATACACCCATATCCGGGAGGTGCACCGTCCGTGCACCTCCTTTTTTTTGTTTAACAATATTGACATTATATTATCAAGTTTGAAATGTCTGTTTGAAAATTTTGTCAAGTCGTATAAAAGTGATAACTTTGTAATCATGGTAGATTATGAGATTATCAACAGAATCAAGGCTACACTCATCCGGAAAGGCATTTCCCAGCGGGAATTGGCCGTGCGGATCGGCAAGGACGAGACGGTCGTGAGCCGATGGCTGGCCGGAAAAGTGGGCATCGGCGGACAAAGTATCAAGCGAATCGAGGCCGAGCTCGGTGTGAACTTGACAAAAGAAAGGCAACATTCGATGAAGACGGCGCTCATCACGGGTGTGGCAGGCCAGGACGGTTCGTATCTGTCGGAGTTCCTGCTGGAGAAGGGATATGATGTCCATGGCGTCATCCGGCGCAGTTCGGTGGATTTCCGCGAGCGCATCGCGCATCTGGAAGGCCGTCCCCATTTCCACCTGCATTATGCGGACATGGGCGATTCCATGAGCCTCGTCCAGGTGATCGGCAAGGTGCGGCCGGACGAAATCTACAACCTGGCGGCGCAGAGCCATGTCCAGGTGAGCTTCGACTCGCCGGAATATACGGCGAATGTCGACGCGACCGGCGTCCTGCGCGTCCTGGAGGCCGTGCGCCAGTGCGGGCTCGCAGGGACCTGCCGGATCTACCAGGCGTCGACCTCGGAACTGTACGGCAAGGTGGAGGAAGTGCCCCAGAACGAGAACACGCCGTTCCATCCCTACAGCCCCTATGCGGTCGCCAAGTTGTACGGTTACTGGATCGTCAAGGAATACCGCGAGGCCTATGGCATGTACTGCTGCTCGGGCATTCTCTTCAACCACGAATCCGAGCGCCGCGGCGAGACATTCGTCACGCGCAAGATCACGCTGGCCGCCGCCCGTATCGCCCAGGGCAAGCAGGACAAGCTGTATCTGGGGAATCTCTCCAGCCTCCGTGACTGGGGATACGCCAAAGACTATGTCGAATGCATGTGGCTCATGCTCCAGCAGAAGAAGGCGGAAGACTTCGTCATCGCCACCGGCGTGCAGCACAGCGTCCGGGAATTCTGTCTCCTGGCTTTCCGCGAGGCCGGCATCGAACTCGAATTCATCGGGGAAGGGGCCGATGAAAAAGGCATCGACAAGGCCACCGGCCGCGTGCTGGTGGAAGTCAGTCCGGATTTCTACCGGCCCACGGACGTGGTGAACCTCTGGGGAGACCCGACCAAGGCGCGCGCCAAACTGGGCTGGAATCCGCAGAAAACCACCTTCGAGCAGCTCGTGAAGCTGATGGTGGACCATGACATGGCGAAGGTGGCCGGCGAGGGCGCCGCGGAGAAAGTGCGGATGAATCTCGCGGAGTTTTTGGAAAAAGGCATCGTAAAGTAGATTTCTCGACAAGCTCGAAATGACAAAGAAAGTATTCGTATCGGGGTGCTACGACCTCCTGCACAGCGGCCACGTGGAGTTTTTCCGGCAGGCGGCGCAGTATGGCGACCTGTATGTGGGAATCGGCTCGGACGAGACCATCCTGCACTATAAGCATCATAAGACCATCTACAGCGAGGACGAGCGGCTGTTCATGGTGAAGGCGATCCGTTACGTGAAGGACGCCTACATCAACGCCGGCGACGGAATCATGGATTTCGTGCCCACGCTGGATATCGTGAAGCCGGACGTCTTCGTGGTCAACGAAGACGGCGGAAACGAGGAAAAGCGCCGGCTTTGCGAGGAACGCGGCATCGAGTATATCGTCCTCCAGCGCACGCCGCAGGAGGGATTGCAGGCCCGCTCCAGCACGGCGCTGAAACGGACTCCCTGCCAGATTCCCGTCCGGCTGGACCTCGCCGGCACGTGGATCGACCAGCCGTATGTGTCCTGCTTCGCGCCCGGATGGGCCCTGACCATCTCCCTGGAACCCACCTTCGAGATCCAGGAGCGCTGCGGCCTGTCCACGTCCACCCGGAACATGATCCGGAAGATCTGGCCTTTCCAGCTGCCGAACATGGATCCGGAAACCCTCGCGAAGCTCGTTTTCTGCTTCGAGAACGATCCGGAGCGCTCCGACGGCATCGTGTCCGGGGCCCAGGATTCCATCGGCATCTGTATGCCGGGCCTCGTGCGGCACTGGTATGACAACCGTTTCTGGCCGGACAAGATCGAGTCCTGCCATGACGAGGAAGTCCTTTCCTGGCTCGAAGACCATCTGTGCATGGTCCCGATGTTCCCGCGCCGCCCGGGTTGCTCCGTGGTAGAGGGAAAAGACATCACCCGGCCCAAGGTGGAAGCGCTGGCGAAGGCTGCCGATGATTGTTGGAACGCCATCCTCGCCCGTGACATCGAAGGTTTCGCCGCCGCATATAAGGCCTCCTTCGAGGCGCAGGTAGCCATGTTCCCGGCCATGATCCAGCCCGGCGTGCCGGAGTACATCGAACAGTACGGGTCCATGGACGGGGTTCTGGCCTGGAAGATGCCGGGGGCCGGCGGCGGAGGATATCTCGCCCTGGTCTGCGCGGATCGGGCACACTTCCCGGAAGGCGCCATCGACCTGCATATCCGGAGGAGGGGCACGCTATGATGGAGAAGGATGCGAAGATCTATGTGGCGGGCCACCGCGGAATGGTGGGCTCCGCCATCGTCCGGGAGCTCGAGCGCCAGGGCTATACGAATATCGTCACCCGTACCCATAAGGATCTGGATCTGACCCGCCAGGCGGACGTGGAGTCCTTCTTCGCCGCCGAAAAGCCGGAATACGTATTCCTGGCCGCGGCGAAGGTGGGCGGCATCGTGGCCAACCAGAGCGCCCTCGCGGACTTCATGTACGACAACATGGTCCTGGAGATGAATGTCATCCACGCGGCGTGGGCGAACGGTTGCAAGAAACTTGAATTCCTGGGTTCCAGCTGCATCTATCCGCGCCTGGCGCCCCAACCGATGCCGGAAAGCTGCCTGCTGACCGGCGAACTGGAGAAAACCAACGAGGCCTATGCGCTGGCGAAGATCTCCGGTCTCAAGTACTGCGAGTTCCTGAACCGCCAGTACGGAACGGACTACATTTCCGTGATGCCCACGAACCTGTATGGGCCCAACGACAACTATCATCCCGAACACAGCCATGTGCTCCCGGCCCTGATCCGTCGATTCCACGAGGCGAAGGAGGCCGGCCTTTCCGAAGTGACCTGCTGGGGGGACGGCTCCCCGCTGCGCGAGTTCCTCTATGTCGATGACCTCGCCAACCTTTGCGTCTTCCTGATGAACCATTACAGCGGAAACGAGACCGTGAATGCCGGTACCGGCCAGGAACTCTCCATCAAGGAACTCACGGACCTGGTCGCCAAGGTCGTCGGCTATACGGGCGCCATCAAGTGGGACCCCTCCCGCCCGAACGGAACCCCGCGCAAACTCCTGGACGTTTCCAAGGCAACGGCCCTCGGATGGACCTACAAGACGGAGCTCGAGGACGGTATCCGGCTCGCTTACAAAGATTTCCTGAACAACCCGATGCGTGCCGAGCGATAGCTTTTTTTTGCTATCTTTGCACTCATGTTCAAGACCATACTCAAGCAAGTCAAGCAGTACAAGGCCGCGGCCTTGCTGACGCCGCTGTGGACGACCCTGGAGGTGATCATGGGCGTGCTGATTCCGTATGTGACAGCTTCCATCATCGACAAGGGCATCGGAGCAGGGAGCTTGCCTGATGTGTACCGGTATGGGGCGATGATGATCGGAATCGCCTGCCTGAGCCTCCTGTTCGGCATCCTGGCCGGCCGGTTCGCCGCCTACAGCAGCACCGGCCTCGCGGCGAACCTGCGTCTGGCGATGTATGAGAACATCCAGCGCTTCTCGTTCTCCGACATCGACAAGTTCTCCACGGCGGGGCTCGTCACGCGGATGACCACGGACGTGTCCAGCATCCAGGGCGCGTTCCAGATGCTGCTCCGGGTCTCGTTCCGCGCGCCGCTGAACATGGTTTCGGCACTGGGGATGTGTTTCCTGATCCATAAGAAACTGAGCATCATCTTCCTGGTCGCCATGGTCGTCCTGAGCGTGTTCCTGGCCGTGCTGATCACCCGTGCCGCTAAACTCTTCAAACAGATCCTCCTCAAGGTGGATGCCTTGAACGGTGTGGTGCAGGAGAACGTGGATGCCATCCGCGTCGTGAAGGCCTTCGTGCGGGAGGACCATGAGATGTCCAAGTTCGACAAGGCCGCTGTCGGCCTCTTTACGATGAATGTCAAGGCGGAGACGCTGATGGCCCTGAACGGCCCGGTGATGAATCTCATCGTCAATGGCTGTATCATCGCCCTGAGCTGGTGTGGCGCGCATTTCATCGTGGAGGGGAGTCTCACCACGGGCCAGCTGACCTCGCTGTTCAGCTACATCATGACGGTCCTCACTTCGCTGATGATGCTGTCCATGATCTTCGTCCAGCTCACCCAGAGCGCGGCCAGCGCAGCCCGCATCGCCGAGGTGATCGACGAGGAGCCTGACATGGCCGATCCCGCCGAGCCGGTGACGGACGTCCCGGACGGGCGCATCGACTTCAATCACGTCTATTTCTCCTACAAGCAGGGCGGTGATTACGCCCTGGAAGACATCGACCTGCACATCCGGGCCGGCGAGACCATCGGCATCATCGGCGGTACAGGCAGCGGCAAGTCCTCCCTGGTGAACCTGATGGCCCGTCTGTACGACGTGTCCGAGGGCTCCGTGGAAGTGGGCGGCATCGATGTCCGGAAATATGCGATGCAGGCCCTCCGCGACGAGGTCGCGATGGTCCTGCAGAAGAGTACGCTGTTCTCCGGAACCATCCTGGAGAACCTCCGCTGGGGCAAGGAGGACGCCACGTTGGAAGAATGCCGGGAGGCGTGCCGCCAGGCCTGCGCCGACGAGTTCATCGAGAGCTTCCCCGACCGGTATGAAACGGTCATCGACCAGGGCGGCACCAACGTTTCCGGCGGCCAGCGGCAGCGCCTCTGCATCGCGCGGGCCCTGCTGAAGCACCCGAAGGTGCTGGTGCTGGACGACTCTACGTCGGCCGTGGACACGGCGACCGACGCCGCCATCCGAGCGACCTTCAACGCCCGCATCCCGGGCACCACCAAGGTCATCATCTCCCAGCGCATCCTTTCCATCCAGGAGGCCGACCGCATCGTGGTGATGGACAACGGCCGCGTGGCCGCGTTCGACACGCACGAGAACCTCCTGCGCACCTGCGACATCTATTCCGAAATCTACGAAATGCAGACGAGCGGCGGCTCGGGCGATTTCGACGAACCCCAAGCCTAGCCTATGCCACCCGGATTCAACCAACACCCCGGACAGGACCGCGGGCCTCGGGCCGGCGCCACCCTCAAGGACCTCAAGAAGGATTCGACGGTCTTCCGTCTGTTCAAGTTCATCTTCAGGAACTACCGGGTGAACTTCGTGGTGGTGACCTTGTGCATCATCGTCTCGTCCGTCACCTCGCTCGCCTCGTCCCTGTTCACACGGACCCTCATCGACGACTACATTACGCCCATGACGGCCGCCGCGGCGCCGGATTATGCGCCGCTCGCTATCGCCCTGGTGAAACTGGGCGCCATCATCCTCGTGGGCATCATCGCCGGCTACGTACAGTCGATCATCATGATCCACGTGGGGCAGGGGACGATGCTTCGCCTCCGCAAGGACCTGTTCTCCCACATGGAGACGCTGCCCCTCAAGTACTTCGACAACCACTCGCACGGCGACATCATGTCCGTGTATACGAATGATGTGGACACGCTCCGGCAGGTGGTGGGGAACTCCGTACCCAGTCTCTTCCGTTCGCTGGTCACAATCATCGCCACGTTCGTGAGCATGGTCGTCCTGAGCGTCCCGCTCACGGTCGTGGCCGTCCTGATGGCATTCCTCATGTACAAGGTGACTACCGGCCTTGGCAAGCTCTCCCGCAAATACTTCGTGGAGCGGCAGCGCAACCTGGGCCGCGTGAACGGATTCATCGAAGAGATGGTGTCCGGCCAGAAGGTCGTCAAGGTCTATTGCCATGAGGAGAAGGCCTTGGAAGCCTTTGCCGGACTGAACGAGGAATTGCGCGCGAGCGTGTACAATGCCAACAAGATCGGCAACATCATCATGCCGATCAACTCCAACATCGGCAACTTCATGTACGTGCTCCTCGCGATCCTGGGCTCGCTCATCGCCCTGGGCCACTTGCCCGGCGCCGCCCTGACCCTGGGCTCGCTGGTTTCCTTCCTCACCCTGCAGCGGAACTTCACCCGCCCCGTCACGCAGATTTCCAACGAAATCAATTCGATCGTGATGGCATCGGCCGGTACGGACCGGCTGTACGCGCTCCTGGACGAGGTCCCGGAGGTGGACGAGGGGACCGTCACCCTGGAGAAAGAAGGGGAGGGCCGCTGGTCCTGGAAGGAAACGGACGGCTCGCTCCGCAAACTGGAAGGCCTGGTGTCCCTGTCGGATGTGGACTTCAGCTATGTGCCTGAAAAGCAGGTGCTTTACGACATTACGCTGACGGCATACCCCGGACAGAAGATCGCTTTTGTGGGCGGGACCGGCGCCGGAAAGACCACGATTACCAACCTGATCAACCGTTTCTACGAGATCCAGGACGGCACCATCACCTACGACGGCTTCAGCGTCGCGGGGATCAAGAAGGCGGATCTCCGGCGTTCCCTCGGCATCGTGCTGCAAGAGACGAAGCTCTTCAGCGGTTCGGTGCTGGAAAACATCCGTTACGGACGCCTGGATGCTACGGACGAGGAGTGCCGCGACGCCGCGCGCCTGGTCCATGCCGATGCGTTCATCCGCCGTCTGCCCGACGGGTATGACACGGTTTTGGACGCCGATGGAGGCAACTTGTCGCAGGGCGAGCGCCAGCTCCTGGCGATCGCCCGCGCCGCCGTGGCGGACCCGCCGGTGCTCATCCTGGACGAAGCGACCTCCTCGATCGACACGCGGACGGAAAGACTCATCCAGCAGGGGATGGACTCCCTGATGAAGGGGCGCACGACCTTCGTGATCGCCCACCGCCTGTCCACCGTCCAGAACGCCGACTACATCGCCGTGATGGACCACGGCCGCATCATCGAACGCGGCAAGCACTTCGAGCTTCTGGAGCAGAAGGGCAAGTACTATGAACTATATACCGGAAACCAGATTACCTAGCATGGCTTACAGGAATCTTACTCAGAAGGAAATCAATCAGTTGCAGGCCGCCGGCTGCGAGGCGGACGATTGGGGAAAGGTGCTGACCTCCGCCCCCGCGGTGGACCATATCCAGCGGGTGCGCTTCTCGGGCACCGTGCGCTTCGGAAAGTTCGGGCGGGAGTTCGAGTTCCCCGGCGGGCTTCGCAAGCATGCCGGCATCCATGATGCGACCTTGCACAATGTGACCGTCGGTGACGACTGTCTCATCGAGAACATCTCCAACTATATCGCCAATTACGAGATCGGCCACGATACGGTCCTGGAAAACGTGGACCTGGTCCTGACGGACGGCCCCTGCCGCTTCGGCAACGGCGTTTCCGTCTCGGTCCTGAACGAGACGGGCGGCCGTGAGGTGCTCATCTATGACCGTCTTACCGCGCAGATTGCCTATGTGATGGCGATGTACCGCCACCGCCCGGAACTCGTGAAGGTCCTGGACCGGATGGTGGAGGAGTATGCGAAATCGCAGGAATCGACCGTCGGCAGGATCGGCAGTCACGTCTTCATCCGCAACACGCGCTACCTGAACAGCGTGCGGATCGGGGATTATGCAGTCATCAGCGGCGTGAACCGGCTGCGCAACGGCAGCGTGCACAGCAACCAGGCGGCGCCGACCCAGATCGGCCACGGGGTGATCGCTGACAATTTCATCATCAGCAGCGGTTCCCACCTCACGGACAATGCGACCTTCACGAACTGTTTCATCGGCCAGGCGTGCCACTTCGGGCACGGATACAGCGCCTCCGATTCACTGTTCTTCTCCAATTGCCAGGGTGAAAACGGCGAGGCCTGCGCGATCTTCGCCGGCCCTTTCACGGTGACGCATCACAAGTCGACGCTCCTGATAGCCGGCAACTTCTCCTTCATGAATGCGGGCAGCGGTTCCAACCAGTCCAACCATATGTACAAACTGGGGCCGATCCACCAGGGCATCCTGGAGCGCGGCGCCAAGACTTCGTCCGATTCCTACATCCTGTGGCCTTCCCGCGTGGGCGCTTTCTCGTTGGTGATGGGCCGCCATGTGAACCATTCCGACACCACCTGGCTCCCGTTCTCCTATCTGATCGAGCAGCAGAATACGACCTATCTCGTACCGGGCGTGAATCTCCGGAGCGTGGGAACCATCCGGGATGCCCAGAAGTGGCCCAAGCGCGACGCCCGCAAGGATCCCGACCGGCTGGACTGCATCAACTACAACCTCCTGAGCCCCTATACCATCCAGAAGATGTTCAAGGGCATCCAGCTGCTGAAGAACCTGCAGCATTCCTCCGGCGAACTCTCCGACATCTATTCCTACCATAGTGCGAAAATCCGGAACAGCTCGCTCCGGAAGGGACTGGACCTGTACCGGATCGCCATTACCAAATTCCTCGGGAACTCCATCATCAAGAAGTTGGAAGACCTGCCCGCCGGCGCATCCGACGAGGTGATCCGGGAGACCTTGAAGCCCGAGCTTCTGGGAGGCAAGGGCAAATGGACGGACCTCAGCGGCCTCATCGCTCCGAAGGAACTGGTGGATGCGCTCCTGGCCAGGATCGAGAACGGGGAAGTGGCCGACCTGGCGGCCGTGGACCACGCCTTCCGCCAGATGCATGCGGATTACTACCGGCTGGAGTGGACCTGGGCCTATGACAAATACGCCGATTTCTTCGGTTTCCCGCTGGAGACCATTACGGCGGCGCAAGTCCGTGAAATCGTCGAGAGATGGAAGGTGGCGGTGATTGGCCTGGACGAGATGCTGTACGAGGACGCCAAGAAGGAGTTTAACCTGGCGTCGATGACCGGTTTCGGCGCGGACGGCTCCCGGGAGGAAAAAGAACTCGATTTCGAGCAGGTCCGGGGCGACTTCGAATCCAATTCCTTCGTGCAGGCTGTCCTGGAGCACATCCGCGTGAAGCGCGCCCTCGGTGACGAGCTGCTCGCACGCCTGCGGGCCTGATTTTGGATTGTTGAAAAAAGGTCGTACCTTTACCACAAACTAAAACCCAACGCCGAATGTCGTTTTTCCGACAGCTTTTTTCATCCAGGATCCTGCCGTCGTGGACCATTTTGCTTTTCGACACTATCATTGTGTCGATGTCGATCCTGTTTGCCTACCTGCTCCGGTTTCCGATAACGGAAGTAGCGAGGTCGGGGCAGTTCCCGTGGCTGGCCGTCTTCATCGTCACGGTCGTCAATGTCGTTTTCTTCCGGCTGTTCCGCACTTATTCGAATATCCTCCGGCTCTCGTCCTTCGTGGACGTGATGCACGTTTTCGTCGCTTTGACGCTGGCCTTTTTCTGCAACGAGGCCATCTCCCTGCTGTGGCCTATCATCTTCGGCAAGCAGCTGATTTCCTTCTCGGTCCTGTTCATCGCGTATCTCGTGAGTTTTGCAGTCCTGGCTTCCTCGCGGATGATGATCAAGATGATGTACGACAACTTCAAGCAGGACAAGCAGTCGATGTTGAATACATACATTTATGGGACAACGACCGGGATCGACATCGCCAAATCGCTTCGCACGGAGGCAGATAACCGTTTCCATATCGTGGGTTTCGTGAGCGATGACCCGACCGTAGTGGGCAAGGTCATGATGGGCGTGAACGTGTATCCCAATGACGAGGAACTCCCCGAGCATTTCCGACACGACCGCGTCGCCGCGTTAATCGTTTCGCCGGCCAAGGCCAAGACCCTGAAGGATTCCGACCTGTCGGACCGGGTCCTCAAGGAAGGGATCAAGATTTTCCTGGCTCCGGAGGTTTCCGACGACTGGGATTCCAGCCAGCGGAAGCCGGTGGTGAAGGAGGTTCAGATCGAAGACCTTCTAGGGCGCGACCCCATCAAGATCAACCTGCAGGAGATTGCCGCCCACTTGGAGGGGAAACGCGTACTCATCACCGGCGCGGCAGGATCCATCGGCAGCGAGATCATGCGCCAGGTGGCGAAGTTCAATCCCTACCAGCTCATCCTGATCGACTCCGCCGAGACGCCGCTTCACGATATCCGGCTGGAACTCAAGAACAAATGGTCGGAAATCGAGGCGCCCACCATCGTGGCGAATGTCACCAACAAGCCGCGGATGGAATCCATCTTTGCCGAATACCGGCCCGACTATGTCTTCCACGCCGCGGCCTACAAGCATGTGCCCATGATGGAGGACAATGTGTCCGAGGCCATTCAGAATAATGTCCAGGGCACACGTATCCTGGCGGACCTGTCAGTCAAGTACGGTGTACGCCGTTTCGTGATGGTTTCCACCGACAAGGCGGTGAATCCTTCCAATGTGATGGGCTGCTCCAAGCGTATCTGCGAAATTTATGTGCAGGCCCTGGCCCGCAAGATCCAGAAAGACGGATCGGCTCCGACGCAGTTCATCACGACCCGGTTCGGGAATGTGCTGGGCTCCAACGGCTCCGTGATTCCGCTGTTCCGGAAGCAGATCGCGGCAGGCGGTCCGGTTACGGTCACGCACCCGGAGATTATCCGCTATTTCATGACCATCCCCGAAGCGTGCCAGCTGGTGCTGGAGGCGGGCAGCATGGGCAAGAGCGGCGAGATCTACATCTTCGACATGGGCCAGCCCGTGAAGATCGCGGACCTCGCGAAGAAGATGATCCAGCTCTCCGGCCGCACCGACGTGAAAATCGAATTCACCGGCCTCCGTCACGGTGAGAAACTGTACGAGGAACTTCTTGCTACTCGCGAGAACACGAAACCCACCTCCCACGACAAGATCATGATCGCTTCCGTCCGGGAGTACGATTACGAGGACGTGAGAGAAGACATCGACGTGCTCGTCAACTGCAGCTACCAGTTTGACTCAATGGCCACGGTGGCAAAGATGAAGGACCTCGTACCGGAATTCAAGAGCCTGAATTCCAAGTACTCGGTCCTCGACAGTCAGTAAAAGGCAATCCTAGATGATCCCGAGCAGGTGACTGCGTGAAAGCATGCAGTCACCGATCGGCGCCGCCTGGTTCTTGAGCTTGGAGAACTTGATGGCGGTGTCCTGGTTGGCGATGGTCTGCGCGTGGCGCTTGACCGCGCTGCGGACGGCCAGCAGGAGATAGTCTCCCGCCATGGCCACCTTGCCGCCAAGGACGACCAGCTGCGGGTTGAAGACATTGATCAGGCCCGCCAGGCCGCGGCCGAGGTTCGCGCCGATTTTCTCGATCGATTCGATGGTGAGGATGTCCTCCTCCTGGACGGCCTTGAAGATGTCGTTCAGGTTCACCTTGCCCTGCTCCTTGAAGGTGCGGGAGAGGGAAGAGGCGCGGCCGGCCTGGAGCTGTTCGCTGATCATGCGCACGAGAGCCGAGCCGGAAGCGCCGGTCTCCAGGCAGCCGACCTTGCCGCAGCGGCAGATCTGGTCGTTGTCCAGGAGCGGGAAGTGGCCGAACTCGCCCGAGTAGCCGGAGGTCCCGTAATACAGGCGGCCGTCCAGGATCATGCCCATGCCCAGTCCCCAGCTGACGTTGACGAAAAGCACGTTCTTTTCCTTCTTGACCACGCCGGAGAGGTACTCGCCGTATGTCATTGCCCGAGAGTCGTTCTCGATGACTACGGGGATGTCCAGGTCCTCGGAAAGGATCTTGTTGATGGGGCGGTCCGGGTCGAAGGAGTACAGGTTGCTGTAGCCCGTCTTCGGATTCACTCGGCCTGCGACGCTGATGCCCATCCCGAGCACGCGGTTCCAGTCCAGGTCGTTCTCCACGAAAAAGTCGCGGATGTTCTTCGAGATGGTGTGGAGGCAGGCTTCGTCGATCTCCAGGATGAAGGGGATGTCGTCCTTGCTGCAGACCAGGGTGCCCTTGAAGTCCGTGACGGCGATGCTGGCGTGCGTGTGCCGGATGTCCAGGCCGATGAAATAGCCGGCTCCGGGGTTCAGCCCATAGATGCTGGGCCGGCGGCCGCCGGACGTGCCGGATTTGCCGAGTTCGATCATGAAGCCTTCGTCCATGAGCTCGCCGATGAGCTTCGTGACGGTCGGTACGCTGGTGTTGATCTGCTCGCTGAGGGCCGCGATGCTATATTCCCCACTCTGGATGCAAAGACGCAGGATGGTCTTTTTCAGGATGGAATTCTTGTTGTCTTTTTTGTCTAGGAAAGTAGTTCTCATTGTCTTTCGAGTTAGATATGCAAAGATAGAACAAATTTTTAGAAATAAAAATAGGGTTTTGAAAATTCCTTAAATTATTTTTGAGAAAAAAAGGTGCCTTGGTATGTTCAGCGAAAAATCGTTATATTTGTAAGTTGAGAAACATGTACGCTATGTTCGGAAGGCTCAAAAAATGGAGGAACTCGTTCCGGCTATCCCTGAAGCAGAAGATGGTGCTTGCCTTGAGCGCCATTGCCGTCGTGCTCGTCGTGTCCGGCATCATCTCCTATGTGGAATACCGGCGCATGTCCAACTACGTGTCCGATATGATTGCCGAGGACATCAACAGCATCAATGTGGCGCAGAAACTGGCGGCGGCAACCGACGATTACAACTTGCAGATCCTCACGGTCATCGGAGATGACTCCCTGAATTCGCTGCCGGATTTCGACCAGCAGGGTTTCGTCTCCAAGTGCGATTCCCTGCGCTCTTCCTTCTCCGGTGAGAACGTCCTTCCGCTCACGGATTCCGTCCTGTATTCTTACTCGGCGTACATGCTCACTTCCCTGGAACTGGAGCAAGTCCTCCAGTCGGACTTCATTGACTCCCGAACCTGGTATTTCGAGCGGCTGCAGCCTTCCTTCAAGCGGTTGAACGGGGATATCGACCGTCTCAGCCAGGCCATGTACGACGACCTGCAGGCGAACTCCGAAGATTTCGACCAGGGATTCATCCGGAGCATGATGCCCGTTGTCGCGTCCGTCGCCGTGGGCGTCCTCCTCGTCATCCTCCTGATGTTCTTCATCATCAGCTACTACGTGAATCCGCTGAACCGGATGCTGGAGGGCCTGGACGATTACCGCTCCATGAGCCGGCGTTACAGTTATACCTTCGAGGGGGATGACCAGCTGGTCGAGCTGAACGAAGGCATCACGGAGCTCACCGAGGAGAACCGGCAGTACCGCCGCCGGATCAAACTCCTGAAGGAAACCCAGTCCCGGACGGAGGACGCCGAATGAACCTGAAAGTCATATCGCGGAACACGGGAATGGCGCTCCTGGTGAGTTCGCTGTTCATGCTGGTCGCTGCCGGCATCTCCCTGCTGGATGGCGGCGACACGGGCCTGGCGCCGCTCCTGATCAGTTTCGCGCTGACTTTCACCGTCGGTATCTTTCCTTTCATCTTCGTCCGGAAAACGGAGGGCATCACGCTCAGGGATGGTTACATGATCATCTTCCTGTCCTGGATCCTTTCCTTCCTGTTCGGCATGCTGCCCTATGTGCTGTATGGCGGTCCATTCACCCTCGCTAACGCCTGGTTCGAGAGCGTGTCGGGCTTCACCACCACCGGTGCCACCATCCTGGAGGATGTGGAAGCGCTGCCGCGGAGCCTGCTGTTCTGGCGGTCTTCCACCCATTTCATCGGCGGTCTCGGTGTCGTGGTGTTCCTGCTCCTGATCATTCCGAACTCCTCCCCGGTGCGCCTGCGACTCACGAACATGGAGCTTTCGTCCATCTCCCGGGAGGATTACCAGACCCGGGCGAACAAGTCCGTATCCATCTTCGCGCGGGTGTATCTGGCCATCTTCGCCCTCGCTTTCCTGAGTTTCTGGGCGGCCGGCATGTCGGCGTTCGATGCCGTCAACCACGCTTTCAGCGTATGTGCGACGGGAGGGTTCTCCACCCACAACCTGTCCGTGGGCTATTTCCATTCCACGCTTATCTCCGTGCTCACGATCATTTTCATGGTCCTGGCATCGCTGCATTTCGGCCTGCTGTACATCGCGTTCGTCACCCGTTCGCTCCGTCCGCTCAACAACCCGGTTCTGAAGTTCTTCCTGTTCAGCCTGGCCGGCGGTTCCTTCCTGGCGGCTGTCGCGCTTAAGTTGCAGGGTGTGGACGCCACCTGGGGAGAAGCTTTCCTGGACGCGACGTTCCATGTCGCCAGCTATACGTCCACGTCGGGGCTGGCCATCAGTGACAATTCCCAGTGGCCCATGTTGCCGTGCTTCATCCTGATCCTGGGCGGTCTCGTCTGCGGCTGCGCCGGGTCCACGACGTGCGGCCTCAAGTCCGACCGTATCCTGGTCCTGTTCAAGGCCATCCGGATGCAGATCGTCAAGACCCTGTATCCTTCCTCCATCTTCGAGGTCCGGTTCGGCAAGCGGATGCTGCGGGACGAGGATGTGTATCAGCAGATTCTCTACATCGCCCTGTTCCTCCTCCTGATCGCCCTGTCGTCCGTCCTGTGCGTGGTCATCGGCGATCCAAACCAGCATGCCCTCCTGGGTTCCATCGCCTCGATCACGAATGTGGGGCCGTCCCTGGGAACCATCGGTTCGTATGGCAATTATAACCTGGAGCCGGACGCCCTCAAGTTCATCTTCTCGTTCGACATGTTCCTCGGGCGCGTGGAGATCTATCCCGTGCTCGCCGTCTTCGCGAGCATTTTCCACAAGGGCTAGCCTATGGACCGGGCAGGATTCCTGTACCATGAATTCCTGCGTCGGCTTCCGTACGAGCCGACGTCGTGCCAGGATGCCCTGATGCGCGACATCGGGGAGTTCCTGACTTCGGACGAGGGGGATATCCTGGTCGTGAACGGCTATGCCGGCACCGGCAAGACGACGGTCCTGGCGGCCGTGGTATCGACTTTCACGGACCTTAAGACGCCCGTCATCCTCATGGCGCCGACCGGCCGTTCGGCCAAGGTGCTGTCCGGTTATACGGGGCGGCCGGCTTCGACCGTCCACAAGCAAATCTATCGGCAGAAATCCCACGGGGACGACGGTTTCGGCCAGTTCTCCCTGGCGCCGAACAAGGCGAAGAACACGCTCTTCATCGTGGATGAGGTGTCGCTCATCGGCATCGAGGCGGGGGAGCGGCAGAGTACCGCGGCCTTCGGCTCGGGGAACCTCCTGGAGGACCTCATCCTGTACATGCGCAGCGGGGTCGATTGCCGGATGATCCTGGTCGGGGATTCGGCGCAGCTGCCGCCCGTGGGCCTCGACCGTTCGCCGGCGCTGTCGGAGGAGTATATGTCCGGCGTCGGCGGCGTCCGCTTCTCGGAGCTTCGGACGGTGGTACGCCAACAGGCGGATTCAGGCATCCTGGTGAATGCGACGCATCTGCGGAAACTGCTGGAAGAAGACTGCGAGATTCCGCTGGACGAGTTGGGGCTCACGGTCGCCGGCTTCGACGACGTACAGCGGCTTTCCGGCGGCGAACTCATTGAGACATTGACCGATGCCTATGCCCGATACGGCGAGGACGAGACCATCGTCCTATGTCGGTCCAACAAGCGGGCGAACCGCTACAACGCCGGCATCCGCGCGCAGGTCCTGTTCCGCGAGGAGCGTCTCGTGCGGGAGGACAAACTGATGATCGTGCGGAATTGCTACCATTTCGCGGAGGAGTTGGAAGGGACGGACTATATCGCCAACGGCGACATCTGCAAGCTGGTCCGTATCGGCCATTATGAAGACCGCTACGGTCTCCATTTTGCCGATGCGCGGCTCGTGTTCCCGGACTACCAGGACCAGGAGATCGTGGCCAAGGTCCTGTTGGACACGCTGGATGCGGAATCTGCGTCCCTGACCTACGAGCAGGCGAACGCCCTCTATCAGGGGGTCAGCGAGGACTATGCGCATCTTTCCACCAAGAAGAAACGCTACGACGCCGTCCGGGAGGACCCTTTCTTCAACGCCCTGCAGCTGAAATATGCCAACGCGATCACGGGCCACAAATCGCAGGGCGGCCAGTGGCGCTGTGTATTCATCGACAATCCCTTCTGGCAGGATTTCCTCACGCCGGACGACCTCAAGTGGCTGTACACGGCCTTGACGCGCGCCGTCGAAAAAGTATATCTCGTGAATTTCAAAAACGAACTGTTCATATGAAAAGACTGATCCTTTCCCTGGCCCTCGCGGCCCTTTTCTGCGGCGCCTCCGCCCAGGAGTTCAACCGGATGCCCTTTGCCTACAAGTGGCTGGGCGACAAGGAAGTGGCGTTCACGTACAACGGCATGTATACCGATGACACCTGCTTCAAGCTGGTGATGCCGAAGGGAACGAAGGTGACAGGCGTACAGGCTCCGGAGAAGTTCTCTGACTTCCCGCTGCGACCGCAAGGCGCCGTGAACCTCACGTATTCGCCGGATTCCACGATGCTCGCGTTCACGCGTGCCAATGACCTGTATGTGGTCACGATCGCCGACGGGAAGGAATGCCGTCTGACCTTCGACGGAACGGCCACGGTGATGAACGGATACGCCTCCTGGGTGTACTACGAGGAAATCCTAGGCCGTCCGTCCCGCTACCGGGCTTTCTGGTGGTCGCCGGACAGCAAGCGGCTGGCCTTCTATCATTTCGATGACACGGAAGTGCCGATGTTCCCGATCTATTCGCCCTTCGGCCAGGATGGGAAGCTCCGCGAGACCCATTATCCGAAGGTGGGGGAGAAGAATCCGGACGTGAAGATCGGCTTTGTCGATGTTCCGGCGGCGTTTGACGGCCATGTTTCGACCATCTGGGCCGATTTCGACGAGAAGGAAGACCAGTATTTCGGCATCCCGTTCTGGTCGGACGACTCCCGGACCTTCTATGTGGCCCGCGAGCCACGCATCCAGAATACCCTGGACTTGTACGCCGTCTCTCCGGTCGATGGATCCAAGAACGTCCTCTACCATGAACATTACCCCACCTGGCTGGACTGGATCGAGGGCATGTTGTTCACGGAGAAGGGACTGTACATGGTCCGCGCCTTCGAGACGGGCTGGCAGCAGATCTATTTCCTGGGCTATGACGGAACGGTCCGCCGCCTGACCGACGGCCCGAACTGGCGCGTCGCCCTGGTCCGCGCGGAGAAAGACGGCACTGTCTATTTCACCGCCCAGCGGGACGATCTCCACATCCGCCAGGCCCTTTACAAAGTGTCCCCGAAGGGGGTCATCACGCCTCTGACGGACGAGTCCCTGAATGTGACCGGCGTGCAGTTCTCCCCGGACGGCAAGTATTTCGTCGCGCAGACTTCTTCGCTGGCAGTTCCTTCGCAACTGCGTGTGTATCAGACCTCCAAGCCTTCCAAGAACTGGCTGGTCGCGGACCAGAAAGGCCCGGACTTCGACGCTTCCAAGTACTCCCTGGGGAAGGTGATCACCATCGAGAACGAGGGCTTTGTCCTCCCGGGCATCATCGTGTTCCCGAAGGATTTCGACCCGGCGAAAAAGTATCCCGTGCATGTGGACATCTACGGCGGTCCTGATTCTCCGCAGGTGACCGACCGCTGGGCTGCGCCCACGCGCTATGCCTGGTACCAGCAGAACGGCATCATCGAGCTGATTGCTGACTGCCGGGCCTCGGGCCACAACGGCCGCGCCGGCCTGGACTGCATCTACAAGCAGCTTTCTACGGTGGAGGTCGATGACTTCGTCGCCTGGGCGGAATACCTCCAGAGCCTGCCCTATGTGAAGGGGGACAAGATCGGGGTCGAGGGGTTCTCCTTCGGCGGCACGATGACGGCCGTCCTCGTCGCCACGGCTCCGCAGGCCTTCCATTACGGCATCGCCGGCGGTGGCGTCTATGACTGGAAGCTCTACGATACGCACTACACCGAACGTTTCATGTCCACGCCCGAGGACAACCCGGACGGTTACGCCCGCACCCGCGCCGTGGACCGCATCGCCTCCTACCCGGCCCGCCCGGGCGATGACGGCTCCGTGATGCTCAAGATCACCCACGGCACCGGTGATGACAACGTCCACTACCAGAACACCCTCCAGCTCATCGACGCCCTGCAGAAGATCGGCGCCTCCTTCGACTTTATGGTCTACCCCGACGGCATGCACGGCTACCGCGGCTACCAGGGCCAGCACTTCCAGGCCGAAAACAATGCCTTCTGGCTCAAGTACCTGAAAGGGGAGTAGTAGAGCATCCCTGTCATTTCGAGCGCCCATTTTGTCATTTCGAGCGCAGTCGAGAAATCTCCTTCCCGGCTGCGCTTTTCCGTCATTTCGGGGAGGTCTGGCGGGCGGCGGGGGCTCCGGCGTCATGCGTCTTTCATCGTGCTCGCACGGTGTCGGGAAGGCGCTTGACTTGCGGTCGATGAAAGCCGAAATCCGCCGGAGCCTCCCGCCGCCCGCTTCAGACCTCCCCGGAATCAGAAAGAAAGTTGTAAATTTTATTTGCAAATATGTAAATTATACTTTACTTTTGTGGTGTTAAACTTTACACGATATGAACACACAAAAGAAACTGTATCTGTTACCGCACCGTTGTCAGTTGATCGGGTGGATCCTAATAGGGGCCTCCCTGGTTTTCGTAATCGGTAGTATTCTGATCCTGAAAAACGAAGACGAACAATTCACATATGCTGCTGGCGGCATGATCATTTCATTTATCGGATTGTTGCTCGCAGGTCTCTCCCGCGAAAAACAGGAAGATGAGTTTACCGTGTTTTTACGCACTCGTTCGGCTCTGACGGCTGTAGCTTTCATGTTTGCATTGAAAGTCGTCCTCGCCCTGATTGCGGTGACACTCACTGAGTTAACGCACTTGCATCTGATTGGCGAAGAAGTGTTTGTCAATAACCGTTCCGTGGCTGTACCTTTTCTTTCACTGAAGGAAATGACTGGATATGGTGGTGCCTTTATCCTGTATCTGCTTCTGTACAAAATCCGCCTGGCCCGCTACTACAAGGAGGTCAATGATGAAGAATAACATCCGTGTCGAAAGGGCCGTGCTGCGCATCTCGCAGCAGGAGCTCGCCGATGCTGTCGGGGTGTCCCGACAAACGATATACGCCATCGAGAACGGGAAGTTCATCCCGTCCACGGAGCTGGCCCTCAAACTGTCGGCCTATTTCGGGAAGACGGTCAATGACATCTTCTCGCTGGATTAATCTCTATTCCAGCGCTTCGGCGAGGATGGAGATGGGGTGCTTGACCGGGTAGGGGGTGGACATCTCGAGCTGCCATTTGCAGGTTTCGCAGTCGCAGGCGACGAAGTCGGGGTTCACGGACTTGATCTGGTCGAAGAGGGGCTTGCCGATGGCCTGGGAGGCTTCGTAGTTCTCTTTCTTGAAACCGTAGGTGCCCGAAATGCCGCAGCAGTTGGAGTCGAGGAGGGTGAATTCCACGCCGGGAATCATCTTCAGCAGCTCGGTGGAGAAGATGCCCCAGCCCAGTTTCTCCAGGTGGCAGGGGATGTGGTAGGCGATGCGGGCGCGGTAGTTCTCCTTGAACTTGAGCTGCGCCTGGCCGGATTCAATCAGTTGGTAGATATACCGGGTGGCGAGGAGGATGGAGTCCTTGATGCCGCTGTTGTCGACCTGCAGGAGGCCCGGGTACTCTTCGCGGATGGTCATCGTGCAGGTGGAGGAGGTGGTGAGGACCTTGAGTCCGGCGTCCACGGCCTTCTGCAGGACATCCACGTTGTGTTTCGCGTTCTTCGCGGCCTTCTTGGACATGCCGTTCGCGATGAGGGCGACGCCGCAGCACTTTTCCTTGTCCAGCAGCTGGACGCCGATGCCGAGGGCGTTCATCACTTTGACGAAGTCCTTGCCCAGCTGGGGGTAGTTGTAGTTCACGTAGCAGCCGTGGTAGTAGGCAACCTGCTTGTCAAACTTCGCCTGCTCCTTGGCGCGGCGCTTGAGCCAGCGTTCGAAGCTGCGGCCGCTGTACTTCGGGAAGGTGCGGTGCTTGTCGATGGCGAAGGTCGCGTCCAGGACCGTTTTCGTGACGCCGAGAGCGGTGGTGCCGTTCACGATGGGCGCGAACGGGCGGGCGAGCTTGCCCATGAAATCCGTGTTTGCCAGCACGACGTCGCGGAGCTTGGGCTGCGCGTGGTCGTACTTGATGCGGGCAGACTGGATGATGTCCGCCACCTTCACGCCGGACGGGCACACGACCTCGCAGCGCTTGCAGTTCAGGCAGTACTTGAGCGCCTGGTTGAAGAAGTACGGATCCTTGAGGCGGAGCCGTTCTCCGTCGGGACCGGCCTGCTTGGGGCCGGGATAGCGCGGGTTCACCGGCACGACCGGACAGTAGGCCGTGCAGATGGTGCATTTCATGCATTCCTCGAAATTATGCGCGCTGGCGGTGTATTCCTGCAGTTTCATACGTTCCCTCCTTTGATGGTGTCCACGACCGCAAAGGCCGTCCGGATGGCGAGCCCGGCCGCCGTCCCGTAATCCTCTTTTCTCGTGCCGCCGAGCACGGAGCCGATGCAGAACAGGTTCTTCATCGGTTCGCCGTCCTTGACGGCATGCAGCGACGCGTCGGTCTTGACGCCGAAGTCCATGAACGGCTGCTCCGCGAAGAAGTCCGCATCGTACCAGTCCTTACGCTCTACAGGATAGTCGATGTCCAGGCCGAACAGGGGTTCGAACACCTGTGTGGGCGTAGCGGCAAGGCCTTTGGAGAAGTAGCCGCCGGAAGCGAGGATGAAGTGGTCGGCGAAGAGCCGGGCCGTGTCCAGGTTCCGGGTGGTGATGCTGGAGACGACGCCCTCGTGCAGGGCGGCGGAGGTGACTTCGTCACCCATCAGGAAAGTGCCGCCCAGCACCTCGAAACGGCGTTTCAGCAGCATCTGGGTGCGGATGCCCGGCACGGACGGGGGCATCGT
>ONJB01000032.1 GCA_900318015.1 uncultured Bacteroidales bacterium | reverse complement strand
GTGTCCTACTTCAAGGTGATGAGCGGTACCCTCAACGAGGGCGCCGACCTCGTGAACCCCGAGACCGGCAACGGCGAGCGCCTCAGCGCCATCTACGCCGTCGCGGGCTCCAAGAAGGAGAAGGTCGCTTCCATCAGCGCCGGCGACATCGGCTGCGTCATGAAGCTCAAGGCCGGCAAGACCGACGTCACCCTCGCCGCTCCCGGCCAGGAGGCCATCGAGCACATGGTGTTCCCGGATGCGAAGTACCGCTGCGCCGTCAAGGCCGTCGACAAGAACGACGAGGCCAAGGTGGGCGACGCCCTGAACAAGATCGCGGCCCAGGATCCGACCATCACCGTCGAGTATTCCAAGGAACTCCGCCAGACCATCCTCTCCGGCATGGGCGAGCAGCACATCAACTACGTCAAGTGGAGAGTGAACAACGAGTTCAAGCAGAACATCGAGCTCTACGCTCCGAAGGTGCCGTACCGCGAGACCATCACCAAGATTGCGACCGCGCAGTACCGTCACAAGAAGCAGTCCGGCGGCGCCGGCCAGTTCGGTGAGGTGCACCTCCTCGTGTGCCCCTACGTCGAAGGTCAGGAAGCCCCGAAGAACTTCAAGATTGACGGCAAGGACGTCGTCGGCGGTTCCATCGACCTCGGCTTCATGCCCGCCATCCTGAAGGGTATCAAGTCCAAGATGGAGGAAGGCCCGCTCACCGGTTCCTACGCCCGCGACATCCGCGTGTATGTGTACGACGGTAAGATGCACCCGGTGGACTCCAAGGAAATCGCCTTCATCATCGCCGGCCGCAACGCCTTCAAGGAGGCCTTCAAGAACGCCGGCCCGAAGATCCTCGAGCCTATCTACAATGTGGACATCATCACCCCGAACGAGTATGTGGGTCCTTGCATGAGCGACCTCAACACCCGCCGCGGCATGATCATGAACCAGGACATGGACAAGGGCATGACCATCCTGCACGCCCGCGTTCCGCTCGCCGAGCTGTACCGCTACTCCACGGTCCTGAGCTCCCTGACCGGTGGCTCCGCGACCTTCCAGATGAAGTTCGCCGAGTACGTCCAGGTCCCGGCCGACGTCCAGACGAAGCTCATCGCCGAGTACGCCGCCCAGGAGCAGGAAGAGGACTAATCCTCCCCTGTACGCTTTTCAGCCGGGTCTTGAAAAAGGCCCGGCTTTTTCGTATATTTGTCCATCAATCACCCCGATATGAAAAAGATCCTCGCCCTTTCGCTGCTGGCGTCACTCCTTGTGGTGTCCTGCGGCGGTTCCCATTTCCTGGCCGATTCCTCCTATCGCGCCACGGTGCATAAAGACTATCAGACCCGGATGAAGGCGACGGGCGGACATTTCACGCCCGCCGGCCTGTCGATGACGGCGGAAGAGCAGGAGGCCCTCGAATTCCTGTATGCCTATATGCCGCTGGCCGATGTCGCCGACTATCCGGCGGAATTCTTCCTGGCAAACGTGCGCAAGTCCCTGCAGGCGCGCGAGGAAATGGGCTGGGACGTGCCCGAGCGGGAGTTCCGCCATTTCGTGCTGCCCCTGAGAACCAACAACGAGGACCTCGATTCCGCGCGGCTCGTGTTCTATGACGAGCTGAAAGCCCGCGTGAAGGGGATGCCGATGCAGGAGGCCATCCTTGAAGTGAACCACTGGTGCCATGAGAAGATGACCTATCAGCCGTCCGACGGACGCACGCACGCGCCCCTGGCGTCGGTCAAGAACGCCCTGGGCCGCTGCGGCGAAGAGTCGACCTTCTGCGTGGCCGCACTCCGTTGCGTGGGCATCCCGGCCCGTCAGGTGTACACTCCGCGCTGGGCCCATACGGAAAGCAACCACGCCTGGGTGGAGGCCTGGGCCGACGGCCAGTGGTGGTTCCTGGGTGCCTGCGAACCCGAACCTGTGCTGAATCTGGGCTGGTTCAACGCGCCCGCCTCCCGCGCGATGCTTACCCATACGAAGGTGTTCGGCAAGTACGACGGTCCGGAGGAAGTGGTCCTCCGCACCCCGGGCTACACCGAGATCAACCTGATCGAAAACTACGCCAAGGCCGGGCAGATCGCCTTCCAGGTCGTTTCCGCCGAAGGGAAACCCGTCGAGGGCGCCCGGGTCGATTTCTGCATCTACAATTCCTCGCAGTTCTATCCCGCCGTGTCCAAGTACACCGACGCTGACGGCCGTACGGCCCTCTCCGCCGGTCTCGGCGATATGCTCGTGTGGGCCTCCAAGGACGGGGCCTACGGGTATGTGAAGGTCCATTTCGGCGAGGATACCGAGGCGACGGTCACGCTGGATTCTCCGGTGGGCATTTCCGAACTCCTTGCCATCGTGCCGCCGGTCGAGGACGTGGTCCTGCCGCGGGTGACTCCGGAGCTGCGGGCGGAGAATGACCGCCGGATGGCCTATGAGGACTCTGTCCGGAAGGCCTACATGGCTGGTTTCCCGGACCGGGAGGCCGCCGCGGCCTTCGTCGCGGAGCAGGGCCTGCCGCCGCAGGCGGCCCGGCTCGTGGAGGCCTCGGCCGGCAACGGCGCCACCATCATGGGCTTCCTCCGCCAGGCTTCGGATAAGGATCGGGCCGTGCGCCTGCTTGCTTCCCTCAGCCAGAAAGACCTGACCGATGTCCCGGCCGGCATCCTCTGGGACAGCTACAACGCTACGGAGAGCATCCTCTCCCCGCGTATTGAGAGTGAATTCCTGTCGCCCTACAAGGGCTGGTTCCTCCAGAACGTTCCGGCGGATCTGCAGAAGGCCTTCCGGGGAGGCGGCGATCCGGGTCAGGGCGCCCGGGCCATCCTGGGCTGGATCCGGGACAACGTGACGGTGGATGAAGATCCTCTCTTCTGGGATATTCCCGTTTCGCCGGTCGGCGTCTGGAAGGGCCAGGTGGCGAACCCGCGCTCGCGCGACCTGCTCGCCATCGCCCTTGGCCGCACCTTCGGCGTCGAGCTGCGCCGTGACCGGCTCTCCGGCGCGATGCAGTACAACGCGGCGAAGCCGGGCGAGGCCGCCCCAGCGGCGGGGCCTTTCGGCCCCCGCGGCGATTGGCGGACCATCGACCTGGCGAGCGCCACGGATGTCGCTGCCGCTCCTACGGGCCACGTAAAACTCCTTTATAAGCCTGTGGAAGGCATCGAGCGGCCGCAATATGGCCAGCATTTCTCCCTGAGCCGCATCGTGGACGGCCGGCCGCAGGCGGTCGGCTTCGGGATGGGCGGCCGCCGGGGCGGCGCCGGTAACGAAGCCGACCTGCCGGAGGGCGACTACCTTCTCACGAGCGGCAACCGTCTCTCCGACGGCTCCACGCCCGTGACCGTCAATCTCTTCCACGTGACGCCGGGGGAGACCCTGGAAGTTCCGCTGAAGATCGAGACGATGCCTGAAGAGGTGAAGGTGCTGGGTAACTTCTTGCCCCGCGGCGTCCTTTCCGCCGTGGAGGTGGGGTACTATGTCGTCGCGGTCCTGGACGTGGGCCTGGAACCGACCAACCACCTGCTGAACGACCTTTCTGCTGCGCGTACCGCGCTGGAAGCCTGGGGACGCCCCATCTACCTCATTGCCACCAGCGAGGCGCAGTTGGAGCGCCTGCACAGCGAGATCGACGGCGGCCGCTTCGGCACCCTTCCTGCCACGGTGGTCTTCGGCATTGATACGGACGGCTCCATCCTTTCCGGCCTCGCGGAAGGCCTCGGCCTCCGCACGGACCAGCTTCCGCTCGTCGGCGTCGTCCACACCGATGGCCGCGCCGTCTATGCCTCCCAGGGCTACACCATCGGCACCGGCGAGAAGGTCGCCGCCCTTGCGAGGAAGCTCTGACAGAGCAACGAATGAACTTTTTCCTTTGTTTTCCGCCGGTCCCGTTGGGGGCCGGCTTTTTTTTATTATTTTTGCAAAATAATAGCCAAAGTCGAAACATCATACCACTATGAAACAATATGAAACCCCGTCCTGCCGGGTCAAGCAGCTCGATCTGGAAGTATCGTTCCTGGCGGGCGGTTCAGCAGGCGGATTCCCGGTCGATCCGGTGAATCCCTTCGGCAACAGTTCAGGCATTATGGAGGAGGACGATTATGAGTAAGCGCATCCTTTGGGCGGCGGCCGCGCTGGCCGCGCTGGTCGCCTGCGAGAAGTCTTACGAGGAACCCGCCGCTTCCGTCGTTCCCGAAGCGGAGCCGGAAAACGCGATGCCGTGGATACTCAAAAACATGTTCGACGAGGCAGAACCCGCCAACGGCGCCCCGTTCACGTTCCGGGCGGATTTCGGTGGAACGCGGGCTCATATCGAGATGAACGAAGCGGGAACCTATGCCCAGTCGGTCTGGAAAGCCGGGGATGCCGCCCGAATTTTTGCCATCGATCTGTCAAGCGGCGGATATCAATACGCGGAGATGACCGCCGCTACAGGTGGGGCGTCGGTGGAGTTCAATACGCCGTCCGGATTGACCATGGGATCTCCTTTTTATGTAACGTTCCCTGCATCTTCGAAAGTTGCGAAGTCTAATGGCCGGCCGTTATTCGGCGTGAATATCCCTGCTGAACAGGAAGCCGTTGCCGGCGGTATCAAGGATGGCTATACGGTCGCCTATGTCACGGTGCAGAGCACGGATGAATTCCTGCATTTCAAGAACAAGGTGTCCCTGGTCCGTTTCCGGATGAGCGGAGCCATTGCTTCCCAGGTGAAGTCCGTGACCATCAAGGGTATCTCCCCCTTGGCGGGCGATGCCGTCCTGCTCGTCGATTCGGAAGGAGAGGCATCCTATACCGATCGGGTCAGCTTCGGTTCGGATGTCAAGTCTTTGACGGTCACACTTTCCGGCGATTTCGTGGCCGGTCAGGACTATTACCTGGTCCTGAAACCGGGCACGCAGTCCAGTTTCAAGATGATCTTTGCCGATGGAGAGGGTCAGTCGACGACCAAGATCAGCACCGGCTTCACTTTCCCGGAGGGCCGGATCAGCGATTTCGGCACCATCGACCTGGGTGACGCGTTTACGGACGACAACGTCTCGTACGAGCCCATCCCGTACATGACCGCGACGGCCGGCGCGGCGAAGCCCGTGACCATCGCGGTGATCGGCGACGGCTTCACGAAGGACCAGATGTCCGACTTCGAGATGCTGGCGAAGGCCGGTATCGACGCGCTGATGAATACGGAACCGTACAAGAGTTACAGCGACTACTTCAACGTGTGGATCCTGAAAGCCGCTTCCAAGGAGTCCGGCGCCAGTATCACGGATGGAAATGGAAACGTTACGACGTTTGTCGATACCTATTTCGGGTCCAAGTGGGGGGAGAGTTCGTATAGCGACATGGCTGCGAACGCGACGGAAGTGTACAATTTCGTTTCCGAGAATTGTCCGGACATCAAGAACGGGATCCATCCCATCCAGGAAGTCCCGGTCCTGCTGATTGTCAACGATGAGCGGTATGGCGGGATTTGTCACAGTTCCAGTAATGGGCAAGGATATGGAATGGTTCCCTGGACCGGTCACGGCAGGGCATTGAGCTGGTCCTTCCCGTCCAACATGGCCTCGACGGATGATCCTTTGCCTACACCGGTCACGAACGAGGTGTTGCAGGCGAATTACCGTAAAACAACAGCGGAAGAGATGGCCGCTATCAAGACCAACAGCGGAGACTGGCGCAACACCCTTGTCCATGAATTTGGCGGGCACTGCTTCGGCCGTCTGTCTGACGAGTATTGGTCGGCTACTCAGTTGAATTATCTCAGCGGCCCCATCGACACCCAGACATGGCCTGTGCCGTTTGGCAAGAACCTGGCCCACGATCCGACGGCGGCACCTTGGAAGAGCGATCTGCTGGATTATCCGCTGGCGACCCTGGTGGAGAAAGATGCGAATTACGGACGTATCGGCGTATTCCAGGGCGGTGGAACCAAGATGTTCGGCCGCTGGCGCAGCGAGATGATCAGCTGCATGATCGACAACCGCTTCTACTTCTCCACCTGGCAGCGGATGCTGATCGTCCAGCGGATCATGACGCTCAGCGGAAGCACGTTCGACGTGGAGTCGTTCTGGGCGAACGATGTCACGACCGATCCGGTGCGCGATACCAATGTCAGTTCCGTGATGGGAGACATGTCGCTTCCGGTCCAGATCATGCCGCCCCTCCCGGAGCCAGTCCTGACCGTAGTGGAATAAAGCCGTATGAGAAGAGTTTTGATCGCCCTAGCCGCCCTGCTGATGCTGGCGTCCTGTACCGAAAAGAAAGCCTCCATCCCCCTGTACGGGTGGGAAGGCATCGGCAAGAACCCGAACCTGGAGGAGGTCAGAGCCAAGTTCCAGAACTATAAGGCCCATGGATTCACGGGCGTCTGCATCCAGGCGGACCTCGCCGACATCCCGGCCATTTCCGCCATCGCCCATGAGGAAGGCCTCGAGTATCATGCCTGGAAGCCCTGCATGCTCCAAGGGGGCAAGCCGCACGATTGGTATGCGGTGAACCGGCTGGGCCAGAGCGCGGACGAGTTCCCCGCCTATGTCCAGTACTACCAGGCCCTGGATCCCGCGAACCCCGAGGTGCAGGATTTCATCGTGTCCATGATCACGGACATCGCCGCCTGTCCCGACGTGGACTATGTCCAGCTGGACTACATCCGTTACGCTGACGCCATCCTGGCCCGCGGCCTGTGGGACAAGTACGGCCTGGATTTCTCCAACGGCCCGTATCCGCCGGCGGACTACTGCTATTGCGACCGCTGCGTAGGCGAGTTCAAGGAACTGACCGGCATCGACATCCTCCAGGCGGAGGATCCGCAGGCCGTGCCCGAGTGGACGGCGTTCCGCTGCGGGAAGGTCACTGCGCTGGTGACGAAGGTGTGTGACGCGGTCCATGCCATGGGCAAGAAAGTCAGCGCCGACGTGTTCCCCGGCCCCAACTCCCTGGCCGTGCCCATGGTGCGCCAGCAGTGGGACCAGTGGCCCATCGACATGGTGTTCCCGATGAACTACAACGACTTCTATCTGGAAGGGGCCGACTGGCTCGCCGACATCACGGCGGAAGAGGTGAAGGCCGCGGGCGAGGTGCCCGTCATCTCCGGCCTGTTCATCTGCCGCGAATGGCAGCGCAAGGCCGAAATCAAGGATCCGGAAGGCCACGGGCTCATCCCGTCCGAGATTGCCACGGCCGTCCAGGGCTCCATGGACGCCGGCGCGGCGGGTATCTGCCTGTTCACTCCGGGGTCGATGACGCCGGAGCACTGGGCGGAGCTGGACAAGCTGGTCCTATAGTCCTATAGTTGGAACATCACCCCGATCAGGATATCGCGGGCTTCCAGGCGGGCTTGCCACCGGGAGCTCGCGTATCCGTTTCCATAGCCGGTGCGGTTCCAGCCGAAGAAGCCGATCTGCGTGGAGATGATGGCGTTGCCGATGGGGAAGAAGAGGCCGGGGCGGAAGCCCAGCGTCTGGGAGTTGATGAGCGGATCATACCCCTGCCGGCGCGTCCAACGGGCGGAGAAATACAGGTCGCCGGACAGGCCGAAGCGCTGGTACAGCGGGAGGTATCCCCGCAGGTGCGGAATCAGGCCCATGGAGAAGTCCGACTGGTTGGAATAGTTGTTCCAGTCGAATCCTGCCGCGAGGCCCAGGTACACGTTGTTCGCGATGCGGGTGCCCACTTCCGGATACACGACGATGCTGGAGCCGGAAGAACCGACGCCGAACGAGATGTCGCCGCCCACATAGTATTTGCGCTGGGCTTCGGCGGAGAGGCCGACCAGGAGGGCCGCCACGAGGAGAATCCACTGTTTCATAATCGCAAAGATAGACCATCCGCCGGATATTGCAAAAAGTTTCGTAAATTCGTAGACTATGAAGAAACTGGGAAGAATAGTCATGGCAGGGCTCTCCGTGGTCCTGGTGGCCGCCTGCGGCGGCCGCGAAACGCATTTCATGAAGGACAAGGCGTACCGCGAAGCGGTGCATGCGGATTTTACGGCGCGGCTGGAACAGACGGACGCCGTGTTCTCCCCTTTCGACAAGACGGGGACCGCCTTGAACGACGGGGAGTTGTTGAGCCCGGAGGAGCATGAAGCGCTGGAGTTCCTCTATGCCTACATGCCGCTGGCGGATGCCGTGGACTATCCGGCCTCGTATTATCTGGACCAGGTGCGGGCGACGTTCCGCATCCGGAAGGAGATGGGCTGGAAGGTGCCTGAGCGGGAGTTCCGCCACTTCGTGCTGCCCATCCGCGTGAACAACGAGAACCTGGACACGGCCCGCGTGGCCTTCAACCGCGAGATTGCTCCGCGGGTGAAAGGCCTGTCCATGAAGGAAGCCATCCTCGAGGTGAACCACTGGTGCCACGAGAAGATGACGTATCAGCCGTCCGATGCGCGGACTTCGTCTCCGCTGGCCTCCCTGATGAACGCGCTGGGGCGCTGCGGTGAGGAATCGACCTTCTGCGTCGCCGCGCTGCGGTCCGTGGGCATTCCCGCCCGGCAGGTGTACACCCCGAGATGGGCCCATACCGACGACAACCACGCCTGGGTGGAGGCCTGGGCCGACGGACAGTGGCACTTCATCGGCGCCTGCGAGCCCGAGCCGGTGCTGGACCTCGGCTGGTTCAACGCCCCCGCCTCCCGCGCCATGCTCATGCACACCAAGGTCTTCGGCCGCTATGACGGACCGGAGGAGGTCGTGCTCGAGAGCCCGAACTACACGGAAGTCAACCTCATCGACCATTACGCCACCACCGCCCGGGCCGATTTCCGGGTGGTCGATGCCACCGGGAAGCCCGTGGAGGGCGCCCGCGTGGACTTCTGCATCTACAACTACGCGGAATTCTATCCGGCCGTCTCCAAGTACACGGACGCCGACGGCTGCACCTTCCTCTCCTCCGGTCTCGGCGACCTGCTCGTCTGGGCCTCGAAGGATGGTGCCTATGGCTATGCCAAGTGCTCCTTCGGCAAGGACAAGGAGGTGACGGTTACGCTGGGACAGGTGCCCGAGAAGGATGCTTTCGACATCGTCCCCCCGCCGGAGAACGTCCGGCTGCCGGAGGTGACGCCGGCGCAGCGGGCGGAGAACGACCGCCGCTTCGCCTATGAGGATTCCCTCCGCCACGCCTACGAGGCCACGTTCCCGACGCACGAGGAAGCCTTGGCCTTCACGCAGGAGCATGGCTACGGCCACCACATGGTCTTCCCCATCGAGTGGTCCCGCGGCAACTGGCGCACCATCGAGGCCTTCATGTCGATGGCCGATGACCACGAGCGCGTGGAGCATCTTTTCCTGACCCTGAGCCGGAAGGACTTCCACGACATCACGCTGCCGATCCTCATGGACAGTTACAACGACCGCGACGCCGTCCTGGGCCCGCGCGTGGAAAACGAGTTCCTGAGCCCGTACAAGTCCCTGTTCGAACCCTACGGGCAGCTGGATGACCTGATTACGCCGCAGGACGTCGTGACCTATGTCCGCAGCAACATCACCGTCCTGGACGACCCCAAGGCCTGGTCCATCCCGATGTCCCCGTTCGGCGTCTTCGAGACCGAGATGGCGGACCCGCGCTCGCGCGACATCTTCTTCGTCGCGCTCGCCCGCTACCGCGGCATCGACGCGCAGAAGGATCCCGTGACCGGCAAGGTGCAGTACCGGATTGACAAGGAATGGCTGGACGTGGACTTTGACGGCGCCGGCCCGGCCGTGGCCGCCCCGAAGGGCACGCTCCGACTCTCCTATACCCCGGACAAGGTCGTCGACAATCCCAAGTACTACAGCCACTTCACCCTCTCCAAGATCGAGAACGGGCGGCCGCACCTGTTGGAATTCGATGAGGAAGAAGTGGACATGGGCGGCGGCATGGACTGGGCCCATGTGTTCAAGAAGGGTTATCCGCTCGAGGAAGGCCGCTACCTGCTGGTCTCCGGCAACCGCCTTTCCAGCGGTACCGTCCCGGTGTCGATGGTATTCTTTGACGTCGTCGCCGGCAAGGAGACCGTCTGCGACCTGGTCCTCCGCGCCAGCGAGAATGAAGTTCCAGTCATCGGCTCTTTCGATGCGGAAACGAAGTTCACCCCTGTCACCCTCGCCAAGACCGAGGATGGCGACGTGCTCTCCAACGAGGCAAAAGAACCGGCCTCTCTCCTTTCCGCCTGCGGCCGCGGCCACTACGCCCTGGCTATCCTGGAGCCTGGCAAGGAGCCCACGAACCACGTCCTCCGCGACCTCGCGGCCGCCCGCGAGAAGCTCGAGGCCTGGGGCCGTCCGATTGTGCTCCTCTGCTCTTCCGACGCGGCCATGCACCGCCTCCAGGTGGAGATGTCCGAAGGCCGGTATGGCACCCTGCCCTCGACCATCGTCCTGGGCCTGGATACGGGCGGATCCGTGCAGAAGGGCATTGAGCAGGGCATGAAGGTCGGTCCGGCCGGTAAGGCCGGCGCGCCGACCCGCCTCCCGCTCGTCATCCTCGCGGACTCCTTCAACCGCGTGTTCTTCCTGTCCGAAGGCTATACCATCGGACTCGGTGACCAGCTCGCTGCCACCGTTGCAAAACTCTAGATCAAGGAAAGGACTAGGTCAACAGATTCGTCAGGTCGATGAAGTCTTCCACGGACAAGGTTTCGGGGCGGCGTTCGAAAACGGGGTTGGCGGTGAAGGCCGCCTTTTCCTCGTCGGTCCAGCCCTCGCGGGCAGCCTTGGCGGCGATGAGGGGTTTGAGGGGGTTCCGCATCATCTTCCGGCGCTGGCCGAAGGCGGTTTTCACGACGGCCCGGAAGAGGCTTTCGTCGCAGCCCAGGTCCGTGCGGCTGTTCCGCGTGAGGCGGATGACGGCCGATTCCACCTTGGGCGGCGGGGCGAAGCAGCCCGAGCCCACGCTGAACAGGTATTCGATGTCATACCAGGCCTGCAGCAGGACCGAGAGGATGCCGTAGGTCTTGGAGCCCGGCCCTTCGGCGATGCGCTCGGCGACCTCCTTCTGGATCATGCACACGACTTCCGGGATGCTTTCGCGGTAGTCCAGGACCTTGAAGAAGATCTGCGAGGAGATGTTGTACGGGAAATTGCCGATGACGGAGAACCGCTCCGGGAAGATCTTCTCCAGCTTCAGCCGCAGGAAATCGGCCTGCAGGAGCTTTCCCTGCATGCCGGCGAAGTGCGTGAGGAGGTAGTCCACGGATTCCCCGTCGATCTCCACGAGTTTCAGGTCGATGTCCTCCCGCTGCAGCAGGTACTGGGTCAATACCCCCATGCCGGGGCCCACTTCCAGGGCCTCGCAGGGGCCGTGCAGCGCGGCGACGATGTCCTGCGCGATGCGCTGGTCGGTGAGAAAATGCTGGCCGAGGGCCTTCTTGGCGCGTACTTCCATATCAAATCGGTTATCCCTGCAAAGATACTCATATTTTTTTGCTAATTTTGTAAGTTAATCCGAAGTTAAACCGAAGATAAAGATATGTATCGTACACACACTTGCGGAGAACTCCGCATCGGCAACAAGGGAGAGCGCGTGACGCTCGCCGGATGGGTCCAGAAAGCCCGCAAACTGGGCGGCATGACCTTCATCGACCTCCGGGACCGTTACGGCATCACCCAGCTTGTCGTGGAGGCCGACGCGCCCGCCGACCTGGTGGACACTGCCACCTCCCTCGGCCGTGAATTCGTCATCCAGGCGGTCGGCGAAGTCGTCGAGCGCCAGGCCAAGAACAGCAAGATGCCCACCGGCGACATCGAGATCAAGGTGTCCGCCATCACCATCCTGAACAAGTCCGTGACCCCGCCCTTCACCATCGAGGACGAGTCCGACGGCGGCGACGACATCCGGATGAAATACCGCTACCTGGACCTCCGCCGCGGCCCGCTCCGCCGGGCGCTCACGCTCCGGCACCGCGTGGCCCATGAGATCCGCAATTTCCTGGATGCCAAGGGCTTCATGGAGATCGAGACCCCCTACCTGATCAAGTCCACGCCGGAAGGCGCCCGTGACTTCGTCGTCCCGTCCCGCATGAATCCGGGCCAGTTCTACGCCCTCCCGCAGAGTCCCCAGACCTTCAAGCAGCTGCTGATGGTGGCCGGCTATGACCGCTACTTCCAGATCGTCCGCTGCTTCCGCGACGAGGACCTCCGCGCGGACCGGCAGCCGGAATTCACCCAGATCGACTGCGAAATGTCCTTCGTGGAGCAGGAAGACGTCCTGAACAACTTCGAGGAGATGATGCGCACCCTGTTCAAGAACGTCCTCGGTGTCGACATCCCCAATCCGCTCCCGCGGATGACCTGGTACGACGCGATGGACAATTACGGTTCCGACAAGCCGGACGTCCGTTTCGGGATGAAGATCCACGAACTGACGGACGTGGCGAAGGGCAAGGGCTTCGGCGTCCTGGACGGCGCGGCCTATATCGGCGCAATCGCCGTTCCCGGCGCGGCCGAGTACACCCGCAAGCAGGTGGACGAGCTCACCGAGTGGGTCAAGCGCCCGCAGGTGGGCGCCAAAGGCCTCATCTACATCCGGGTCAATGCGGACGGCTCCTACAAGTCTTCCATCGACAAGTTCTACGGCCCCGAGGACCTCGCGAAGATCGCGGCGGCCGCCGAGGCGCAGCCCGGTGACCTCCTCCTCGTGATGTCCGGCGACAACAAGCGCAAGGTCCAGACCATGCTCGGCGTCCTGCGCCTGGAAATGGGCAACCGCCTGGGCTTCCGCGACCCGAAGGTCTTCGCCCCGCTGTGGATCGTGGACTTCCCGCTCCTGGAGTGGGACGACGAGACCCAGCGCTTCTACGCGATGCACCACCCCTTCACGGCCCCCAAGCCGGAGCACGAGAAGTGGTTCTATTCCAATGCGAAGGAGGACCTCGAGCGCGTCTGCGCCAATGCCTACGACTTCGTCCTGAACGGCTCCGAGCTCGGCGGCGGCTCCATCCGGATCCACAACGCCGACATGCAGAAGCGCATGTTCGAGGTGCTGGGCATCGGCCCGGAGGAAGCGGAACTCAAGTTCGGCTTCATCATCAACGCCTTCAAGTTCGGCGCCCCGCCGCACGGCGGCCTCGCCTTCGGCTTCGACCGCGTGTGCGCCCTGATGGGCGGCTCCGACTCCATCCGCGACTACATCGCCTTCCCGAAGAACAACCAGGGCCGCGACGTGATGATCGACTCCCCGTCCGAGATCGACCAGGTCCAGCTGGACGAGCTCCAGATCGCCCTGAACGTGAAGCCTGAATAAGTGATAATCAGGCACGAAGCATACGACCTTTCCGCGCAGAACACCTTCGGCATGAAGGTGTCCTGCCGTTTGTATGTGGAGGTGACGGAACCGGAGGACCTGCTGACGCTGGACTTCGACGCCCTTCCGCAGCCCCTCTTCGTGATGGGCGGCGGCTCGAACCTCCTCTTCACCGGCGACTTCCCCGGCACTGTCCTGCATATGGCCAATACGGGGCATACCGTCATGCCCGGCTCGACCGGGCATCTCTGCGTCCGCGTCGCCGCAGGCGTCGTCTTCGACGACTTCTGCGCCTGGGCGGCCTCCGAGGGACTTTGGGGCCCGGAGAACCTGTCGCTGATTCCCGGCGAGGTGGGCGCGAGCGCGGTGCAGAACATCGGCGCGTATGGCGTGGAGGCGAAGGACATCATCGATACCGTCCATGCGTTTGACCGCACGACCCGCACCTTTGTGGACATCCCAGGCGCGGACTGTGGTTACGGCTACCGCACTTCGCTTTTCAAGACCGACTGGAAGGGCCGCTACATCATCACCGCCGTCACCTTCCGCCTCTCCACCGTTCCCCAGCCCAAGCTGGACTACGGCGGCGTCCGCAAGGCAATTGAGAGGAGGATAGACTCTATCCCCGATGAAAACTTAACGCCTCAATTCATCCGCGATACCATCATCGGTATCCGGGAGCAGAAGCTGCCGGACCCGAAGGAGATCGGGAGTGCAGGGAGCTTTTTCTGCAACCCGGTCATCGAAAGGGAGCATTTCGAGCGGATTGTCGCCATTGCGAAGGCGGAGAATGGTCCGGAATATGAAGTGCCGCACTATGACGTGGGCGAGAAAGTGAAGGTGCCCGCCGCCTGGATGATCGACCAGTGCGGGTTCAAGGGCATGCGGCTCGGCGGCGCGCAGGTGTACCCGAAGCAGCCCCTCGTGATCGTCAACGCGACCGGGACGGCCACCCCGGAAGAGATCGTCGCCCTGGAACAGCGCGTCATCGGCACGATCAAGGAAAAATACGGCATAGAACTCCACCCAGAAGTAGAGCACGTGTAATATGGGAAAATTCATCATCGAAGGCGGGCATAAACTGTCCGGCGAAATCACCCCGCAGGGCGCGAAGAACGAGGCCCTGGAAGTCATCAGCGCCGTGCTGCTGACCCCCGATCCGGTCGTTCTCTCCAACGTTCCGGAGATCCTGGACGTGAAAAACCTCATCGGCCTGCTGCAGGGGATGGGCGTGAAAGTCCAGCGCCTGGAGAAGGGCACCTACCGCTTCCAGGCGGACGAGGTGGATACGGCGTACATCGAGACGGAGGAGTTCGTCAAGAAGTGCGCGGCGCTCCGCGGATCGGTGATGGTCGTGGGACCGCTGCTTTCGCGCTTCGGCCACGCGTGGTTCGCGAAGCCGGGCGGCGACAAGATCGGCCGCCGGCGCGTGGACACGCACCTCTCCGGTATGGTCACCCTGGGCGCGGAAATGGACTATGACGCCTCCCGCCGCGCGTTCCATCTGACTTCCAACGGCCGTCTGACCGGCCGCTACATGCTGCTGGACGAGGCTTCCGTGACCGGAACAGCCAATATCGTGATGGCCGCGGTCCTCGCGCGGGGCACGACCACCATCTACAACGCCGCCTGCGAGCCGTACCTGCAGCAGCTGTGCAAGATGCTGAACCGTATGGGCGCGTTCATCGACGGCGTGGGTTCCAACCTCCTGCGGATCCACGGCGTGGAGAAGCTCTACGGCACGAACCACCGGATCCTGCCGGATATGATTGAGGTGGGCTCGTTCATCGGCATGGCCGCCATCAACCAGAGCGAGATCACCATCAAGGACGTGTCCTGGTACGACCTGGGCATCATTCCGGACGCCTTCCGCCGCCTGGGCGTGAACCTGGAGCAGCGGGGCGACGACATCTACGTGCCGGCGCAGGAGAGCTACGAGATCGACTCCTTCCTGGATGGGTCCATCATGACCCTCGCTGACGCCCCCTGGCCGGGCCTGACCCCGGACCTGCTGTCGGTGATGCTCGTCGTCGCCACGCAGTGCAAGGGCAGCGTCCTCATCCACCAGAAGATGTTCGAGTCCAGGTTGTTCTTTGTCGATAAACTCATCGACATGGGCGCCCAGATCATCCTCTGCGATCCGCACCGGGCCGTCGTCATCGGCCACGACCACCGGCTGCAACTGAAGGCCGCCCGCCTGGTCTCGCCCGATATCCGCGCCGGCATCGCGATGCTCCTCGCCGCGATGAGCGCGAAGGGCACCTCCACCATCGACAACATCGAACAGATCGACCGCGGCTACGAGGACATCGAAGGCCGCCTGAACGCCCTCGGGGCGCATATTACGCGCGAATAATGGACTACCGTCATCTCTTTTCCTCCGACGTCCCCTCCTTTATGAGGAGCCCGGTCCGGGAAATCTTCCGAAAGGTGGACCTGAGCGCCATCTGCTCGTTTGCGGGGGGCTATCCGGCGGCCGTGACCTTCCCGGTGGAGGACTTGCGGCGGCTGCCGGGCCTCGTGCTGGACAAGTACGGCACCAAGTCGCTGCAATATGGGGCGACGCAGGGTGTTCCGGAGCTTCGGGAGGCGATTGCCGCCCGCTATGGCGTACCGGTTTCGAAGGTGCAGATCACGACCTCGTCCCAGCAGGGCATCGACGTCTGCACCCGCATCCTCTGCGACCCGGGCGACGTGATTCTCACGACGGAACCTACTTACCTGGGAGCGCTACAATCGTTCAAGGCCTACAGGGCCGATGTGAGGCCCATATCCTCGGTCCGGCCGCCGGAACCGGGCGAGATCTGCGCCGATGCGCCGGCGCCGAAGCCCCATTACAAGTTCATCTATGTCATCCCGGATTTCAATAACCCGTCGGGGGAGACGATGACGCTGGAGGAGCGGAAGGAGATTGTGAAGTTGGCGAGGGAGTTGGATGTGGTGATTGTGGAGGACAGTCCGTACCGCGAGTTGCGTTACAGTGGGGAAGAGGTTCCCACGATCTATTCGCTGGCGCCGGAGCGGACGTTGCATCTCGGGAGTTTCTCGAAGATCTTTGCGCCGGGATTCCGGTTGGGTTGGATCATCGGCCCGGAGGAGCTGCTGGAGCAGATTTACATTTGCAAGCAGGCACTGGACCTGTGTCCGCCGGTGTTCGATCAGTACATGGCCACGGAGTTCCTGACGAGCGGGGCGCTGGACGCGAACCTCGTGAAGACGAAGGCGGAGTACCGCCGCCGCAGGGACCTGATGGTGAGCCTGCTGGAGAAGTATATGCCCGAAGGCGTGAAATGGACCTATCCCGAAGGCGGGCTGTTCCTGTTCCTGACGCTGCCGGAGGGCATCGACACGATTGAAATGTACGACGAGGCCCTCTCCAAGGGCGTCGCCTATGTGGCCGGCTCGTTCTTCTTCCTGGACGGCAGCCACCGCAACACCATGCGCCTCAATTTCTCCTTCGTCGCGGAGGAAAAGATGGAGCCGGGCATGAAACTGCTGGGCGAAATCATCAAGGGACGGTTATGAAGACAATCTATCATTTCTCCGGAGCCGGCAACGACTTCGTGGTCATCGACGGCCGCGAGGGGGACGTGTCCGCTTTCCGTGAGGTGCCGCGCATCGAGGCGCTGTGCAAGGAATACAAGACCGACGGGCTGATGATCCTGGGGATGCCCGATCAGGTCGGGCATGACGGTGGCTCGACCGGTACATCAACCGTCATGGCCGACCCCGATCGGCCATCTGTCGATTTCACCATGGAGTTCTACAACCCCGACGGGTCCGGCGGGATGATGTGTGGGAACGGCGGGCGATGCATCGTGGCGTTTGCCGATTTCCTGGGCATCAAACCCGCTTCCGGCGACGTGTTCCTGTTCATGGCCCCGGACGGGCTGCACACGGGGGAGATTCTCGAGCGGCCTTCGGAAGGGCTTTGGACCGTCCGCATCAAAATGATTGACGTGCAGGGGATTACGCCCATGCTGGGCGGGTTTTTCCTAAATACCGGCACGCGGCATTTCGTGAAGTTCGTGGAGGATGTGGAGCAGGTCGATGTCGATGCGGAAGGCAAGGCCCTCCGCTGGAATGAGGCCTTCGCGCCCATCGGCACGAACGTGAACTTTGTCCATGTCGCCCCGGACGGTCTCCACGTCCGCACCTTCGAAAAAGGCGTCGAGGGCGAGACCCTCGCCTGCGGCACGGGCCTCACGGCCTGCGCCCTCGTGGCGCATCACGCCGGCGTGCCTACAGCCACGCCCGGCGCGTACCGCCTCCGCGCCCGGCAAGACTGGTTGTCGGTGAACTTCACGCCCGGAGCGGACGAAAAGTTCACCGACGTGTATCTTACCGGGCCTGCCCGGCTGGTGGAAATCCACTAGTTCGAACTACCCATTCTCTGGCGGGCGTCCTTGCCGGCGCCTGTTCCCTTGTATTTGCTCTCCGTGGTGTTGAAGCGGTAGCGGATGGAGAACACGAGACGCTGGGAGTCCATCAGGACGCTCTGCGTGATGTTGTAGTGCCCTTGGTTGCCGAAGATGTTGTTGTGGCCCGTGTAGGTGAGGTCGCGTCCTTCCAGGCGGAGCACCAGGGAACCGTCCTTCAGCAGGGTCTTCTGCACCGCCGCCGTCAGGTCGAAGTAGTGGTTGGTCAGCGTCATGTTCTGCTGCTGGCCCGGGCTGTGGTATTCGCCGCCCAGTTCCAGCTGCCAGCCCTTGTTGAGGGTGAACGTGTTGTTCACCCGGGCGATCCAGATGGGCGAGTCATTGAAGTAGACGTCCCCCATTTTGAGCCAGGTCTTCTGGAAGCCGGTGGTGGCGCTGATGTTCCAGGGGCCGATGGTCGGGGTGGCCACCAGGAAGGCCGACAGCGACCGGAGCGGATTCTCCCCGTTGAGCGGCTTAAGCAGGATGACGCCTTCCTCGTTGTATAGGTCCGCCCAAGTAATGATGGGATCCTTGACGCGGTCGTAGCTGACGGCCAGGGTAAGGAAGTTCCAGAGGGCCGTCGCGGACAGGGACTGGATGGCCTGCGGCTGAAGAGTCGCATTTCCGCCCTGCAGGGTGTATCGATTGTTGTAGCGGATAGCCGTGGACAGCATGCTGAAGCCGGGTCGGGCCGTGCGGGCGCTGTAGCTGAGCATCGTCTGGACGGGGCCGAGGACACCGGCGAAGGAGACGGACGGGAACAGGTTGTCGTATTTCCTTGAGAAGCTGCCGTTGCCGAGCAGGTCCTCATAGGCATAGTTTACGTGCTCGTACCGCAGGCCGGCGCTCAGCTGGCCGATCTGGCCGACGACAAAGCCGTAGTTCACGAACGCGGCGAGGTTGTCTTCCTTCACCCGGGAAGATGTCGACGGGATATCGGCACCGGTCAGCCGGTAGTTGTCGCGTGTGCGGGAGAAGGTTTCTTCCGTGCCCGCCTGCAGCTGGCCCCGCCAGATGGGGTAGGAAAGCACCAGCTTGGCGGCGTACAGCTTGCTGTCGGAACCGGATTCCGTCGACACGATCGCGTCCTGGATGTCGCTGTCCTCCTGGATGTTGGAGATCTTGTTGTCGGAAACCTGGAAGTAGTCCAGGTTCAGGTCGATGCCCATCTTGCCCGCGAGGCCGTTGTAGTATGCGTTCGCGCCCAGGGAATAGGGGGCCGTCGACCCAAGTTGTCCGTGGTTGACGGTCCGCAGGTGGTCCACGAGTTCACCGCCCCGGAAGATGTCTCCCTGCATCAGCTCGTCATCGCCGTAGGAGAGGCTCCGGGCCCATTCCACTTTGACGCCGGTAGAATGGTTGTTGGCGATTTGCCAGTTCACACCGCCGGTGGTGGTCAACGCCTGGGAGGAGAAATCGGCCGTCAGGGACTCGACCTGCTTGACGACGGGGCTGACATTCGTTTCCTGCAGCAGGTCGCTGATCTGGCGCTGGCTGAAGTGGTTGTAGTTGACACCGCCGAAAACGTCCACGCCGCCCGTTCTATAATTGACATTTACGGCGGCATCCGGGTCGTTGAACTTCTTGACCCGGAGCGACTGCTCGTCGGTCAGGTTTACATTGAAGCCGAAGCCCTCGCCCTTCCGCTTGATGGTGCGGATGCGCACGACGGCGCGCACGGTCGCGTCATACTGGGCGCCGGGGTTGTTGATGACTTCGACGCTCTGGATCTCGTGGCTCAGGATGCGGTCCAGCTCGGTGCCGTCGGTCATTTTCCGGCCATTGATATAGATTTGGGGCGCGCCCTTGCCGATGACTTCGATGCCGTCCCGGCCCTTGATGATGCCCGGAACCTTGCCCAGGACGTCGCGTGCGGTACCCGCGTTCTCCAGCACGGAACCGTGCACGGAGGTAGCGAGGCCTTCGCCGGTGAGCTTGGTCTTGGGCATCACGGCCTGCACGACCGCTTCGCCGAGCAGCTGGGTGTCTTCTACCAGGCGGATAGGGGGGAGTTCCTGCTGGGCCTGGTTCAGTGTGACCGGCTGCGAGGCGTCCTTGAAGCCGACCAGCGAGACGGTGAGGGTATAGGTGCCTTGCGCGGCCTTGAGCTCGAAGCGGCCGTCTTCGCCGGCGGTGGTGCCGACGACCAGTACGCCCTCGGCGTTGGTCAGGAACGCGGTGGCGAACCCCGCGGGTGCGCCGCTCTCTTCGATCGCGCTCCCGCGCAGCACCGTTTCATTCTGCCGGGCCGCAAAAGCATTCATTGTCAAGACCATCAGGCCGATCAGAAATGCATAAATTCGTTTCATTGTATAGTGTATTAGTCGAATAGTACACTGCAAAGGTAGTAATATTTTGCGAACCTCCAAAACTTTTTTGAAGAAAGTTGTCATCTGGCAGATAAATCTCTGACGATCAGCGAGAAAAAGGAATGCCTGTGTATCGCGAGGAACACAGGCATTGAACGAAGTCACTGCGTGTCAGCGAGTTGGGTGCCAGGGTTCAGTCCTTCGCCGCGTCGGCGATGAGCTCTTCCAGCTTGTCGCGCGGGATAGTGCCGTCGAGGCAGATGAAGTTCGTTTCGGCGCCGGCGTGCGAGAGCATGACGAAGCTGTTCACGACGGAGTCGTCGCCCACGGTGTACATCCGCGTCACTTCCCCGCTTTCCTTGGCTTCCATCAGGAGCTCGTACTGGCCCTTCTTGATGAAGTGGTTCACGTCGGCGGCCAGTTCGTCGGCGACGGCGCCCTGCTTGATGGACAGGATGTACAGGCCGGAGAGGGACTTGATGACGGGCCCGAGGTTCACGTTCTCACCTTCCATCTTCACATCGGGAATCTTGCCGATGAGGCGGAACATGGCGGGGGAGATGTACACGGCTTCGACATTGTCGTAGTCGGAATACTTGTTGTAGAGGGAGCGCCCGTCCTGGGCGAGGGCGGTGATGCTCACCAGCAGCATCGCCACGAGGATATACAGCTTTTTCATTTCCAGTAAGAGAGTTTGTCGAGGGTTTGTTCGGATTGGGAGACTTTTTCCGCACCGTAGGCGACGGTGCCGGATATCTTGGCGAAGACTTTCTCGACCTCGGCATAGGCGAGGTAGGGATCGTCGAACGTGTCCTTGGGTTCGGGATTCTGCGTCAGGGTGAGGCCCACGGCGACGAGGGTGGCGACGGCGGCGGCGACGCCGGCGGGGAGGACCCAGCGGGCGGGCTTCCGGACCGCAGCCTGGACCCGGGCGGAGAGTTCCTCCGGCACGGGGATGCTTTCGTCGAGCGAGATCCGCTCGAGGTCTTCGGCGCTCAGCCGGGTGATTTCGTCAATGGACTTCATGGCTTTTCAGTTTTTTGCGGGCCAGGCTTACCTGGACGCGGATGTTGAGGGGGGAGAGGCCGGTTTCGGCCGCGATTTCTTCGTAGGACCGTCCTTGGAGGACGTGGAGTTGCATCAGTTTCCGCTGACTTTCGGGGAGGGTGTCCATCGCCCGGAGGAGCGAGCCGAGGCTTTCTTTCCGGATGAGTTCCTCGTCGGGCGGTTCCTTTCCCGGGAGGTCGTCGGGCAGTTCCTCGGAAGGGCTCAGCCGCCGGATCCGGTCGATGCAGAGGTTCCGCATCAGCAGGGCTCCGTAGGCGCCCGGGTTCCGGACGAGGTCCAGGGAGTCGCGGATCTTCCAGAGCTTCATGTACAGGTCCTGTACGGCGTCCAGGGCATCGGCCCGGTCCTCCAGGATGTAGAAGGCGACCCGGTAGAAGCGCTCCTGCAGCGGAATCCAGATGGTATGGAACCCGGCTTCGGTCATTTTTCGGCCTCGTTGACGAGTTCGCCGATGAGATCGGCCCGGATCTTTCCGCGGACGCTGATGATGGCGTCATCGGCCAGGAGGACGATGTCTTCCAGGATGTCGCCGGCCGCGTTGGACAGGCCGTACACCCGGATGGTCTCACCGCCATCCTTCGCCTCCAGGAGCATTTCCTCGTCGGCGAGGACCCGCTTCGCCTTGCGGAGGAATTTTTCCTTGCGGGAGGCTTCCGCGTCGGAGAAGTCCAGGATGGTCAGGCGCTTGATGTCCTTGAAAACCTGCAGCGCCTTCCGGTCGTCTTCGGTCTTGACTTCGCCGCGGGCGGCGGCCCGGATGAGTCCGAGGGCGACAGGGCCCATGTCCACGACTTCGAAACCGGGTTCGTCCCGGAATTCATTCATGAGTGTCCGGATCTTTCCGGAGGGGTTTCCGGCCCAGGCCGCGGGGAGGAGGCTCAGGACCATGCAAAGGGTAAGGAGTATCTTTTTCATATCAAAATTCAACCGGCTGCATTCCTAAGACGCAGAATGCCGCCGGTTGTTAAAAGGAAATTTGCAAAATTAGCGAAGCAGGTCTTCGAGCTGGACGCTGCCGGAGGTCTTCTCGTCGCGGTATTTGACGATGACGGGGCAGTAGAGGTGCACGCCGCTCTCGAGGGGCTTGCCGCCCCGGATGATGGGCTTGGAGCCGGAGACGACGACGGCGCCGCGGGGGACGACCACGCGGCCGTCGGCGTTGCGGCGGATGAATTCGCCGGTCGTGGCGTCGAAGATGGCGGTGGAGGAGGTGATGATCACGCCGGAGGCGACGACGGCGCCTTCCTGGACGATGGTGCCCTCATAGATGCCGCAGTTGCCGCCGATGAACGCGCCGTCCTCGATGATCGTGGGCATGGCGCCGGCGGGCTCGAGCACGCCGCCGATCTGGGTCGATGCGCTGATGTGGATGTGCTTCCCCACCTGCGCGCAGGAGCCGATGGTCACGTGGGAATCGACCATCGTGCCTTC
>ONJB01000073.1 GCA_900318015.1 uncultured Bacteroidales bacterium | reverse complement strand
TCGTCGTCCCAGATGAGGCCCTTCTTGAAGCGGTTGGCGCTGCCGGTGTACTGGGTGATCATCTCGTCGATGGTCTCCAGTTCCTTCATCTTGATGCCGCGCTCGTTGTTGCCGGAGGTGATGTTGATCAGGACATTCTTCGCGGTCTTGAGGTCGAAGTCGTTCAGGAGCGGGGATTCGAAGGCGCCCTTGACGGCGTCCTCCAGGCGGTTGTTGCCCGTCCCGAGACCCGTGCCCATCAGGGCCATGCCCGAGTTCCGCATCATCTTGGACACATCTTTGAAGTCCACGTTGATGTAGCCGGGCTGGGTGATCACCTCGATGATGCCCCGGACGGCGGTCGCGAGGACCTCGTCGGCCATCGGGAAGGCCTCGTGGGCGAGGGTGTCGCCGAAGAATTCGTACAGTTTCTCATTGTTGATGATGAGGAGGCTGTCCACATTCTTCTCCAGCTCGTGGATGCCGTCCACGGCCTTGGACTGGGATTCGTTGCCCTCGTTCTTGAACGGAATGGTGACGACGGCGACGGTGAGGATGCCGCGGTCCTTCGCCATCTTGGCGATGACCGGCGACGCGCCCGTGCCGGTGCCGCCGCCCATGCCGGCGGTGATGAAAAGCATCTCGGTGCCGTTGTCCAGCACCTTGGCGGCGATTTCATCCTGGGATTCCAGGGCGGCGTTGCGGCCTTCCACCGGGTCCGTGCCCGCGCCGAGGCCCTTGGCGCCCATCTGGATCTTCGTGGGCACCTCGCTCTTGAAGAGGGCCTGGGAGTCGGTGTTGCACACGACGAAGTTGCAGCCCTTGATCTTCTGCTTGTACATGTAATTCACGGCGTTGCAGCCTCCGCCGCCTACGCCGATGACCTTGATGATGGAGTTCTCCTCGCTCCAGTCACGGGGCATGATGTCGTGGTCCAAAGTGATATCCATTTCCTTGTCCTCCTCGTTTTACTTGTTTTCACCGCCATTCAAAGGCTCATCCTCTTCTTCCCGGGTCATCTCGTCATAGAAGTTCAGCACCCCGGTCTTGACCTTCGAGCCCAGGTCCTTGAACCACCGCATCGTGGGCTTGTTCGGATCCTTCTCCTTCTTGACTTTCTCTTTCTTGACCTTCTTGGGTTTCTCCGGCTTCTCCGGACGGGCTTCCGGCTGCTCGGCGGGGCCGTACTCTTCCTCCGGGATGAGCGTGCCCTGTTCGCCCTGCTGGAAGGTCGCATCCGGGACGAAGAACGGCTCTTCCACCTCCTCCGTCTCTTCCTCGACGGCTTCCTCCGCCTCGGGGGCGTCGGCCCAGACCGGTTCCGGCCGGGTGACGCAGTCGGGCATGCGGTCGTCCTTGGCCGCGAGGACCATGCCGATGGCCGCGGCCGCCGACGGGTTGTACACGCCCGCGCCCACGGATGCGGAGAACAGGTGCCTCGGGAAGCCGATGCGCACCTCGTAGCCGGACAGCTCCTTGAACAGGTTGGCGAAGTTCACGAGCGAGGCGCCGCCGCCGGTGAGGACGATGCCGCCGCGCAGGTTGTTCTCCAGCCCGCTCTCCTGGATGTAGTACAGGACTGCGTGGATGATTTCACGGGCCCGCGCGTCGATGACTTCGGAAATGTACTTGACCGTCACTTCCTTATACGGTTCGGTGAGCCGGATCTGCAGGACCTTCTCGCTCAGGGAGGCGAGCTTGCCAGGCATGCAGGCGCCGAATTTGATCTTGATCTTCTCCGCGAGGTCCTCCGAGATGGAGCACTCGGTGCGGATGTCGCCGGTGATGGTCTTTCCGCCGAAAGGAATGGCCACATACGACCGCATGATGCCGCCCTGGTAGATGGCGACGGACGTGACGCCCGCGCCGATGTCCACGAGCGCGACGCCGCTCTGGCGGTCTTCCTCCGTGAGGACGGTCTTCGCGACCACGTCCGGCAGGAAGTACTTCTTCGCGATGGCGATACCCATCGAATTGAAGATCTTGTCCACGGCGGTGGTGGCGCGGCGGCTGCCGATGAACACCTTGAAATTGCCCTCCAGTTCCTTGGAGAGGGTGCCCACCACGTCGCTTTCCACGAGCTGGATCTGGTCGTCGATGGAGAAGGACTGGGCGACGGCGCCGTACATGATCTGGCTCGTCTCGTCGTCCAGCGGATAGGACTCGAGGGCCATCGCCTTCAGGTTCTCGACTTCCTCCTCGGTGATGTACTCGTCGGGGTTGGACCGGACGATGCCGCCTGTGGCCGTTTCCTGCCGCACGTCGCTGCGGGGCATGCCCACGACCACCTGCAGGATCTTGATCATGAGTTCGTCCTCGGCCTCCTGGATGGCCTTCTTCAGGGGGAGGGACGCCTTCATCGGGTTGGCGACCACGCTCCCGCGGATGCCGGCGGACGGCGTCTCCTTGTAATAGACGACCTGGACGTCATCCCCCTTCACGCGGGCGACGCAGAGCCCGAGTTTGGAGGTCCCCAAGTCAATGGATGCAATGTAACGTTCTTCCATATCGTATAACTATTTGTTTCTGCAGATGATCTGGCTGTCAAAGCGCACATCCACCGTCTTGTACGGCGTCTCCCGGGACGGGGCGATGCTTTCGTAGTAGGTGCGGATGCGGCCGAATTTGGCCTCGATGTCGGTGGGCGTGCCGAAGATGAAGCGCTCGGCGCCTTCGCGCGGCACCAGGACCAGGTTCCCGTCCTTGCGGACCGAGATCTGCCCCACCAGGTCGTTCCATTCCTTGCGGGCGCCCAGCCAGCGGACGAGGTCCAGCATGGAAAGCACCCACTGCTTCTCCTGTTCCGTCTGGGGTTCGCCTTTGAAGTTCTTGTCGATCTTCAAGGGCAGGGCACCGTCCACGACCGGGACGCGGGCGGTGTGGCGCATCTGGAGCGGGAACAGGAAGCCTTCCGCATCGGCATAGAAGCCGCCGGAGGCGCTCTGGAAGCGGACGACCGGCGCCCGCTGGGTGACGCTGACGTGGAGGACGCCGTCGTCGGTGAGCCAGGCCTGGCTCTTGCGGACGGCGCTCTTTCCGTCGATGACGGCCTCGACCTTCTTGAGGTCCACGCTGTCCAGCCGGAGTCCGAGGTAGGTGCCGTAGTCCGCCATCCAGTCCTTGATGTCGTCCGGGGAGATGAACGCGAGGCTGTCGGCGATGATCGCATCGACGCTGTTGCAGGTCACTTCCCGGCGGTTTTCCGCGCCGATGCGGTCGCCCACCAGCCAGAGGAACAGGCAGGCGGTGACGGCCGATGCGGCGACGATATAGCGGACGGCGGGTTTCATCAGCGGTTCTTCACAAGTTCGGTGATCGGTCCGATGAAGCGGTCGATGTTGCCGGCCCCGAAGGTGACCAGCACGTCGATCGGCTCTTTCTCCAGATAGTCCATCAGCTTCTCCTTCTCCACCAGCACCTTCTCAGGGGCGGTCACGTCCCGGAAGATGATGTCGGAAGTGACGCCGGGGATCGGCTCTTCCCGGGCCGGGTAGATGGGGAGGAGGATGAGCTTGTCCACCGCGCTCAGGGCGGCGGCGAACTCGGGCGCGAAGTCCCGGGTCCGGGTGTACAGGTGCGGCTGGAAGATGCCGGTGAGCTTCCGGCCCGGGAAGATGTCCCGGAGGGAGGCGATGGCTGCCGCAAGCTCCGCCGGATGGTGGGCGTAGTCGTCCACGTAGGCGGCGCCGGGCTTGTTCACATGTACCTCCAGACGGCGTTTGACACCCTCGAAGGTGCCGATGGCGTGCTTCACGGCCTCCGGGTCCAGCCCGAAAGTGAGGGCGACGGCGGCCGCGGCGATGCTGTTCTCGGCATTGACCCGTCCGGGCGCGCCGACGCGGATGCCCTGGAGGACACCGCCCGGCCACCGGAGGTCGTAGATGAAGTTTCCGCAGGCATCCGGATGCGGGTCCACCGCATGGAAATCGGCCTCCGGATCGGTATAATGGTAGGTTAGAAGGTTCGCTTTCGTGTCCGCCGCCGTGATGGGAACGCCTTTCTTGGCGATGACGGTCCCGCTCACCTGCGAGGCGAAGATTCGGAACGCCTCCAGGACATGGGCATAATCGCCATAGATGTCCAGATGGTCCGCGTCGATGGCCGTGATGACGGCGATTTCCGGGAAGAGCTGGTGGAAGGAGCGGTCGAACTCGTCGGCCTCGGCCACCACCACGTCGTTGTCGCTCACGAGGAGGTTCGTCCCGTAGTTACGGGAGATGCCGCCGAGGAAGGCGGAGCAGCCTTCGCCGCTCTCCGTGAAGATATGGGCGACCATCGTCGAGGTGGTCGTCTTGCCGTGCGTGCCGGAGACGGCGAGACAGCGCTGGCCCTTCGCGACCTCGCCGAGGGCGAGGGAGCGCTTGACCACGCGGTATCCGTTCTCCCGCACGAAATCCAGTTCCTTGAGCTCGTGGATGGCCGGCGTCCAGATGACGAGGGTCTCCGCCACATCGGCCGGAACGAGGTCCGGACGGTCGTCGTAGTGGACGCCGATCCCTTCCGCCGCCAGCTGCGCCGTGAGGTCCGACGGCGTCTTGTCATAGCCGGACACCGCGTATCCCTTGAACTTGAAGTACCGGGCCAGGGCGCTCATCCCGATGCCTCCGATGCCTATGAAATATACGTTCTTCATACCAGTTTATATGCTTCGTCGCAGATTATCTGCGCAGCTTCCGTCAAAGCCATCTTTCCGGCGTTCTCTTCCAGGGTGGCGATGCGTCCCGGGTCGGCCAGGAGTTCCATGGCGGTCGCCATCAGTTTCTCGGGCGCATCTGCATCCCTCACGATGAGGGCCGCATCGCGGCGCACGAGGGCCATCGCGTTGTGCGTCTGGTGGTCCTCCGCCACGTTGGGCGAGGGCACGAAGATGGCTGCCTTGTGCATCGCGCACAGCTCCGACACCGTGCTGGCGCCGCTGCGCGTCACGACGGCGTCCGCCGCCGCATAGGCCAGGTCCATCCGCGCGATGAAGTCAAAGTGACGTACACCCGGGCAGGGATGGCCGGCCATGAATTCGTCCACGCCTTTCTTGTAGTACTTGCCGCACTGCCAGATGACCTCGATGTCCTCGCCGCCGGGGCAGCCGGCTTCGATCCATTTCTTCATGGACCGGTTCAGCGTGCCGCTGCCGAGGCTGCCGCCCACGATGAAGAGATGCTTCTTCTCCGGGTCCAACCGGTAGAATTCCATCGCCTCTTTCTTCATCGCCGCCGTCGGCGGGGTGGAGACCTCCTTGCGGATGGGGTTGCCGCTCATCACGATTCGGTCGGCCGGGAAGAAGCGTTCCATGCCCTCGTAGGCCACGCAGATCTTCTGCACCCGCTTCCCGAGCAGTTTGTTCGTCAGGCCGGCGAAGCCGTTCTGCTCCTGGATCAGGGCGGGGACTTTCATTCCCGTCGCGGCCCAGAGCAGGGGGGCGCTGGCGTAGCCGCCCACGCCGATGACGATGTCCGGCTTGAATTCGCGGATGAGTTTCTTCGCCATCGACACGCTCTTCAGCACCCGGAAGGGCACCTGGATGTCGTTGACGATGTTCTTCAGGTTCAGCTGGCGCTGCATCCCGACGATGGGGAGGCCGACGATCCGGTAGCCGGCCGCCGGCACCTTCTCCATCTCCATCTTGCCGGTGGCGCCGACGAAGAGGATTTCCGTGTCCGCGTTCAGTTCTTTCAGTTTGTTCGCGATCGAGATGGCCGGGAAGATGTGTCCGCCCGTGCCGCCTCCGCTGATGATGGCTCGCAGTGGTTTATACTCCATAGTCTTGGTCGTTGTCCAGGTTGACGGTTTCCAGGTTGTCGAGGTCGTCCAGGCTGGCCTGGACCTCGTCGGCGGGTTCCCGCTCGATGATCGGGACCGCCTCGGCCTCGCGCTTGCGCATTTTCAGGTAGGTCTCGCGGCTGATGGACAGCAGGATGCCGAATACGGCGCTGAACACCAGGAACGAAGTGGTTCCGTGGCTCACCAGGGGCAGGGTCTGGCCGGTCTGGGGAACCAGCGGGAAATGGACATTGACCATCATGTGCATGAAGGCCTGTCCGGTCACGAGGATGGCGAGTCCCGCCACCACGATCTTGTCGAAGTAGTTGTCGCAGTCCCGCGCGATGGTCGAGCCGCGGGCAAGGAGGCTGAAGTACAGCAGGATGATGAGGATGGCCCCGATGAAGCCGGTCTCCTCGATGATGAAGCTGAACATGTAGTCTCCGAAGATGACCGGGACCGCATATTTCTGGGTGCTGTTGCCGATACCCTTCCCGAAGATGCCGCCTTCCTTGATGGCGAGGAGCGCGCCTACGGGCTGCCGCAGTTCGTCGCGGGCCGCCTCGTATTCCGGCGAGCCGATCTTGGAGGTCAGGAGAATCTCCATCGTCGCATCGTCGTCGTTCGTGATGCGGCTGATGGCGGTGTCGATGCGGTTGCTCTTCAGAAGCCCCGTCTGGTAACCGATGACCAGGATGCCCGCCAGGGCCACGCAGCCGGCGAAGAACAGGGCGATTTCCTTGAAATTCACGCCGCCGATCAAGATGATGAGGATCAGGACGGCGGCCAGGAACAGGGCCGACGAGTTGGAGCCCGCCGCCACGAATCCGATGGTCAGGAGGGCGGGAAGGTAGATATAGACCAGTTTCTCGCCGAGCGGCCGGGTGGTCCAGGTGAACAGCTTGGGGGAGAGGGTCGCGAGGAACTTGTTGAGCTTGAATTCGCCTTTCTTGTAGGCGTCCAGCGCCCAGGCGAGGTACAGCACCATGAATACCTTGACGAATTCATACACGTGGAGCTGCTTCCCGAACACCTTGATGATACGGCGGGCGCCGTTGATCTCGCCGGCCTGGATAATCCCGAGGTTCAGGTTGAAGACCAGGATGACGAGCATCACCAGGGACAGGGGGTAGCACCACTTGCCCACCCAACGGTAGAATCCGCTCCGGCCGAAGATGTACAGCAGGAGGATGACGAGGACGCCGAGGCCCACCACCTTGAGCTGGGTGGTCATGATGCCGATGCGGTCCACGCCGGTTTCGATGGCCAGCAGCGGGGTGGAGGAGAACACGGAGATGACGGAGATGAGCATGAGGAGCAAGGCGATGATCAGCACCACCTTGTCTCCCCGGAACCCGTCCATCCAGTTCCAGATGTTCCTTTTCTTACCTTTTTTCATCTAAAGCTTCCTGACGGCTTCCTTGAACTGCTGTCCCCGGTCCTCATAGTTCTTGAACAGGTCGAAGCTCGCGCAGCAGGGGGAGAGAAGGACCACGTCTCCCGGCGCAGCGAATTCCGCCGACTTGCGCACCGCTTCCTCGGCGGAGAGGGCGTCGGTCATGGGCTTGCCCATGGACCCGAACGCCGCATGGATCTTCGCATTGTCCACCCCGAGGCACACGATGGCCTTCACCTTCTCGCGCACGAGGTCGTTCAGGATGGAGTAGTCGTTGCCCTTGTCGGTACCGCCCACGATCCAGACGACAGGACGCTTCTGGCACTCGAGGGCGTACCAGGCGGAGTCGATGTTGGTGGCCTTGGAATCGTTGATGTACAGGACGTCCTTGATCGAGAGGACGGGCTCCAGGCGGTGCTCGATGGGCTGGAAGGTGGCCAGGGAGTTCCGGATCACTTCGTTGTCGATGCCGGAGGCCTTGGCGGCCAGGGCGGCGGCCATCGAGTTGTAGATGTTGTGCTTGCCGCCGAGGGCGAGCTCCTGCAGGTACAGGTCGGTCTCCTCCTCCTCGTAGCGGAGGACGATCTTGTCGTCGCGGAGGAAGGCGCCCTGCTCCACTTCCTTCTCCTGGGAGAAGGGCAGCATCTTGCAGCGCAGGATGATGTTGTCCAGGTGGCCGATGGTGATGTCGTCGTCGCTGTCGAAGATGAAGCAGTCGTCGCG
>ONJB01000070.1 GCA_900318015.1 uncultured Bacteroidales bacterium | reverse complement strand
CACGGCCAAGGCCCAGGTGCGCCTGATCCGCGACGGCATCGTGGTGTACACCGGCGCCCTCGCCTCGCTCCAGCGCGGCAAGGACGACGCCAAGGAAGTCGCCACCGGTTTCGAGTGCGGCTGCGGCCTGGAGCGCTTCAACGACATCCACATCGGGGATATCATCGAGGCGTTCACGGTCGTGGAGATCAAGCGGAGCCTGTAAACAGGACCCGCCCATGAACGAAAACGCCCGCTTCCAAGAGCGGGCGTTTCTTGTATTACAGAAGGAGAAGCAGGGCCAGCAGGTAGAGCGTGAATCCCTGCGCCCGGATGCGGCGTCCGGTGATGAAATCGGTGGAGAGGCCCACGGGCTCGCGGTCGAGCAGGTTCTTGAGTTCCTCCGCTTCGGGAACGTCGCGGGGGCTCCATTTCGAGATCAGTTCCCCGTCGTTGAAGTAGGTCGCGCCTCCGTTGGCGCGGTTCAGCGTGATGAGGGGCTTGTAGTCAGCCAGATAGACATCCTCCGGGGTATACTCGCCGGGAACGGCGAGAATGAGGGGCGTGGCGCCGCAGACGCGCGCCTCGGCGGCCTGCGTGCGGATGCGGTCCCAATCGGCATCTTCCGGGTCATACACGGAGAAAACCATCACTTTCCCGAGAACGGCCAGTTCATCCTGGTACTCGCCGTCCGCGTCGCGGAAGGAAAGGACCGGCTTGGAGGCGTTCTTGTACATGCCGCTGCGGCTTAGGGTGTCCACGCCGACGAAGGTCCAGGTGGAATCCGGCAGGGCATCCAGGGTGAAGGACCCGCGCTGCCCGTTCCGTTCGTAGATGAAGGTCGGGACCTTGCCGTCCATCTCCTGGTAGTCGTTGTCCAGGGAGGCGAAGAGTTCCGTGCCGGGGGCGAACTCCGTGAAATCGATCATCGGCAGGTGCCGGGCGTTGTGGCAGAGGGCGAAGACGAGGGAAGGAACGGCCAGGAAGAAGGCCACGTACTTCCCCTTCCGGGGCACGCCGAAGTTCTGGAACGGGATGAAGGCGATGGCGGCCAGGGCCAGCAGGACGAGATTCTTCAGGAGCGTCTGGCCATGGGAGAGGTGGATGGCCTCGCCGAAGCAGCCGCAGTCCATCTCCGGCTTCGCGATCCAGAGGATCAGGGTGATGATGGTGAAGAAGACCACCAGGAGGGAGGTGATGACCGCCGTCGTCTTGCGGAAGACGCCGCTGATCAGCGCTGCACCCGTGATGGCCTCCACGAGGGAAAGGACCATGCCGAGGGCCTTCGCGGTCCCCTGCAGGAAGCCCAGGTGGAAAAACTTGAAGTATTCGCTGACGATGAGGCCGGTACCCACCGGGTCCAGCAGTTTCAGCAGGCCCGAAGCGAGGAACACCAGGCCGATCAGGATGGCGCAGAAACGCCGGATTCTATGATGTGCCTTTTTCATACGAGATAAGGGTCGACGGCCGCGCGGACCTTGGCGAAAATGTCGTCCGGGGGAAGCATCCGGCCTTCGGCGTCGCCGCAGTCGATGCGCAGGAAATGCGCATCACGGGCGGCCTCGGCGCGGTACATGTCCCGGACCGCCACCTGGAAGCGGATGTCCGCCTCGTGGATGTCCTGGCTGCCGTGCAGGTAGGAGCGGTCATCGCCTTCGCGGTGCGCCGCCAGGCTCTTTTCCACAAAGCCGATGGGAACGTCCAGGAAAAGGTTCAGGTCCGGTTCCGGCAGGTCGAAATCGCCATACTCCGTGTCGAAGATCCAGTTGCGCAGGCGGGTCCGTTCGGCTCCCTGGGGAAGTTTCGCGCACTGGTAGGCGATGTTGGAATACACGTAACGATCCAGGAGGACGACCTTGCCGGCCTCCAGGGCCTCCCGCATCATCGGCGCCGCCCGGTGCCGGTCCTCCGCGAAGAGCAGGGCCACGAGCTGCGGATGGACGGCCTCGATGCTTGGACTTCCCCGCCCCGTCCAGGCCCTCCAACACGATGAGCATGATTTTTCGTTTAATCTCACAAATATAACTATTTTTGCGTTATGAAACCGAAAATCAATCTCCTCGGCATCGTAAACCTCACGGACGACTCGTATTACGCGGCGAGCCGGGCGCAGGACCCGGGCGCCTTCCTCGCGCGCGTCGGGACGATGCTTGCGGAAGGGGCCGACTGGATCGACATTGGCGCCTGTTCCACCCGACCCGGGGCGCAGCCCGTCGGGGCGGATGAGGAGTGGCGGCGGCTGGAACCGGCCTTGCAGGCCCTCCGCCGGGAGTTTCCGGACGCACGCGTTTCCATTGACACCTACTGGGCGTCCGTCGTGGAACGAGTGTATGACCTCATCGGTCCGTTTTTGATCAATGACATATCTGCCGGCGCCTACGACGCGGAGATGCTGCCGCTCGTGGGCCGGCTCGGCCTCCCCTACATCGCCATGCATATGCGCGGGACACCGGAAACGATGCAGTCGATGACCGACTATCCGCACGGGGTGACGGCGGAAGTCCTGCGCTATTTCAAGGCATTTGCGAAGCGCGCCGCGAAGGCCGGCGTGACGGACTGGATCCTGGACCCGGGCTTCGGTTTCGCCAAGACGGTGGAACAGAACTGGACCTTGCTGGAAGAACTGGACCTCCTGCAGGTCCTGCAAAGGCCCATCCTGGTGGGCGTCTCCCGTAAAAGCATGATTTACAAGCGGTTCGGAATCACGCCCGAGGAATCGCTCCCGGCAACGCAGGTCGCGCATCTGCTGGCGCTCCAGCGCGGCGCCACCTGGCTCCGCGTGCACGACGTCGCCGAAGCGCGCCGCACGGTGGCTATTTACTCGATGATGTAGACATCGTCGCCCGGGGCCGCGAAGTGATAGGTTTCCCGGGCGAACTTTTCCAGGGAATCCCGGCTGTTCGTGAGGGACCGGATCTCCGCGTCCATCGCGTCGATGTCGCGGCGGAGCTGGTCCATCTGACGCTCCTGGCGCTGGATCTCCCAGTTCGCGCGGACCCAGTTCAGGACGCTGCTGTGCGAGAAGAACAGCAGCCACAGCGCCGCCACCGCCGTGATGATGATCACGAACGGGAGGAAGTAGTTGTGGTCGCTGCGCGTCAGCAGGTTGCCCTTCTGTTTCTTGTCTGCCATAAAACCGGGGACAGGTATCCGACTTTTCCGCGAAATTAGTAAATTTGCATGAATATCGCGAAAACAAATTTAAAAAAGTATAAGCTATGAAACCTACCCTTCTCGTCCTCGCCGCCGGCATGGGCAGCCGCTATGGCGGGCTCAAGCAGATGGACGGCCTCGGCCCCCACGGCGAAACCATCATCGACTACTCCATCCACGACGCCGTGGAAGCCGGCTTCGGCAAGGTCGTCTACATCGTCCGCGAGTCCTTCAAGGCCGATATGGAAAAGGCCGTCCAGGCCAAGTACGCCGGGGTCAAGACCGTCGACGGGGAACCCCTCGAGTTCGTCTTCGTCACCCAGGAGCTGAACAAGATTCCCGCCCGCTTCCCGCTGAATCCCGAGCGCGTGAAACCCTGGGGCACTGCCCACGCCGTCCTGATGGCGAAGGACGTCATCCACGAGCCGTTCGCCGTCATCAACGGAGACGACTTCTACGGCAAGGAATCCTTCCGCATCCTCGGCGACTGGTGCCGCGCCCATGCGGACACCACCGGCCAGTACTGCATTGTCGGTTTCGAGCTGGACAACACCCTGTCCGAGAACGGCACCGTCTCCCGCGGCATCTGCGCCTACGACAAGGCCGGCAACCTGACCGACATCGCCGAGCACCTGCAGATCGGCCTGGAGGCCGACGGCGTGGTGTACGGCAACAACTCCGTCACCGGCGAAGAGCATGTCGCCCTGGACGCCAAGGCGCTGTGCTCGATGAACATGTGGGGCTTCACCCCCGACTATTTCGCCAAAAGCGAGGCCATCTTCGAGCAGTTCCTCGAGATCAATGCCAATGAGCCCAAGAAGGAGTACTACATCCCCTTTGCCGTGGACTGCATCGTCAAGACTGGCCAGGGCACCTGCGAGGTGCTTTCCACCCCGTCCCACTGGTTCGGCGTGACCTTCAAGGAGGACCGCCCCGGCGTCGTCGCCAAGTTCGCCTCCCTCGTGGAAGAAGGTGTCTATCCTAGTCCTCTGTATTGATATGGCCATTTCCGCACGCAAGGTCAAGGATTACGACCTCTATTCCGGCCATGCCTGGTACGTGCCCGGCGTCAAGGGGATGTTCGGCTTCATCGGCTGGTTCCTGCTCGGCGCCTTGCTGGGCGGCATCGTCCAGCTCATCATGGGCCTGTTCATGTCCCAGCAAGCCATCCTGGACTACGGGCAGATCGTCATCTACCCCATCCAGTTCCTCCCCGCCATGGTCTATGCGGCGAACCAGAGCCGCAAGAACATGCTCTTCGATCCCGGCTACGTGCTGGACAACAGGCATTTCGAGCCCTACGGCATGGGCCTGATGATCCTCATCACCGTCCTGATGACTCTCACCTCGATGTTCGTCTTCGACCTGCCCAACTACTGGAACATGCAGCTGACGAACAAGTCGTCCATCCTGGCCCAGTTCTATGAGATGTTCAGCGAAATCATGAAGCAGATGACCGGCGGTCCGCTCTGGTCCTCCTTCCTGGTCGTGGCCATCTTCGCCCCGATCTTCGAGGAATGGCTGTGCCGGGGCATGGTGCTCCGCGGCCTGCTGACCAAGATGAAACCTGCCTGGGCCATCGTTATCTCCGCCCTCTTTTTCGCCGTCATCCACATGAACCCCTGGCAGGCCCTGAACGCTTTCCTGATCGGCCTGATGATGGGCTATGTCTATTACAAGACGGGCTCCCTGATCCTCACGATGGTCATCCATTTCGTGAACAACGGCACCGCCGTCATCCTCTCCCACATCGAGCAGTTCAAGGACTATGAGGATCTCTACTGGGTCGAAATCATGGACAAGAGCACCTACACTCTGCTCCTTACCGTCAGCATCGTCATCCTCGCCGCCTGCCTCTGGGCTTTCTCCCGCATCAAGCTCGAGAACCCTTGGGGCAACATCGACCGCATCCCGCCCGCCGACGAGACCGTCGCCACCGAGACGGTCGCTGACGCGCCCCAGCCTACAGATGAGGCTCCCGCCTCAGAGGAACAGCCCGCGGACGAAGACCCTGCCGTCCCTGCGGAGTAATTTCCACAACCAGCTGTTTCTCAATGTTCTAATACTCAAGAGGTGCACTTGTTTGTGCACCTCTTTGATGTTAATTTATTGACAATCAATCAAATAACGCCATAGAGGTGCACGACAGGGTGCACCTCAACATACTCTTAAGGCTGATTATCAATCGTTTAGAATTGTAGCGCACGTGGCTTCCGCTTCGGGAAGCGCATCAAACTTGCCCACGTCTACGAGGGTGAAGTCCGGCGGAATGGCCGCGTAGATGGGATAATCTGCGCAGGCGCGAAGGTAAAAGTCCACGATGGAGAAGCGGTCGTCGAAGCCATACTTGTCGAAGGCATCGAAGATGGCCGACGAGATCAGGTGGATGCCGGCGAAGGCGAGTTTGCGGCAACCATCCGGGTCGATGTCTCCGAACGGACTCCGTACCTCTCCTGTTGCGATATTCGTCCATCCCTTCATCCGATTGTCCTCATCGAACAGGAAATACCGCTGCGTCTTCCGCTCGCTCACCACCAGTGTCGCCAGCGCCCCCTCCCGGTGCTGCTCCCGCAGCCACTGGAGGTCCAAGTTGCTGACAATGTCCACGTTATGGACGAGGAAGGGCTCGCTTCCCAGGAGCGGAGCCGCATAGCGAATCCCCCCGCCCGTCTCCCGCAGGAAGTCGCGCTCGTCAGAAACGGCGATGCGAGCTCCGAAGTCGTGGGAGTGGAGGTAGTGGATGATCTGGTCCGGGAAATGATGGACATTCACCACGAGGTCGTCATACCCCGCCGCGACCAGCTTGGTGATTACATGGTACAGCAACGGCTGCCCGCACACGGGCACGAGCGCCTTCGGCATCGTGTCTGTAATGGGTTTCAAGCGGGTCCCCAGCCCCGCAGCAAAGATCATCGCTTTCATCTCAGTCACAGCAACTTGAGTGGGATGGTAACCAGCGTTCGATCCCCCGCTCGCGGTGGATGAGGTGCACGCGGACGGGATATTTCGCGGCGAGGTGCTCGGCGAGATGCTGGGCGCTGTAGGCGGAACGGTGCTGGCCGCCGGTGCAGCCGAAGCTGACCTGCAGGTGCGTGAAACCGCGCTCGAGGAAGCGCTCCACGTGCGCATCGACCAGGGCATAGACGTGGTCCAGGAAGCGGAGGATCTCACCGTCCTCCTCCAGGAACTGAATGACGGGTTCATCCAGACCGGTCAACTGCTTGAACCGCTCATACTTCCCGGGATTGTGCACACTCCGGCAATCGAACACATACCCTCCCCCATTCCCGGACGGATCCTCGGGGATGCCCTTCTTGAAGGAAAAACTGTACACCGTCACGGTCAGGGGCGACCTTTCTCCGGAGGGAGTGTTATTTCCCGAACCCTCCGCAATCAAAGATTGCTCCGGGTCGCCCCCGCAAAGCTTGGCGAGGACTTCGGAAAGGTAGGGATAGTCGTTGAACGGCAGGAGGGACTGGACGATCGACAGGGCCGGGGGGATGCTGGAGGAGAAGGCTTGGTTGCCTTCCCAAAGGCCACGGTAGCCGTAGCAGCCGAGGACCTGGAGCATTCGGAAGAGAATGAAGAGGCGGAGGCGTTCCCGGAAATGGGTTTCGTCCACGGGCCCATAGGCGCGGAGCGCGTCCAGATAGACCTGCAGCAGCTCTTCGCGCAGGGTTTCCGGATACTTGGCGCGGGCCTGCCAGAGGAAGGAGGCGACGTCGTAATAGACCGGGCCGCGGCGGCCGCCCTGGAAGTCGATGAAATAGGGTTCTCCGTCCACGAGCATCACATTCCGGGCGTTGAAATCCCGGTACAGGAAGGTGTCGGAAGGTTCGGCCAGGAGGTCCGCCTTCAAGCGGTCGAAGTCGTCCTGGAGGAAGACCTCGTTGAACTCCACGCCGACCAGTTTCAGGAAGTCGTATTTGAAATAGTTCAGGTCGAAGTCCACCATCCGCCCGTCGAAGGACGGCTGCGGATAGCACACCGAGAAATCCAGCCCGCGGGCGCCCTCGACCTGGATCTTCGGGAGGGCGGCGAGGGTCTTGCGCAGCAGCGAGACCTCGTCCGGCCCGTAGTTCCCCGAGGCGCGGCCGGCGGCGAGCGCGTCGTACAGGACGGTCGTGCCCAAGTCCTCCTGCAGGTAGCAGAGGCCATCGACAGCGACCACCTTCGGCACATGGATGCCCTGGGCGGCGAAGTGACGGTCGATGGTGAGGAAGGCGCGGTTCTCGTCGGCATCGGTGCCTTCCACGCCGATGAGCGTCCGCCCGTCGGCCCCCGTCAACCGGTAGTACCGCCGGTGCGAGGCCGACCCGGTGAGCGCCACGCTGGCCACGGGCGCCGACCCGGTATACTGTTCAAACAAGGATTCCAGTGACATAATGCAAAAGTAATTATTCTTATCTTTGCAAGCAAATGACGGTACGATGAAAAGGCCCCTGCTCAGTCTCCTCCTCGCAAGTTTCACGGCCTTCAGCTGCAGCGCGCAGCCGAAGGGAACGGTCGTCCACGAGCCCGTCCGGTTCGAGGACGGGACGCCCGTGGAGGGCGATGCGGTGGCTGACAGCCTGTTCGCGCAGGACCGCTTCGTGACGGACACCACGGTCACGGAGAAGGGCGACTCGCTCTTCACCGTCCGGCATGCCGGCGCCTTTGTCCGGATGCAACTGGACGGTCTGCCAGCGGGCGTCGACCGGATCCTGCTGGTGCCCGTCGTGGGCCAAGTCCGGACCCTCCCGGTAACGGAACCGGGTCCGCTGGTCCTGTGGATGGCGAAGGAGCCGGGCGTCCTCGCGGCGGGAGCCGCCGTCGCGGAGTCGCCGGACGGCCGCCTCTGGTCCGCCCGACTCTCCGGCAAGGACATGCAGCCCGGCATCGCATACCGGTGGGACGCCACCCTCCTCCCGCCGGAAGCGCCGGACCCGGGCCTGAGGGCCACGCCCCGGCCGGCCACGCTCCTGGACATCGCCCCCGGCGAATACTCCGGCATCACCTGGCTCGGCGGGAACCAGTATGCGGTCGTGGACGACAACCTGAAGGGCGGCGGCATCCTCCGGTTCGCGATTCCCATCGACGCGGACGGCAACGTCGGCACGGTCCTGAGGCAGGTCACCCCCGGAACGGCGGCGGCCAAAGGCAAGGCCCGGGACACCGAGGGCATCGCCTTCGTCCCCTCCGAAAACCGGCTGTACGTATCTTCCGAGATGGATCAGGAAATCCGCGGCTACGACCTCAACGGGAACGACGCCGGAACCAGCCTGCAGGTGCCGAAAGACCTGAAGGGAATCGTGGATAACCTGGGGTTCGAAGCCCTTACCTACAACGAGAACACCGGCCTGTTCTGGACCACGACGGAAGCGCCGCTCAAGGCCGATTCTTTCCTCCCGGGAATCCTCCGCCTGCAGAGCTTCGACCGCGAAGGGAAGCCCTCCAGACGCTATTTCTACCAAACCGGCGAGCCGGTCAAAAGCGGCAGGAACACCGTCGCCTACGTCTTTGGCGTCCCTGCCCTTACCGCCCTGGACGACGGCCGCTTACTCGTGATGGAGCGGGAAGTCTATGTACCTCAAGGAAGCCTCTGGGAGAAGTTTCAAGGAGCCTTTACGGACACGCACATCTATGTCGTGGATCCGGTCCATGACACCGCCGGCCTCCTCCGCAAGTCTCTCCTGTGCTCCTTCACCACCAGCGCCTTGAACCTCGCCAACTTCGAAGGCATGTGCCTCGGCCCCGTCCTTCCGGACGGCCGGCGCACGCTCGTCCTCATCGCCGACTCCCAGAAGGGCTCCGGCGGCCTGACGAACGAGTACGTGAAAGTAATCCTCTTCCGGTAACACCCTATCGGGATTTTTCTTATCTTTGTAGATGCCGCCGGCCGGTGGTATCTACAAACACAAACACCATGGACAAACTGAACACTGCCTATTGCTCCGACAAGTACCAGTACACGATGGGAAAGTCGTACCTGGAATGCGGAAAGGACAAGGAAATCGCCACCTTCAACCTGTTTTACCGGAAGGCCCCGGAGAACAACAACTGGGCCGTGGTGAGCGGCACCGAGGAGATCATCCAGATGGTCCAGAAACTGGGTACCGAGCCGGAGGAGTTCTATGAGAAGTTCCTCCCCGGGGATGACTACAAGGAGTTCCGCAAGTATCTGAGCACCATGAAGTTCACCGGCGCGGTGTACTGCATGCGCGAAGGCGAGATCGCCTTCCCCACGCAGCCCATCGTCACCGTCGTCGCGCCCATGATCGAGGCGCAGGTCCTGGAGACCCCGATGCTTTGCATCCTGAACCACCAGATGGCCGTCGCGACCAAGGCCTCCCGCGTGTGCCGCGCGACGGACAAGCCCGTTTCGGAGTTCGGTTCCCGGCGGGCGCACGGCCCCTGGGCCGCCGTGTACGGCGGCAAGGCCGCGCAGATCGCCGGCTGCGCCTCCTCCTCCAACATCCTCACCGGCGCGATGAACAACGTCCCTTCCACCGGCACGATGGCCCATAGCTTCGTGACCGCCTACGGCAGCACCGTCGAGGGCGAGCACCAGGCCTTCTGCGACTACATCCGCACGCACCGGGGCGAGAACATCATCCTCCTGATCGACACATACGACACGCTCAAGTGCGGCGTCAAGAACGCTATCCGCGCCTTCCGCGAGAACGGCATCGACGACGATTATCCCGGCGGCTACGGCATCCGGCTGGACAGCGGCGACCTGGCGTACCTTTCGCAGGAAGTCCGTCACATCCTGGACGATCACGGGATGAAAAAGTGCAAGATCTTCGCGACCAACAGCCTGGACGAATACCTGATCACCGACCTGGAGCGTCAGGGCGCCTGCATCGACAGCTACGGCGTGGGCGACGCCATCGCCACCTCCAAGGCCGCCCCCTGCTTCGGCAACGTGTACAAGCTCGTGCAGATCGGCGACCAGCCCGTCCTGAAGCGCTCCGAGGACAAGATCAAGCTCATCAACCCGGGCTTCCAG
>ONJB01000006.1 GCA_900318015.1 uncultured Bacteroidales bacterium | reverse complement strand
CCCCGAATCCAAGGTCGCGTGCGAGAGCTTCTGCTCCACGGGCATGGTCGTGGTGATGGGCGAGGTCAAGTCCGAAGCCTATGTCGATATCCAGACCACTGTCCGCAACACCATCAACCGGATTGGTTACAACAAGGCCGAGTATATGTTCGACGGGAACTCCTGCGGCGTGATGTCCGCCCTGCACGAGCAGAGCGCCGACATCAACCGCGGCGTAGAGCGCGCCGAGGCCGATGACCAGGGTGCAGGCGACCAGGGGATGATGTTCGGCTACGCTTGCCGCGACACCGAGGACTATATGCCGCTGCCCCTGTATCTCAGCCACTTCCTGCTGAAGATCCTGGCTGACATCCGCCACCAGGAGCCGGAGCTGATGCCGTATCTTCGTCCGGACGCCAAGTCCCAGTTCACCATCGAGTATGACGGGGACACGCACCAGCCCGTGAAGGTCCATACCATCGTCCTTTCCACCCAGCACGACGAGTTCGTCCCGGAAAGTCTCGGCCGGATGTCCTATGCCGACGCGGTCCGCGAGTTCGGCCAGGCCAAGGTCGATTTCGAGATGCAGGCGAAGATCCGCTACGACGTGGAGACCATCCTGATCCCGCGCCTGAAGGCCGCCCTCCCGGAGGAGACTGCGCGCCTCATCCACAGCTTCATCCTTCACGTGAACCCCACCGGGAAGTTTGTCATCGGCGGCCCCCACGGCGACACCGGCCTCACCGGCCGCAAGATCATCGTCGACACCTACGGCGGCAAGGGCGCCCACGGCGGCGGCGCGTTCTCCGGCAAGGACCCGTCCAAGGTGGACCGCAGCGCGGCCTACGCCGCCCGCTATATCGCGAAGAACCTCGTCGCCGCCGGCGTGGCGGACGAGTGCCTCGTCCAGCTCGCCTACGCGATCGGCGTGGCGAAACCCGTGAGCGTGTTCGTGGACACCTACGGCACCGCGAAGAATGGCCTGAAGGACGGTGAAATCGCGAAGAAGGTGGCCGAGCTCTTCGACCTCCGCCCGGCGAAGATCATCCAGAAGTTCGGCTTGAAGAACCCGATCTACACCCCGACGGCCTCCTACGGCCACATGGGCAGAACGCCTTATACCAAGGCGGTTACGGTCCAGGGCAAGCCCAAGATCGTCCAGTTCTTCGGCTGGGAGCTCCTGGACAGCGTCCCGGCGGTGAAAAAGGCCTTTGGAATTGCGTAGAAATGCGCTGAAAATCAAATAGTTATGTCGCGTTTCGGAGATTGTGGAAAAATTTCATAATCTCCGAAATTTGTTGTACCTTTGCGCCCGTATTTTGAGAAACAACTATACATCCTATATTTTCTTACTTATGAAGAACGCTTTCAAAAGCTTTCTGCTCGTCGTCACTATGCTGATGGCGGGCACTGTCGCCTTTGCCCAGGTGACCACCGCCTCCCTCGGCGGCCGCATCGTGGACGCCAAGGGTGAGACCATCATCGGCGCCGCCGTCGTAGCGACCCACACCCCCTCCGGTACCACCTACGGTGCCGTGACCAACGGGGAAGGCCTCTATGCGATCCAGGGCATGCGTACCGGCGGTCCTTACGTCGTGGAGGTTTCCTGCCTCGGCTACCAGACCGTGAAGTTCACGGACATCAAGCTCGCCCTCGGTGAGAACTACGTCCTGGACGGTTATCTGAACGACGATGTCGAATCCCTGAACGAGGCCGTCGTCGTGGCCACTCCGGCCTCCCGCTTCGCCGCCACCAAGACCGGCGCCAGCACCAACATCTCCAACGAGGAGATGATGAACCTGCCGAACTCGGGCCGCAGCCTTGCCGCCCTCACCAAGCTCAGCCCGTACGCCAGCGGCATGAGCTTCGCCGGTTCCGACGGCCGTTCCACGAACTTCACCGTGGACGGTGCGAACCTGAACAACAACTTCGGCCTCTCCGACGCCCTTCCGGGCGGCGGCACCCCTATCTCCCTCGACGCCATCGAGGAGGTCCAGCTGGTCGTGGCTCCTTATGACGTCCGTCAGTCCAACTTCGTGGGCGGCGGCATCAACGCCATCACCAAGTCCGGTACCAACACCTTCAAGGGTACGGCCTACACCTATTACACCAACCAGGCTCTCCGTGGCAACAAGCTCTGGGGCGAGGATCTGGGCGACCGCAAGCCGGAGTCCAACCTCATCTACGGCTTCACCTTCGGCGGCCCGATCGTGAAGAACAAGCTCTTCTTCTTCGTGAACTTCGAAATGCAGAAAAAGCCGGAAGAGAAGATCCAGGTCCGTGCCGATGCCTCGAAGACCGGTGTCCTCAACCAGATCGCTGACAAGCTCAAGAACGAATACGGCTACGATCCGGGTTCCCTCGACAGCTATCCCGGCGGTACGCAGAACCGCAAGCTCCTGGCCCGTATCGACTGGAACATCTCCGATGCCCACAAGCTCAGCCTCCGCTACAACAACACGACGAATGGCTACTGGTATGCTCCGAACGGCAACTCCTGCGATGACAGCTATCGCAACAAGGGTTTCAACCGTGCCAGCAAGGAGTCCCAGCCGTTCTCCAACAACATGTACAGCCAGCAGAATGATGTCTGGTCCATCGCCGGCGAGCTCAACAGCCGTTTCTCCAACACGGTTTCCAACCGCTTCATTGCGACCTACACCAACATCAACGACCAGCGCGGTTCCAAGTCCAGCCCGTTCCCGCACATCGACATCATGACCGACGGCGACTACAGCACCGGTAACTTCATCCCGTATACCTCTCTCGGTTACGAGCTCTTCACCTACAACAACGGTGTGAAGAACACGGTTCTCAACGTGCAGGACAACCTGACCTTCTACCTGGGTTCCCACACCCTTACCGCTGGCGCCACCTACGAGCACCAGATGGCTCACAACTCCTACATGCGTAACGGTACCGGTTACTACCGCTTCGCCAGCGCCGAGGACTTCCTCAAGGGTAACCTGCCCCTGAGCTTCGTCTACACCTACGGTAACAACGGTGTCTCCAACCCGGCCGGCCGAATCAACTACGACCAGTACGGCGCCTATGTGCAGGATGAATGGAAGCTCTCCCGCAACTTCAAGCTCTCCTACGGCCTCCGTGCCGACATGCTCGCCTTCGACAACAAGGACCTGATGACCAACAACGCCATCAAGGCCATCAGCTTCGGCGGCAAGAGCATCGATACCGGCGTGTGGCCCAAGACCCGCGTCCAGATTTCCCCGCGCGTGGGCTTCAACTGGGATGTCTATGGTGACAAGAGCATCGTCGTCCGCGGCGGTACCGGCCTGTTCCAGGGCCGTCTCCCTCTCGTGTTCTTCACGAACATGCCTCAGAATGCGGGTATGATCCAGACTACCGCCAAGTACACCTCTTCCTTCGCCAAGGATGCCGATGGCAAGATCACCGGAATCAAGTATCCGGACGATGTCAAGGCCGCGCTGATCACCCTGAACGGCGGCAAGGAGACCGGTGGTCACCTGATCACCAATAACGAGGAGTACATCAAGGCCCTGGGTCTGAACACCACCGTCACCCCTCAGGATGGCCAGATCGGCAAGAGCGCCGACATCAACGCCGTCGATCCCGACTTCCACATGCCGCAGATCTGGAAGAGCTCCCTCGCCCTCGACCTGCAGCTCCCGACCTCCTTCCCGTTCTCCATGACCGCGGAAGGCATGTTCAACAAGACCATCTGGGGCACCCGCCTCGTGAACTGGAACATCAACGAGAGCAAGGTCACCAGCCGTTTCTCCGGTCCGGACAACCGCCTGAAGTATGAAGGCGACTATCTGTACGGTACCAACAACGCCTATGTCCTGACCAATTCCCGTCAGGGTTGGGGTTACACCTTCAACTACACCGTGAAGGCCGAGCCCATCCGCAACCTCAAGGCGATGTTCTCCTACACCCACACCGAGGCCAAGGAAATCTCCGGCATGCCGGGTTCCGCCGCCAGCTCCGCCTACCAGGGTCTCTACTCCGTGAACGGTCCGAACTTCGCCGTGCTGGAACGCAGCCAGTATGTCACTCCGGACAAGGTCTCCGCGAACCTCTCCTACTACATCGACCTCATCGGCGGCCTGCAGGTGGACCTCTACTATACGGGTTATTCCCCGGCGGGCAACAGCTTCACTTACAGCAACGACATGAATGGTGACGGCCTTTCCTACGACCTGATCTACATTCCTGCCACCAAGGACGAGGTCGCTTTCACGACCGAGGCCGACCGCGACGCTTTCTGGAAGTTCGTCGAGCAGGACAACTATCTGTCCAAGCACAAGGGTGAGTATGCCGAGTCCAACGCAGCCCGCGCCCCGTTCGTGCACCGCTTCGACCTCCGCCTGGCGAAGGATATCAAGTTCCACATCGGTTCCACCAACCACAAGCTCCAGATCAGCGCCTCCATCGACAATATCGGCAACATGATCAACAGCAAGTGGGGTGTCCGCCAGTTCGCCTACAGCCAGTCCGGTGACAGCTATCCGAGCGCCAACTCCATCAGCCCGCTCAAGTATGAAGGCCTGAACGGCAGCGGCGTTCCGCAGTTCTCCTTCAACAAGGTGGATGGCAACTATCCGACCAAGACCTACACGAACTTCTTCAAGAATACCGCCGAGTGCTGGCAGGTCCTGCTCGGCCTGAAGTACTTCTTCAACTAGTCTGACAGGTCAGCATCCCCGACGGGGCCCCTTAAAAAGGGGTCCCGTTTTTTATTGTGCTTTTTCGTTTTTTTCGTTAAATTCGCAAATTGGAAAACTATATAATTAAAGCACGATAACCTTATGAGAAATCCCTTGAAAAGCCTTTTGCTTGCGATCATCACGATGTTCGCTGGCATCGCTGCCTCCGCGCAGGTGACGACGTCGTCCCTCGGCGGCCGGGTCGTGGACCAGAACGGAGAGCCGGTCATCGGCGCCGCTGTCGTGGCCATCCACGAGCCCTCCGGCACCAGCTACGGCTCCGTGACCAACGTGGACGGTCTGTACACCATCCAGGGTATGCGCACCGGCGGCCCTTACCGGGTCGAGGTTTCCTGCCTGGGCTACCAGCAGGTGAACTACACCGACGTCACCCTTTCCCTGGCCGAAACGTTCAACCTGAACGCGCAGCTTCCGGAATCCTCCGAGTTCCTCTCCGAGGCCGTCGTCATCGCCGCCCCTACCTCCAAGTTCGCGGCGGTGGAGAAGACCGGCGCCTCCACGAACATCTCCTCCCGCCAGATGATCGAGATGCCTACCATCAGCCGGAGTTTCTCCGACATGGCCAAGCTCTCGCCTTACGGCGGTAACGGGATGAACTTCTCCGGCAGCTCCGGCCGTTCCACCAACTTCACCGTGGACGGCGCGAACGTGAACAACAACTTCGGTCTGTCGACGGCCCTGCCGGGCGGCGGCAACCCGATTTCCATCGACGCCATCGAGGAAATGCAGGTCGTGGTCTCCCCGTACGACGTCCGTCAGTCGAACTTCATCGGCGGCGGTATCAATGCCATCACCAAGTCCGGCACGAACACGTTCAAGGGAACGGCCTATGTCTATTACCAGAACGAGAACATGCACGGCAACCGCGTGGACGGCGTGGACCTCGAGCGTACCCCGGAAAGCAAGACCACGTACGGCTTCACCCTGGGCGGCCCGATCATCAAGAACAAGCTGTTCTTCTTCGTCAACGCCGAGCGCTCCCCGAGCCCTTCCGAGATCATCAAGTGGCGTCCTTCCGAGGACGGCGTCGAGGATGAGACCCGCATGATCACCCGTGTCAGGATCTCCGAGGCCGAGCAGATGCGGAATTTCCTCATCAAGAACTACGACTACGATCCGGGCTCCTACAACAACTACAACAAGGACCAGGGCAACCTGAAGCTCCTCGCCCGCATCGACTGGAACATCAGCCAGAAGCACCATCTGGCCCTGCGGTACAACTACACGAACAACAACAAGTGGACGGCTCCGTCCACCTCCCGCGACGTGTCCGACATGAGCTTCGGCATGGTCTCCAAGTACGGCCTCGTCTTCTCCAACTCGCTGTACAACCAGATGAACAACCTCTGGACGGTCTCCGCGGACCTGAACTCCCGCTTCTCGGACAAGGTTTCCAACCAGCTGCTGGTCACGTACTCCGACATCCAGGACGTCCGCGGCAATGACGGCGGTTTCTTCCCGTTCGTGGAAATCCTTGCCGGCGACCTGGGTGCCGACTATGCCAACGAGCCTTACATGGATTTCGGTACGGAACTCTTCACCTACCGGAACAAGGTCCAGAACACGGTGCTGAACGTCAAGGACGACGTCACCATGTACCTGGGCGCCCACAAGGTGACCGCCGGTGCCAACGTGGAGGCCCAGATGGCCCTGAATACGTACATGCGTAACGGTACCGGCATGTTCCGGTTCGCCAGCATGAGCGACTTCATGGCGGGCAACGCCCCGATCGAGATGGCTTTCGACTGGGGATTCAACCGGGACGAGACTCCTTCTGCGAAGGTCCGTTTCGCCCAGATCGGCGCCTATATCCAGGACGAATGGACCGTGAACGACCGCTTCAAGCTCACCGCAGGTCTCCGTCTGGACAACCTGTCCTTCAACAACAAGGACGTCATGACGAACAATGCGACGTATGCCCTTGACTTCGGCGGCAAGCACGTGGACACCGGCAAGTGGCCCAAGACCAGCATCCAGGTGAGCCCCCGTCTGGGCTTCTCCTGGGACGTCTTCGGGGACAGGAGCCTGAAGGTCCGCGGCGGTACCGGCCTCTTCTCCGGCCGTATTCCGCTGGTGTTCTTCACCAACATGCCTACCAACGCCGGTATCGTGAAAGGCCGCATGACCAAGATGAAGGATCCCAACGTCCTGAGCCGGATGATGCCGGGCGGCCATCTCGTGACCGACCGCTGGCAGATCCTGGACGACCGCTGGCAGATCCTGGACATCCTGAACGGCATCGACCCGGACAAGTATCCGACCAGCATCACCCCGGAGACGGCCCCCGCCCCGAGCGAAGTCGCGGGCGTGGACTACCACTTCAAGATGCCGCAGGTGTGGAAGAGCTCCCTTGCCGTCGACTACTCCTTCCCGTTTGACTTCCCGCTGACCATCAGCGCCGAGTACATCTTCAACAAGACCATCAACGGCGTGATGCTCACCAACTACAACATCCCGGAGGACAATGCGGGCTGGGTGACCTTCAACGGCCCCGACAACCGGCACATCTATCCTTCCGACTACCGCTACACCAACAAGGACGCCTACGTGCTGACCAACACCAACAAGGGCTGGGGCTCCATCGCGACCGTTTCCCTGAACGCCCAGCCGCTGCAGAACCTCAGCATCACGGCGGCCTACACGCACACCGTGAGCAAGGAAGTGACCGGCATGCCGGGCTCCAACGCCTCCGCCGCCTGGAAGTACATCCCTTCCGTGGACGGCCCGAACTACAACATCCTGCACAACTCCTCCTACAACCTGCCTGACCGTCTGATGGCCTCCATCGCCTACACCGACGCCGGGCACAACCACTGGAGCCTGTTCTACGAAGGCCTCCGCTATTCGGGCAACAGCTATGTCTACGGCAACGACCTGAACGGCGACGGCAACGCCTACGACCTGATGTACATCCCCGCCAACAAGAACGAGATCCGTTTCATCGACGAGGACAATGCGAACCGCTACTGGGAGTTCGCCGCGCAGGACGCCTACCTGACCGCGAACGCGGGCAAGTATGCCGAGGCCTACGCCGTGAACCAGCCGATGCGCCACGTGTTCGACTTCCGCTTCGCCCATGACTTCATCGTGAAGGTGGGCAGCGTCCGCAACACCCTGCAGGTGAGCCTGGACGTCCAGAACGTCAGCAACCTGTTCAACTCCCGCTGGGGCGTGACGAAGGGCTTCAACCCCGACGTGCCCAACGCCAGCGGCAACGCCAAGATCCTGAAGTACGAGCGGACGGATCCGGACGGCGTTCCCGTGTTCTCCACCATGGTGGATTCCGGCGTGAAGACCTGGGACTACCAGCACAGCCTCGGCAACTGCTGGTACATGCAGATCGGTGTCAAGTACATGTTCAACTAACCCCCCAAGCACGCGACGATATGAAACTCTACAGATTCTTCCTTTCCATCCTCGCCGGTGCGGCGCTCGCCGCCGGCTGCGTGCAGGAGCAAGTCATTTCCACGCTGGACAGCATCCAGGTGGAGAAATCCTACCTGAGCATTGAACTGCGGGGCGGCGTCGCCAGCACGACGGTGACGTCCAAGGCCGACTGGGCCTTCGACGAAAGCACCATTCCCGACTGGCTCACCGTGACCCCGCACAAAGGCGGCCCCGCCGTCAACAGCATCGTCTTCGCGGCCGACGAGAACACCGGTTCCTCCGAACGGACGGCGAATCTCGTGCTGAACATCGGCGACCGCAAGCAGCGCTTTACCGTGATCCAGGCCGGACCGGGCGCCTACGAGGCTCCGATCTCCACGATCGCGGAGGTGATGGCCGGCAACGACGGCCAGACCTTCCGGATCCGCGGCACCGTGACCACCATCGCCAATACGAACTACGGCAACCTGTATGTCCAGGACGAGACCGGCACCATCTACATCTACGGCCTGTTCAACGCGAAGGGGCAGTATCCCAAGGATGCCGGCGGCTGGAACACGTTCGGCGTCGAATCGGGCGATGTCATCACCGTCCAGGGACCGCGCACCATGTACGGCAGCACCCTCGAACTCGTGGACGCCACCCTCATCAAGGTGGAGAAGTCCCTGATCGACGTGGACCCGGCCGAGATTGCGCTCGAGAGCGCCGAGGCGGGAACCTTCACCATCTCCGTGGTCTCCAAGGCCGACGGCATGGCGGTCATCCCGTCCGAGAGCTGGATCCGGCTGACCGACATCGCCGCGGGCGAAGGCGGCGCGGCCGTCTATTCCTTCGCCTACGAGGCCAATCCCACCACGGCCGCCCGGACGGCGTCCATCCAGTTCAAGGCCACCAACTCCTCCAAGAGCGTGTCCGTGAGCCAGCCGGGCGTCCCGCCGACCGGCCAGAGCGTGACCGAGATCGTGGCCCTGCCGGACAACTCCGGCGTGGAGACCCTCGAATCCACCGTCGTGGCGAAGACCGGCCGGGGTTTCGTGATCTCCGACGGCGCCACCGCCATCTATGCCTATGACAGCGGCGCCAATGCCGTCGAAGTCGGCGACAAGGTGAAGGTCATGGCCACCAAGACCACCTACAACGGCGTGCCCGAGCTCGCCACCCTGACCTCCGTCGAGAAGACCGGCACCGCGTCCGTCGTCCATCCGACAGTGAAGGACATCACGGCCTCCGTCCTCGACTATACGGCCAGCGTCGCCGAGTTCATCCAGTTCACCGGCACCCTCAAGGTCTCCGGCAACTACTACAACGTGGAGTTCGACGGCGTGGACACCGGCGTCAAGCAGGGCAGCATCGTCTATCCGGTCGAGGCGCTGGACGCCAAGTCGTTCGACGGCCAGACCGTCACCGTGACCGGCTACTTCAACGGCCTCTCCAGCGGCGGCAAGTTCGTCAACGTCATCGCCGTCAAGATTGCCGGGGCCAATGCCAAGGGCTCCCTCGCGAATCCCTATACCCCGGCGGAGGCGGCCGCGGCCGTCGCCGGCCTGACCTGGACCTCCAACACGGAGTATGAGTCCACGGACGAGGTGTACATGAAGGGCAAGATCTGCCGGATCGCCTCCGGCGGCACCTATACCGAGGGCGGCAGCTACGGAAATGCCTCTTTCTTCCTTTCCGGCGACGGGACGGGAGACGGCGAGTTCCAGGTGTTCCGCGCCCTCTACCTCGGCAACAAGAAGTTCGAGGCTGGCCAGACCGATATCAAGGTGGGTGATGAAGTCATCATCTACGGCAAGCTGATGAACTACAAGGGCAATACGCCCGAAACCGTCTCCGGCAAGGCCTACCTCTATTCCCTGAACGGTAAAACCGAATAACCAATGCTTCGCAATATGAAACTCAGAACAAGTCTGTTCGCCCTTCTGGGCCTGGCGGCCGCCCTCGTCGGCTGCCGGCCGGAAGAGGCCGATATCAAGCTCCCGCAGATCAAGATCGCCGGACCGGCGCTCACCTTCGACGAGGAGACCAAGCAGGCCTCGTGCCCGCTGGACATGCAGCTGGTGAACATCCCGCTGACCGTCACGGCGAACCGTGACTGGGTGGCCGAGATCGACTGGGATTCCGACGAGGTCCCGTGGATCGCCGTGACGCCGGAAGCCGGGGTCGCTTCGGACCAGCCCCAGCAGGTGACCCTCACCGTCCTGAACAACGCCGGCTACAACCGCAGCAAGCGGGTGAAGTTCTCGATCGGCTACGACTACAAGACCATCGACATCACCCAGACCGGCGAGCGCGGCGAGGAAATCATCGGCACGCTCGACAACCCGCTCACCGTGGCGGGCGCCGTCAAGTACGTGAAGAGCCTCGGCTCCGATGTCCAGAGTTCTTCCGGCGTGTATGTCAAGGGTAAGATCTCCCGCATCGACGACGGCAGCAACTTCGCCTCCAGCGGTACGTATGGCAATGCGACCTTCTACATCTCCGACGACGGCAGCGACACCTCCGAGCAGTTCTACTGCTACCGGGTCCTGTACCTGGGCAACAAGAAGTGGACCTCCAAGGATCCGGATGTCAAGGTGGGCGACGACGTGATCATCTACGGTTACGTGGTCAACTACAAGGGCAACACGCCGGAGACCGTGCAGGGAACCGCCTTCGTGTATGAGCACAACGGCGTGAACCGCGGCACCGACGAAGGCGGCGGTGGTGGCAATGAAGGCACGCCCGCCGGCACCGGCACGGCGGCCGACCCGTACAACGTGGCGGCGGCCCGGGCCGCGGTGAAGGACCTCACCTGGACCGCGAACGACAACTACGAAAAGACCGGAACCGTCTATGTGAAGGGCAAGATCTCCCGGATCGCCGACAACGGCACCTTCGGACAGAGCGGCACCTTCGGCAACGCCTCGTTCTACATCAACGACGGCGAAGACGGCGCGGAGCTCTACGCCTACCGCATCCTGTACCTGGGCAACAAGAAATACACCTCCGGAACCGACATCAAGGTGGGTGACGAGGTCGTCATCTGCGGCGAACTGATGAACTACCGCGGCAATACGCCCGAGACCGTGTCCAATGCGGCTTACCTGTACTCGCTGAACGGCGAGGGCGAAGGCGGCGGTGGCGGTGATACACCGACCGGCGAAGCCAAGGGCACCGGCACCCTCGACGATCCGTACAACGCGCTCGGCGCGGCGAATGCGGTGAAGGACCTCACCTGGACCTCCAACACCGAGTACCAGAGCACGGGAGACGTGTATATCAAGGGTAAGATTTCCCGCATCGCCAACAAGGGCACCTTCACCGAAGGCGGCACTTATGGCAATGCCTCGTTCTACATTTCCGACGACGGAAAGGAGGCCAACGAGTTCTATTGCTTCCGGATCCTGTATCTGGACAACAAGAAGTTCGAAGCCGGCCAGACCGACATCAAGGTGGGTGACGAAGTGATTGTCTATGGCCAGCTCATGAACTATCAGGGCAACACGCCTGAGACGGTGGCCGGCAAGGCTTATCTCTATTCCCTGAACGGCAGTGGCGGCGGCGGAGATACGCCCGGCGGCGAAATCAAGGCGATGACCATCGCGGCCTACCTGGCCGAGCCGGTGTCCACGACCCAGTGGTACGAGCTCACGGGTACGGTTTCCAATATCGCGAACACGACCTACGGCAACTTCGACCTGACCGATGACTCCGGCAAGGTGTACGTGTATGGCCTCTGCGCGACGAAGGTGGAGAAGAACGACAAGTCTTTTGCCTCCCTGGACATCAAGGAAGGGGACAACATCACGATCATCACCCTCCGTTCGGAGCATAACGGATCCCCGCAGGCGGGCGGCAACACGCCGGCCTACCTGAAGAGCAAGAACGGCGGCAGTACGCCTTCGACCGAAGGGACCGGCACCCTGGACGATCCTTATACCGCGGTCGGCGCGGCCGCGGCAGTGAAGGACCTCACCTGGACCAGCAACTCCGACTACCAGAAGACGGAGAAGGTATACGTGAAGGGCAAGATTTCCCGCATCGCCAACAAGGGCACCTACACCGAGGGCGGTTCCTATGGCAACGCCTCTTACTACATCTCGGCGGACGGAACGGAGAACGGTGAGTTCTACATCTTCCGCAGCCTGTATTTCAACGGGGAGAAGTATACCGCCGGCACCGACATCAAGGTGGGTGACGAGGTCATCGTGTACGGTTCCCTGATGAACTACCAGGGCAAGACGCCGGAGACGGTGGCCGGTGAGAACTGGCTGTACTCGCTCAACGGCAAGACCGACGGCGGCGGCAGCGACACACCTTCCGGCGGCACCCTCGACAATCCGTACACCGTGGCCCAGGCGCTGGCTGCCGTGAAGGACCTGACCTGGACCTCCAACACGGAATATGAGAGCACGGAAGACGTGTACATGAAGGGCAAGATCTCCAAGATTGCCAATAAGGGCACCTTCACCGAGGGCGGCAGCTACGGCAACGCTTCCTTCTACATCTCTGACGACGGTACGGAAACGAACGAGTTCTACTGCTTCCGCATCCTGTATCTCGAGAACAAGAAGTTCGAGGATGGCCAGACCGACATCAAGGTGGGCGACGAGGTCATTGTCTACGGTAAGCTGATGAACTATAAGGGCAACACGCCCGAGACCGTTTCCGGCAAGGCTTACCTGTACTCGCTGAACGGCAAGACTGAGCCGGGCAGCGGCGGCGGTGACACGCCGGCCGCAGGCACCGTCGACAATCCGTACACCGTGGCCCAGGCGCTGGATGCCGTGAAGGATCTGACCTGGACCTCCAATACGGAGTACGACAGCACGGACGACGTGTATATGAAGGGCAAGATTTCCCGTATCGCCAACAAGGGCACCTTCACCGAGGGCGGCTCTTACGGCAACGCTTCCTTCTACATTTCCGACGATGGTACGGAAACGAACGAGTTCTACTGCTTCCGCATCCTGTATCTCGGGAACAAGAAGTTCGAGGAAGGACAGACCGACATCAAGGTCGGCGACGAAGTGGTCATCTGCGGCAAGCTGATGAACTACAAGGGCAACACGCCCGAGACCGTTTCCGGCAAGGCGTACCTGTATTCCCTGGAGAGCGCGCCGGGTGGCGGCGGTGGTGACACGCCTTCCGGCAGTTCCGTCTCCTTCGCGACGAACAGTAGCGCCCAGACCTGGGCGGAAGCCACGGACGGCACCTATGGCGACGGTTTCGCCACCACGGCCCAGGGCTTGAAGATCGGCTTCTACAAGCATACGTCCTCCAACAAGCCGGTCGCTCCGAACGAGAATCACGTCCGCATCTACAAGAATGCCGTCCTCTGCGTCGAACCGGCGGACGGGAAGAAGATCAAGAAGATCGTCATCGGCTGCGCGCCGAATGCCGGCTCGTCCTCCTACTGTTTCGATATGGCAGGCCTTGAAGGCGGCGCTTCCGCGACCTGCGACAAGGAGGCCCTGACCGTCACGTGGACCGGATCCGCCGCCAAGGTGGTCCTCCACGCCAACAACGGTCAGGTCCGTATGGAAAAGATCACCGTGGAATTCGAATAAGGCAGGGTGACTATGCGAACGAGACTACATACCGTTTTCGGCGCGGTCCTGCTCGGGGTCCTCTCGCTGGGGCTTTTCTCCTGCAAAGAGGAACCCGTCATTCCCGACCCCGATTTCGTGCTCGCCCGTGACGCCGTTTCCAGCCGGAAAGGCAGCCAGTTCCTGGAGGTATATGCCCAGGGAAGCTGGACCATCACGTGCGACGCGGACTGGATCCAGGTGACCCCGAACCAGGGTCAGGGAAACTGCAAGGCCGTCGCGCTGCTCTATGATGCCAATACCGGAGAGGGGGCCCGCCAGGCCGACATCCGGCTCCAGGCGCAGGAGAAGACCCTTACGGTCACCCTGCACCAGCGTGCCCCCTCGGAAGATCCCGAACCCGAGATCAACGGCGGTTCCTCCACCCGCAAGGGCTGGATGGAACTGCCCGAGACCCGGCCGGATGACGGCCTGAACTTCTTCTGGCACAACATGACTGTCGGAAACTATTCGGGCCGCAACTACTCCTTCTACTGGGATTACTCCAAGCTGGTCTCGCATTGGGTGGCCTATCCGCTGAACAATGCCCTCCGGGGCAGCGGCTCCCGCTCCGATGCCTGGGGCCTCGACCCGCTGATCCCGGCTTCCCGCCAGCCCATCATCACCAGCGCCTACCGGGGCGGCTGGGCGCGCGGACACCAGATCCCGTCGGCCGACCGCCTGAGCTACAACGCCAACGTCCAGACCTTCTACGGCACCAACATGACCCCGCAGAACTACAACTTCAACGGGGAGATCTGGGCCCGCCTGGAAGACCGGGTCCGTGGATGGGCCGGCAAGTGCGACACCCTGTACGTGGTGACCGGCTGCATGGTGGACGGCCCCGTCAGCTATGCGACGGATATCGACGGCAAGTCCATCGCCATCCCGACCGCTTACTACAAGGCAGTGCTCCGCTACAGCAAGTCGTCGTCCGAGAACGGCGGCTACAGCGGCTGCGCCGTCTATCTGGAACATACCCACAACCCGAGTGAGACCGTCTCGCGCAACCATCCTTCCGTGATGTCCATCCGCGACCTGGAACAGAAGACCGGTGTCAATTTCTTCGTGAACCTGCCCGCCGCCATCGGTGAAGCCGCGGCCGCGGCCGTGGAGACGCAGAATCCGAATTCGGTCAGTTGGTGGTGGAATTAAAACGAACGAGCGATGAAAAGATTCATAACCATCCTTGCGTTCCTGCTGGCGGTTTCGCCGGCTTTCGCCCAGTCGGGCGGAAAGAAGAACTATGTCATCGGGTTCTACAACCTGGAGAACCTGTTCGACACCTATCACGACGAAGGGAAGAACGACTACGAATACCTTCCCGACGGCGCGAACGAATGGACTGAATTCAAGTACCAGAAGAAACTCGCCAACATGGCCCGGGTCATCCGGGCGATGCGGGACGAGAACAAGGCCTACCACGCCGTCCTCGGCGTCTCCGAGATCGAGAACCGCCACGTGCTGGAGGACCTCGTCGCGGAGCCGGCCATCGCCGACGCGCACTACCAGATCGTCCACTACGACGGTCCGGACCGCCGCGGCGTCGATGTGGGCCTGCTGTACCGGCCGGAGCTCTTCACCGTGCTGGAGTCCAAGTCCATCCCGTTCAACTTCGACAGCACCCTCGAATTCGGGATGACCAAGGAGGAGCAGGACGCCTTCCGCACCCGTGACCTCCTGATGGTCCGCGGCATGCTGGGCGGCGAAATGTTCGCCTTCCTGGTCGCGCACCTTCCTTCCCGCCTGGGCGAGAAGAGCGGCGCCCTGCGTTCCCGCGGCGGCCAGATGATGTACGAAGAGAGCGTCCGCCTGATGCAGGAGTATCCCGGCATCAAGATCGTGGCCATGGGCGACATGAACGACAACCCCACCGACGACAGCATGGCCGTGTGGATGCACGGCCGTGAGAAGATCGAGGAGGTGGGGCCGATGGACTTCTTCTCCCCGTTCGTGTCCATGCTCAAGGCAGGATACAGCTCCCTGTACTACCGGGGCGAGAACAACATCTACGACATCCTCGTGGTCAACGAGGCCCTCGTGAACGCCCCGAAGGGCACCCTGAAGATCCAGCCGATTGTGAAGAAGAAGTACTACGCGCGCATCTTCAACCCGTCGTTCATGGTCCAGCAGGAAGGCCAGTATGCCGGCCAGCCGCTGCGCACCTTCTCGAACGGCGCCTTCGTGGGCGGCTACAGCGACCACTTCCCGACCTATATTGTAGTAAGTAACAAGTAACCGGATATGATCAAGAAACTAACCTTGGCGGCCGTCGCGCTCCTCCTCTCGCTGGGCCTTTCCGCTCAGACGTACACGGGCGGCGTGCGCGGTACGGTCGTCAGCCGCACCGACCGGGCTCCGGTCCCCGGTGCGGTCCTCGTGCTGTACCAGGGTACGGCCGAAGTGGCCACGGTGACTTCCGGCGACGACGGCCGCTTCCTCATCGAAGACCTGGACAACGGCATATACGACCTGGTGATCCAGGCTCCGGACTACCTGGAGACGCGGGTCAACGTCACCGTCAACGACGGGTATGTCAAGAACATGTTCAACCTCTCCCTGACCCGCGGCGCGGTCGTCAGCGAGGTGGACGTGGACAACCTCGTGGAATTCGACATGGACGACACCGGTTACGGTGACAGCCCGACCGTCCTGTTCGGCCAGAACGACGTGTTCAACAACATGGCGGGCTACAACTTCAGTGCGGTCCGCTACCGCGTGCGCGGCTACTCCTCCGAGTCGCAGGACGTGTACCTGGCCGGCGTCAAGATGAACGACGCCATCACCGGGTATTCCCCGTTCTCGCTGTGGAGCGGCCTCAACGAAGCCACCCGCACTAAGTACACCGTCAACGGCGCCGAAATCTCCGACTACGGCATCGGCGGCTACAACGGCCTGACGAACCTTCCCGTCAACGCCCTGTCCGTCCGCAAGGGATGGCGGGGGAGCGTGCTCACCAACAGCCAGCTGTACCGGCTGCGCCTGATGCTGACCTACGCCTCCGGTCCCCGGGACGACGGCTGGTCCTATGCGTTCAACGTGTCGGCCCGTCTGGGCGGCAACGACTGGGTGAAGGGTGTGTACTACCGTTCCTTCGCGTACTACGCCGCGGTCGAGAAGCAGTTCAATGACGCGCACAAGATTGGCGCCGTCATCATGGGCACGCCCGGCGAACGCGGAGCCGCGAACTCGTCCACCCAGGAGGTGTACGACCTCATAGGCGACAACATGTACAACTCCAACTGGGGTTACCAGAACGGCAAGGTGCGCAATGCCCGCGTCCGCAAGACGCACGAACCCATCGCCATCCTCAAGTACGACTTCACCCCGAGCCACGCCTTCAACGCCGCCGCGACGGTCCTGTACCGCTTCGGCAAGAACGGTTACACCGCCCTCGACTGGTATGACGCCCAGGATCCGCGTCCGGACTATTACCGGAACCTCCCGAGCTACTACTTCATGGAAGAGGACGACTACAACCGTCTGAACGGCATGAAGGCCGCCTGGGCCGAGGAAGTCTGGCGGAAGGACCTGCCGCAGTACGCCCACATCGACTGGGACCGCCTCTACGCCGTGAACAAGATGAACGTCGAGGATGGCGCCCGCCGGTCCAAGTATGCCGTGCAGGAACGCCGCACGGACCAGCAGGACCTGAACTTCGCGTTCAACTTCAAGTGGCGTCCGGTCCGGACCTTCACCCTGACCGGCGGCGCCGACGCGAAGGTGAACCGGACCGAGTACTACCAGCGGATGGACGACCTCCTCGGCGGCGATTACTTCTACAACATGGACTCCTTCGCCGAGCGCGACTACGCCGCCTTCCCCTACATGACCCAGAACGACCTGGATTACTGGCTGGCGAACGGCCGGGTGCAGAAGATCCATGTCGGGGACAAGTACGGGTATGACTACTATGCGAACGTCCGCAAGTGGAACGGCTGGCTGTCCGGCAAGCTGAACATCGGCAACTTCGAGATGGCCGTCGGCGGCCGCGTGGGACAGACCGCCTTCTGGCGGCACGGTCTCAATCGCAAGGGCCTGTTCCCGGGCCTGGACAAAGACGGGAAGCCGATGGTCATCGACGGCCGGGTCGTGACCACCTATGACGAGAACGGCGAGCCCATCACGTCCTACGGCAAGTCCAAGGTGGCGCGTTTCCTGACCTACGCCGGCAAGGTGAACCTCAACTACGTCCTTCCCGGCGGTCACCGGTTCTATGCCAATGCGGGCTACTTCAACGACGCGCCCAATTTCAGCCAGTCGTTCATGTCCCCGCGTACGCGCAACCAGCTGGCTCCGGAGCTGACGACCGTGAAGACCCTCACCGGCGACATCAACTACCAGGTGTCCTCCAACGGCTACAACTTCCGGATCACGGGCTACTACACCGACATCATGGACCAGGCCAAGGTGATGAGTTTCTATGACGACAGCCAGAACTCCTTCACCAACTTTGCGCTGACCGGCATCGACGAGCGGCACGTGGGCATGGAGATGGGTTGGAAGATCCCCACCGACATCCCGAACCTCGCCCTCCAGGGTGTCATCGGTTACGGTGAGTACTACTACACCTCCAACCCGAAGATGTACCAGACCATCGACAACAACGCCTCCATCGTGGAAGGCACCTACGGCGTCACGGTCCCGTACTGGAAGAGCCATCCCGAGCCGGACGGTACGATCGCCCGCCATTATGTGGAATCCACGCCGCAGCTGGCCGTCAGCCTGGGCTTGAACTGGAACTGGAACTACTGGTTCGTGGACGCGGACATCGACTACTTCGGTCATTCCTACCTGTCGATGAATCCGCTCTACCGCACGGACTACGCCACCGCGGGTCCGGACAAGGAGGTGACCCCCTTCGAGGTCTCGTACATGTGCTCCCAGGAGAAGTTCGATCCTTCCTGGCTCCTCAACCTCTCCGTGGGCAAGTCCTGGTACATCCAGCGCAAGTACCAGCTGGGCTTCTCGCTGAATGCGAAGAACCTGCTGAACAACACCTGGGTGAAGACCGGTGGTTACGAGCAGACCCGCATCGTGAAGAACACCGTGGCGAAGCAGATGTTCTACCGCTTCGACTCGAAGTACTTCTACATGAGCGGTTTCAATTACATGTTGAACATCTATTTCCGTTTCTAGGCCATGAAAAGAGCATTAGTGATCCTTGCCGCCGCGCTCGCCCTCGCTTCCTGCGAGGAGTGGGAGCCGGTGTTCACCCTGAAGAACGGAGATGTGGACATGTATAAGGCGGCCGAACTGACGCCTACCGCCACGATTGCCGAACTCAAGGCCCTCTATGCCAAGCACGGCGTCCTCAAGATCCAGGACGACGACATGGTGATCAAGGGCAAGGTCATCTCCGACGACCATTCCGGCAATATCTACCGCGAACTGTACATCCAGGACGAGACGGGCGTCATCAGCGTCAAGATCGGCCTGTCCTCCCTGTACAGTGACTACAAACTGGGCCAGACGATCTATGTCCGGTGCGGCGGTCTCACGATCGGCCAGTACAACGGGATGCCCCAGCTGGGCGTGGAAGACCAGACCGGGGAATACGAGACCGCCTACCTGGACAACCGCTACCTGATCGACGCCCATGTGATCCGGGGCGCCTTCGGCGATCCGGTCCCGCCGCTCTCGGTCACGGAGGCCCAGCTCCAGGAAGCCCTCAAGGAAGGCTACACCAATCCTCTTTGGGGGCAGCTGGTGACCATCACCGACCTCCGGTACGGTGCGGCCGGCAGTTATGCTTCCGACCACTTCAAGCGCATCTTCATCCTCCTGTACGTGGATCCCTACAAGGACAAGAAGTCCTCGACCAACCGCGTTTTCTGCTCTTCCGAGACGTATGGCGTGACCACCTGGGCCATGTCCAAGAACAAGTTCCTGGAGTATCTGGACGCCGGTTGTTTCGACCGTTGCGGCACCTCCGACAAGGGAATGGACGATGTCTTCGACGAGATGACGGGCCTGACGGTGAAGGAGAGCATCCGCGCGAATGCGACCGCCGTCACGACCAGCCACTATTTCCACCTGCCCCAGGGCCTCCCGGTCCAGATCCGCACCAGCGGCTTCGCCAAGTTCGCGGATACGGAGATCGACCCGGACGTCATCGGCGACCTGAACGCCCAGGACGGCGTTCCGATTTCGGCGACCGGCATCGTCACCGTGTACAGCGGGGCCGTGCAGCTGGCGCTGGTCGATGAAAACAGTGTTAAGATCCTGAAATGATGAACAAAAGAATCCTGTTGTTTGCAGCGATGGCATTGACGATGACCGCCTGCGGCCCGAAGGCCGGAAAGATTTTCAGCGAGGAGTGGAACACTCCGTACGGAACGGCGCCCTTCAGCAAGATCACGGTAGCGGACTACAAGCCCGCCATCCTGGCCGGCATCGAGGCCCAGAAGGCCGAAATCCGCGCCATCGTCGAGAATCCGGACGCTCCCACGTTCGAGAACACGATCGCGGCCTACGAGCTCTCTGGAGACCTTCTTTCGAAGGCTTCCGGCGTTTTCTTCAACCTCTCCGAGTCGGACTCCACCCCCGAGATCCAGCAGATCGAGGAGGAACTCACGCCGATCATCACGGAGGCCTCCAACGCCATCTACATGGACGAGGGCCTCTTCGCCCGGGTGAAGGCCGTGTACGAGCACATGGACGGCCTGGACCGCGAGCAGCAGATGGTCACCAAGAAGCTCTATGACCGCTTCGTCCGCAACGGGGTCGGTCTGGAAGGGGAGGCCAAGGCCCGCTTCGCGGAGATCAACACCCGCCTCGCCGTCCTCAGCCAGAAGTTCGGCCAGAACCTCCTGGCGGAGAACAACGCCTTCCGCGACGCCATCGGCGTGACCGTGTCCGCCTACCCGGACTTTATGACGACCTGCGAGGACCGCGCCCTGCGCGAGAAGGCCTTCAAGGCCTACTCCAGCCGCGGCAACCACGGCGACGAGCACGACAACAACGCCATCGTCCTGGAGATCATGAAGCTCCGGACGGAGAAGGCGAAGCTGCTGGGCTACAACACCTCCGCGGAGTATCTCCTGGCCGACAAGATGGCCGGCAACCCGGAGACGGTGGACGCCTTCCTGAAGCCCATCATGGACGCGTCCATGCGCAAGGCGAAGGAAGAGCTCGCCGACATGGAGGCCGTCGCCGGCCACAAGATCGAGCCTTGGGACTGGTTCTACTATGCCGAAAAGGTGCGCGTGCAGAAGTACGACCTGGACGAGTCTGTCACCAAGCCGTATTTCACGGCTGACAGCGTCTCCAAGGGCGTCTTCGCCGCCGCGGAGAAGGTCTATGGCATCCACATCGAGCCCGCGCCCGAGGTGGAGGTCTACAACGACGTGACGAAGGCCTATAAGCTCACGGACGCCGACGGGTCCCTCCTCGGCATCTTCTACCAGGACTGGTTCTCCCGCGACACCAAGCGGGGCGGCGCCTGGATGAACAACTTCCGTGACCAGTACGTGAAGGATGGCGTCGATATCCGTCCGGTCATCGTGAACGTGTGCAACTTCCCGCCCGCCACGGAGGACGCCCCGTCGATGCTTTCCATCGACAATGTCCAGACCGCTTTTCACGAGTTCGGCCACGCCCTGCACGGTTTCCTGACCAAGTGCCGCTATCCGAGCGTCTCGGGCACCGCCGTCACCCGCGACTTCGTGGAAACGTTCTCCCAGTTCAACGAGAACTGGGCGTTCGTGCCCGAAATCCTCGCCGTCTATGCCCATGACTACCGGACCGGCGAGGTTATCCCCGCCGAACTGGTGGAGAAGATCAGGAATTCCCTGAAGTTCAACATGGGCTTCACCACGGGCGAGCTCTGCGCCGCGTCCATCCTGGACATGAAGTGGCACGAACTCACGGCCGAGGAGCTGGAGAAGTTCACCGACGCGCAGTCCATCCGCGACTTCGAGACGAAGGTCTGCGCCGAGATGGGCCTCATCGACGAGATCATCCCGCGCTACCGGACGACGTACTTCAACCACATCTTCAACAGCGGCTACAGCGCCGGCTATTACAGCTATCTGTGGGCCGAAGTCCTGGATATGGACGCCTGGGAGAAGTTCGTGGCCGACGGCGTCTTCAACCCCGCCACGGCGAAGGCCTTCCGCCAGACCTTCCTCGAGAAGGGCGGTTCCGAAGAGCCGATGACCCTCTTCCGTCAGTTCCGCGGTGCCGATCCCGATCCGGCGGCGCTCCTCCGCGCCCGCGGCCTGGAGTAAACCGTTGAAAGATTGATTCTTAACGCTCGAGAGGTGCACCGGATGGTGCACCTCTCGCTATTTAATGTTTTGTCAGTCAGCTACTTGATGTAGCTCGTGATGACCTTCATGCCGCCCTCGGCGGGCTTGAAGGTGACGCCGGAGGAGGAGGCGGGAACGAGGACGGTCTCGCCTTGGCGGAGGTCGATGACGTGGCCCTTGGTGGGGCCGCGGCGGCCTTCGGCGTCAAAGATGGGCTCGGCGTCCGTGAGGGTGCCGCTTCCGGCAAGGCACATCACCACGAGGAAGGAGTCGACGTCCTCCAGGTTCTTCGTCACGGCCTGGTCCATTTCGTAGAGGCTGGTGGTGAAGTACTTGCAGGAAACGAGCTCGGTCTCCGCGTCCTTGGCGGGCGTGTACGCCGTCCGGTAGTCCGGATAGACCTTGTAGTCGATGGCGTCCTTCGCGAGCTCCGTGTGGAGCTGGCGCGGCTTGCCGTCCAGGCCCAGGCGGCCGTAGTCGTAGATGCGGTAGGTGATGTCGGAAGTCTGCTGGATCTCGGCGATGAAGCAGCCGCCGCAGATGGCGTGGATGCGTCCGGCCGGGAGGAAGAACACGTCGCCGGGATGCACGTCGTGGCGGGCCAGCACCTCGGTGATGGTGCCGTCCGCGACGCGCTTCTCGTATTCCTCAGGGGTGATTTCCTCGGTCATGCCGGCGAGCAGGTGCGCGCCCGGTTCCGCATCGACCACATACCACATCTCGGTCTTTCCCTTCGAGCCGTTGTGCCGCACGGCGGCCAGCTCGTCGTTCGGATGGACCTGCACGGACAGGTCGGAGAGGGCGTCGATGAACTTGATCAGCAGCGGGAACTCGTCGCCGGTGTTGGCATACACGTGCTCGCCCACGAGACGGCCCTTGTACTCCTTCACGAGATCCGCGATGGTGCGGCCCTTGAGGGCGCCGTTCGCGACCACGGACTCGTTTCCTTTCACGCCGGACAGTTCCCAGCTTTCGCCGATGTGCTCCTGTTCGGTTTCCACGCCCTTGTAGGGGGCGATCTTCTCGCCGCCCCAGACGATGGTCTTGAAGATGGGTTCGAATTTCAGCGGATACATAGGCTATCTGGCATCTAATTGGGCCAGCGCGAAGTCGTAGGCGCCCACGGAAATGGCCTTGGAGGCGCCGATCTTGGAAATCATCACGCCGATGCGTTTCTGCGGGTCGTAGGTGACGGTCTTGTCGGAGCCGTACACCTTGAGCTCACGGGCGCTGCCCTTGGCGAAGGCTTCGAACTCGGCCTCGTCGTCCAGGTTGTAGACCTTCATCTGCACCTTGGCGAGGGTGTCGCCGGACAGGGTGCGGACCGTGCCGCGGAGGGCGTCCAGCAGGGCCGGCATGAAGTATTTCTTGGAAGCGGTGATGCCGCCTCCGATGACGATGAGACCGTCCATGAGCTGGGCTGCGATGGCCATCGCGTTGCCTGCGACGGTGCCCATCTCGGCGAAGGCGGCCTGCGCGGCCTCCGGATTGCCGGGACGCGTGCCTTCGGCAATCTCGTAGATGTCCTTCGGGCTGAGGGAAGGATCGTTGATGCCGGACCTTTCGGCATAGACGCGCTTGACGGCGCGGACGGCGACGCCGTCCTCCACGATGACGTCCTGGATGCGGCTGTGCGGGAGGCAGTAGGTCTCCACGCAGGAGTTGTCGCCACGGTTCAGCTTGCCGTTGATGACGCAGCCGATGCCGAAGCCCGTGCCGAAGGTATAGCCGATGAGGTTGTGATAGCGCTTGGCACTGCCGTAGTACTCCAGTTTCGCATTGACCTGCGGCAGGACGCCGCCGAGGGCCTCGCCGAAGGCGTACAGGTCGCCGTCGTTGTTGATGAACACGGGCACGCCGAACTTCTCCTGGAGGAACGGTCCGAGGGCCACGCCGTCGCGGAAGGACGGGAAATTCGGCAGGTAACCGCCGATGATGCCGTTCGGGTAGTCGGCCGGGCCGGGGAAGGCGAAGCTGATGGCGACGGGCTTTTCGCCGCCGAGGGAGTTCATCACGGACTCGAACCCGACGACCATCGTCTTCAGGCACAGGTCCAGGTCATTGGCATTGGCAGGGAGCGTGATCGGCTCGCCCACGTATTCTTCGCCCTTCATCGCGCCGAACACCATGTTGGTGCCGCCGGCGTCCAGGGTAAGGACGATCCTGGAATCGTTGGTGTAGTTTCCCATATTATTTTCCCATTGTAAATTCAAGTGTTCCGCCCTTGACGATGTCCTTGTACTCGATGTACGGAAGGTCGTAAGGCTGGCCGTTCAGTTTGATGCCGCGGATGTAGCGGTTCTCCTCGGAGAGGCCCTTGGCGGTGATGGTGAAGGTGCCGCCGGCGACCTTCAGGACGGCTTTCTCCAGGTTCGGTGCACCGAACCAGAAGCGCGGGCAGGCCGGTTCCACCTGGTAGAACCCGAAGCTGGACAGGACGTACCAGGCGCTCATCTGGCCCACGTCCTCATTGCCGGCAAGGCCTTCCACGTCGTTGAAATACATCTCCTTGTATACCTGACGGAGACGGTCCGCAGCCTTGTCGGGCTCGCCCAGCATCGAATACAGGTAGATGGTGTGATGTCCGGGCTCATTGCCGTGGGCGTACTGGCCGATCAGGCCGGAGATGTCCGGGGAGGCGTTCTCGCCTTCCACGTGGTCCGGCGCCTCGAACAGGCCGTCCAGCTTCGCAAGCATCGCCTCGCGGGAGCCGAACAGGTCCTGCAGGCCCTGGACGTCCTGCGGGACGAGCCAGATGTACTGCCAGCCGGTGCCCTCGGTGTAGTCGGAAGTCTCGTGACGGGAGTAGATCGGGTCGAAGGGCTCCGTGAATGAACCATCGACCTTGCGGCCACGCATGAACTGCAGGTCCGGATCCCAGAAATGGCGGTAGGAGTGGCTGCGGTCGCGGTAGACGATGGCGGTGGCCTTGTCGCCGAGGAACTCGGCGGCATTCGCCAGGGCGCCGTCCGCGACGGCGTATTCCATGTCGTTGGCCACGGATTCGGCATAGAGGTCGGCCGGGATGTATCCGTATTCCATCCGGAAATTCTGACCGCGGTCAGGCCGGGTGGCGGTGTTGGTCATCGCGGTGATCATCTGTTCCTTGGTGAGGCCGGCCTGGAAACCCTTGACGATGTTGTCGGCGAAGGCGATGAGGCCCGGGTTGCCCACCATGCAGTCGGTCTCATTGCCCATCAGGTGCCATACCGGCAGGTCGCCCTGCTGCTCGTAGATGTGGTAGAAAGTGGCGGTGATGTCGTTGCAGCGGTCCGCATGGAGGAGGGTCATCAGCGGCATCTGAGCGCGGTAGGTGTCCCAGAGGGAGAAGGTGGTGTAATTCCGGAAGTTGCCCTTGCGGACGACATCGTCAGAACCGCGGTACTGGCCGTCCACGTCATCGAAGACGGACGGGGCGACCATCGTGTGGTACATCGCGGTGTAGAAGACGGTCTTGGTGTCGGAATCGCTGAAAGTGGCGTCGACCTTGGACAGCTCGTCGTTCCAGGCCTGGCGTGCGGCGGCTTTCGTGGTCTCGAAGTCCCAGCCCGGGAGTTCCGTGGCCATGTTGGCCTTGGCGCCCTCGATGGAAACGGGGGAGAGGGCGACCTTCAGGAGCACCTGTTCGCCCTCCGTGGTCTTGCCCAGGTTGAAGTGCCCGTAGAGGGGTTTCTGGACGCGGGAACGCTCCAGGACGACGGTGTCAAACCCGGTGGCGGGGCGGGAGACCTCGGCCCAGAAGAACACCTTCTGATTCCGGGCCCATCCCGTGGAGAACCGGTATCCGCCGAAAGCCTTCACCTTGCCGTTTTCGTCCTTCACGACCTCGAAATCGGCGTCATAGACGCTGTCCCAGCAACCGCCGTTCTGCAGGTCGAACACCAGGGCGGCGTCCTCGGAGGCCGGGAAAGTGTAGCGGTGGAAGCCCACGCGGGTGGTGGCGGTCATCTCCGCCGTGATGCCGTAGCGCTCCAGGGGGACGCTGTAGTAGCCGGGTTCGGTGACTTCCTTCGTGCGGTCGGCATAGGACCAGGCGCCGGTTTCGGGATGGTCTTCACTGCCGCGGCCCGGGGTGACTTCGCCGGTGACGGGCATCACCGTGACGTCGAACAGGTCGCCGATGCCGGTGCCGCTGAGGTGCGTGTGGCTGAAGCCGATCACGGTGCGGTCGCTGTCATGGTAGCCGGAGCACCAGTCCCATTCCTGCGGGATGCTGGTCGGGCCCAGCTGCACGAGGCCGAAGGGCACGTTGGCGCCCACGAACACGTGGCCGTGGCCGCCCGTCCCGATCTTCGGGTTCACGAAGGCGGCGTAGTCTTCGGTCGGGGCGGTCGTGTTGCACGCCGCCAGGAGGGTGGCGGCGGCAGCCAGGAAGAAAGTGCGGAATTTCATTTCGATGTGGTTTATCTCGTAAATATACGGATTATTTGTCATTTTTCAATCCAGCGGAGGTTGAACCGGTAGTGGACGCGGCTGGAGAGGAGGTGGATCATGCCGTCGGGGGATTGGGTGCAGGCGAGGTAGCCCTTGGGCTCGGCGTGGGTGGCGTCCATCGTGAAAGTGCCGGTCCAGGCGCCGCCGTCCAGGACCCGCGTCTTGCCGTCGGTAAGGAGCTTCTTCACGGGCCAGGTGGCGCCTTCATCATAACTGAGGGCTACGAACAGGCCGTTTTCACCGAAGGAGCACAGCATGATCGGCCCCTCCTGCAACCGCTTGAGCACCAGCCGCTGGCCACTGCCGATGGGCGGGAACTCCGTGGCACTGTAGGTCCATGTGTACCCGCCGTCATAGGAAATGCTGCAGGGCATGTGACCGTCGATGGCATTGCCCCGCCCGAAGGCCATCAGGGAGCCGTCCTTGCGCTCCACGATGCCCGCATGGATGCCGGCAATGGTGCTGCCGGTGTCCTCCCAGGTCTGGCCGCCGTCTTTGGAGACATGGAGCGAAGTCCCTGCCTCCCCATCCGGCCCGGCGTCGCAGCACAGCAGGATGCGTCCGTCCTTCGTGACGATGGGTCCGGCGATGACCTGGTGGCGGACGCGGTGTTCGGGTTCGATGAGTTCGGTAGAGGACCAATGCCAACCCCCATCCGTGCTCTCCCGCAGGCCGAGCGCGAGATCCTTCCACTCGCCGGCATCGCCGATGCCTTGTAAGTGAAACATCCGTCCATCCTCCAGGGTGAGGAGTGCGCTCCCGGTCATGTTCCGATCCGGAACTTTGTAAAACAGTTCCGCCGGTGTCCATTGGCCGTTCTTGAACAGAGACTTCAGAACCACCATCTCGCGCCCTGCCTCGGCGTCCGTGGAGAACCAGATGGCCAGCAGCTCGCCGTGCTGGGTCCATGTCAGGGCAGGCTGGTGGTTATGGGCATAGAACGGCGTGTGGCCTGTCGGCTCCAGGACGTAGGGAATGGGCTCCAGGAAGACGGGCTTGCGACGGATACGCTTCCAACGATAGGGAGTGCCGGAGCGGAGGGCTCCGTCGCGGGTATGCCACAATGCACTCGGGCTCTCGACGACCCGGAATCCGAGCAGGACGGACCGGTCGGACTGGACGCTGGCGGACCGGTTGGCGCTCCGGAGATACCGCACCGGGGTGTTGTGGCTGCCCCCGCGGACGACGCGGAATTCCGTGTCGCCATAATAGTCCGCACACCACTCCTCCACATTCCCATGCATGTCATACAACCCCCACGCATTGGGCTCAAACTGAGCCACTTGCAGGGAGATGAGCTCCTTGTCGCGAGTGTTTTTCTGCACCTTCCACTGGCTTTCCGGGAAGGTGTCGCCTGTGTTATAATCCGTGGTCGTTCCCGCCCGGCAGGCATACTCCCATTCCTCCTCGGTGGGGAGGCGATAGTGCTTACCAGTCTGTTCGGAGAGCCATCGGCAGTAGGCCATGGCATCGTCCCACGACACCATGATTACCGCCTCGTCGTCTCCGGTGGAAAACCCCTGCTCGCCTCGCTTATGCGTCGGGTCGAACGCCTCGTATTGGGCGTTCGTAATCTCCGTCGCGCTCATCCGGAACGCATCGACCTTCACCTCCCGCCGCGGCGCCTCGTCCCAGTCCTCCATGGACGGGTTGTCCGTACCCATCCAGAACGTCCCCGCCGGGATGTCCACCATCCGGGGCAGCGGCAGGGCTTGGAGGGCGAGAGCGAGCAGGACGGTCAGCATCTACAGGATGTTCGTGCGTTTGGTGAACTCGACAATCTCCGGGATGTAGCCGAAGGCGAGGCCGGTGACGGTGTCGGCGCAGCCGTAGTACACGGCGATGCGACCGGTTTCCGGGTCATGCAGGGCGGCGCAAGGGAAGGTGACGCTGGGCACGTCTCCTACGAGCTCATAGTACTCGCGCGGGCTGATGAGGTACTGGCCGCTGCGGGCGAGGACCTTCCAGGGCTTCTCGAGGTCCAGCAGGGCACTGCCGAACGCATAGACATAGCCGTTGCAGGAGCGGAGGACGCCGTGGTAGAGGAGGAGCCAGCCTTCGGAAGTCTCGATGGGCACCGGGCCCGCGCCGATCTTCATGCACTGCCAGGCGCTCACCTCGAAGGGGGCCGGCGCCATCACGTGCCGATGGTGCCCCCAGAACTCCAGGTCGGGGGATTCGCTGTAGAAGATGTCGCCGAAGGCCGTGTGACCGGTGTCGGACGGACGGGACAGCATCGCGAACCGGCCGTCGATCTTCTTCGGGAACAGGACACCGTTTCGATTGTACGGCAGGAAAGCGTTCTCCACCTGGTGGAAGGTCTCGAAATCGTCGGTCCAGGCCACGCCGATGGTCGGCCCATGGTACCCGTTGCACCAGGTCACATAGTAACGGCCGTCGATCTCCACGACGCGTGGATCGTATCCGTAGACCCATTCCGCGACCTCGGGGATGTCGCAGGAGAACTTGATGGTCTCCGGCCGGATGTCCCATTGGATGCCGTCCTTGGAGAAGCCCGCGTGGAGCGTCATCCGGCGGTTCTTGTCGTCGCAGCGGAACACGCCGGCGAACCCGCCCTTGAACGGGACCACCGCGCTGTTGAATATGCTGTTGCTGTCCGGGAGCAAGTCTCTCGGAATCACGGGGTTCTTGCTGTAGCGCCACAGGACGTCCTTGCATCCTGCCGGCCTTTCTTCCCAGGGCATGCCCGGGAGGGGATTCCCAAAGATTTTCATCGTTTATTCTTGACTGAAAGAGTAAGGTTTGTCTTCCTGCTTCGTGCCGCGGTCCGTGGCGGGCGCGGTGCCCATCCCGAACTGCAGCGAGGCGCCCTTCACCAGGTCGCCGTATTCGACGTAATTGTGCGTCCAGTTCTTGCCGTTGAGCTTCAGGGACTGCACGTAGAAGGCCTCGGCGCTGTTTTCGGGAGCGTCGATGGTGAACTTCGTGCCGTCCGGGCGCGTCACCATCGCTTTCTTGAACAACGGCGTTCCCAGCGCGTATTGCGTGCTTGCGGGGCATACCGGATAGAAGCCCAGGGCGGAGAAGATGTACCAGGCCGAGGTCTGGCCGTTGTCCTCGTCGCCGCAGTAGCCGTCCGGCGTGGCGCGGTACAGGCGGTCCATGGTCTCGCGGATGTGCAGCTGGCCCTTCCAAGGCTGTCCGGCCCAGTCGTAGAGGTACAGCATGTGCTGTGCGGGCTGGTTTCCGTGGGCGTAATTGCCCATGTCGGCCACCTGCATCTCCGCGATTTCGTGGATGCGGAAGCCGTAGTAGGCGTCGTCATAGATGGGCGGGACCACGAAGACGGAGTCCAGCATCTGGGCGAAGGATTCCTCGCCGCCCATGGCATCGACCAGGCCCTGGACATCGTGGAAGACCGACCAGGTATAGTGCCAGGAGTTGCCCTCGGTGAAGGGACCGCCCCAGCGGTAGGGGCTGAAATCGGCCTGGAAGGTGCCGTCGGCGTTGCGGCCGCGCATCAGGCGGTCCTCCGCGCTATAGACGTTCTTCCAGTTGTTGGCGCGGGCGGCCCACTTGTCCAGTTCCGCCTGCGGACGGCCCAGGATCTTCGCGAGCTGGAGGATGCACCAGTCGTCATAGGCATACTCCAGGGTGCGGGCGGCGCTTTCGTTGATGCCCACGTCGCAAGGGACATAGCCCAGCGTGTTGTAATACTCGTGGCCCAGGCGGCCGGTGGAGCGGACGGAAGGATGGACGTGCTCCGTACCGTACTGGATGCAGTCGTACAGTTCCTGCAGTCTTTCCTTGTTCACGCCCTTGACGACGGCGTCGGCCACGACCGAGGCGGAATTGTTGCCCACCATGCAGTTGCGGTGGCCCGGGGAGGCCCATTCAGGCAGGAACTCGTTCTCGCGGGCGACGTTGGCGTAGCCGGACTGGATTTCCGCATTCACGTCGGGATAGACCAGGTTCAGCAGCGGGAACAGGGCGCGGAAGGTGTCCCAGAAGCCGGAATCGGTGTACAGGTAGCCTTTCTCGACTTTCCCGTTGTAGGGGCTGTAGTGGACGGGCTCGCCGTTCGCGTCGATTTCATACAGTTTTCGGGGGAAGAGGACGGCGCGGTACAGGCAGGAGTAGAAGGTGCGGTACTGGTCCTCGGTGCCGCCGCCGACGGCGATACGGCCCAGGATCTCGTTCCAGCGGGCCTTTGCGTCGGCGCAGACCTCCTCGAAGGAAGCGCCTTCCACCTCGCGGAGGTTGCGGTTGGCCTGCTCCAGCGAGATGAAGGAGGAGGCCACGCGGGCGTTGACCTGTTCGCCGCGCCGGGTTGCGAACTTCACGACGGCCATGGCATGCTCCCGGGGACGGTCCTCGGGATACTCCAGCGCTTCGCCGTTGTAGATGTCGAAGGAGACGATGTCCTTGTCGAACAGGACGGTGAACCAGTTCTTGAAGTCGCCTTCCACGCCGCCGTGATTGTTGGTGCAGTAGCCCACGACCGTGCGCTTGTCATTCAGCACTTTCACATAGGAACCGCCGGAGTAGGCGTCGATGACCACGCCGGAAGTCTCGCTGTCCGGGAAGGTGAACCGCATGATCGCCGCCCGTTCGGTCGGGGTGATTTCCGTCTTGATGTCGTGGTCGGCGAGGTAAACGCTGTAATAATAAGGCTTTGCAACCTCGCTCAGGTGGGAGAAGATGCTCTCCCGCTCCTTCTCCTGCGGCTTCTCGGCGTCGCGCACCGGCATCAGCGAGAAGGCCGCATAGTCGTTGATCCACGGCGAGGGCTGGTGCGTCTGCTTGAAACCGCGGATGTGGTGCGCGTCGTAGGTATAGGCCCATCCGTCCCCGTTCTTTCCCGTCTGCGGGGTCCAGAAGTTCATGCCCCAGGGGAGGGCGATGGCCGGATAGGTATTGCCCGTGGAAAGGGTGAAATCGGACTGGGAGCCCACCAGGGTGGAAACGTAGTCCGCCGGGTCGGAGACGAGGGTTTCGCGGACCGGGGCCGTGCAGGCCGCGGCGAGGAAAGCCAGGAGGATCAGGGTCTTTTTCATTGGGGCAGGTTGTTGAGGAGTTCGAGTTTGCCGTCATGGACGAGTTTCATGATGAGCTCGCCGAAGAGGGTGTTCGCCCAGGCGAACCAGGGGCGGGAGAAATTGTTTGCATCGTCCTTGTGGAAGGACTCGTGCATGAAACCGGTGCCGGCGTCGGTGCGGAGGATCTGGGTGAGGCAGGCGACGATTTCTTCATCGTCCCGGGCCGTGAAGGCCTTCATCAGGATGGACATGGGCCAGACATTCTCGATGCCCGCGTGCGGGCCGCCGATGCCTTCGCCGGCCTTGCCCCGCTTGAAATACGGGTTGTCCTCGCTCCAGACGAACTTCCGGGTGTTCAGGTAGACGGGGTCGTCGAACCGCTCCGGGTCCAGGTAGCCGAGGGCGAGGAGGGACGGGACATTGGCGTCGTCCATCAGCTGGTGCGAGCCGAAACCGTCCACCTCATAGGCATAGATCTTCCCGTACTTGGGATGGTCCACGACGGCATACTGCTGCAGGGCGGCGGAGACTTCGTCGGCCAGGGCCAGGCACTCCACGGCCATCGCGTTCTCGCCGTTCACGGCCGAGAGGATCTCCGCCATCTTCTGCAAGGTGGTGACTGCCATGAAGTTGGAGGGCACGAGGAACTCGAAGGTGGTGGCGTCGTCGGAGGGGCGGAAGGACGAGGCGATAAGGCCGACGGGCTTCACCGGATTGCCCCGGCCCACCACGCACTTGGTGTCCAGCTGGCGGTCGGTGACGCGCAGGAAGGTGTAGCTTCCGTGTCCTTCCTTTCGCTGCTGCTCCTTGAAGGTGGCGAGGATGGTCTTCGCCGTCTTCATCCACAGGTTGCCGAAGATGGATGTGTCGCCGGTCTTCTGCCAGTAGGCGTAGGCGAGGCGCACCGGATAGCACTGGGAGTCGATCTCCCACTTGCGCTCGAACACGTACGGACCGGGCTTCGGGAGGTCGGTGTCGTCGGCCGGGCCGATGGGGTCCACGTTGAAGGCGTTGGCGTACGGGTCGATGAGGATGCATTTGAACTGGCGGTTGATCACGCCCGCGATCATCTTCCGGAGGGCGTCGTCCTCGCCCACGAAGGCGAGGTAGGGCCAGACCTGGGCGCCGGAGTCGCGGAGCCACATGGCCGGGATGTCGCCGGTGTAGACGTAGGTGTCGGGCCGCCCGTCCTCATCCTCGGCGTAATGGACGGTGGTGTCCAGGGTGTTCGGGAAGCACTTCCGGAACATCTCCTGCAGCTTGGGATGGGTGATCTGCGCGGCGATGGCCTCAGTGGCCGCATCGACGGCGGGGGAGACGAAGGCGCGCTCCTCCACGGGAGGACGGTCGGTGTACAGTTTCGTGGTTTTTTCCTCCTGTTTCGGCTTGGGCGCACAGGCGACCAGCGCGAGGAGGGTCAGGATCAGTGCTTTCTGTGGTTTCATATCGCGTTTTGTGTCATTCCCATTCTACCCGGCTCCGGTCCAGCCGGATGCGTTTCGGAGCGCCGGCCTTGCCCGTCAGCGTGTAGGCGTGCACCCTTTCCGGCGGAAAGTATTTCGAGAGGGCCGCCGCCAGGTTCGCCGCCTTCTCGTGGATGGAGTTGTCGCGCGGGTCGATGAGGCGGTCGATGCTCGCTTCGGTCTCCAATCCGCTGGGACGCCGGGTGATGCCCAGGTACAGGTCCATGAGCTCGTTCCGGTACGCTGGCAGGTCCCCGAACCGGATGCCTTCCGGATGGCGGAGGAAGAGCAGGAACACCGTCTTCACGAGCGGCCGGAGACGGATTTCCGTGTCGAATCGGTCGGGAAGGAGGATGCGGTAGTCTTTCGTGACTCGGATCCTTTCCCCGTCATCCGTCCCTTCCAGGACCGCGATCTCGGCGAGCCGTTTCCGGAGCAGCCCCATGGCCTCCAGCAGGGCGGCGGCGTCCATTTCGTCCACCCGCTCCGCCAGATAATCCACGGCCGGGTCCTCCAGGACCCCGCTTTCCAGGCAATGCTGGAGCCAGAGTTGTGCTTCCCAGCCAATCATCATACGAAGATACGCATTTTTTGCGGTCCGGCCTCAAAAAGTCTGCAAGCCTTGCAGGAAATCCGACATTGCAAGCCTTGCAATCATGCTACCCTTTTCTTTTCCCTTCCCGAACTTTGCAAAAAAGAGAAAACGGCCATGATCCAGTTCAAACCTTATCCTTCCATCGGGAATGCCGCGGATGCGGCGTGGATGGCGCAAGTGCGTGAAAATGTGGAGATCGGAACCCTCTTCGCCGTGCAGGAGAAGGTCGACGGGGCGAACGTCTCCTTCCTGTGTGACGACCTGGAGGTCCGGATGGCCCGGCGGACGGCCATCCTGGATCCGTTGGAGCCTTTCTTCGGCTATCAACAGGTCCTCGAGCGATACTCGGGGCATGTCTATCACATCTACAACCGGCTCCGGTTGTCTCACCCGGAGATGACTTCCATCGCGGTCTACGGAGAACTGTTCGGCGGGCATTACCCGCATCCGGACGTGGCGCTGGACCACTTGGACTGGCCCGTCCAAAAGGGCATCTGGTATGCTCCGGGGCGCGATTTCTATGCCTTTGACATCTATGTCTTCACGAAAGACGGCGGCTTCTTCCTGCCGGTGATGGAGGCGAACGCCCTCTTTTCGGATGCCGGCCTCCTGTACGCCTGGAACCGTTTCGTCGGTCTTCTGGATGATTGCCTGGCCTACCCGCACGTCTTCCCGACGGCCGTTCCGGGTGAGCTGGGGCTCCCGTCCATCGACGGCAACCTTTGCGAAGGCATCGTGATCAAGCCGCTCGTTCCCCTCTTCCTCCCCGACGGTTCCCGCGTGGCGGTGAAGGTGAAAAGGCCTACTGCCACTTGATGGTGCCCGCATTCACGAGGGCGTCGTGGGAGATGCGGTAGTCGGAGACTTTGCGGCTGCCGACCCGAGCCGTAGTGCCCTTGGCGGGCTTGGCGCCGGCGGCTTTCGTCACCGTCAGGGTCTTGCCGTCGGGCAGGTCGATGTCCACGCGGTCGAAGACGGGCAGGGTAAGGGTGTAGGACGGGTCGCCCGGGCAGTCGGGGTAGAAGCCCATCATCGAGAACACGGCCCAGGCCGACATCGTACCGGTGTCGTCGTTGCCGGGAATGCCGTTCGGGGCATTGTGGTAGTGCTTGGCCAGCAGGTCGTGCACCGTGCTCCAGGTGCGCCACTGCTCGCCCTTCACACGGCTGTACAGGTACGGATAGGCGATGTCCGGCTCGTTGGCGGGATCGTACAGGCCTTCGTTGAAAACCTTGTTCAGGGCTTTCACGAAGGCTTTGGAGCCGCCCGTGAGCTTGATAAGGCCGTCCACGTCGTGCGGCACGTAGAACGTATAGTTCCAGGCGCTTCCCTCATGGAAGCCCGGCACGGGCTCGAAGTTCTCGCCCTGGCGCGGGTTGAACGGCTCGAGGAAGGTGCCATCCTTCCGCAGTGGCCGCAGGCAACCGTATTCCGGGGACCAGTAGTGCTTGTAGCCCAGCGAGCGCTGGCGGTACTTGGCGGCGTCCTCGGGGTGTCCGAGGGCCGTGGCGAGGCGGGCGAGCGCCGCATCGGCCATATAGTACTCCAGGGCGTGGGACACGGAGTTGTCGCCGGAGAAATCCTGCGCGAACCAGCCCAGCGGCACATACCCCCGCTCGATGTACGGATCCACGTCCGGCCGCATCCGGTTCTTTTCGCCGGGCGTGTCGGCGGACTTCAGGAAAGCCTCGTAGGCCGTGGCGATGTCGAAGTCCGTCAAGCCTTTGAGGTAAGTGTCCGTCAGCATCGGAATCACCGGGTCGCCCTCCATCGTGAAGGTCTCGCGGCCGTACAGTTCCCACTTGGGCATCCAGCCCCACTCGCGGTACATGTTCACCACGGACCGCGCCATGTCGATCTGCTTTTCCGGATAGAGCAGCGTCAGGAGCTGGTGCAGGTTCCGGCAGGTGTCCCACAGGGAGAAAACCGTGTAGCGGTGCTGCCCCTCCGGAACGCGGCCCAGGCCGCGGGCACGCAGCTTGCGCTGCGCGATCCCGTTGCGTCCGGTCGCGAACGGGATGCTGTTCACGGCCTCCGGATTGCCGAATTCCATCAGCGGATACTCCCCGTTCACGTCCTCCAGGATGTTCGGATGGATCAATGCGTGATACAGGGCGGTATAGAAGATGGTTTTCTGATCCTCCGTGCCGCCGGTCACGCGGATGCGGCCCAGCTGTTCCTGCCAGGCCTTTGACGCGGCCGCGCAGACCCCGTCGAAGTCGAACCCCTGCTGCTCGGCCTCCAGGTTCTCCCGCGCGTTGTCGATGCTCACGAAGGAAACGCCCACCTGCAGCATCACCTGTTCGCCCTCGGTGAGGTTCTCATAGCGGAACCAGAAGCCGATGTCCTCGCCGGACAGATCCCGGGAATAGGCCTCGTACAGCTTGTAGCGGCCCGCATCGGAATCCCAGGCGGCCTCGGCGGTCATCGGCCGCTGCTTCTTCCAATAGCCGCTGCGGTCCGGCGTCTTGCTCACACGCAGGACGAAGTACATCGGGAACACCGCGTTCCGGTTGTAGCAGAACGTGCCCATCAGCTTGACCCCTTCGATTTCCGTCGTGGAAACCCGGCGGACCATGGCGCCGGACTCGTTGGTCAGGCCTTCCCCCAGGTTCACGAGAATATTGCCGGCCCCGGCCGGGAAGGTATAGCGTTCCAGCGAGGTCCGGGTGGTGGCGGTGGCTTCCGTCAGGATGCCGCTCGCCAGCCGGTTGGAATAGTAGCCGGGGTGCGCCTGCTCGTTGGAATACTCGCTTCCGTAGGCGTGGTAATCGACCTCCAGCGGTCCCGTGGTGGGCATGGTAAGGACGGAACCCAGCTCCGGGCAGCCGACGCCGGACAGGTTCACATGGGCAAAGCCCGTGAAATAGCGGTTCTCTTCCACGTACGGCGTGGACCACCAGCGGCTGTCCTTGTCCCAGGTGTTGAGGCGGGAGCCCATCACATTGAACGGCGTTACGCTCATCAGCCCGTTTGGCGTCACGGCGCCCGGGTTGCAGGCCCCGAAATTGGTCGTGCCGATGAACGGGTTGACATATTCGGTCTGGGCAAAGAGCGGCCAGGCCAGGAGCAGGGCGGCCAGGGAGAGTCTAATACGCATAGCGGATGGCTTTTTCGGTTTTGCGGGCCCGGGTGGGCACGAGGGTGAAGGTGAAAGTCCGGTCTTCGTTGGACCAGACGGTCCGGGCCGGCTCGGGCCGGGAGCCCCAGCTGTCGTAACCGCCCACGCCGGAGGCGGCCCCGTCGATGCAGATTTCGGTGAAATCGCGGTCGGGGACATCGCAGAGATGGGTCTGACGACGCTTGTGGAGTCTGGCGGCCTCTTCCTCATCATGGACGGGCGGGGTGTCGAAGTTGTTCCATTGGAAGGGCTGCCCGGACTCTTCGCTGTCCAGGTCCTCGACACTGTGGCGGAGCGCGCTGAATTCGAAGGTGCCGTCGGCGACGACCGTCAGCGGTTTCGTGGCGAGCCACTCGGTTTCCGTGTGGTGACCGGTCTCCTGCGGCCGGACATACGGGTAGAATTCGTCGGAGGCCTTCGTCGTGAAGACGGACTTGAAGGTGCCGGTGTTGCGGTCGATGTAATTCTCCACCGGACCGCGGCCGAAATACCGGAAGTCATTCTCCTTGACGCGGAAGCGGAAGCCGATGCGCGGAATGTCCACGGGTTTCTTTTCAGCGCCGTGGAAAGCGGCCGTGATTTTGAGAAGGCCGCCGGAAAGAAGGGTATAGTCCACCGCCATCGAGCATCCGCCGGGAAGGGCGTAGGTGGCATGGATGGTACTTTCATCGAGGGAAACTTCGGCCCGGAAGGACAGGGAGGCCTCTTTCCAGGCATAAGCCCGGTAAGGCTGGTTGTTGCCGTAGTCGTTGTCGGTGGGGCCGCGCCAGAAGTTGGGACGCAGGCCGAAGTCCGGATCGAACAGGTCGTGTTCCTTGTACGTGTAGCTCCGGACGATGCCGAGGGCCTTGTCGAAGATCAGGACGCCCTTGCCGGCTTCGATCCGGATTTCCGTTTCGGATTCCGATTCCTCCGCTGTCAGGCGGGCCTTGTAGGCTTTCAGCGTGCCCGTGTCCTTGATGAGGACCTCGTCCGCGGCAACGACCGTGCCCTTTGCAAGCAGCGGCAGGGCATGGGCGGTCTCCGTCTCGAAGAAGATCCGGTACTCGCCGCGTTTCCGGAGTTTCCGTTTGGGAATCTGGAGGGTGAATTCCTCGGAGCTTTGGGCGGGCGTGGAGAAGGAGAGCTTGCCCTTCCGCACCGGCTTTCCGTCCCGCTCGAGGCGCCAACGGACCGAGTAATCGCTCAAGTCCTTGAAATAGAATCTGTTCTGAATCGCGAACCGGCCTTCCTCCGGAGCGACGCCCGTGATGGCGATGTCCTGATAGACATGCTTTACCTCAAAATAACCGGGGTGCGGATTGCGGTCCGGATTGACCAGGCCATTGCACAGGAAGTTCGCATCGGAAGGGGCATCGACTCCGTAATCTCCGCCATAGGTCCATCCCTTTTCCTCGTCGTACAGGCCCTGGTCCACCCAGTCCCAGATGAAACCGCCCTGCAGGTGCGTATGGGCATAGATCTGATTCCACTGGAGGTCGAGGGAACCGGTGGAATTGCCCATCGCGTGGGCATACTCGGACGGGACGACCGGCCGGCCGGATTCCCGTTCTCCCATCCGGGCGAACCAGTCGGCGCCGGGGTACTGCGGGACAAGCATGTCGGTGTTCCACTCCCTTTCCGCCCGCTCGTAGCACACGGGACGGTTCTGGCCGTCCCTCTCCAGGGCTTTCAGGACGCGGTAGGCCTCATAGAAGTTGACGCCGTTGCCGGCTTCGTTGCCAAGGGACAGGATGGTCACGCACGGATAGTTCGCCGTGCGGTGGTACATGTTCAGGATCCGGTCCAGATGCTTGGCCTGCCAGGCGGCATTGTTGCCGAGGGTCCGGTCCAGCTTGTAGCCCATGCCGTGGGATTCGATGTTCGCCTCGTCATAGACATAGAAACCGAGGCTGTCGCAGAGCTCGTAAAACTCCCGCGGCTGGGGATAGTGGCAGGTGCGGATGGCGTTGATGTTCGCCCTCTTCATGAGTTCCAGGTCCTGCAGGATGTTCTCCTTGGTCTGGTAGTGGCCGGTGTAGGGGTTGTGCTCGTGCATGTTCACGCCCTTGAACTTGACCGGCTGCCCATTGACGAGGAGGGCCTTCACGTCGCGTTCCCCGTCCTTGACGGTCGCGATCTCGATGCGGCGGAAGCCCACATGGAAGCGGGTGTATTCCCCGTTGACCTGCAGGAGGAGGGTATACAGTTCCGGGGTTTCAGCCGACCATTTCCGTACGTCCGGAATGGTGTCGGCGGCCGTGGTCATCTCGCCGGAGAAAACGTAGATGGCGTCGGCGACCGTTTCCCCGTTCTGGTCGATGAGTTCATAGAAGACCTCGGCGCGGGCTTCCGACCGCATTTTCAGCTGGAAGACGCCCTTGGTCAGCGTGGGATCCAGGGTGGAGACGACGCGGAAGTCGAAACGGACGGGCGTCTTCTCGCTGGACAGGTACACGTCCCGCTCGATGCCGCTGATGCGCCAGAAATCCTGGCACTCCAGCCAGGAGGCGGTCGTATAGCGGTACACCTTGAGGGTCAGCTCGTTGTCGCCCTCCTTCAAGGCCTTCGTGATGTCGTACCGGGCGAGGCTCTTCGAATCCTCGGCATAGCCGATTTCCTTCCCGTTCACATAGACGTACGAGCCGGATTTGATGCCGGCGAGGTTCAGGAAGACCGTCCGGCCCTTCCATCCGTCCGGTACCGTGAAGGTCCGGTGGTAGAGGGCGGCGGGGAATACTTCCGGCAGCGTGGGCGGCTGCGGATCCTGGGGGCAGAAATCGTACGGGATGTTGGTGTAGATGGCGACGCCATATCCCTGTACTTCCCAGTTCCCCGGCACTTGGATCCGGTCCCAGTCGGAGCCGCGGTACCGTTCCATCTCATGGTAATCGTCGAAGTACTTGAAATCCCATGTCCCGTTTAGATTCACGTAGTTCTCGCTTTGGCGGAATCCCTTGGACAAGGCGTTGGCCCGGTTGGCGAACCAGATGGTCTCGGTACGTTGCGTCTCGGCGTTCACGGAAGTCACGTCCACATCCTGCCAGTACGGCAGGCTCTGGGCCGTGGCCGCGACCGGGAGCAGCAGGGCGAGGAGGATCGGTATGTTTCTCATGGTCAATATGTAATCGTTTCTGTCAGGCGGATGTCCTCGGAGGAGGCGCCCACCTGGAGGATGAAGTCGCCGCGTTCGGTGACCGTGTCCCCGGCGGCATTCACGAGCGAGAACGCATCGGGGCCGAGTTTCAGGGTGACGGGGACTGTTTCACCAGCCTTGACAAACACGCGGTCGAAGGCGCGGAGCTGCTTCCGCGGCCGGACGGTGGACGCGAGCGGGTCCACCACATACAGCTGGACCACCTCGTCGCCGTCGCGGGAGCCGGTGTTCTTCACGTTGACGGTCACTTCCACGTTGGGAACGCTGCCTGAAACGGTCAGGCCTGAATACTCGAAAGTCGTGTAGCTCAGGCCGTAGCCGAAGGGATAGAGCGGGTCGGCGGTCATTTCCACGTAGTCGTGTCCGCGCGGATTCTTCTTGTTGTAATACACCGGAAGCTGGCCTGCGTCGCGGGGAACGCTGACGGGGAGGCGTCCGGCCGGGTTGTAGTCGCCGAAGAGGACATCGGCCAGGGCCGTGCCGCCCTCGCCGCCGGGGTACCACATCGTCAGGAGGGCGTCGGCCCTGTCAGCAGCCCACTTCTTGTCCAGCGGACGGCCTTCGACATACACCACCACGACGGGCCTTCCGACGGACCGGACCGCCTTCAGGAGCTCGTCCTGGAGGCCCAGGAGGTCCAGCGACGCCCGGTCGAAGCCTTCGCCGGCTTCCATGTCGGAGACGGATTCCTCGTCCACGACCGCCGCGCCGGTGTCGATGTACTTGGTCTTGAAGTCGCGGGCGGAGGAGCCGCCCACCACGACCACGGCGACGTCGGACAGCATCGTGGCCACGAGCGCCTGTGCGATGGAAGAGTGTTCCTTGTCGCGGACGGCACAGCCTTTCACGTAGTGGACGTCGATTCCCTTGGCCTCGAGGCCTTCCTTCATCGTGACCACGTGGTCTTCCGCCTGCGGGGCGGTGTAGTCGCCCAGCTGGTTGTACTGGTTGTCGGCATTCGGGCCGATGAGGGCGACGGTCATGCCCTTCGACAGGGGCAGGACCCCGTTGTTCTTGAGAAGGACGACGCCTTCCCGGGCTGCCTGGGCGGCCACTTCGATATGCTCCGGCGTGCGGACGAGGCCCGCGGCCGCGTTTTCATCGACATAGGGGTTGTCGAACAGGCCCGCCTCGAACTTGCGGACGAGGACGCGCTTCACGGCGCGGTCCAGGACAGCCTTGCTTACCCGGCCCTTTTCCACGGATTCCTTGAGTTGCGCATAGCAGTGCGCGCCCAGGTCCACGTCCACGCCGGCATTCAGCGCCAGCTCGCCGGCTTCCTGCCGGGAAGCCGCGACATGGTGGCTGGTCTGGAGGCCGTCGATGCTCTCCAGGTCGCTGACCACGAATCCTCGGAAGCCCCAGTCATCGCGTAGGACGCCGGTCAGGAGATCCGCGTTGCATGTGGTGGGAATGCCGTCCAGGGAGTTGTAGGAGGTCATCACGGACAGGGCGCCGGCGTCGATGGCGGCCTTGAAGGTGGGCAAGACGTTCTCCTGGAGGTCGCGCATCCCGATGATGGACGGATTGCCGTTATGGCCGCCTTCCGGGACACCATAGGCGACGAAATGCTTGAGGGTGGAGACCACGCCCTTCGAGGAAGTGCCCCGCACCATCGCGGAAGCCATCTCCGAGGTCAGATAGACGTCTTCTCCATAGGTTTCTTCCACGCGGGACCAGCGCGGTTCGCGGGCCAGGTCGATGACCGGGCCGTAGCCGATGGTCGCCCCCTGCGCCTGCAGTTCCGTGCCGATGGTTTCCCCCACCAGCTCCACGAGTTCCGTGTCCCAGGTGGATGCCAGGCCGATCGAGGTGGGGAACACCGTCGTGCCGATGGCCATGTGCCCGTGCGGCGCCTCCTCGGCCAGGATGATGGGGATTCCGAGCCGGGTACTGTCCATCGCATAGCGCTGCAGGGCGTTGTACGCCTTCGCGGCGAGCGTGGGGTCGAGTCCGTTCTCCAGGGTCTTCCGGGTCCAGGGATCGGCCCGGAAAACAGCCCAGAGCATGCCTCCGTGCTGGTTTTGGATGAAATCCCGGTAGGCGTCGGAAATGGTCACGCTGTCGGCCGATACCTTGTCGTACATGGGCCAGCCCAGCGGGCACAGGAGCTGCCCCAGTTTCTCTTCGACGGTCATCCGTTTCAGGAGGTCGTCCGCCCGTTCCTCCGCGGACCGGTCCGCATCTTTGTACAACGGGGCCTTCGGGCCGCAGGCGGAAAGGACAGCGGCGGCGGAGAGGAGGCAGAGTATGGTGTGGTTCTTCATGACGAAAGGATAGGTTTATCTACAAAAGTAATGAAAAAAACGCGGCTTTCAAATAACCGCGATTATTCGTATCTTTGCTTGCTAAAGCAAACGTTATGAGCAAAAGAAAGAACGTCCGGGGGCGCATCGCCAAGGCGGAGAAAAGGTTGAAGAAAATGCGGATCGTTCCCGAATTCGTGGGAACGGCGATGATGTCCCGCGAGGGATTCGTGTTCGTCCGCATCGAGGGGCAGGAGGAAGACGTCTTCGTCAAGGCCTCCAAGACCCGGGGAGCCCTCCATGGGGATACCGTGCGGGTGGCCGTCACCCAGGAACGGGAAGGCAATGTCCGGCGGCGCAGCGGCGAGATCGTGGCCATCCTCGAACGTTCCAAGAAGCCTTTCGTGGGCATCCTCCACATCGTCGGGAAACAGGCTTGGGTGCTGATGTCTTCCAAGACGATGCCTTACGACATCTCGGTGCCGGTCCCGGAAGGCGGCGTGCGTGGCATGAAGGTCGCGGCCGTCGTGGACGAGTGGCCGCGCGGCGAGGCCGGGCCCATCGGCCATGTCGTGGACATCCTGGGCATGCCGGGCGAAAACGATACTGAGATGCACGCCATCCTGGCGGAATTCGGCCTTCCCTACAAGTTCGAAAAGGCCGTGGAGAACGCGGCGGACCAGATTTCCGACGAAATCACCGACAAGGACCGCGCCGGCCGCAAGGACTTCCGCAAGACCCTCACCTTCACCATCGACCCGGCCGACGCCAAGGACTACGACGACGCCCTGTCGTTCCGGAAACTGGACAACGGCAACTTCGAGGTGGGCATCCATATCGCCGACGTCACCTACTACGTGAAACCGGGAACCCCCGTGGACATCGAAGCGCAGGCCCGCGGCACCTCCGTCTACCTGGTGGACCGCACCGTGCCGATGCTGCCGGAAAAGCTCTCCAACAAGCTGTGCTCTCTCCGTCCGCACGAGGAGAAACTCACGTTCTCCGCGGTCTTCGAGATCACCCCGCTCGCCAAGGTCATCAACCCCTGGTTCGGCCGGACGGAAATCATTTCCGACTACCGGTTCTCCTATGAGCTGGCCCAGGAAATCATCGACGCAGGCGACGAGGCCATGAAACAGGAATTCGGCGCCGGCTCCGAGTGCGGGATCGTCCCGGACGAGGTGAAGGAAGCCGTCCTCCGGCTCAACAAGCTGGCCCTGATCCTGCGCAAGCGGCGTTTCGCGGCCGGCGCCGTCAATTTCGACCGGCCCGAGATGAAGGTCGACATCGACGAGAACGGCAAGCCCGTCGGCGTGCACCAGAAGTTCTCCAAGGAAGCCAACTGGCTCATCGAGGAGTTCATGCTCCTGGCAAACCGCTCCGTGGCGGAGTTCGTCGCCTCCGGCGGCAAGATGGGCGGCAAGGCCCTCGCGAACCCCAAGACTTTCGTCTACCGGGTCCATGACGAACCCAACCTCGAGAAACTCACCGGCCTGCGCGAGTTCGCCGGCAACCTGGGCTTCAAGATGGGGCCCATCGGCAGCGGCAAGGACATCGCCCTGTCCCTGAACAACCTCCTGGCCGACGCCAAGGAGAAGCCGGAACTGGGCGCGATCCAGATTCTGGCGCTCCGGTCCATGGCAAAGGCCTGCTACAGTACCGACAACATCGGCCATTACGGCCTGGCGTTCAAGTTCTACACGCATTTCACCTCCCCGATCCGCCGCTATCCGGACGTGATGGTGCACCGCCTCCTCGCGATGTACCTCCGCGGGGCGGATTCCCAGTCCCTGGATTACTACACCGCCCAGTGCAAGCACGCCTCCGAGCGCGAAGTCATCGCTGCGGAGGCCGAGCGCGAGAGTGTCAAGTACAAGCTCGTGGAGTTCATGGAAGACAAGGTGGGCCAGGAATTCGACGGCCACGTGTCCGGCGTCACCCAATGGGGCATCTACGTGGAAATCGAGCCCACCAAGATCGAGGGCATGATTCCCTACAGGACCATCCGGTCGGACTTCTACGATTTCGACGAGGACCACTACCGGGCCGTCGGCCGGCGCAAGCACGGCGTCATCAAGCTCGGCGACCCGCTCCGCATCCGCGTCAAGGGCACCAACCTGGAGCAGAAGCTCCTGGACTACGAACTGGTGGAGCCGGAGATGGAGAACGTGCCGGCCCCTTCGGAGGACGACTACATCGAGTCCCTCGTGGACGCTCCGATGCCGCCCCGTCCCCGCAAGCCCGGCCGGGCGTCCCGCAAGGCGGCCTCGACGCCCCGGAAGGGCGCCTTGAAGGCCGAACGGGAACGATTGAAAAAGGGCCGGAAATAATCTATTTGAAGGCGTTTTCGCTGAGGCCGGAGCCGGCGAGGCCGAGGTCTGCGAAGAAGGCGGGGACAGGCCGTCCGAGGAGGGTGTCCACGTACAGTTTCGCAATGTACTGCGACAGCATGAAACCGTGTCCGCGCATGCCGACGAACAGGCCCGCGGCCGGGTCCACGATGTAGCGCGGTTCGGTATAGTAGCCGCACCAGGTGGCCTGGAGGCTCATGCCCTTGAGCTGCGGAATCCACTCGGTGAAGACTTCGGTGGCAATCTCCAGGAAGGCCTGCGTATTGACCTTCAGGTTCTTGCCGGCTTCCGCCGCGTCGGTGGCGGGGGAGGCGCAGCCGATGATTTGGCCGGTGGCGGCGAGCTGCTGGCCGTACACGGCGGAGAAACCCTTGTAGTGGCGACGGTCGATGAGCATGTCCAGCGAGTCTCCTTCCTTGCCGATGAGCGGCAGCCGCTTGGTGATGAAGGCCTGGTGGCGGACCGGGAAGAGACCGGTGTCAATGCCCAGCATCCGGGCGAATTTTTCCGCGCCGGCGCCGAGGGCGTTCACGAAGACGGCCGTCTTGAACTTCCGGAAACGTCCGTCGGCCGTCCGCACCGTGACCAGGAAGGTCTTCCCGTCTTTCGCCACGTCGATGAGTTCCGTGTCTTCCATCACCTGGCCGCCCAGGCCGATGCCGATGCGGCGCACCGTGTCGATGGTCTTGCCGGGGCTGGCCTGCCAGCAGTCGTTGGAAATGAGGGCGTGGGTGTAGATGTCCAGGTCCGGATTGATGTACGGGGAAATCTCGCGGGCGAAATCCTTCTTGTCGATCATGTAGGCGTCGGACCAGGCCCGGGAGGCGTCGAGGCTCTTGTAGGTGGCTTCGTCGTGGACGAAGTTCACATAGCGCGTCATCTTGAAATCGATGTCGCACTTGGCCTGCAACTCTCTGAAAATCTGAAGGTTTCCATTGGCGATTTCCGCGAGGGCGGGGACGGAGAAAGCCGGTCGGCCACCCGCGATGCAGCGCCAGGAACTGCCGTGCTCCTTGTTCACGAGGACCGGCTTCAGGCCGGCTTCGGCGAAGTAGCGGAACAGGGCCGTACCGGCCATGCCGCCGCCGGCGACGAACGCGCCCACCTCCACGGCCTCCGCGTCGGAGAACTGCGGGGAGGTGACGAGGGTATGGGCCCCGGTGAGATTGCAGACATTGCCGATTTCCACGAGGTTCGCCATCGGGCCGCGCGGGGTGAACTCGCCGGTCACCTCGATGCCGTACTGCCGCAGGATCTGCTTGGCGCGGGGAAGGCAGCGGGAACCGCGGCACGGTCCCATGCCCAGCCGGGTCACATGCTTGAGTTCCTGCGCGGTAATGCTCGTGCGGCCTTTCAGGGCTTCCAGCAGTTCCTTGAGACTTACGTCCTCACAGTGGCAGACGTAGGTATCGTCTGCATCGGCGCCGCAGGGGACCAGTTCCAGCGGCTCGGGATAATACTCCTTGAGGATGAAGCCGCGGGCATCGGTGATGGGGCCGTCCAGGCGGATGGCTTTGATGACGGCGATGTTCGTCTTGTTGGGCTTGGGGATCACGCGCTCGATCTCGCCTTCGCCCACTTTCTTGCCGTTGTCATCGACCAGGAAGACCTCCTTGGCGCCTTCCGGCAGGTTGAATTCCAACGGGAGGAAGAGCTGGCTGCGGTCCTGGCGGTAGCCGAAGATGGCCAGGCCCGGGCACTGCGCCACGCATTCCATGCAGCCGATGCACTTGTCATAGTCGATGACCGGCGTGACGGACGTGGAACTCTTGGTGATCGCGCCTTGCTTGCAGGAGAACGAGCAAGGGTTGCAGGCGAAACCGTACAGGCAGTCCGCGATGACAAAGCCCTTGGATACCCTTCTTTCGCCAGTCGGCATCGCGGGCTTGTCCAGCAGGCGGACGGGCCGCTGCTGGGAGTCGACGTAGTCCTTGGAGATCGTGAGGTAGTTGCTGTAATCCACGCGCTTCCCGAGGTCCATCATGACCTCGTAGGCGCACTGGCGGCCGCGGAGGACGGCGGAGGTTCCCTCGCCGATCCGGACGGCGTCGCCCACGCCGTGGCAGGCGCGTCCGAAGACTTCCGCGCCCTTCTTCAGGAGCTGGTTGTCGGGCAGCAGGCCCGTACAGATGTTGATGCAGTCGATTCCGTCGATGCGTACCTCCGTTCCCGGGATGGGCTTGAAGTTCTCGCACTTCGCGATGATGGCGCCCGTGATGCCGGTGCGGTCCGCGTTCGGAATCGCTTCCACGAGGGTGTAGGACGTGAGAATGGGGATGCCGAGCCGGCGGACGCGGTTCGCCTGGACAGGGAAACCGCCCTCGGCAGGCATGGCCTCGATGATGGCCTTGACCTTCGCCCCGGCCTGCATCGCCTGGTAGGAGGTGAGATAGCCGATGTTGCCGGCGCCCACGGTGAGGATGTTCTTGCCGAGGAGGGTGAACTCCGTGTTCATCATCCGCTGCACGACGGCGGCGGTATAGACGCCCGGGAGGTCGTCATTCTTGAAGGCGGGCATGAAGGGGAGCGCGCCGGCCGCCACCACGAGCTGGTCGGCATCGACATAGAAGATTTCCTGGGTGGCTACATTCTTGACGGCCAGGCGTTTGCCTTCCAGGATATCCCAGACGACGCTATCCAGCAGGATCCCTTCCCGGGAGTTGCCGGCGAGGGTTTCGGCGATGTCGAAGCCGCGCATGCCGCCGAACTTCTTCCGGTTCTCGAAAAAGAAGAACTGGTGTGTCTGCATCCGGAACTGGCCGCCGATGGCGCTGTTGTTGTCGATCACGAGACAGTCCACCCCGGCCGCCCGGAGTTCCTCGCGGACGGCGAGGCCGGCCGGGCCTGCGCCGATGATGGCGACCGTGGTCTTGTAGATCTTCTTGGGGGCCTCTTCCGTCACGGCCCGGACTTCGGCAAAGCTTTCGGTCCCGGCACGGTGGACTTCCTTCACGCCGTCCACTTTCGTGATGCAGATGCGGCGGATGTGGCCGTCCACGACCATCTCGCAGGCGCCGCATTTGCCGATGCCGCACTCCATCGTGCGGTTGCGGTCTTTCAGGCTGTGGTGATGGACGGGAAAACCCGCCTGGTGCAGGGCGGCGGCGATGGTCTGTCCTTTCTGGCCGGTGACGGTCTGTCCTTCGAAGATGAACGAATGCAGGTCCTCCTGCGGAACGCAGAGGATGGGATGCTCCGTGATTTTGTACATGTCGATGCGGTTAGTTCAGTGTTTGGGCTATCAAAGATAACAAATCCGAACGAAAAACCGCAGGGAAGGTACAAAATTATTATCCGAACACTTCCCGCAGCACCGCGAGGGAATGGACGCGGAGGGTGGATTCGGTGTGATACTCGAGGTACCGCAAGAGGTCTTCACACAGGGCGTTGCGCTCCTCGCCCCGGAGCGGAAGGAGCATGGACTCGGTGAAGCCCGCCGTCAGGAAGGGCTTGAGCTGCGCCAGGTGCTTTTCCGCAAAGGGGGCGATGTCCTCGAAGGTGGGGCTGAAGCCCAGGGCGCCGGCGAATTCCAGCAGGAACCGGATGTGGAAGTTGGAGAAGTCGCTGTCGAGACCGTTGAGGGTCAGGATGCTGCGGACACACCAGGGATAGAGGCCGTCCTCCGCCTGCCCGTCCTTGACGGCGCGCAGGAGCACCTCCGACAGGAACAGGCTCATCGTGTTCTTGTACAGGTTGTTCCGGATGCCGTTCAGGGGGTCTTTCGCCGTCAGGTTCCGGGCGCTCCAGAGGGTGGATTTCGGATTCGGGACGATGTCCATCTCCAGGATGTTCAGGGGCAGGAGCAGGGCCATCCCCGCTTTCTTGCCCACGCGGACGAGGAACCCCCGCCGTCCATAGGCTTCCGACAGCGTATGCACGACGACCGAGTTCTCGCCGAACTTCGTATATCCCAGGACAATCGCCTCGATGTTTTCCGTCATCGGCTCTTCAGGTAGTCCGCCATGGCCCGGAGGGCCTTGCCGCGGTGGGAGATGGCGTTTTTCTCTTCTTCGGTGATTTCGGCGGCGGTGACGTCATAACCGTCCGGGATGAAGACGGGGTCGTAGCCGAACCCGCCCTTGCCGGCCTTCTGGCGGGCGATCTGCCCCTCCATGATGCCGTCGAAGAAATGCTTTTCTCCGCCGGTGATGAGGGTGACGGACGTGCGGAAACGGGCCCGGCGGTTGGCGTGGGGCGTGTTGAATCCGTATTCGCGCGCGACGGAGGCCTCCCGTTCGCGGCAGGCCATTTCCCGGAGGAGCCGGGCGATGTTGTCGGCCGGGTTCTTCTGGGGGCCGCCGTAGCGGGCGGTATGGACGCCGGGCGCCCCGGCCAGGATTTCGACTTCCAGGCCGGTGTCGTCGGCGAAGCAGTCCAGGCCGGTCTTTTCGTAAATGTATTGGGCTTTCTGCAGGGAATTGGCCCGGAGGGTTTCACCCGTCTCGGGAATATCTTCGGGGATGCCGGCTTCGGCGGGGGTGACAAGCTCGAACCCTTCTCCGAGGATCTCGCTGGCCTCGCGCAGCTTGCCGGGATTGCCGGTGGCAAAGACGATCTTCATAAACAGTTGCGATTAACGCCGCAAAGATACTCCATTTTTTCGTAACTTTGCCCCGCTGGCACGCCGTTTGTGCGATGGCGTCCCTGGAACTGATTGCATATGAAAAGTACGAGATATTTCCTCGCGGCCCTCGCCGCCCTCACCGTTACCGTCACCGCCTCCGCCCAGTCCAAGAGTTTCTCTCTGGGCAAGTGGGTCGAACTCCACAACGCCATCCTCAAGGAACTGAACCGCTCCTATGTCGACTCCCTGGAAGTCGGCCGCATCGAGCGGGAAGGCGTGGACGCGATGCTGTCGGCCCTGGATCCCTATACCGTGTATGTCCCGGAAGAAGAGCAGGAAGACTTCCAGATGATGCTGTCCAACACCTATGGCGGCATCGGTGCGGTGATCTACAAGCCTGACGTGAACGGCAACGTGCAGATCAATGAGCCCTATGCCGGCTCCCCGGCCGCCAAGGCCGGCCTCCGCTGCGGCGACGAGATCGAGACCATCGACGGGGAAACCACCCACGGCCTCACGAGCCAGCAGTGCTCCGACAAGATGCGCGGCAAGCCCGGGACGCAGGTGGTCTTCCGCGTGAAGAAACTGCGCGGCGGCCCCACCTGGCAGGCGGGCGAAGTCGTCGAGATTCCCGTCACGCGCGAGCGCATCGCGCTTCCCTCCATCGAGTATGTGGACATGATCAACGACCAGGACGGCTATGTCCTCATGACCAAGTTTACGGACGGAGTGGGCCAGGGCATCCGGGATGCATACAACACCCTGAAAAAGAGGGGAATGAAGCGGCTCGTCCTGGACCTCCGCAGCAATGGCGGCGGCCTGCTGAACGAAGCCGTGAACATCGTCTCCCTGTTTGTCCCGAAGGGTTCCGTCGTCGTGACCTCCAAGGGCCGCCTGGCCGGTACGGAGCAGGTGTACAAGACTACGACCGACCCCATCGACCTGGAAATACCCATCGTGGTGCTGGTCGATTCCGGCTCGGCCTCGGCTTCCGAGATCGTGTCCGGCGCCCTGCAGGACATGGACCGCGCCACCATCATCGGCACCCGCACCTACGGGAAGGGACTGGTGCAGAGCATCCGTCCGCTGCCGTATGACGGCCAGCTGAAGGTGACCACCGCCAAGTACTACACCCCTTCGGGCCGCTGCGTGCAGGCCATCGACTACAGCCACCGCAACGAGGACGGCAGCGTGGGCCATATCCCCGATTCCCTGACGCACGCGTTCAAGACCCTCCACGGCCGCACGGTCCGGGACGGCGGCGGTATCACCCCCGACTTCGAGGTCAAGGCGCACAAGTACTCCCGCCTGACCTATTCCATCGTCCTGAACGGCATCGTGGACCAGTATGCCATGAAGTATGTCCGGGAACATGAGGCGCTTCCGGCGGTGGAGGACTTCCATTTCGACGCCTATGACGACTTCGTCAGCTTCGCGAAGGACAAGGAGTTCGATTACCGTTCCTCCGCCCGGGCCCTGTTCGACGAGATGAAGAAAGTCCTTGCCGAAGACGGCCTCACCGGGACGATGTCCGGCGAACTCGCTGCCATGGAGAAGTCCCTGGACATGGACAAGGAAACCTTCCTGCGGCTGAAGAAGGACGAGATCGTTCCGTTCATTGAGGAGGAGATCGCCGTCCGCTACTGGTTCCAGGAGGCCGGCATCAAGGTCCGCCTCCGCACGGACGAACAGCTGAAGGAAGCGCTCACGAAGCCCGCGATCAGCTGGTAGGCTATCCCGGATTCCCGATCTCCATCAACCTTTTCTCGAATTCGTCGCGGTCGCAGGCCGCGGCGTTCCGCAGTTTGACGCGGTAGTTGTAGATGGTGGAGGGTGATTTCTTCAGGAACCGGGCGATCTGGGCCGATTCGGTGACGCCAAGGCGGATGAGCGCGAAGATGCGGAGTTCGTTGGAGAGCTTTCCGGGCGGCAGGTCCTGCCCGATGCGGGCCTCTTCCCGCAGGAGGCCGTTCAGCTGATTCACGAAATCCGGGAACACGCCCAGGAAGGTGGCGTCGAATTCGTCATACAGGGTTTTCCGTTCCGTGTCGATGTACGCGTCCGACTTGAGGACGCGGAGGATGTCATCCAGGTCCTTGGACTTGGCCGTGACCCGGAGTCCGGACCGGTAACGCTCCAGGGCGTCGATGTGTTCGGAGAACATGGACAGGTAGCGGCCCAGGTAGGTATCCTTGATCTGGTTCGATTCCTTGAGCCGCTCCACGTTCTCCAGGATCTGCCGCTGCATCCGGCCGATCCGCTTGTGGTTGCGGTAGAGGCGCAGGAGGGCGAAGCCCAGGGCGGCCAGGATCAGGATGGTGACGGCCAGGAAGCCCTTCAGTTGTCGCTGGCGGCGTTGTTCCAGCTTTTCATAGGAGGCGATGATGCCGGGCTGCGACTGGTTGATCTCGTCCAGGGCGGTGCGGGCGTCGGACCGGGTGGCGTCCTCATAGGCCCGGACGATGTAGGTGTAGGCGCGGTCCAGGTCTCCGCGTTCGAACAGGATCCGGGACAGGCGGATCAGGGACCGGGACGCCTTCACCGGGGCCAGCTGGTCGCAGTTCGCGCTGATGGCGTAATGCTTCAGTTCGTTCTCGCGGTCTCCTTCCTCCCGGTAGGTCTTGGCGATCCAATAGTGTGCGATAGCCTGGTCCTGGAGGGAGAGGCGCTCGTCGGCGAGCCGGTTGTTCATCAGTTCCCGCGCCCGCTCCGGGTGCCCGTTCTCGATTTCGATGTCGGCATTGACCGTGTAATAGTCCAGCATGTCTTCCGTGAGCAGCGCCCGGCTGCGCCGCTGGTACAGCAGTTCCTGCGCGCGGAACCTGGCGGACAGTTCCGGGTCCTTGGCCGCCAGGGCCATGCCGTGGTAGATGGAGTTGAGGGTCTGGTAATAGGCCGCGAACCGGCCGGGAGAAACGGCCGCAGCCGTGTCGACGGCCTGGACCGCTTCGAGGGCGGTATGGTACATCCCGGAGATCAGGTAGCGCTGGGCGAGGTCCAGGGCGGCGTCCAGCCGGAGTTCCGGGTCGCCCACCTCCGAGGCGATCGCGTCCTTCAGGTGCGCATACCGGAGGGCGGAGTCCACATCGTACTTGAGGTATCCGTCGAAGATCCGGTCGCAGTAGCGGTAGCGGGCGCGGGGGGAGGCCGCGTGCTTGAACTGGATTTTCAAGTCCGCCAGGTTCGCGACGAGCATCTGGCTGAGGCGGGCTTCCTGGGCCAGGGACCGGTCCAGTTCCCGCAGGGCGGTCTCCCATTCCGGGGTACGGTCCTTTCCGTCCCGGCAGGCGGGAAGGAGGAGAAGGAGGCAGGCCGCGAGCAGCGGAAGAAACGCAGGACGCATGGTAAGAAGCGCTTGATACCGGGACAAAAATACGAAGAATCCCGTTTTAATCCAACGATTCCATCTACTATTTAAGGGGGATGGATTGTTTTGGTTATTCTTGATTATCAATGATTTGTTTGGGTTGAAGCCCGCGGGACATCTACTATTTCCGGAGCGGCCGCCCTTTTTTCCCCGAGAATGCATAACTTTGTGTTGACCGCAAATTCACTTTTAACCATACTCATATGTTATCCAAGAAACTGTTCAGCGTACTGGCCATACTTCTCGGTATGACCGTCTCTTTTGGCGCCTTTGCCCAAAAGATTGCTGTACGCGGTACGGTGTCGGATGCCAATGGCCCCGTCATCGGGGCCGTCGTGCTTTCCGGCAGTACCGGCGTGACAACGGACGCGGATGGATCCTTCTCCATCAGCGTCGATCCCAACGCTGTCCTCGAAGTTTCCTGCCTCGGCTATGTGTCGCAGCAGGTGCCCGTCCAGGGCCGCCGCCAGCTCCTGGTGGTGCTTGAGGAGGACCAGAATATCCTGGAAGACGCCGTGGTCGTGGGCTACGGCACCCAGAAGAAAGAAAACCTCACCGGCGCCGTCTCCGTGGTGAAGGCCGACGAACTCAAGGACCGTTCCGCCCTGGACGTGGGCCACATGCTGCAGGGTACCGTCCCTGGCCTGAACATCACGTCAGGTTCCGGCCGTCCCGGCCAGGCCGCCTCGCTCAACATCCGTGGTTGGAACTCCATCAACGGGGGCAGCCCGCTCGTCCTCATTGACGGCGTGGAAGGTGACATCCAGTATGTCAACCCCGTGGACGTGGAGAGCATCTCCGTCATCAAGGACGCCGCCGCGGCCGCCATCTACGGCGCCCGCGGCTCGGCCGGCGTGATCCTTGTGACCACCAAGAACGGCAGCCGGGAAAAGGAAGGCCGCGCCAAGGTCTCCTACAGCGGCCGCTTTGGCGTCACCGCTCCGACTACCCGGACCGACTACGAGAGCCGCGGCTATGACTCCGTCTATCTGAACAACCTCTTCTGGGGTACCTACAGCCCGGGTACCAAGTATGCCAACTACTCCGATGCGGACATGCAGGAACTGTGGGCCCGGCGGAATGACAAGGTGGAGAATCCCGAGCGCCCCTGGGTGGTGATTACGCAGGAGAACGGCCAGGACGTCTACAATTATTACGCGAATACGGACTGGTGGCACGTCCTGTACAATGACGTCAAGCCCACCACGAACCACACCATCTCGGCCAGCGGCGCCACCAACCATGTGAGCTACCTGGTCTCCGGCGGTTACACGTACGAGCAGGGCATGTTCAAGGAAAAGCCCGATAATTATTCGCGCGTGAACCTGCGCGCGAAGATCTCCTTCGACGTGACCGACTGGCTGCGGATCGGCTCCAACACGAGCTACTTCAACAGCTCCTACTTCTATCCGGGCCAGGGTGGCATCAACAACAATTTCGCGAAGAGCTCCGGCCACGGCCTTGCGAGCTATCCCGCCACGAATCCGGACGGTACCTCCCTGTACTACACCAAGTACAACGGATATACGATCATGGACGGTCTCCTGATGCTCCTCGCCGAGGACAACTTCAACGAGGACAAGGTGGACAACCTGAGCGAGACCGTGGACTTCACCCTGAAGCCGTTCAAGGGTTTCACCATCAAGGGCGACTACACCTACACGCTCAAGTACAACCGCTACATGAACCGTGCGGTGCCGGGTTACTATTCCAAGTACCCCAATGTGGTTGAGACCAAGGCTGACGCATCCCCGTTCCTGGACAAGCTTTCCGAGAGTGCCAACACCAATATCTACCAGGCCTACAACCTGTACGCCACCTACGAGAACAGCTTCAATAAGGCCCACAACCTCAAGCTGATGGCAGGCGTGAACTACGAGACCCGCTGGATCAAGGACCTGGGTGCCATCGGTTACTACCTGTATTCGACGGAGCTGAACGACCAGAACCTCATCGGCGCCGATCCTAACGATCCGGACGGCAAGAAGCGCATGGAAACCTCCGGTGGCCAGAACGAGTACAAGCTCGCGGGTTACTTCGCCCGTCTGAACTATGACTACAAGGGTCGCTACCTGCTGGAGCTGAACGGCCGTTACGACGGTTCTTCCCGCTTCCTCCGCGGCAGCCGCTGGGTGTTCTCCCCGTCCGCTTCCCTGGGTTGGAGAGTGTCCGAAGAGCCGTTCTTCTCGCCGCTGCGTACCTGGTGGGACAACTTCAAGATCCGCTTCTCCTACGGCCAGCTGGGCAACCAGCAGATGAGCTCCTACTATCCGGCTATCCGGACCGTCTCCACCAGCGGCAAGTCCTCCTACCTGCTGGGCGGCGCGAACCTGCCGCAGGCCTCCCTGTCCGCCCCGGTTTCCTCGGGCCTCACCTGGGAGCGCTCCCTCCAGAGCAACCTGGGTGTGGACCTGGCCTTCCTGGGTAACCGCCTGGAATTCAGTGCCGAAGGCTATATCCGTGACACCAAGGACATGCTCACCGCCGGTGAGCCTCTCCCGGCTGTGTACGGCGCTTCCACCCCGCAGGAGAACACGGCCGACCTCCGTACCAAGGGTTATGAACTCACCCTGGGCTGGAGGGATGCCTTCAAGCTGGGCTCCGAATCCTTCCATTACGGCGTGAGCGTGGTCTTCTCCGATTACGTGTCCCACATCACCCGCTTCAACAACCCGGACAAGCTCTTCGCGAAGACGTACTGGGAGGGTCAGAAATACGGTGACATCTGGGGTTACCACATCGCCGGCCTTTTCGCCACCGACGAGGAAGCGAAGAGCTATGCCGTGGACCAGAGCAAGGTGAACGACGCGCAGATTTTCCCGAACGGCCTCTTCGCCGGCGACATGAAGTTCGCCGACCTGGACGGCGACGGCGCCATCAACAAGGGGGCCGAGAAGGTGGGTGACAGCGGCGACTGGCAGATCATCGGCAACAGCAAGCCGCGCTACAACTATGGCGTGAACCTGAACGCATCCTGGTTCGGCTTCGACCTTGCGGTCTTCTTCCAGGGCATCGGCAAGATGGACTGGTATCCGGCTGCGGATGCCCGTAACTTCTGGGGTCCCTACGCCCGTCCTTACATGACCTTCATCCCGAAGGACTTCCTGAACGACTGCTGGAGCGAGGAGAATCCGAACGCTTTCTTCCCGCGCCCCCGCGGCTATATCGCCATGAATGCGAACCGTCCCCTGGGTGTGGTGAACGACCGCTACCTGCAGAATATCGGCTACCTGCGTCTGAAGAACCTCACCTTCGGCTACACCCTTCCGGAGAAGTTGACCAAGAAGATCGCCATCTCTAAGCTCCGTCTGTATTTCACCGGCGAAAACCTGTTCTTCTGGGCGCCCGGCCTGCACGGCAGATACGTGGATCCTGAAATGGCCATGACGGGCGGCAACATGCGCATCTATCCCTGGCAGAAGAGCTACGTCTTCGGCATTGACATCACCCTTTAATGAATCCCGCTATGAAAAAGATAATCATTCCCGTACTGATGCTCCTGGCCGGATTCGCTTTCACCGGCTGCGACGACCTGTTGGACGCCGTTCCCAAGGACCGGCTTTCCGCCGACACGTTCTTCAAGAGCGAGAGTGAGCTCCAGGCCTACTCCATCGGCTTCTACGAGCTGTTCCCCGGTTCAGACCTGTATGTGGCCAACGACGACCACTACACCCAGAACAACATGTCCAACGAGGGCATGGGCAAGCGGACCATCCCGGCCAGCGGAAGCGGTTGGAGCTGGTCGGCCCTCCGCAACATCAATACCCTGCTCGAAAACATCGGCAATTGCCCGGACGAGCAGGTCCGCCTCCACTATGAGGCCCTTACCCGTTTCTTCCGCGCCTACTTCTATTTCGCCAAGGTCAAGCGCTTCGGCGACGTCCCGTGGTATGACAAACCCATCGGCTCCACGGACACCGAGCTGCTCAACAAGCCCCGCGACAGCCGTGAGCTGATCATGGAGAAGATGATCGAAGACTTGGACTTTGCCATTGGGAACCTCCCCACCACCAAGAGCGCCTATGAGGTGACCAAGTGGACGGCGATGGCCCTGAAATCCCGCGTCCTCTTGTTCGAAGGTACTTACCGGAAGTACCATGCAGGCGATGCCTCCCTGGCTACCCTGCCTGCCAATGCCAAGGATTACAAGTGGTATCTGGCCGAATGCGCCAAGGTTTCCCTGGAGTTCATCCAGTCCAGCGGTTACGGCCTGCATTCCGGCGACGTGAACACGAGCTATCATGAACTGTTCACCACTATGAATGCCACCGACCTGATGGACGAGGTGATCCTCGCCCGCGACTATAACAAGGCGTACGGCGCCGTCCACAGTTCCGGCAACACGATGACGGTCGGTTCGATGGGCTGCCCCGCCATGACCCGCAAGCTGGTGGCCAGCTACCTGATGAAGGACGGCTCCCGCTTCACCGACAAGGCCGGCTGGGAGACGATGACTTTTCAGCAGGAGACCCAGGACCGCGACCCGCGCCTGGCGCAGAGTATCCGTACCCCCGGTTACAAGCGCATGGACCAGGAGACCTTCACGGCCCCCGACCTGAAGGTGTCCTTCACGGGCTACCATCCGGACAAGTATGTGACCACGCTGGACCAGGATTCCTACAACAACTCGGACATCGACCTGATCATCTTCCGCGCCGCGGAGGTCATGCTCAACTACGCCGAGGCCCTGGCCGACGCAGGCACCCTGACGCAGGAAGACCTGGACCTGTCCGTCAACAAGTTGCGTGACCGCGTGGGCATGCCCCACCTGAGCCTGGCCGATGCCAATGCCAATCCGGACGCTTTTCTCACCAATCCCGCTTTCGGCGGCTACCAGAGCTCCGTGCTCGCCGCCGACGCCAACAAGGGTGTCATCCTGGAGATCCGCCGCGAACGCGCCATCGAACTCTGCCAGGAAGGCCACCGTTACTACGACCTGATGCGCTGGAAGGAAGGCAAGGTCTTCGAGGCTCCTTTCTATGGCATGTATCTCCCCGGTGTGGGCGTCTATGACCTGGATGGTAACGGAACTGCCGACTTCGAGGTCTATGCCGCCTCCGCCACCTCCAGCGCCGCGGTGACCAAGAAACTCGGCTCCGACGTCATCCTCAAGGACGGCGACGCCGGCATGATCCTGCTGCACAGCGACGTCTCCCGCACCTGGAATGAAGACAGGGACTACTTGTATCCCATCCCGACGGACGACCGCAACCTCACGGGAGGCGCGCTCACCCAGAACCCGGGCTGGAATGACGGTTTGAAATTCTAAACGGACCCGCAACATGAAAAGAATTATATCCTATCTCCTTCTCCTTTCCTTCGCGCTGGCCTTCACGGCCTGCCGCGAAAAGGAGCCGCAGCCGCCCGTTTCGCAGATGAAGGGCGTGTTCTATGCCGGCGCTCCGGACCTTGAAGAAGTCATCGAGATCGTCCCCGGCAAGAGCAAGACCGTGGACGTGCAGGCCTATGCCGAAGCGGTTTCGGACCTCGTCCTCAACCTGACGCTGAAGGTCGACCCTGACGGCGCCGCTGCGTACAACAGCACCCACGGCACCAACTACCAGATGTGCCCGGGTTCGGCGTATGAGTTCACGACCAACAAGGTGCTGATGCCCCGCTACGGCAAGGCATCCACCTCGGCCAAACTCAAGATTTCGGCTTCCGGCATGGAAGAAGACGTCATCTACGTGGTCCCCGTCACCATCGACGAGGTGATCGGTACCGACAACTGGGAGCGCTCCTCTTCCCCTTATGCCTATGTGCTCGTCAAGCGGGCCTATGTGGCCCCGGATGCCGGTTCCGGCACCAAGAACGATCCGTACAACCTCTACACGGCGGCGGACATGCTGAAGATGTCCGAGCTGCTGGTCCCCGGGACCAAGGTCTATTTCCGCATGAAGGCCGACATCGACATGGAAGGCATCGACTGGGTCCCGCTCAACTTCGCGTCGCCCTACGACAACTGCATCGACTTCGACGGCGGCGGCCATACGATCTCGAACTTCACGTCCACCTTCGCCAACTACCCGAGCTTCTTCGGCGTGCTGTATGGTAATGTGCACGACGTGACTTTCGCGAATGCCGTGATCGAGAGCGCCGTTGGCGGCGCCACCGGCATCATCGGCAGTTACTGCGGCACGACGGTCAGCGGAGTCCTGAAGGCTGGCGAAGCGCATCGCGTCCATGTCCAGGGCCGGGTGACTTCCCCGGGTGGTAACAAGAACGGTACGGGCGCCCTTTTCGGACGTATCTGCGGCGCCAATATTACCGCCTGCTCCGCCGATGTGGAGATCGAGAGCGGTGAGGACTACGTGGGCGGCCTCTTCGGTTATGACACGGGTGCCTCCACGGTCAGCGATTGCTGGACGAAGGGCCATGTCAAGGCCGGTTCCAAGGTGGGCGGTATCGGCGGCGGCTTCATCAAGGCCGAATCCGCCATGTACAACTGCTTCTCGCTGATGACGGTCGAGGGCTCCTTCCAGTATGCCGGTATCCTCGGTCATGCGAACCTGGACCAGAAGAATGCAAACGGTACCAACACCCCCAACAACCATGTCGAGGGCTGTATCGCCTGGAATGACGAAATCAAGTCCCGGGCGACGGACGGGGCCGAGCACTACAGCAGCGGTGTCGTCGTCGGCTTCACGGCGACGCAGAATTTCCTGGTCAACTGCTTCCGCAAGGCCGGAATCGCATTCTCGGAGTGTGAGAAGAACGCCGAGCTCGGGTACGTGGTCACCAACCAGGGGAACGCCGGTCCCGGCACTCCGCTGGTGTGCGGCACGAACACCTATGACTTCGCGTACCATGGTCTGGCGGCGCCTGCGGACGCCACCGTCACCTCCCTGGCCCGTTCCCTGGGCTGGAGCGATTCCGTGTGGGATTTCAGCGGCCCGATCCCGACCCTCAAGGCCGGAACCGGCGGTGGTGATGATGAGACCGTCAACGCCGGCGGCCAGCTCCCGGACTATCCCGAACACGACTTCTTCAACTAAAAATGCATCAGATTATGAAAACAAGATACATCTTTGCCTTGTCGCTCCTTGCCCTCGTCTTCTCTTGCGGTAAGGATGTGGAACCGGATCTGGTTTCCGGTCCGGACGATCTGGTGACCATCAGCGCCATCCTCCCCGACGCGCCCGCCACGCGCGGTGCCGGCCTGGAGACGAAGCTTTCCTGGACCTGGAATGCGGGTGACAAGATCACTGTCATCGGTGAGACCACGGAGGTCTTCAAGATCAAGGAAGGATTTTCGCCCAAGAAAGCCGAGTTCGTCGGCCGACCCGTCAAGGGCAAGACCTTCACCATCCTCTATCCCGGCCAGGACGCCCTCGAGACGGATTGGAGCCTCCAGACCCAGAAGGGCAACAACAGCCTGGCTCACCTCCGTTATGAGGCGGCGCTCGAGAATGTCGATGACTATTTCACCTTTGCCTTCGACCCCGCGTGGGCCGCAGAGCATGCCGGTACCCTCAAGCAGACCGGCGTCCTGAAGCTCACCGTCGAGGTGCCCGATGGAATCACGGAACCTGCTTCGATCGCCGTCTCCGCCGATACGCCCCTTTTCTACAAAGGCAACGGCGATGAGGAGAAGACGGACAAGCTCCAGCTCAACCTGACCGACTGCACGCCCGAAGACGGCGTCCTGACGGCCTGGTTCAATACCTCCTGGAATGCGGCCGAGGTGCCTTCCGGCGCGACGCTCTACGTCGTCCTGGGCGGTAACGACAAGCTGCTCAGCCGGGATGTGCTGTTCTCGAAGAAGGCCACCCTGGAGACGGGCGTGGTGAACCTCTTCACCCTCGCCGGCGGCGGCTGGGCCGACGAAGCCCAGAACGCCCATTATGCCGGCGGCAAGGGGACGAAGGCGGCTCCCTGGATCATCGAAACGCCGGAGCAGCTGGCCTATCTGGCCGGCGACCTCGCGGAAGGTTCAATCCGGTATGCGAAACTGGGGGCCGACATCGACATGACCGGCATCGACTGGGTGCCGCTGAACAACGTCGATCCTTTCAACAAGTTCATCGACTTCGACGGCGCCGGACATACCATTTCCAACCTCACGGTAGGGGAGACCTCGTATGCCAGTTTTGCCGGCGTGCTGTACGGCACGATCAAGGACGTCACCTTTGACGGCGCCAAGATCGATGCCGGTGGCAACAAGACGGGCGTGGTGGCTGGTTATGTGGGTACGAGCGCCAATCTGTATCCGTGCTCGCTGACGGGTGTGACCGTGAAGAATTCTTCCGTCACCGGCACGAGTTCCATGGGCGGCGTCGTTGCGCAGGTGGCCGTAGTGACGACCATTTCCGACTGCCACATCCAGAACAGCACGGTCACGGGCGGCACCACCAACAATGTCGGTGGTTTCATGGGGTATCCGGATGCGGCCGGCGCCCGTATCGAGAACTGTACGGTGACCGGTGTCACGGTCAATTCTCCCAACGCCATCCAGTATGTGGGCGGCTTCACGGGCAACATCAACAAGGCGGCCGTCTTCGAGAACTGCCAGGTGAAGGACGTCGTCATCAACGCCCCTTCTTCCAAGCGTGTCGGTGGCTTCGTCGGCCAGGCGGGACGCCACGAGGGCTCCGTAATCACCAAATGCGTCGTGGAGAACGCGACCATCAGCGGCGGCCAGAACTCCGGCGGTTTCGTCGGCGTCGACTATCACCCCGCCATCAGCAAGTGCGCGGTGATCGGCGGCACCATTACGGCGGGCAATACCCAGGTGGGCGGCTTTGCCGGCTATCCTGAGGGGAATGCCACCCTGAAGTGCCAGATTACCGACAGCTACTCCACCATCCAGGTGGAAGGCGGCAGCCGGGCCAATGTGGGCGGCTTCATCGGCATCGCCAAGGGCCTGATCGTCGTGACGAACTGCTATGCCGCGGGGGAAGTGACCGGCACGGACGCCAAGACCGGTATCTTTGCCGGCAGTGTGGACGTGAATACCGCCGCCATCTCTTCCTGTATCGGCTGGAATGCCTCCCTGCCTTTCGCCGGAGCGGTCAAGGACGGTTCCGCGGACGTCAAGGACAATTACGTCGGCGCAGAAGGCACCCTTTCCGCCAAGGCTGTCGAGATGGGCTGGAGCGCCGATGTCTGGGACTTCAGCGCCGACCTGCCGAAACTGAAGTAGCATGAAACGCAGAAGCCTTTATTACATCGCGGTTTTCCTCCCCCTGCTGGTCTGGTCCTGCGGGGGGAAGGACAACCCCGACCTGATTCCCCCGCCACCGAGCCCTTCCGGCGGCGAGCAGGGTGGCGGTGGCGATGAAACGCCCGCCTGGGAAGCGAACCGCGGCAAGGTGGTCCGGCCGAACTCCGGAAACGGCTGGACGGTCTCGTCAGTCCGCGAAGGCATCACCTACTATGCCTATTCCGGCAAGGATGTGGTCACCGGGGTCAGCCAGGAGGCTTTCGCTGTCGACCTGGACCTGTCGAACCCGAAGTATACCGTCGCGCTGACCTATACGTCGCCGGCTGCAGTGACGTCCGATGTCCATAAGAACAACCACGCGATCGCGACCGTGAATGCCGGCTATGAGGCCGGGTCGATCTTCATCCGCGTGGGCGGTTCCACCAAGTCCGCCATTCCCAATACGCAGATTTCGACGACCGGCGTGCCCAACTGGAAGAGCGAAGCCGCATTCTTCTGCGACGGCGTCCGGAATGTCAGCATCACGAAGGCAGGCGACTTGATCCGTCCCTACAAGGCTCCCGACGATTACCAGGCCCTGGTGACGAAACAGCGCAACTTCTACATGCAGCGCACGGACAAATACCTCATTTCCAGCGCGCCGATGTTGCTCGATGACTACAACCCCGTCGGGGAGACCTTCATCGACAATTCCGTCAACAACTGGAGCAGTCTGAACTCGGAACATCCGCAGCATCACCAGCGCAAGCGGCATCCCCGCACGGCGGTGGCCCTCACGCACGACAACCATCTCATCCTGTTCGTCGTGGACGGCCGTACCAACATCAGCAACGGCATGTCGGCCAAGGAGCTGACCCAGTTCCTGGTGAAGTACTTCAACCCGCAGTACGCGCTGAATATGGACGGCGGCGGTTCCACGGCGATGTGTGTCGAAGGATTGGGTAATTCGGAGACACACGTCGTCAACAAGCCTTGCGACACCGGCGGACGGGAGGACAAGCAGCGTGCGCGGGATACACATTTCGTTATCCTGGAAGCCCAGTAAGCCGTGTCGAGACGATTATTCATTTCCCTGCTCCTCCTGCTTACAGGGGCGCTCTTCCTGGTTTCCTGCAGGAAGGGACCGACGCCGGACCTGCCGGATCTGCCTCCACCGGAGCCGCCGCTCGTTCTCGACACCCGGCACAAGGGGCCGGTAGCCGTCTTCATCGGCGACAGCATCACCTGGCAGTGGGAGCGGCAGGGCGTCGGCCACCCCGCGTTTTTCTCGTCCAACAACTATGTGAACAAGGGAATCAGCGGGAACAAGACGAGTGACATGCTGGCCCGTTTCAAGGCGGATGTCGTCGACCTGGACCCGCACTGCGTCGTCATCGAAGGCGGGACCAATGACATCGCCGCGACGACGCTCGAGTCCATCCTCGAGCGGCTGAAATCGATGGCCAAGCTGGCCCGGGATGCCGGCATCCCGGTCATCGTCGGGTCGGTACCGCCCTCCAACAGCTTTCCCAAGGTCCCGGGTTTCCGCCCGCAGGACTATATCCCAGTCCTCAATGGCATGATCAAGACCTGGGCCGACCAAGCCGGCATCGCTTATGCCGATTACTATTCCGTCCTGGTGGATGAGGAACTGGGCCTGAAGAAGGCGTATCAGAAGGATTCCATCCACCCCAACGCCGCCGGGTACACGGAAATGGAGAAAGTGATTACCCCGATCCTGAAAAAAGTACTTCAAGAGAACGCCAAATAATGAAACGGTTGTCTGTCTTTGCGGCGGCGGTTCTGCTGCTCGCCTCCTGCAGCCCCCGGCTGGCGCCCGGGAGCGTTGCCTCTGAAGGCACCGCCTTCCAGCCGCGCCCGGCCGGCTTCGCCGACCGCTATGCGCGGGAGGAGATGGTCATCCTGAGTCGGCACAACATCCGTTCGCCCATCAGTGGACCGGGATCCGTGCTGTCCCGGATTACCCCGCATGAATGGTTTGCCTGGAGTTCCGCCCCCGGCGAGTTGTCACTCCGGGGCGGCGCGCTCGAGATGGAAATGGGCCAGTTCTTCCGGGAGTGGCTCGTGGGTGAAGGCTTTTTCGCCAAGGACGGCGTCCCGGAAGCGGGCAGCGTCCGCTTCTATGCCAATTCCATCCAGCGCACCCGCGCTACGGCCCGCGCTTTCGCCGCCGGGATGTTCCCGATGGCCGATATCGACGTGGAACAGCACACGCCGCTGGGAACGATGGACCCCGTATTCAACCCCCAGATTACCAGGCTTTCCGACCGTTTCATCACGAAGGCTTACGCGGAGATTTTCGCCATGGGCGGTCCGGACGGGCCGCTGAAGGCGAAGTACGCGCTGCTCGAGAAAGTCCTGGACATCAAGTCCAGTCCGGCGGCCGCACACGATACGACGACGTTCGGAGCCTTCCCCTCGGCCGTCCGTTTCGAACTGAACAAGGAGCCCGCCATGACCGGCGGCTTGAAGATGGCCTGCTCGGCCTCGGACGCCCTCACGCTCCAGTATTATGAGGAACCGGATGTGCTGAAAGCCGGGTTCGGACACAAACTGACCCGGGAGGAATGGGCCGGACTCTCCTCCGTGAAAGACTGGTACCAGGAGGTTCTGTTCGCCGCCCCCAGCGTGGCCGCGAACGTGGCGCACCCGATGCTGCAGGAACTCCTGGCGGAACTCCGGACCCCCGGCCGAAAGTTCGCCTTCCTCTGCGGCCACGACTCCAACATCGGCAGTGTCCTCGCGGCGCTCGGAGCCGAGCCGTACGACGCCCCCGGCGCCATCGAGACGAAAACCCCGATCGGCGGGAAAATCCTCTTCGAGAAGTTCCGCGGACGGGACGGGAAACTGTATGCCGACATCTGGCTCGTCTATGCTTCCGCCGACCAGCTCCGGGAGGTGTCCGTCCTCTCCCCGGACAACCCTCCGATGGCGCTCCAGCTGCGCCTGGAAGGTCTTTCGGCCAATGCCGACGGCCTCTATCCGTTCGCCGACCTGGAGCGTCGGTTCTCCCATGCCATCGACTTGTATGAAACCTTTTGACCAAACTGAAAAATGAAAAAACACCTGATTCTGGCTCTTTCCCTGTTCCTTTGCCTGACGGCCGGCGCCCAGCGCCTCGGCGTCCGGGAGGAAGTGCGTGCGGACTGGAACAAGTCCTCTGGACTGGATTGTCTGCTGGACCTGTCCCCGAAGGCCTTGACCCCTGTTCCAAAGGGGTATGAAGCCGTCTATATCAGCCATTACGGCCGCCACGGCTCCCGGTATGCCTATACCGGAGACGCCTATTCCATCATCCTGAACATGCTTGCCGAAGGCCGGCGCGAGGGGAACCTCACCGCCCGCGGCGAAAGCCTGCTCAACGACCTGGAGCCTTTCTGGGAGTATGTGCAGTATCGCGTGGGCGACCTCACCGAAATCGGCTGGAACCAGCACCAGGAGATTGCCCGGACGATGGTGAAGAACTACCCGACCGTGTTCGGGAAGGGGAGTTCCGTCGATGCCTGCTCTTCGCCTTCGGTCCGCTCCATCATGAGCATGTCCTCCTGCTGCGCGGCCCTTTCCCGCCTGGCGCCGGAGACTTCCGTGTATGAGCACCAGGGGATTATGGACGTGCAGGCGACGCGGCCCAACCAGGGATCGAACCCGTTCAAGTATCAGGGCCCCGAGGAGGTATTCCCTTATCCCGAGAGCTCCGAGCGGTTCTTCCTCCGCCATTTCCCGAATTACAAGGACGTTCTCGCCCGCTTCTTCAAGAATCCGGACAAGGCCTTGGGACAGCGTAATCCGTACAATGTGTTCTTCCACCTGTACATGTTCGTGGCCGGCATGAACAGCCTGCCGCAGGACGTGCGCATCGACGTGAAGGACTTCTTCACGGTGGAGGAGTTCGCGACCCTCTGGGAGACGGACAACTACGAGCGTTTCCGCGAGTATCACGCCTACCGGACGCCTTGTTCGTCCATTGTGGATGATATGGTGGAGAAGGCAACGCAGCGCCTGACCGCCGGCAGCCGCGGCGCCGACCTGCGCTACGGCCACGACCACGTGGTGATGGCGCTCGAGCTGATCATGGACCTGGATGGCTTCGACCGGGCTCCGGCCCATCAGGACGACCTGGTCTATTGGTTCCAGACCTTCCGCTCCCCGATGGCCGCCAACATCCAGTTCATCTTCTTCAATCCGAAGAAAGGCAAGTCCGGGGATACCCTCGTGAAGGTTCTTCTCAATGGGGAAGAGGCGCACCTGGGTGACCTGGAAGGCTTCCCGTACTACCGCTGGAACGATGTGAAGGCCTACCTGAAGGCGCGTACGGACCAGTTCGTGTTCCGTTCGGAGGACAAGGGATGGACTGTCAAGGAAGTGGCTCCCGGCTTGACCTACCGCCGGTTCGAAGGTAACGTGGACGGCGCCGCCCAGCGTATCTTCATCGCCGACTGGGACATGTCGGCGCCGGGCTACGCGCTCAAGTTCACCTCCTCGGTGCCGGATGTGCGCACCTCCGACGTGTTCAAGGCCCATGACGGGGCCGTGGTGGCGATGAACGCCTGCTACGAATCGACTTCCATCGTCCTGAAGGTGGACGGGGAATATGTGACCTGCATGCCCAACAATACGATCATGTCCACCGGCGTTCCCAACTGGAAGAACGAGGGGGCGGTCTATACCGACGGAAGCAAGGTATGGATTTCCTCGGACGGTAAAGGGAAGACGGTCGACCAGCAGCGCACCTTCTATTCCAACAGCACGGCGCCCAACATCTTCTCCAGCGCGCCGATGCTCATCGACGACTACGATCCCGTGGGCGATAGCTTCGCGGGTTTCCAGACGGACGTGAGCAAGTATGATTACGAGGATCTCCACCGCCACCAGGGCGTCCGCCATCCCCGGACCGCCGTGGCCGTGACCGGGGACAACCATTTCCTGATGGTGGTCGTGGACGGCCGCCGGGCGGGTGTGAGCGAAGGAATGTCCGCCCGGGAGCTCACTCGGTTCCTGAAGAAGAATTTCAATCCCCGCTACGCCCTGAACATGGACGGCGGCGGTTCCTCCACCCTCGTCATCGCCGGTGAAGGCGACCCGAAAACCCACGTCGTGAACCGGCCCACCGACGCGAAAGGTGAGCGCACGGTGGCCTCCCACTTTGTCCTTGTCCATGAATAAGATATACGCATTCCTTCTCCTTCCGGTGCTCTTCCTTTCCTGTGGAAAGTCGAAGGAGCCCGAGACGATGACGCTGCTTACCTACAATGTAGGCGTCTTCTCCAAGTACGAGGACGATACCACGCCCCAGGTGGCCGACTTGATCCGCAAGACCGGCGCGTCGCTGGTGGCGCTCAATGAGCTCGACAGTTGCAACCGGCGTCACTCGACGTACCAGCTCAAGGAGCTCGCGGCCCAGCTGGGCGACTGGTCCTTCCAGTTCGCATCGGCCTTCCCCTATGCGGGCGGCGCCTACGGAAACGGTGTCGTCTCCCGCGACAAGGTCCTCTCTCGGTACAAGGTCCATCTGCCCAAGTCCGACGGCTCCGAGCCGCGCAGCATCGCAGTCGTGGAGACGGACCGGTGCGTCTTCGCCTCCGTCCATCTGGACTATGTCGGAGAAAACTCCCAACGCGACCAGGTGGAGGCCTTGAACGACTGGTTCAAAGCGGTTTACGCGGGTGCCAAGAAGCCTGTCTTCCTGTGCGGCGACTTCAACGCCGAACCGGACAGCGAAGCGATTCAGTTGATGCGTCAGGGCTGGACCCAGCTCTCAGGGGTGGATAACACCTACTCGACCAAGAATCCGCGCAAGTGCATCGACTACATCTTCGCCTACAAGGCCGCGGCCCCGGTGGAAGTGCTCTCCTCGGAAGTCCTCACCGCCGGCACGGAATCCTTCTCCGACCATTTCCCGGTGAAGGTGGTGGTGAAGTTCTAGTCCTCGACCCACTTGAACACCTTGTCCCCGCGACGGGGGTGGATGCGTTCGTCCGCCTCTTTCGCGGGGTGGTCGTTGATATGGTCCACGGGCTGGTCCGCCACGGGAACGGCGACGGAACAGAGAACGCCCTTGGGGGCTTCGGAGACGGGTTTGAGGTCCACGCGCATGTCATCGACCTGGATCTCCACGCAGCCGGTGGTCTTGCCGATGAAGGCGATTTCGTCGCCGACGTGCAGGGTGCCGGTCTCGACCCGGATCTCAGCCACGTCGATGCGGTTGAACCAGTTGGTGACCTTGCCGATGTACTCGCGGCGCCGGGTGGCCTGGCTGCCGTAGACGGCGCTCCATTCGCCCAGGCGCGCGCCCTGGTAGTAGCCGTCCCAGAAGCCGCGGTTGAACACGCCGGCAAGCTCCGCTTTCAGGCTGGCCGCGAGTTCGGGCGTGTAGGTGCCGTCACAGACGGCGTCCGCGGCCCGGCGGTAGCAGGAGGAGACGCGCTTCACATAGTCGGCGGCGCGGGCGCGGCCCTCGATCTTGAAGACCTTCACGCCGGCGTCGATGATCTTGTCCATGAACTCGATCGTGCACAGGTCCTTCGGGGACATGATGTACTTATTGTCCACCACCAGGTCGAAGCCGGTTTCCTCGTCGGTGACGTGGTAGCCGCGACGGCACACCTGCATGCAGGCGCCGCGGTTCGCGCTCTCGCCGTAGGCGGCGAGGGACAGGTAGCATTTGCCGGAAACGGCCATGCAGAAGGCTCCGTGGGCGAACATTTCGATGCGGACGAGATTCCCCGACGGGCCGGTGATGTGCTCGCGCACAATCGTTTCGTAGATTTCCTTCACCTGCTCCAGCCGGAGTTCCCGCGCGAGGACGACGACGTCGGCGAACTGCGCGTAGAAGCGGAGCGCCTCCACGTTGGAGATGCTGAGCTGGGTGGAGATATGGACCTCCAGGCCGATTTGGCGGGCATACAGGATGCAGGCCATGTCGGAGGCGATGACGGCGTTCACGCCGGTTTCCTTCGCCAGGTCCAGTACGCGGCGGGCCTCGTCAAGCTCCTCGCCGTACAGGGTGATATTCAGGGTGAGATAGGCCTTGAGCCCGTAGGCGCGGCAGATGCGCATTACCTCCGGGAGGTCCTCCGCCTGGAAATTGTTGGCGGAGTGGGAACGCATGTTCAGGTGGCCGATGCCGAAATAGACCGAATCGGCGCCTCCTTCGACGGCGGCGGCGAGGCTTTCGAAGCTCCCCGCCGGGGCCATGATTTCCAGTTCCTCCGGCCTCATTTCACGCGGTCCACCAGGTCGTCGGCAAAGCGCTTGAGGACGGTGTAGCCGGCGATGCCGGTCACCTTCTCCGCGGCGGCGAGCGCCTTCTCGTGGAAGCGGGCGACGGTCTCGCGGGCGTCTTCGGCCACATGGACCGAATCGTAGAGGTCCATCACGGTGGCGATTTTTTCCGCGGGCGACAGGTCCGCCTCGAGGGCCTCGGCGATGCCCTTCGCGCCCTTTTCCATCGCGCGGACCGTGAGCCAGGACTTCTTCCCGTTCACGATGTCGCCGCCGATGGGCTTGCCGAACACTTTCTCGTCGCCGTAGGCGTCGAGGTAGTCGTCGGCCACCTGGAACGCGAGGCCCAGGTTGTAGCCGTAGTTGTACAGGCCGTCGGCAATCTCCGACGGGGCGTGGGCGATGAGCGCGCCCATCTTCGCCGAGCAGGCGATAAGAACGGCGGTCTTGAGGCCGATCATCTTCAGGTACTCGCGCATGGTCACGGCCTTCACGTGCTCGAAGTCCATGTCATACTGCTGTCCGTCGCACACCTGCGCCGCTGTGGTGGAAAACAGCTCCAGGACGTCGCCCAGGGTGTTTTCCGGCGCTTGCGCGATGCGCTTGTACGCATCGATGCACATCACGTCGCCGGAAAGGATCGCCGTATCCGCCGACCACTTCTTCCACACGGTCTCCTTCCCGCGCCGCAGCGGGGAACGGTCCATGATGTCGTCGTGGATGAGGGTGAAGGTGTGGAACACCTCCAGGCCCGCCGCCGGCCCCAGGATCTCCGGGCCGAACGAATCGTTGAACAGGCTGTACACGGTCAGGCACAGTTTCGGCCGCAGCCGCTTCCCGCCAATGGCGACCATATACCGCAGCGGGTCGTACAACCCCTCCGGCTCCTGGGTGAATTCAATCGTGGAAAACAGCCGCCGCACGGCCTCGTCGATGGTTTCTTGCGCAATCATAATACAAAAATACGCAATTTATGTGATTCCACTTGCATGAAAGGAAAAACTTCGTACCTTTGTAACAACATTACAAATGGATGTTGAGTCCTGACTCCAAAGGCATTTCAGCCCTCACTGAAATGCCTTTTCAATTCCAAGAAATAGAAAAACAGCCTTAGGGGTACTCTGTGCGCCGCTCGAAAACCTTTCACGAGGACTCTAAATCTATTTGTAATGAAAAGAAAGGTTTTTCGTATCTGCGTGAGCTTGTACTGTCGGTTCAAGGCTCCTTTCTTTGTCAAAATAAAGGCGTACACCCGTGTACGCCGTGGCAAAGTCGAGAAAGTCCGTTCGCATTACCGTCGCGTTGAGGGACGCTAAGTAGTCCGGGCGGAGACTTCCCAAAGGTGATTCTGTTTCGACCTTCGGCTGGGGGGAACTGTCTTCGGACGGTTCCCTTTTTTTTGAAACAGCTAGAACTTCACCACCACCTTCACCGGATTAATTGGACGCAGAGAATGGGATAGCGGAAATCAGAATGCACGGATAGCGAGGATGAGCAAGAAGATTGCGAAGGCGAACAGGAGCAGAATTCCGCCCATGGCTGTCAGGGCGCCCTTCTTTTCTTCCTGGAGTTCCCGGTCCACCGCTTCATCCACCAGCGGATGCTTTTTCCATTGCCTGATTGTTTGGATGATGCTTATGATCGCGCAAACGAAAGTGATGCCGGCCAGGATTCTTTCGATCCATGTATGGCTGAACCACATAATCGGACAGCTTAAGATGGCGGAGGCCACCCCAAGGGAAACCCTCCACTGCATCTGCTTTTTGGTGATCGGCTTTTGCTCCATAATCCGGTGGGTTACCTCGCAAAGATAATAATATTTATTGAAAAACAATAATTTAATAATAAAAAACGGAAACAAGATGAATTCTTGTCTCCGTTTACGATGATTATCCTGTTTCCTCTCGCTCTACAGCTCCAGCGCAGAACCCCGGTAGAAGTCCAGGAGGCGGCTTTGGAAGAGGTATTCGCAGGCGGCCTGGGCCTTGTCGGAGCGGGCTTTGGCGAGGCGGGTGCGCGCCTCGTTGTATTCCGTGACGGTGGCCTTGCCGTTTTCGTACTTGGCCTGGGCCAGGATGAAGGCGTCCTCGGAGGCCGTGGCGGCTTCGGAGGCGGAGCGGTACTTGGCTTCCGCCGCAAGGGCGTTCGCATGGGCCTGCTGGATTTCCTTATACAGGCTCTGTTTCGCCTTGTCCAGGGTGATCTGCTGCAGCGTCCGGTTCAGCCGGGCCGTCCGGACATTGTTCCGTGCGGAGAACCGGTCGAAGATGGGTACGCTCAGCGAGAGGCCCACATACGGGCTGAAATTGTGCGAGAGCTGCTGCCAGAAGCCGTCCTGCGGATAGAGGCTCCGGGTGTTGGTATAGTAGCTGGTGCCCATGCCGCCGCTCAGGGACAGGGTAGGGGAGAAGCCGGCCTTGGCGATCTTGATGGACAGGTCGCTGCCCTTGAGCCGGAGCTGCTCGGCCTTCACGCCCGGGCGCTGCTCCACGGCATCGGCATAGATGTCCTCGGGACGGGCCAGCAGGTGGTCGCCCACGGCGATCTCCGGCTTGACGATGGAGAATCCGTCCGCATTCGGGAAGTCCAGCAGCTGCGACAGGTCCAGCAGGGCGTTCCGGAGGTTGTTCTCCGCCTGTACGAGGGTGTAGTCGCTCTGCGCGAGGGTGGCTTTCTGCTGGGACAGTTCGGCCTGGGAGGCCTTCCCGTTCTCCACCATCGCCTGCAGCCGTTCCACCTGGGCCTGGTCCAGTTTCAGCTGGTCCCGGGCGACGTCCACGATGTCATAATCGTAAACGACCTGCACATAGGCCTTGGCCACGGAGACGCGGATGTCGTCCCGGGCGCGCTCGAGGTCGGCCAGGGCGGCGTCCAGGTTCAGCTGGGAAAGCTTGACATTGTTCGGGCGGGCCATGCCGTCGAACAAGTTCATGCCTGCGCCGATGGAGAAACTCGTGTTCGTCGTGGTCGCGCCGGTGGTGTAGGTGTTGTCCTGGGTCAGGCCGCGGCCGAAGTTCACGCTCTCGTTCGCGGAACCGCTGACATTCGGGAGGTAGGCGTTCTTGGACGTGTTCAGCTGGATTTCGCGCTGGGCCACATTCAGTTCGCTCTGCTTCACGTTGAGGTTGTGCTCCAGGGCCCAGTCCAGGCATTCCTGGAGGGTCCACGGCTGGTTCAGGTCCTGCGCCCCGGCCAGGGCGGGGGCGAGCAGCGCGAGGACAAGGAGGATTCTTTTCATGGCGCTACTTCTTCTTTTCGTCGAGGATCTGGATGCCGCGGACCTTCTCCCCGAGGGAGAGGCCTTCCTTGATTTCGATGTTCACCCCGTCGGAGATGCCGGTCTTGACATCGCGGCGCTCGTAACCGTTGTCGCCGAGGACATAGACGAAGGTCTTCTCGCCCTCGAACTGGATGGCGCTTTCGGGCAGGGTCATCACATTCTCTTCCCGCTGGAGCTCGATCTCGGCGTTGGCGCTGTAGCCGGAACGGATGGTGATGCCGTCCGGGACCTTGACGGTGGCCTTGATCTCGAAGAGGTTCGTGCCGCCGGATTCCGTGGCCTTCGGGGAGATGTACTCCAGGGCCGCGTCGATGGCGACGTCCTGCAGGGCGCCCACCGTGATCCGGACGGGCAGGCCGATGTGGACCCGGCCCACCTCCGTCTCGTCGATGTTGCCGTCGAAGATCAGGTCGTTCATGTCGGCGACCGTGGCGATGGTGGTACCGTCGTTGAAGGTGTTCGAGTTGATGACCGTGTTACCGACTTTCACCGGGATGTCCAGGATGAGGCCGGCCACGGAAGACCGCACAAGGGTGGAACTTCCGGACTTGTTGGAGGACGACACGCCGTCGCGGATGATTTCCAGGGATTCCACGGAAGCGGCGTACTCTTCCTGGGCTTGCTTGAGGGCCTGGGCCACCTGCTCGAAGGCCTCGGCGCTTACGAGCTGCTGGTCGAACAGGTTCTTCTGGCGGTCGTAGTTGGTCTGGGCCTGCTTGAGGTTCACCTCGGACAGGCGGACGCGGCTCTGGGCGTTGCTCAGCTGGCTCATCTCGGGGATGACCTTGAGCTTTGCGATGACCTCGTTCTTCTCGACCGTCTGGCCGGCTTCCTTGTACAGCTCGGCCACGATGCCGCTGATCTGGGCTTTCACGTTCACCTCGTCCCGGGGCTGGATCTTGCCCGTGACGACGGTGGACTTGGAGATGGTGCCCATCTCGGGCGTCAGCTCTTCGTACTGGATCTCCTTCGGGCGCGAACGCTGGAACAGGTACGCGAAGGTGCCGATGAACACGGCAGCCACGAGGAGGATGGTCAGGATTCTACCGAATTTTTTCATATGATGTTTGTTTTATTATTCGTCACGCATGGCGTCCACGGGTTTGATCTGCATGGCGCGGAGGGCGGGCATCAGGCCCGCGAGCACGCCGAGTACGGTGAGGAGGAGGGCGGCAAGGACCGCGGTGCTGAAGGGCACCTGGAAGGCGGCCTTCAGGACGCCGTCCGTGGTCATCGCGAGCTCCACGCCGGAGAGGATGAGGACGCTGAACAAGATGCCGATCATGCCCGCCACTAGGGTGAGGACGATGCTCTCGGAGATGATCTGTCCGAGGATCTGGCGCGGCGTGGCGCCGATGGCGCGGCGGATGCCGATCTCGGTGGTGCGCTCCTTGACGGACACCATCATGATGTTGGACACGCCGATGACGCCGGCCAGCAGGGTGCCGAGGCCGATGAGCCAGATCAGGAAATTGATGCCCTTGAACAGGTTGTCCACGATGCCGAAGATGAGCTGGGTGTTCAGCAGGAACATCGCCTGCTCGTCCGTCGGATCGATAAAGTGCTGCCGGGAGATGATTTCCCGCACGCGCGGAGTGACATCGCTCATGGTGATGCCTTCCTTCGCCGTGAAGCAGAGGAGGTGGACGGTATTTCCGAGGTTATAGGCCCGGCGGGCCTGGTTGATGGGGATGGTCACCGCGTCGGAGGCGCGGCCGTTGATGCTGATGCCGCCGCTGTCCCGCCAGTCCACGCCGATGACGGTATAGTAGCTACCGTCGATGCTGATCCGCTGCCCGAGCGGGCTGCCGCCCTCGGGGAAGAGTTCCTCATAGACGCGCTTGCCGATCACGCACACTTTGCGCTCCTGCAGGTTGTCGGCGTCGTTGAGCCAGCGGCCGTATTTGATCTTGGGCGTCTCGATGTTGGCGTAGTCCGCCCGGGCGCCTTTCACCACCGCGCGGGAGGAGGTGTTCTCGTCCCGGGTCACGGATTTTCCCCACAGACTCACGGAGGGGGAGACGGTCTCCAGCTCCGGCACCATCGCCTTGAGGCGGTCCACATCGGCATACTCGAGGTTCCAGGTACGGCCCTTCTTAAATCCCTTGTAAGGTTTGGTGGTGGTGCTGGTCGCGACGATGCAGGTGTTCTGGGCGAAGCCCTCGAAGTTCTGCACCAGCAGGTCCTTCAGGCCCTGGCCGCCGCCGGTGAGGAGCATCAGCATGAACACACCCCAGAACACGCCGAAGCCGGTCAGGAAGCTCCGGCTGCGGTTGCGGAGGATGCTGTCCAGGATTTCCCGGAAGGGCCTTCCAGGCGGGGACGGCCCCCGCGATGGTGCCGGCCACGATCAGCAGGATGGTCGCTTCCAGGGCCACGTCCAGGCCCACGGTCGGGTTCACCAGCATCCGGATGTCCCCGATGTCCATGCCGATGTCCACGGTACGCTGTCCGACGGTCTTGTCCATGATCTGGCAGGCGATCATCCCGAGGAACATGCCGATGTAGCCGAAGATGGCCGTGATTGTGACGCTTTCGGCGATGATGAGCTTCAGGATTTCGGCCGGGGAGGCGCCGATGGCCTTCCGGATGCCGAACTCGTGGGTGCGCTCCTTCACGGCGATGAGCATGATGTTGGAGACGCCCACGATGCCGCTCACGAGGGTCAGGAGGCCCAGGATCCACAGGAAAGTGCGGATGATCCGCTGGGCGTCGTGCATCTCCATGTTGTCGGTGTAGCCGTTCTCGACCCAGACGCCCCGGCGGTCGTCCGGAGCCACGTCATGGCGCAGGCGCAGGGCCCCGGCGTATTCTTTTTCGAAAGCCTCGTATTCCTCCTTGGTTTCCGGGCCGTCCACCGTGAAGGTGATGCTTTCGATCTTGTCGCTGGTGTCATAGATCCCTTTGTAGGTGGTGAAAGGGATGGGGCAGATGCGGTACATGTTGGTTTCGTCGGTATGGTAGATGCCGACTACCCGGAAGGAAACCGTCCCGGCCCCCACCCATTTGCCGACGAGGGCCTCCGGGTCTTTCGGGGAGAGTTCCTTGGCCTGCGCGAGGCTCAGTACGACGACTTTACGGCGCTCCTTCAGGTCGTCCGGGTTCAGGAACCGCCCGGAATGCATCTTGATCTTGTTCTGCTCCTGGTATTCGGGCAGCACGCCGGAAATCTGGCCGGCGACCGTGTATCCGTCCAGGGTGAAAGTGACGCCCGTGGTTCCGGTCTGGCGGGTGACGTTGCCCACGGTCGGGGTCCAGCGCGACCCTTCCGTCCAGGTGACGTCCGTCTCGTCCAGGTCGATCACGCGTCCCTCCTGGTAGCCGGCATACGGCTTGGAGGTGCGCCAGCCTTCCACCGAGATGGTCTGGGTGATGTAATCCTCCATGTTCCCCATGAACGAGTTCATCAGGCCGTTCCCCGCGCCCAGCAGGCAGATCAGCAGGAAGATGCCCCAGCTCACCGCGAAGCCCGTGAGGGCCGTGCGGAGCTTGTTGTTCCGCAGGTTGCTCGCTATTTCGTGGAAAAGTTCCCGCATTATTTCATCATGGTTCCGTCCCAGGCCGTGTGGGCCTTGTTCTCTTCGATCTCGCCGATGATGCCGTCCTTGATGTGGATAATCTTGTCGGTCTCGTTGGCGACGCCGCTCTCATGGGTGACGACGATGATGGTGATGTTCTCCTCTTGGTTCAGGCGCTTCAGGAGCTGCATCACCTCGACGCTGGTCTTGGAGTCCAGCGCGCCCGTGGGCTCGTCGGCGAGGATGATCTGCGGGCGGGTGATGAGGGCGCGGGCGATCGCGACGCGCTGCTTCTGGCCGCCGGACATTTCGTTGGGGAAGTGGGTGGCCCAGGCCGTGAGCCCGAGTTTCTCCAGGTATTCCATCGCCATCTCGTGCCGCTTCTTCCGCGGGACACCCTGGTAGTAGAGGGGAAGCTCCACATTCTCCACGGCCGTCTTGAAGTTGATGAGGTTGAAGCTCTGGAACACGAAGCCGATCATCCGGTTGCGGTAGTCCGCCGCCTGCTTTTCGGTCAGGTCC
>ONJB01000025.1 GCA_900318015.1 uncultured Bacteroidales bacterium | reverse complement strand
TTTTCTATTGTTATGGGGGTGCTGGAACGCGTCAATGACGATTCAGCAGGCTATCCAGTTTCCGGGCATAATCCAGGTTGGAGTCGATGGATTCCTTGTCCGGGTGAGGCTTCATAAATACAGAATAATCCGGCTCGGGATCCTCCTCGATGGCAACGTCTGAACGGGCTTCTGTAAAAGCAAACACCTCTTCCTCGGGAATTCCTATCAGTTTCATATTCTTGCGGTTCATACGCCGCAGATTGTCTGCACAGTAAGCGAGCCACGCCTTATGCGAGTTAGGCATTTGCAACTGTCGCCGTACTTGTTCATCCCGGAGCAACTTCTCAGTAAAGCATGAGCCGGGATAATCCGAATAATGATTGAAGATCCGCTCCTGATGTCCGGCATATTCGAGGGCATCCTTGTTGATTTCCTCTTCAATCCAGTTCATTTGGGAGAAACAGGCACCAACGTTGTCCACGAACCGAAAACTCCCCAGATTCTTCCAAGTGTCTATGTTACTGCTGAAAATGGTTTCGGCAGTATTGTCATGGCGAATGATCGGTGCTTGGAAAACCTCTTGGACAGCTTCTTCAAAGGGGTCATCGCCGAGCCTTGCAATTTCGTCTATCGGTAGTCGGAGCAGCCAGACGGCGATACTGTCCATACGGTCCCAGTCTTTCGCCGATTCATCCAAGGTCCGGGCAAACGATTCGATGCTGCTCATGACCATCAATGCAGTGAGCCTGCGCTCTTTCTTCTGGTTGTTCCGTTCAACCAGTTTGCCCGTGCCGAAGGTCAAAACGATAGAAACGGTAGTGGCCAGGATCGCGACCACAAAATCCTTCCACCAGTTCCTGTCAAAGAATTTGTTTGACATAGTTCAATCTCGATTTATCGAAAGCTCATTTTGTGTTCAACAACTCAGCAGGAGGCCAGATACGCGCCGAATGCAGGCCGGTATAGTTCTCCGACAGGGAGGGTCTTGCCATTGTCCAGCCGGACGGAAGTGCGGGAGGCCTCCGCGATATGCCCCAGGGCGATGATATAGGAGCGGTGGATGCGCATGAAGCGGTCGGCCGGCAACTGTTCGATGAGGTTTTTCAGGCTGTAGAGGACGACGACCGGCGCCTCCGCATCGACCAGGAAGATCTTGACATATTCGCTCATGCTCTCCACATAGATGATCTTGCGGATATCGATGCTGAGGGTCCGGTAGTCCGCCTTGAAGTGGAGGACCGGGTCCGACTCCCGGGCTTCGAGCGCCGCCTGCATCTCCAGATGCTTCCGAAGTTTCTCGCAGGAGGCTTCGAATTCCTTGAAACTGAATGGTTTCAACAGGTAGTCCACGGCATTGACCCGGAAACCCTCCACGGCATACTCCGAATAGGCCGTCGTGAAGACAACGGCGGGCGGATGAGGCAGCGACTTGATGAAATCCATCCCGCTGAGATCCGGCATGTTGATGTCCAGGAAGAGCGCATCGGCCTTCGCGACATAGGGCGCCGCCATCGCGGCGCTGCTGCAAGCGGCCACCAGCTCCAGGAACGGGACTTTGGCCATGTACATTTCCAGCTGGCGCAGGGCCAGCGGCTCATCGTCTATGGCTATGACCCGGATCATGATGCCAGAAGGGTTTGGTCCGGGACGGCCAGCAAGACGTCATAGCGCCCGCCCTCCTCATCGATGGACAGGGTGTAGGAGTTGCCGTACAGCAGCGTGAGACGCTTCTTGATATTCTCCAAGCCGATCCCGTGGCGCTCATCCGCCTCGGCCGGGTGCGAGGAATTGACGCAATGGAAAACCACCTTGCCTTCCTGAAGCTCGACCTTCACGCGAATGAACGATTCTTCTGAGTAGCTCACCCCATGCTTGAAGGCGTTCTCCACGAAAGAGGCCATCACCAGCGGAGGAACGACCGCGCCGCTCCGCACTTTCGGAAAGACCGTATCGACCCGAAGCGCATCCTCGGGATAACGGAGCCGCATCAGGGAGATGAAATGTTCGATAAAGTCCAGCTCCCGCTCCAGCGGAATGGTGGGGGCATCGCCTTCATACAACAGGATGCGCATCATCTTCGAGAACTCCTCGATGCTCTCCTTGGCCTTCTCCGGATCGATGTCCACGAGCGCGTGGATGTTGTTGAGCGTATTCATCAGAAAATGCGGATTGATCTGGTATCGCAGCGACTCCAGCCTCTGTTTGGTGTTCTCGGCTTCCAGTTCCTTCATCCGGCGTTCCTTGCGCCGGGACTCCATGTAGAAATAGGCCCCCAGGTCCACGCCGACGAGAAGGATGCCCATGATCAGTCTCGAAGTTTCCGGACTGATCGGCCCCTTCCGCCCCTGCGGCTCCGGGCCTCTCCCGCCCGGTCCCGGAGGTGGCGGAGGCATCATTTCGTTCTGCCCGGGGAAAGCCGGAGCTCCCTGGGGACGGCCGATGGGAGAAAAACACCAGATGCCGAACAGCACCAGAAGCGCCATCGTGAGCCCGATATAAAGCGGAAGGCGCTTCCTGAGGAGGGGTGCCAGGAGGAAATGATGGACCAGGAGAAGGACCAGAAATGGCAGGACAATACGCATTCCACTTTCGTTTTCGCAAAAATACGCTCTTTTTTCCAGATATCGCGGACATTCGCTGAAGAAAAGACGGCGTTCGCTGAATCCCCGCCTTTCCAGGCCGGATGTGGTTTGATAATTGGTTATCTTGCCGATGTGAATACTAAAACCTATTTTTGCGATATGAAGAAGATTGTTTGGATGCTGGTTACGATCGCGCTTGCCGTCACGGGCTGCGAGCGGGATGATCTCCCCTTCAGTCCCAACTTCCCGGAGGGCTTCCCGGGCGACGGGCAAGGCGCCACGAACCTGAAAGACCCCGCCCTCGCATGGAGCGCCGATTCCTTTGAAGCCACCCTCGGCGCCGAGAACAGTTTCCCCACGCTGACCAATACGTTCAGTGTCGGCGTCACCTATGAATCCTCGCAGACGGAGGTGGCCGCCATCGGTCCGAACGGAGCCATCACCCTGCTGGGAAGCGGATCCACCTTGATCTCCGCCAAATCCGCGGCGAACGAAACTTACAGCGCATCCACCGCCTCCTATATGCTGACGGTGGTGAGCGCATCGGGCGGCGGGTCGGACGGCGATCCGCTCACCTTCGCCTCCACTGGCGACCCTTCCTCCGACGACGACATCTCCACGACAACCTTCAAGGGAAGGATTACGATCACCTACTCCCAAACGGGTGATGCGACCGTCACCGGCGACAGCTATGGTTATGTGAGTGTCGACGGCAACAAGGTCACGGTCAACAACACCGGCGGCGAAGTGCTCATCTATGAACTCACCGGCGCCACCGACAACGGATTCTTCAAGGTCTACGGCGCCAAGAAGCAGGCCATCCTGCTCAACGGTGTCAGCCTGACCAATCCCGATGGCGCGGCCATCAACAACCAGTGCAAGAAACGCACGTTCGTCGTGGTGCAAGGCACGAACACGCTCTCTGACGGCTCTTCCGCGGCCTATACCAAGGTTGGCGACGAAGACCTGAAGGCCGTCTTCTTCAGCGAGAGCCAGCTTATCTTCAGCGGCAGCGGCCTCCTTACCGTCCATGCGCTGAATGCGCAGGGCAAGGCCGGTATCTCCTCCGACGATTACATCCGGATGATGGACAGCCCCACGGTCAAGGTGAACGCAGGCAGCACCGCCGGCAACGGCCTCAAGGGCAAAGACTATGTCCAGCTTTCGAACGGGACCCTGGTGGTCTCCATCGCCGCCGATATGGCGAAAGGAATCTCCACGGACGATTACGTGCTGGTCGAAGGAGGAACGCACATGGTGTCGTCCACCGGCGGCGTTGCTTACGACGACGAGGACGCCGAATACACCGGAACCTCCTGCGTCAAGGCCGACAATTACTTTGCGATGACGGGCGGCTCCCTCACCCTCAAGAATACCGGCGACGGCGGCAAGGGCATCCGGGCAGGCAGCTACGACTTCGACGAAACGAACCACACGCTCTCCGACAGCTACATCACCGGCGGCACGCTCGATATTACAGTAACGGGCCGTGAAGTGAACGACGTCTCCGCGAAGGGCGTCAAGATCGGCTGGGTGACCAAGGAGGGCTCCGGCGACCGGGCCAAAGTGACGGGAAATGCCGGCAAGCTCGTCATCAGCGGCGGCATCATCACCGTGAATAGTTCCTATGGCGAAGGGTTGGAAGTCAAGGGAGACTTGACGTTTGACGGCGGTGAGACCCATGTCTCTTCCAACAGTGAAGACGCCATCAACTGCCAGGGAGACCTGACCGTGAACAAGGGCTTCGTCTATGCCTTCTCTTCGGGGAACGACGCCATGGACTCCAACGGCAATACCAACCTCAACGGCGGCTACGTGATGGCCATCTGTACCAGGGGAAATCCGGAAGTGGCCATCGATGCCAACACGGAAGACGGCAAGAAACTCTATATCAACAAGGGGGCGACCGTCGTGGCCTACGGCGGCCTGGAAAGCGGTTATTCCGCCTCCCAGAACGTGTACAGCATGAGCGGAAAGGCCGGCTCGTGGAATGCCCTCTCTGACGGCAAGTCCTTCATCGCAGCCTTCAAGGCCCCGGCCAATATCTCCAGTGTGATCGTATCGGCCCCCTCGCTTTCCAGCGGCTATCAGGGAGTGAGTGTAAGCGGCGAAGCCAAATGCGGCGGCGTCTGGGCCGTGGACGGCATCACTGGCGGTTCTTCCGTCTCCCTCTCCAACTACACCGGCGGCGCCGGCGGGCCGGGAGGTGGCCCCGGTGGCGGCGGACCCGGTGGCGGACCCGGCGGACGGTAGTCATCCCGGGGGATACTAAATAGAGCACTAATTGGGCTGGCCGTAAACGGTATAGCCCATTTTTCGTGCCACCGCAGCCCAGGCGGAGGCGCGACGCTCAAAGTCCGGATAATCCTTCCTGGAGGCCGGGCTCCAGCCCGTCTCCGCAATGGCAAAGGCGCGGGGATAGAGCATCATCTCCGCGTGCCAGGCCTCATGGACCCACTCGGTCCACAGATTGCCCTGTACGCCCAGGACATGGTGCGCGTCGGCTTCGGCAATGCCTTCTTCCATGGGATCGAAGGCATAGACATTCTCCAGAGGCTGGTAGCGCCCTGCAGCCCGGTACTGATCCGGGGCCTGGTGATAATCCAGGTAATAGTGCGTAGTCGGCGTAAAAATGACATCGTGGCCTTCGGCAATCGCCCGCAGGCCGCCCTCGGTCCCGCGCCAGGACATGACGGTGGCATCCGGGGCCAGGCCGCCTTCCAGGATCTCGTCCCAGCCGATGATGCGCTTGCCGTGTTCGTGCGCGAAGCGCTCCATCCGACGGATCATGTAGCTCTGCAACTCTTCCACGCTCTCCAGGCCTTCCGCTTTCATCCGGGCCTGGCAGTCGGGACAGCGTTCCCAGTTCCGCTTGCCGGCTTCATCCCCGCCGATATGGACATACTCGCAGGGGAACAGGTCAAAGACCTCCAGCAACACCTTCTCCAGGAATTCGTAGGTGCTTTCCTTGCCGGGACAGAGTTCCCACTGGTCGGGCCGGTCGGCTTCCGGCAAGGAACAGGCCAGATCCGGATAAGCGGCGCGGGTCTCGTAATTATGCCCGGGCATCTCGATTTCGGGGATGACCTCGATATGCCTCTCGGCCGCAAAGGCAAGGATTTCTGCGATGTCCTGTTTGGTATAGTAGCCGCCATAGGCACCCGGCGTTCCTTCCTCCAGGAAATCGCCGCCTACCTCATCCTTTTCCCAATCCCAGAAATCGGGTTCGGGCCGCCAGGCGGTCAGTTGCGTGAGCCGCGGATAGGCATCAATCTGCAGCCGCCAGCCCGGATTGTCCACCAGGTGGAAATGGAAACGGTTCATTTTCAGGAGCGCCATCATGTCCAGCTGTTTCATCACGAAGTCCTTCCCTTGGAAATTCCGGCTTTCGTCCAGCATGATGCCCCGGTGGCGGAAACGCGGCCAGTCCAGGATGGTGCAGCAGACCACGGAGCTGTCCAGGGAAGCCAGCATCTTCAAGGACTGCCTGGCATAGAACACGCCCTCCGGGTCAGCCGCCTCGATCGTTACCCGCTTCTTCCCGACCTCCAGCCAGTAGGCCGACTTGATCTGCCAATCGACCAGCCCCCGGCCTTTCAGGCGGCGCCGGACAGCGCCTTCCGAAATGCGGACCTTCTCGGGCATCCGGGCCAATTCATCGGACCGGATAATCCCCGGTTGCACGGCATACTCCACCGGCGCCGGAATGATATCCTTCGGCTGTGCGCCGCCGGCCCCCTCATTTTGTTTCGGTCCACAACAGACAACGGTGAATACCACCAGGATTCCAAGGATTCCGTGAAACTGTCTCATATCTTATCGCTGAATTCCGGTTGAACGAACGATCAAAGATAGTCATTATCTTTCCAAATCTCTACCCCTTTGTGATATTTATTGAAATTTTAATAAGAATTATTGTTTTTCAATAAATAATTACTATCTTTGCTCAAAACCAAAATGAATCTCCCATGAAAAAGGTCCTTACTGCCGTCGTTTTGCTGCTCTCCACCGTGTTCCTGGCAAAAGCCCAGACGGGGAACTGGTCGGGGAAACTGGATGTCCAGGGCACCTCGCTTACCATCGTGTTCCATCTGGATGGAGACGAATATTCCATGGATTCTCCGGACCAGGCGGCGCAGGGAATCCCCGTCCAGATCGAAAGGACGGCCGTCGGGGGCATTACCATCAAGATCCCCAGCCTGGGCGCCTCCTATGAAGGTCTTTGGACGGGAAAGCAGATCCTGGGCACGTTCAAGCAGGGCAGCCTGTCCCTGCCCCTGGCCCTGACGCCGGAAGCGAAACTGAACCGGCCGCAGACCCCGATAGGTCCCTTCCCTTACACCGAAGAGGAAGTCACCTTCACCAACGGCGAGGCCAAACTGGCCGGAACCCTCGTGCTGCCGGAAGGATATTCGCGCAAGACGCCCGTCCTCATCATGGTCACCGGCAGCGGGCAGGAGAATCGCAACGAGGAAATCTTTGAGCACAAGCCCTTTGCAGTCATCGCCGATGCCCTCGCCCGGGCCGGTGTCGCCACGCTCCGCTGCGACGACCGCGGCGTGGGAGGATCGACGGGAGATGTGCTGGAGGCCACGACCATCGACTTCAAGGAGGACGCCCTCGCCGGCATCAAACTGCTCCGGGAACGCTTCGACAAAGTGGGCGTGATCGGCCACAGCGAAGGCGGCACCATCGCCCTGATGCTGGCGGCGGAAGGCCAGGCCGATTTCATCATCAGCCTGGCCGGCATGGTCGTCTCCGGCATCGAACTGCTCGTCGCGCAGAGCCGGACCGCCCTCGAAGCGGCCGGATATCCGGAAGACCAGATCGAAACTGTCTGCAAAGCCATCGGCGAGGCCGCCTATGTGCGTGTCCACGGCGGCAGGATGCCTTTCCCGGACGAACTCGACGTCCCGGATGCGCTGAAGCAGGTCTATCAAAGCGTTATGATACAGATTCAGACGCCGTGGATGCGGAAACTGCTCTCACTGGACATGCGCCCGAAATTGGGCGGCATCACCTGCCCTGTCCTGGCCATCAACGGCACAAAGGACATCCAGGTGGAGTATGAAAGCAACCTCGGAGCCCTGCGAAGCGGTCTACCTGCCAATCCCAAGAACCGGATCGAAGCCATCGACGGTGTCAACCACCTCTTCCAGCACTGCACCACCGGCGCCATCACGGAATACCGGAACATCGAGGAAACCATCACCCCCGAGGTATTGGAGATGATGGTTCAGTGGATGGCCCAGTTCACAGCCCGCAACTAGAGTCCACCGTCGACCGTCCAGGCACCATAACCCTTGTCGTTCCGAAGGGCGAAGGTCCGCTTCTCCGTCTTTCCGTCGGCACGCTCCAGGGTGCAGCGGATGAAGACGCCGGGGAATTGACCGGAGGTGAAGGGCTTTTCATGGCGGACCAGGCGGCATCCCTTCAGCGGCTCCAGGGTGCGCAGGTGATACTGGCCGAAAAAGACCTTCAAGCCATTGACATCCCACGCCTGCAGCGCATCGATCCCTTTGAGCAGCGCCTGTTCTGCGTCGATGTTCCTGAAGGCATCGTACGGTAAGGTCGATGCTTCCATCGCCCGGTTCGCCGCCGTGCGGTCCAGCCAATCCACCTCTTCGGGCGCTTCGAACAGCCGGGAATCCACCCGGGCCTCGTAATCGATGTCGGTAACCTGGAAGAGCGTTTTCCGGAGGCCGGAGAAAAGTCCTTCGATCCGGAAGGTCAGGAGCCGTCCCGAAGCCTTGTCAAAGGTGTAGGTCCATCGGGTGTCGGACTCGAAGACGGAACTGTATTTCATGTACTTGTCGGAGAAATCCCCCTGGATGGGAGAGTCGATGGCATAGGTGATGACGCCGTTCTTCTCGGACAGACGGACCCGGGCCTCCGGATTGACGGAATCGAGGAGGGCGACATCCTGGAGGATCTCGGCCGGATCGAGGAAGATGACGAACAATTCCAGCGCGCCGACCTGGTCCGTCCCGTCCAGTTTGGTTCCCAACCCGTTCTCCGGATTCCATATCCAGGTGTACTGCCCGTCATACAGGGCGGCCCTTTCGGATTTCTCCAGGCGCCAGACGCCGTTTTCCCGGTCCACGGTCATGGTATGATCCACATAAGGTTTCAGCGGATGGGTGTAGCCGAAATTGTCCTGCGGCAGGGTACGCACCTCGACTTTGGCCGAGAATACAGGGCGCTGATTGAAGTACTCGGCGGCGGTGCGAAAGAGCTTTTCTGCGGCGATCGCGGGCGTGACGCCCGGCTTTACCGTCACGAGGACGGCGAGGGCGAGGGCGGCCGCCACGGGCATGGCCCATCGGGCCCATTTCCAGGAACGGGCGCGGACTGCTGCGGGCTCTTCCCGGACGGCCTTTTCCATAATCCGCCCTTTCAGGCTGTCCGAAGCCTTGAACGGCACATCCGTGGACAGCATGCTTTCTATTTCCTTCTTTTTCATGTCGATTACTTTTTGATGGTTTGCTGCAGGTGCGCGATGGCGTAGCGATACCGGGATTTGGCGGTGGCGACGGGGATGTCCAGGATGGAAGCGATTTCCCGGAACTTCAGTCCGTCCGTGCATTTGAGCCGCACGACTTCGGCCTGTTCCTCAGGAAGGTTTTCCATCACTTTGCCGATGCGTAAGTAGGTCTCGTGCATCAACTTGTCTTCTTCGCTTTCAGGTAGCGGCCCCGCCTCATCCAGCGGGATGAGATGGTACTGCCTCTTCCTGTGGAAGTCCCGGCAGGCATTGTTTACCGCCCGAAGCAGGTAGTGTTCCATTTGCCGGACGCGGCGCAGCCGCTCCTCCGACCGGTACAGTTTCAGGAAGACTTCCTGGACGATGTCTTCGGCATCTGCCCGGCTGCCCACCCGCAAGTAGGCAAAGCGGAATAAGCGGTCCTGCTCCCTGGCAACGAGCGCCTCGAGTTCCTGCAGTCTGTTCTGTTTGGTTTCTTCTTGCATAGGATTTGGGGATGCATCCGCTTATAAGACGCAAGGTAGCGAAAAAAGATTTAGTTCCGAACAAAAAAAGAGCCGACTCGGTGTGAGTCAGCTCCTTCTGGAATCTGAGGGAAGGAATCAGGCAATCCCCGCCATCAACCGCATCAGGGTTTCCTTGGCGTCGCCGAGTTCGAGGTAGACGCCTTTTTCGCGGGAATAGATCGGATTCTCCACGCCGGCGTAGCCGGGCTTGAGGTCGAAGTTGCAGACGATCACTTCCGGGGCCTGGTCCACGTTGAGGACGGGCATGCCGTAGATGGGGGTGCCGACGGCGTTCCGCGCGGCCGGGTTGAGGACGTCGTTGGCGCCGATGACCACGACGGCGTCGGCGTTCTTGAAGTCGTCGTTGATGGCGTCCATCTCGTACAGCTTCTCGTAGTCGACATCGGCCTCGGCCAGGAGGACATTCATATGGCCCGGCATGCGGCCGGCGACCGGGTGGATGGCGAAGCGGACGCGGGCGCCACGGCTTTCCAGCTTGTCCGCCAGCTGGCGGACCTGGTGCTGGGCCTGCGCCAGCGCCATGCCGTAGCCGGGAACGATGATGACGTCCTTGGCCTTGGACAGGACGGACGCCGCGGTGGGCGCTTCTTCCACAGGGGCGGGGGCAGGAGCGGCGTTCAGCTGGCCGTCCAGGGCCTTCACACGGGCTTCGAGGTCAGCGACCATCGCCTCCAGTTCCTTGATTTTCTTCTCTAAATCCATGATGCGTCGAATCAGTTCTTCGTTTTCGTTATCGTTTTCTTCAATGACCGGGGGTTGCGGGGCGGGCGGGGTCATCGTTCCACCCGTGAGGATGCTCATCAGATTCCGGTTCATCGCCCGGCACATGATCTGGGTGAGCAGGAGACCGGAGGCGCCGACGATGCCGCCGACGGCCACCAGGAACACATCGCCGATAGCCATGCCGGCGATGGAGCCGGCCACGCCCGACAGCGAGTTGAGCAGCGAGATGGTGATGGGCATGTCCGCTCCGCCGACGCGGAGGGAGAACCAGAGGCCGAAGAGGGAGGCGCATACAAACGCGCCCACCAGGCACACGGTCAGGCCGATGCCCTGGACAAAGGCGCCCGCCACCACAAAGGCCAGCGTAAGCGCCAGGAACAGCAGGGTGCACAGGGCGTGGGCCTTCCAGACGACCGGTTTCTGCGGGAGCACCCGGTGCAGCTTGCCGGCCGCAACCAGGCTTCCCACCAGCGTCACCATGCCCACGGCCACCGCCAGAAGCGCGGTGAACCGCACGAAGGCGCTGTCGCCATGGACGGACAGGAGGCCGACCAGGGCCGATGCGCCGCCGCCGAGGCCGTTGAACAGGGCCACCGTCTGCGGCATCTGGATCATCTGCACCCGGGCGGCCAGGAGGCCGCCGATGAGCGCACCGATGAGGATGGACACATAGATGGTCCAGACCGACACGACGCCGGCAAAGAACAGCGTGCCGACGATGCCGCAAAGCATCGCGAAGGCCGACAGCAGGTTCCCCGCGACGGCCGTCCGGACCTTGCTCATCATCGAGATCCCGGCGAGCACGAGCACCGCCAGGACCGCACTGAGTATGATCTGCAATGCCGGCATTCCCTATTTCTTTTTCTTGTCGAACATCTTCAGCATCCGGTGCGTGACCCCGAAACCGCCGAACACATTGACCGCAGCCAGCACGATGGCCAGGCCGCCGGCGAACTGCGCCCAAAAGCCGTCCCCGGCGAGGAAAGCGACGCCAGTCGCCACGATGGCGCCGACGATCGTCACCCCGGACAGGGCGTTCATGCCGGACATCAGCGGCGTATGGAGCAAGCTGGGCACGGTCCTGATGATGAAGTATCCCAGGACCGCGCTCACAAGGAAGACTGCGATGAGGATCAGCGGGTGTATCATAAGCCCATGGCTTCGCGGGCGCCCTGATGGACCAGCTGACCGTCGATGCAGACCAGCGACTTCTGGATGATCTCGTCGCTGCGGTCGAGGACGAACTTGCCGTCCTTGACCAGGTAGCTCACGAGGTTGTAGAGGTTGTTGGAGAACATCCAGGTGGAGCTCGTCGGCAGGAGGCCGGGGATGTTCTTCACCCCCATCAGCGTCACGCCGTACTTGGTCTCGATGCCGCCCTTCGGAGTAAGTTCGCAGTTGCCGCCCTGGTCGATGGAGATGTCCACGATGACGGAACCCTTCTTCATGCCCTTCACCATCTCTTCCGTGATGATGATCGGGGCGATCTTGCCGGGGATGAGGGCGGAGCAGAAGACGATGTCCATTTCCTGGATGGTCGCCTTCAGGGCTTCCTGCTCTTTGATGAGGACATCGGCCGGCAGCCGGTTGGCGTAGCCGCCTTCGGCGATGGCCAGCTCCGGCGGAACCGTGGTATCGACCACCTTCGCGCCCAGGGACATGGCGTTTTCAGAGGCCATGGGACGGATATCGGCGGCATAGGTGATGGCGCCGAGGCGCTTGGCGGTCGCGAGGGCCTGCAGGCCGGCGACACCCACGCCGATGACCATGACCTTGGCCGGCTTGATCTGGCCGACGGCCGTGAACATCTGCGGGACGAAGGTCGTGAGGCGGTCGGCCGCCATCAGGATTCCCTTGTAACCGGCGCAGGTGCTCATGGAAGTGAGCGCGTCCATGCTCTGGGCGCGGGAAATGCGCGGAATGCCGTCCAGGGTGATGGCCGTCACGCCTTTGGCGGAGAGCGCCTTCACCATCTCGTGGTTCACCGGGGAGGCCGGATGGATGAACGTAATGAGGACCTGGCCCTTGTGCATCATGTCCACCTCGTGCTTGTGCAGGGTCTCGTTCATCAAGGGCTCCTTGACCTTGAGGATCATCTCCGCACGGTCGTAGATCTCCTGCGGGTTGTCGACGATCTTCGCGCCGGCCTGGATGTAGTCCTCGTCGTGATAGAGGGCGCCGTCTCCGGCGTGGCGCTCCACGAGCACCTCAAAACCATCCTTGACAAATTTCCCCACCGTTTCGGGGGTGGCTGCTACACGAGCCTCGTCGTGCATGATTTCCTTGGGAATACCAATGATCATAGCTTCAAGTGTTAGTAATAATGTAGTCTAATTAAAATGTGCCGATAAAGTTACACATTTTAATCATTCGTTGTGCATTCTCAACGAAATTATTATTACTTACACCTGTTACCGTTTGGAGAGGGGTTCGTATTTCCGCTGGCCGGCCACGTTCATATAGGCCGGACGGATAATCCGCTTGTCTTCGAAATTCAGTTCCTCGATCCGGTGCGCGCACCAGCCCACGATACGGGACATCGCAAAGATGGGCGTATAGAGCTCGCGGGGGATGCCGATCATCTCATAGATGAAGCCGGAATAGAAGTCCAGGTTGGCGCAGATGGGACGCGGCGTGCTCCGGCGGGCCCTGATGCAGGCGAGGCCCCGCTCCTCGATCCGGCACAGGAACTCGTACTCCTTCATCCTTCCCTTTTCCTCGGCCAGCTTCCGGGCCTGTTCCTTCAGGTTCACGGCACGGGGGTCGCTGACCGTATAGACAGCATGGCCGAGCCCGTAGATAAGTCCCGTCTGGTCGTACGCCTCCTTGTCCAGCATCCGGTTCAGGTAGGTGTCGATCTCCTCCGTATCCTCCCAGTCCCGGATGACTTCCCGGAGGTGCTGGAACATGTCGGCCACCATGATGTTGGCCCCGCCGTGGAGCCGTCCTTTCAGGGAACCGATGCCGGCGGCGATGGACGAATAGGTATCCGTCCGGGAAGAGCTCGTCACGCGGACCGTGAAGGTCGAGTTGTTACCGCCGCCGTGCTCCGCCTGCGTAATCATCAGCAGGTCCAGCATCCGGGCCTCCAGCGGCGTGAAATCGCCCTTCAGCAGGTAGAGGAAGTTCTCGGCCAGGGAAAGGTTTTCCTGGGGATGGCGGATATGGAGCCCCCGCCCCTGCACGGAATGCCGGTAGCAGTTGTAGGCATAGGCGATGATGGTCGGGAACTTCGCGATCAGGTCGATGGACTGGCGCATCAGGTTGTCCCGGGACAGGTCCTCCGGATTGTCGTCGAAGGTGTACATCTCCAGGACGCAGCGCGCCAGGATGTTCATGATGTTGGAACCCTCCAGGTCGATGATATGGACCATGGAACGGTGGTCCAGGGGCATCTTGGAATTCAGCAGCTCGCGGAAGGAATCCAGTTCCTCCCGGTCGGGCAGGTCGCCCGAGAGCAGCAGGTAGGCCACTTCCTCGAACCCCAGCCGGTTCTCCTTCCGGAGCGGCGCGACCAGTTCGCTCAGTTCATACCCGCGGTAGAAGAGCTTTCCCTCGACGGGCGTCAGCCGGCCGTCCGCTTCCCGCTGATAGCCGACCACGTTGCCGACGTTGGTCAGGCCCACCAGGACGCCGGACCCGTCCTCGTTCCGCAAGCCGCGCTTGACGCCGTACTTGGGGAAGAGGTCGCTGTCAATCCGGCTGGCCGCCTTGACCCGGTCCGCCAGCTTGTAAATCAGAAAACCCTTGTTCATCTACCGCGTGCCGATATGGGAAGAGGGATTCATCATGGCGATGAGCGCCTCGCCGAACTCCTTGGTGCCTACGCACTTGCCGTGCTTGACGGATTCGGCGACATCCGAGGTGGAAATCCCCTGGCGCAACGCGCGCTCCATGGCCGTGACGATGAGCTTGGCTGCATCGTTCCAGCCGATGTGCTCGAGCATCATGGCGGCGGACAGGATCAGGGAGCTGGGGTTCGCCACGTTCTTCCCCTCGATGTCGGAAGCGACGCCGTGCGTCACCTCGAAGATCCCGTGTCCGGTCTCGTAATTGATGTTGCCGCTCGGAGCCATACCGACACCGCCGACCTGGGCGGCCAGCACGTCGGAAATGTAATCGCCGTTGAGGTTCAGCGTGGCGATGACGCTGAATTCTTCCGGGTTGGAAATCGCATTCTGCAGGAAGGCGTCGCAGGTGATGCCCGTCACGACCAGGCGGCCCGAGGAAAGATAGGGCCCGAACTCCCGTTCGGCCAGTTCATAGGCCCAGTTGCAGAAGGCGCCCTCGGTATATTTCATGATGTTGCCATTGTGGACCAGGGTCACGCTGCGGCGATGATGGTCCAGCGCATACTGGATGGCCCTCCGGACCAGGCGCTCCGTTCCCTCCTTCGAGACGGGTTTCACCCCGTACGCCGCCGTCTCCGGGAAACGGACCTTGGTCTCCTGGAGTTCCTCGCAGAGGAACTTGCTGAACTTTTCGGCATTCTCGGAACCGAACGGCCACTCGATGCCGGCATACACGTCCTCCGTGTTCTCGCGGAACACGGTGATGTCGATCCGCTCGGGATACTTCACCGGGGAATAGACACCATAGAAATAGCGGAAAGGCCGCACGCAGGCATAGAGGTCCAGCGCCTGGCGCAAAGCCACGTTCAAAGACCGGACACCCCGGCCCGCCGGCGTATTGAGCGGTCCCTTCAGGCCGACCCGATACTCCTTGAAGGCCGCCACCGTCTCCTCAGGCAGATAAGAGCCGTGTTTCTTGAAGGCCTCCTGGCCGGCTTCCACCTCCAGCCACTCGATCGAGCGGTTTCCTTTGAATGCCTGCTTGACGGCCGCATCCACGACCGCCCGGCAGACCGGCGAGATTTCCTTGCCAATTCCGTCGCCAGCGATGAACGGAATGGTGACAGCATCGGGCACCCTCAGGCCCGTGGGGGTTTTCGTAATCTTCGACATAACAACTACTAACTAATGGACTTAGGCAAAAATACTAAAATTTTTTAATTGCAAAATTTTAACATTTTTCGCCCATTCAGGCCGTCCCGCTTAGCATTTTCGGACAGAACCCCCAAAACGCTATCCATCTGACGGCGAAAAAACGCCTTTCAGAAGAATACTATTACCAAACGGCCTGTTTGTAAAAATGCAGAATTATCCATCCGGCTGCATTTTTATTCTAAAAAGGCCGTTTTGTATCCAAGAAAAGGAGGTCGACTGCCTAACGGAAATGATTGTAGATGACCGTGGGACGGGATGAGCGGATGCTCATCGACGGGAACCAGATGTCGTCCGGGGTCAGGCCGCAGGCGTCGATGGCTTCCACGGCATATTCCAGCCGGCCGAAGTCGGCGTCCACGTTGTTCGTGCCGAACGTGAACTTGATGCCGCGTTCCTTCGCCCGGCGGATGATGTCGAAACTCGGGATCTCGTAGCGCGGATTGATCTCCAGGGCGATCTTGTACCGCACCAGGACGTCCAGGACGCGGTCCACCCGTTCGGGCGTCCAGTAAAGGTCATAATCGGCCTGCATCTCGTCGGGCAGGTAGGTCGGATTTGCATAGATATCCGCGGGCTCGTTGGTGAGGATGAGGACCGTCTGGTCCACGAGATGATCCATGTACCGCTGCTTGTCGATCCCGTCGAAAATAGCCTCTTCGGGGCGGTATATGCGGGAAATCCGGCCCTTGTGGTCGACGATGGTCATCGCGTCGGTGAACAGGTATTCGAAGATGCCCAGCGCTTCGGGCGAGAAAGTCTGGGTCCATTTGCGGCCCTCGCCCTGCACGCCGAACAGGAAGGGTTCGCCGCTGATCTCCTCGTAATAGGCATAGACCTCCGCATCGTCCGCCAGCATGCGGCCCACGCCGCCTTCGCCCGCGTTGGGCGCCACGCCGTAGTTGATACCGTAATTCATGCTCATCGCGTGCGCCATCTCCTTGGTCAGACCGCCTTTGAGGTGGACATGATAGTCGATGACCGGGAAGTCGCGCTGCTGCAACCGGATGATGCTGTCCTCCTGTTCGTCCACGGGAGGCAGCGTGTCGGCCGGATTCTTCAGCCCGGCGGGAAGTTTGTCGATCTCCAGGTCGCGCACCTCCACCTTCCCTTTCAAGCCTTCGAAGGAGATGCGGCCGGGGGCGATGCGCTGCCCGACGTGCTCCTCACTGCGCCAGGGATCAGCAGGTTCGGTGTAGCAGACGACGTCCACGCCATTGACCTGGACGCCGATGTTCTTGCCCCGCACCGCGACGCTGAAATCGAACCACTCGCCGTCCTGGGCGAGGGAACGGTAGAGATTCCGCACGTGTGAAAGGCTTCCTGTCTTGACGGTCCCATCAATCGGGCCGTTCTGCAGCAGGACCTCATATCCCGCGCCCGGGGCGCTTTCGCAGAAGCGGATGGCCGCGACGGCTCCTTCCTCCGTCCGGGCCTGCCCTGTGATGACAAAATCGGCATATGGGCGGCGGGAAGCCCATCCCTCGCCTTCCTCCAGGGTCAGGTCTTTCGGATGGGAACAAGCGACCGGCAGCAAGGCCGCCGCCCAGAGTATCCATGCTAATCTTTTCATATTAGCAAAGATACGGAAAAATCACGACTTCTTCTCGCCCAGGACGGCCCAGCGGACGAAAGGAATCCGACGCAGGATTTCGTACAGCAGCGGAGACAGGGTGAAGACAGCCACAGCCAGGATGACGTACATCGACCACGGCGGGAGCTGGGTGTACGTCTTCATCATATAGCCCAGGCTCGCAATCACCAGGTAATGGACGATGTAGATGCCATAGCTGCTCCGGGTCATATAGGCCGCGAACGGGCTGGTGCAGTCGTACTTCGCCTGGAACCAGGCCATCATTGCGAGGCACATCAGCCAGCCGTAGATACAGTTCAGCGGACTGCCCAGGTACTGCGGGGACGTGTTGTCCTGGCCGAAGGTCGTACCGATGAGGATGCCGCCGGCGACGACCGCGCAGGCCATCAGGGGAATCCAGGCCTTGCCCAGCTTTTCCTGCACCTCGTCGTGGGAAAACACGAAGTAACCCAGCAAGAAAGGAATGAGGTAGAAAATGGGCTTATACAGGTTCAGGAGGCCGTCCAACGTGGCCGGGCGGGGGTTCTTGACAAGCGTCTGCTCGCCCAGCCAGAACAGGACCCCGAGCAGGATGACCCAAACGAGATTGGCCTTGCCGCACCAGGTCCAGAGCCTGTCCTTGCGGTCCAGCGCCCGCACCGCGAGGAGCACAAGGCACAGCAGCCAGAGCACCTGGACGAACCAAAGCGGGCCGGTGCCGGAGAACGCCATGATGAAGTATTTTACCACGCCGGGGACTCCCTCAAACACGCCTTCCCTTTCCGCCACGACCGTATTGAAATACCCTACCATCCAATGGAATACGAGCAGGCCGATGGTGCCGGGAACCAGCAGTTTCCGCGTGCGCGCCTTGAACCATTCCTTGGCCGGATACTTCTGCAACGCATACCGCGCGCTGATGCCCGCCAGGAGGAACAGCAGCGGCATGAAGAAAGGATACAGGATGTACATCACCACGTCCTGGTACTGGGGGCACTGCGGATACGCGCCGAAACCGCCGATGCCGCCGAAGACCCCCTTGTTGTTGTAGAAGTAGATGACGTGGTAGAACAGCACCAGGAGCACCGTCACCCAGCGCAGGTTGTCGATCCAATGCTTTCTCATTTGGTCAGGCCCCCCATCGCCTGGTCGATCGCGTTCTGGAAGATTTCCGTCTTGAGCAGGGCGATGCCGCGCTCGTCCCCGAGCATGATCAGGGCGTCGCCCGGTTTGATGCCATAGACTTGCCGCGCGTCCTTGGGGATGACGATCTGTCCCTTGTCCCCCACCTTCACGACGCCGAAGATGTATTTGCCGTCTTTCTCTTGCATTTGTAGGAAAAGTTAGAATTTTCCCACAAATATAACCATTCCCCGGAAAACGGCAATACTAGAACTCGGGAATCGTACACAAAACCGTCGCCAGGAGCAGCAAAAAGCCCAGCACGAGCAGGACGGCAACCCCCTTCCAAACCCATTTGACCCATTTCGCATAAGGAATGCGGGCCATGGCCAGGGCGGCGACAAGGACGCCGGAAGTGGGCGTGACCATGTTCGTGAAGCCGTCTCCGAACTGGAAGGCAAGGACCATCGCCTGTCGGGAGACGCCGACCATGTCCGCAAAGGGGGCCATGATCGGGATGGTGATGGCGGCCTTGGCGGTAGCGGAAGGAATAACGAAGTTGATGAGGGCCTGGATGCCGTACATGGCCGACAGGGAGGCTGCCGGCGAGCTCCCGTCCAGCCCTTCCTGCATCCCGTGCAGGATGCTGTCGACGACCTTTCCGTCCTGCAGGATGACGATGATGCCGGAGGCGAATCCCACGACGAGGGCCGCCGACAGGATGTCGCGCGCCCCGGCGAGGAGCTCGTCGGCGATCTTGTTGGCGGAGAAGCCCGCGATGATGCCGCACACGATTCCCATCCCGAGGAACAGGCCGGTGATTTCTGGCATATACCAATCCCAGCAGGTGACGCCGACGATAAGGGCGATGACTGTCAGGAGGAGGACGACGAGAATCCAGGACTGGCGCTTCGTCAGGGGCGTTACTGATTCTTCGCTGGCGCTCAGGATGACAGTCGGTTCTTTCCGCGTTCGTTTCGCGTAGAACCAGACGAAGACGACCATCAGAATCGTCAGGAAGGCCCAGCAGAAGATGCGGTAGCCCATGCCGGAGAAGAGCGGGAGATCCGCCATTCCCTGAGCAATTCCCACGGTGAAAGGATTCAGGAAGGCGCTGGAGAAACCCACGTTGGAGGCCACATAGACCACCAGCATGCCCATGAAAGCATCATAGCCCATGGACACGACCAGCGGGACGACGATGCCCACGAAAGGAATCGTCTCCTCGCTCATCCCGAACACCGCACCGGCGAGGGAAAACAGCACAGTCAGCGCGACCAGCACAAGGATGTCCCGCTTGCCGATCCGGACGATGAACCGCTGGATGCCCGCCTCCACCGCTCCCGTGGCGTTCAGCAGCCAGAAGGCTCCGCCCACGACGAGGATGAAGACGATGATGCCGGCCTGCTTCACGAACCCGTGATAGACGGCCGACAGCACCTGCCATGTCTGCGGGACGGCGTCGACCGACTCGTACGACAGCGTCCCGTCATCGGCCTTGACATACTGCCCGCCCGGGACGAACCAGGTCAGGACCGCGCAAAGGGCGATGATGACCGCAATGATGACGTAGGTATTCGGGACCTTGAGCTTGCGCATCGCTTACAGGAGACCGCGACCCTTGAGGAACTCCTGGATCCGGTCCAGCCAGGTGTAGCTGCCGGTACCCGGAGAAGCCGTCCGCTGGAAGCAGTGCTCGCGGAGGGCGAGCGTATGCAGTTCCGCAGAAAGGCCCATGGCGCGGAGCTTTTCCCACACCTTGACGGAACCCATCGAGGCATAGCCGTCGGCGTCGCCGTGGATCATGAGCATCGGGGCGGTGTCCAGGTCGAAGGAGAACTCGGGAACCAGGATGTCGGCATCCTCGTTGCCGCCGTGGGCGTTATGCCCGTCCTCGCCGTCGGTGAGCGCATAGGCCGGATAGATGCCGATTCCCCACTGGACCTTGCAGGAGACCGTCCTGTCGAGGGCATCAACGGGCAAGTAGGCCTTGTGCCGGGCGGAGGTCACGCCCATCAGGGTCAGATGACCACCGGCGGACGAACCCATGATGCCAATCCGGTCCGGGTCCAGGCCGTACTGCGCGGCCTCGCTCCGGACCACCCGGACCGCCCGCTGCAGGTCCTGCCAGGCGGTCGTGTGCTTGGAGAGGCCTTCCGGGCGCGGGGTCCGGTAGCGCAGGGTCACGACCGTCATCCCCAAGTCGTTGAGATAACGCCGGGCGGGCGTCACCTCGAAGCTGCCCGGGTCATTGCGCACATAGGCGCCGCCGGAGTAGATGATCTGGATGGCCGTGGTCTTGCGTTCCTTCGGGAAGTGCCATTCGATGTAGGGCTTGCCTAGCGCTTCCTGTGCATCGGGCATCTTCCCTTCCGGCCAGATATCCTCCTGGATGTAGCGTGCACGGGCTTCATCCGACGTAAAACGGTCGGTCAGGGCCACTTCCGGCTGCACCGGCCCCAGGAAACCCATCTGCGTCATGAACTCGACGCCGCGCTCGAAACCGAAGGCGCCGTGTCCCTTGTCCGGATACAGGTGCAGCTCCGCCGGAACGCCCATCTTCCGGAGCTTCCGGTATACCAGCGTGGAACCCGTAGGCGTATAAGGGTCGACCTCGCCGTGGTGCAGGCTCATCGGGCAGGTTTTCGCGTCGAACTTGAACACGTCGCTGATCGTGACATCCGTGCCGTAGCCTTCCCGGAAAGCGGGCGTGCCCGTCTCGCCGTCCGTCGTCACATAGGCCGGCGCGTTCACGATGGCCCAGTTGATATGGCAGGGTGTGTCGTCCACCTGGTCGATGGGGGCGTACGCCGGCGTTTGCGAGTTGGTGGCGAGCAGGAGCGCCAGGTGCGAGCCGGCCGACATGGAGATGACCCCGATCTTTTCCGGGTCGAAACCGCGCTTCGAAGCCTCGCGGCGGACCAGGCGGACCGCCCGCTGGCCGTCCTCCCAGGCCGACTGGTAAATGGGCAGGCCCACGGGACGCGGAGTCCGGTATACGAAATTCACGCACTGGACCCCCAGCTTCGTGAGCTCCTTGTGCCACATGTCGATGAGTCCCACGTCGCAGCAGTTCATATAGCTGCCGCCCGAGATGAGGATCATACAGGTCCCGTTCGGATTAGCCGGTTTCTCGAACCACTCCAGGTACGGAATCCGGTACTTGTCGGGATTGAAACCGTCCCGGCCGGCTTCGTCGGTCATGGCGGCGATCTGATGTCCCTGGGGGTCGGGCATCTTGCCTTTCGGCCAGACGGGAACGCGCTCCTGCGCGCCCAGGGTCAAGGACAACAGGAAGAGAAGGAGGGTGGCGGCTTTTTTCATGGACTTATCGGCCTAAATCGGTGAACGTGGCGATGACGGTCTGGAGGGCGTGGGCCTCGGTGAAGCGTTCATTCGGTTCCTCGGCATTCTTCACGGCATTGAAGCGGCGGAGGAACTGACCGGCGCCGGACCAGACGGTGTGGATGTACCCTTGCAGGCGCGCGGCGGTCTCGGGGGCGGACTGCTTGCGGAAGCGGACCATGTCGCGGATCTGCTGTTCGCAGACCGTCGGGTCCCGGTAGCCGCAGGACGCGACGGAGAGTCCCTTGGTGGCGAAATAGACACCCGTCAGATCCGCCCGTTCATAGTGCCAGTCACAGATGAAGACGTCCTTCGGGATCCGGTCGATGGCGGGCCAGGTATTGTTGTAGCTGGCTTCCCACTCCCCCAGCCCGGTGGTGCGGCCGTCCAGCAGGCGGTCGCCCCAGATCATGAGCTGCCGGCCCTTCCCGGCCAGGTGGTTGCGGATCAGCTCCACCTCCCCGGCGAACAGTTCCGCCTTGTCGCGGCCCTTGCAGCGGGGGCATTCGTCCATGCCGATGTAGAAAACCTCGTCCATCCCGGCGTGGAAAGCATCCGTCTCAAAGACGTCGCAAAGCTCGTCCACGACGTCGAACACAACCTTATGCACATCCGGATGCAACGGGCAGTAGCTCTTGCAGTACAAGCCGTCCGGGTTCGGCCACTCGGTATAGTTCTCCGTCTGGACGGACGGCGTCTCGTCGAACTGCGGATACTCCCGGAGCAGGGCGTGCGTCTGCTTGGCCCAGGACTGGTGGCCGAGCAGGTTGATCTGCGGCACGAGGCGGATGCCCCGGAACCGGCACACGTTCACGATCCGCTTCACGTCCTCCTTCGTCAGCGGGTTCTCGTCCCGCAGTTCGGGATGGGTCTCATAGGCGTAATTCCAGTCCACCCGCAGGATGAGCAGGTTGAAATGGGCCGGGACCAGGTCCCCCTCGATGAACTTCAGGAAATCGTTCATCCCATCGGGCTTGGGCGCCTCGATGGCGAGGCCCCGGACGGGCAGAAGTTCGTCGATGGATTCCGCCGAGGCGGAGAAGAGGGCGGCGAAGACCGCCAGGAACAGAAAGAGCGTTCTTTTCATCATGCGTTCGACTTGATATACAAAAATAGCACTTTTTTCGGAATCGCCGTATTCGGCGGGCCATCCGCCTACCGCTCGAAAGGATTTCCCCAGGAGGCGCAGCTCACCACCCAGCGCAGGGCATTGACAAACAGGAGGTTCTGCGTGGCATCGGAGAAGCACTCGTCGCCGTGGCCCATATTGATGTATACCATCCGGTAGTCCGTATTTGTCCATACCACCGGGAAATCCCCGCCGAACACGACATCTTTCAGGCCCATCGGGAAGTTCTTCGGAGACAGGCTCGCGAGTACCTTCACCGACGGATTGGAACGCGGGTCGGGCTGCCACTGGTAGAACTCCGTCGCCGGGGCCACATAGGCGTCAGGCAGGTTCTTTGTCACGTCGTGGCCGTGGGTTTCGATGTCCACCAGCCCGGGCTGCGGCGGCCAGGTGTTGCACAGGAAACGGACCCCGCCCAGGAAATCCCGGAACCAGTCCCAGCCGGTAGAAAGGTCGTTGTATCCGGCGCCGTGGAAGCCGAGCCAGCCACCGCCGTTCTCCATATACTCCTCGAACAGTTTCCGCTCCTGGGACGACGAGGGGGCCACATTGGGCATGATGATCACGTCGTACCCGGAAAGGTCTCCTTCGAGGGTCTTGGAAACGTCCAGGATCCAGCCCTCGCCGTAGGTAAGCTTGTGAAAGAATTCGATGCTCTGGTGCGCGAACTGCTGATGGGCTTCCTCCACGGCATCGGAATAATAGAGCAATGCCTTGAAACGGGGCGTGTCCCCGGCATAGCTGGCGGGTCGGACAGAAGTGGCGGATACGAAATCCGGTCGTTCCTGGCGGGAACCGGAACGGCAGGCCGCCAGGGAGAGGACGGCGGCCAGGCAAAAAAAGAGTCGCTTCATCATGGATACAAAGATAGCAAGTTTTCGGAACGTTTTTTGCAGACCTTCCGTCGCTTAAAAAACCTGTACTATGATCAAGAAAATCCTCTTCCTGGCCCTCGCCGCCGTGCTCATGACGGCCTGCGCCTTCTCCCTCCCCGGAAAGTTCACCCAGCTGGCCGACAAGGTGGCCGCCAAGGGCGCCGACTTCACCCCCGCCCAGTGGGAAAAAGCCAATGCCCAGTTCGAGAAACTGGTCAACCAGTATGTGGACAAGTATGACACGCTCTCCAAGGAGGACAGGAAAGAAATCAACGCGGCCATCGGCAAGTACACCGCCACGGCCCTCAAATGCGGCGTCGCCGATGGTCTGAAGCAGATCAACGCGCTGCTGAAGAAAGTCCCCAGCGCCATCGACACGGCTGCGGAAGGAGCGAAAGGCTTCTTCGAAGAACTGGGACTCTAGTTCCTGCGCATCTCACGAAAAACCGCCCGTCGCCTGGGCGGTTTTTTGTTGCCCCGGCCGGAAATAATCCGTATATTTGACGGTCAATCACGTCCTTGAACATCATGGTTATCGCGATCATACTCATCCTTTTCGCCGTGGCCCTTTTCCTGATCTTCCACGACGACCACGACCGTTCCTACACCCGGAACGACCCCAAGTCCGGCCGGGAGAACGGCCGGAAGTCAGTCTACCAGAAATCGGCGACGCCCCGGCGGAATGTCCAGACATCCCAGAAACCCGCTGTGCCCACGGGCCCGACGCCGCCCCCGGCCCCGGCCATGGGCCCCCGGACCATCGTCCCGGAGGAGAAACAGTATCGGCCCCGGAAATTGGACGAACGGTACAAGCCCGGCGAACCGCAGCCGAAGTATGCTTCGGCCCCGCCGCGCATGACGAAGAACGACGTCCACCCCTCGGCATTCGCCTATGGAGCCGGAAAGGCCCTGGATTTCAGTTATTTGGACGAGTTCGACTATGATCCGAACCTGCCGGAGCGGACGATGAGCTCCTTCATCGCCGGCCTGCAGGGGTATTGTACCAAGGAGAATCTCGGGGGCGTGATCGGCTATGTCATGGTGGATCCGGTGACAGGCGCGATGGAAGTCCATGACACCGGCGACGGCCTCATGGGCTACCTGCCCATGAAGGACCGGGCGGCCTACAGCACCTTCAACCCGGGCCATGTCCTCTGCCCGTTCGCCGGCCACATCGGCATCAGCACCACCGGCCGCTACTACGCCGACATCCGCATCGTCCTCCCCTCCACCCGCGCCTTCGTCGAAGACTCCCTCCGCGGCTTCCTGGGGTAGGTTACCAGACAATCTCCCCGGGGATATCCACGCGGGAGGCGAGGTGGGTGGCGCGGTCGCCCAGGAGGGCGAGGAGCGTGGACCAGTAGGCTTCTTCCACGATGCCGGCGGGCTGCACGCCTGAAATGACGGCGAGGCAGAAGGCGTGGATCAGTTCCACAGAGCCGTCGCCGGCCGCGCCTACGGAGCTCGCCCCGTCATTCACTGTCACATTCTCCGCGAAGCGTACGCCTGCATCCTTCGAGGCCTCTTCCGTGGCCCAGGAGGTGCCGGCGAATGCGGCGTTGGAGAGGATGCCCTGCCCGATCTGGTCCAGGAGCTGGCGGATGCCGGAACGCGGGCGGGGCGTCTCGCTGTACATGACGCCGCGCACGAGGTCGATGGTGCCCTCGCTGCCGAGGATCTGCTCGCCCATGCCGAAGTGCTTGTTGGAGATGATGGACTCGAAGGTCATGTGCACCCCGTTCGGATACTGGTAGATGGCGGCGACGTTGTCGAAGACTTCGCGCCCGTCCTTCCAGAACTGGATGCTGCCGATGCCGGTGACGAAGGAGGGTTGGACCCCGCCCATGGCCCAAGAACCGTTCTGCAGCTGGTGGCAGGCCAGTTCGGTCATCAGGCCGCGGGAGTATTCGTCGTAGAGGCGCCAGTTGATGCGGCGCTCGAACTCCGGAGAAGGCACTTCCCGGCGCCAGTCGTTGTTGCGGTACCAGTAATTGCGGATGCCCACGACCTGGCCGATGGCCCCGTTATGGACGAGCTCCATCGCCTGTACGTACTTGGGGTCGTACAGCCGCTGCTGCCCGACCATGAGCACGCGGTTCCCTTCCTTCCAGGCGCGGAACATGGCGCTGAGCTGCTCGGGGGTATGGGCCATCGCCTTCTCGCAGAAGGTGTGCTTTCCGGCGGCGAGGGCGTCGATGGTCATCTGCGCATGCATGGACAGCGGCGTGCAGATGATGACCCCGTCCACTTCCTTGTCTTCCAGGAGTTTCCGGTAATCCGTATACCGCTTGGCCGACGGGCACAGGGCGGATGCCGCGTCCAGGTGCGGCGGGAAGTCATCGCATAGGGCGACGATTTGCGCCGCCGGGTCCTGCAGCAGATTCACCAGGTGGAACTGGCCCCGGGAGCCGGTGCCGATGATGCCCAGACGGGCCTTCTCCCCCGCCGCCTCCCGCTGCCGCTCGCTCGAGCCCGTCGGTAAGGCACCGGACCTCGGAGGCCCGGTAGCCGTCGAAGGCGGCCAGGATGTCGCCGCGCCGCTCGGCCGGAGCGACCCAGAGGGCCGTCGACAGGACTTCCGTCACCATCGCGGAAGGGCCCGTCACGGCGACCAGGCCTCCCTTCTCCAGCGTGTTGCCCGTTGCCGGGTCAATAATATGTCCCCGTCCATGGGGATCCTTGCCGGACACGGACAGGGCCTCGCCTTCCAGTTGGAAGGTATGGGCCGTCCGGTTCGGGTAATAGCTGTGGGCCACCGCCACCGGCCAGGGCGCATCCAGCGGATGCCGGCCGACGGCTGCGACAGAACTGCCTCCAAAGGAGAGCAGCGCGCTCTCCGCCCGGGCGGACACCTCCCGCACGGCCTGCTCCAGCACGAAACCCTTCACGAACCCGCCCAGGTCCAGTCCCATCCCCGGTCGGGAGAACCGGACGGTATGGGCCGATGCATCCAGCAGCACGGCGCGGTCCGGCACCCGCGACCCCGCTGTCACGTCGAAATACCCGGAAGTCGCCTTCCGGAACGTCTCGCACAACTGCAGGATCATGAACAGTTCTTCGTCCACCGGGACGGCCTCCCCGGCCGCCTTCCGGTTCACCTCCGCCAGCACGCTGCCGGGGAGGAACCGGTTATACCGCCGGTCCGCCTCTCGGACTCGCTCCCACACGGAATCCACCAGCGCCCGCGCCTCGTCCTCCGGCAGGAACGGCAGCAGGATCTCGCACTGGGTATGCATCGCATCCAGCCGCGAATAGGCCGTCGGGACGGACGGATTGCGGGTACTGTAGATGAACTCCACCTATTTCTTCTTTCGAAACAGCCATAGGATCAGGCGGATGGCCGTCCAGATCACATAGAACCCCAACGCGATCACCACGGTATAGCCGATCTGCGTGAACACTTCGTAGAACGGCGTATGGTAGTAGATGATGCAGCCGATGTTCACCAGGATGGCCAGCAGCAGGCACACGCCCGCCGTCTTGAGCTCGACCAGCTTGCGATGCGCCGTGATCAGGGTGTCTTTCATAACTCCTTGATCTTGATGTTCCGGTAGGATACCAGGAACCCATGGTCCTGCAGGAGGATGTACCCTTCCTCGGCGTTGCCGAAGTTGGGCCAGTTCTTATACTTGCTGTAGGCCACGAGGGCGTTCCACATCTGGTTGTTGCGCTCGTACTCCAGGAGCTTGTGCCCGTTGAGCCAGTGCTCCACGTGGTTGCCGTCCACGACGATCATGGCGCGCTGCCAGCCGTCGATGGTATAGGTCTCCCACTCGCCCTTCGGGGCGGGAATCAGGTCGTACAGCGAGCCCATGGTGCGGTTTCCGTTCACGCCCAGCTTGGCGTCCGGATGCCGCTGGTCGTCCAGGACCTGGAACTCGCAGCCGATGGCCGAGCCCGGGCCGCCGTTCATGAACGGGTCCACGAAGTACTTGATGCCGCTGTTCGCGCCCTCGGTGATCTTGAAATCGACCTTCAGGATGAAGTTGCGGTACTTGCGGGTGGTGATGATGTCGCCGCCGTTCACGCTCTCGCCGCCGTCGCCGGCATGGACATACAGCGTGCCGTTCTCGACGCTCCAGCCCTCATACGGGAAAGCGCCGTTCATCCGGGGACGGGCGCTCTGCCAGCCGTTGGCAGTCTGGCCGTCGAACAGGAGCTTCCAGCCGTCGGCGACCTCCTCCGGGGTGAGGGTGTTTGCGATGCAGTTCACGCAAGGGGCGGTCGTGGGCGTCGCATACTTCTCCACGTCCTTGGTGATGATGCGGAGGTCCTTCCAGCAGATCTTGTTGCCCATCTGGTCCGGGCCCACCACATGCACCTGCAGGGCGATGAAGCCCGTGGGATCCACGTCGTCGATGAGATTCGTGCACGGGATGCCGTTCACCCAGGTGCGGATGTGCGGGCCGATGCACTCCACGCGGGCGTGGTTCCAGCCGTCCTTGTAGGGCCTCGTCATAGATGCCGCCGGTCCAGGCGCGCGGGGCCGGGTCGATCTCGAACTGGTAGCCGTACACCAGGCCGCGGGCGTTGTCCTTGTGGCTCCGCAGCTGGACGCCGGAATTGATGCCCTCGGTCATGAAGTCGAACTCCAGGATGAAGTCGCCGTATTCCTTCGTGGTGGCGAGGAAGGAGTTGATCTTGCTGTCAGTGGCCGTACCGACGATCATGCCGTCCTTCGCGGCGTACTTCGCCGTGCCGGTCACCTGCTTCCAGCCCTTGAGATTCTTCCCGTTGAACAGCGGCTCCCACTCCTGCGCGGAGGCCAGGGTCGCCAGGCAGGCGAGCCCGAATATCAAAGCTAACTTTTTCATATCCTACATGTTGTAATACGCTTCCCAGCCCCTGCGCGGCGGATTGCCCACGAGGAGGGCGTTCGCGAAGGGATCGTTGACGATGGTCTTGCTCGCCGCGTCGAAGGTGAGCTTGCGGCCGGTGCGGATGGCGACGACGCCGAGGGCGAAGGTCTGGCACATCGGGCCGAAGAGCTCGAACGGGGACCGCGTCTTCTCCAGGCCCTGGCAGGCCAGGAGGAAGTTCGCAAAGTGATTGGACGGGCTCGCCGGCACTTCCGGCAGGCGGGAGGCCATTTCGGCCGCCTTCTCCTTCGGGATGATCTCCAGGGTCGCGCCATGGCTGCCGCCCTTGAAGGTCAGTTCCTTGGAATAGATGATCTTGCCCGGACTCAGGGCCGACGGGGTGAAGGTGCCGTCCATGTTGGTAGCGGGAACGTCGGCGGCGTTGTTGGTCGTAGGCCCATACCCGGCCGGGAGCGGCGGGAAGTTCTTCTGGCCGTCATACCACATCATCTCCACCGGCGGCATGTCGCCGCGCGGACCGAACTTGAAGCGGAGGGTGGTCTCCTGCGGGAAGAAGAAGTCATTGGCGCCCGTAAGCTTCAGCGGCTCCACCTCGTACGGCAGGCCCAGCTCCAGTGTCGATGATGTGCGCGGCCCAGTCGCCGATGGCGCCCATGCCGAAGTCGAACCAGCCGCGCCAGTTGCCGGGATGGTACTTCCCGTTGTAGTCATGCCACTGGGCGGTGGTGAGCCAGGTGTCCCAGTCCATGCCCGGAGGCAGGGGCTCCGCATCCGGGAATTTCTTGATATTCACGTCATAGGGGTGCCAGCGGCGCCAGTCGTTGTGGTGCGCGACGATCTTGTAGACATCCTTGATGATGCCGGCGTCCTTCCAGGCCTTGAACTGGAAGTAGTTTGCCTCGGAGTGGCCCTGGTTGCCCACCTGCGTGGCGAGCTCGGGGTGCTTCCGCGCGGCCGCCATCAGCAGCTCGCACTCGTGGAAGGTGCGCGCCATGGGCTTTTCCACATAGACGTGCTTGCCGCAGTGGAGGGCGAGCATCGCGACCGGGAAATGCGCGAAGTCCGGGATGGCGACGCACACGGCGTCGAAGTGGTCCGCGTACTCGTCGAAGAGCTTGCGGAAATCCTTGAACAGCTTCGCCTTGGGGTATTTGGCGATGGTCTTGCGGCTCTCGGCGCTCTCGGGATCCACGTCGCACAGGGCGACGAATTCGCAGAGGCCGGTGCGTTCGAATTCTTCGATGATCTGGGCGCCGCGGTTGGCGATGCCGATGGCGGCGAGGCGCACCTTGGCTCCCTTGGCGGGAGCCGGGGAGGAGCCGTCAAGGCCCCGGGCGGAAAGGTGCTGCACGCCGAGGATGGCGCCGGCCGTGCCGAGGCCGGCCGTCTTCAGGAAGTTGCGTCGGGAAAGAGATTCCATGGGTTTCAGTGTTATGTGTTCTACAAAAATAATGAAATCTTGCGGAATTCTTCATACATTTGTGTGAACAATCCTGTTGTTTTCGTACCATTCTGGTTTGATTATGAAGAAGATTCTGCTTTCCCTCGTCTTCGCGGCCGTCTGCGTGGCCGCCGGCGCCCAGACCGCCCGCCAGTTCACCCTCCCCCTGAGCGACGACGGCGTGGCGCAGCTTGTCGTCTATCTGCCGGAACAGCCCACCGGCCGGGCCGTCGTCTGCTGCCCGGGCGGCGGCTATGCCGTCCTGTCCAACACGCACGAAGGGGCCGCCTGGTCCGAGTTCTTCAATGCCAAGGGCATCGCGTTCGCCCTGGTGAACTACCGCATCCCTCACGGGGACCGCACCCTGCCCATCGGCGATACCGAGCAGGCCATGCGCACGATGCGGGACAGCGCCGCCGTCTGGCACCTCAACCCGCGCGACATCGGCATCATGGGCTCCTCCGCCGGCGGACACCTGGCATCGACCATCGCCACCCATACGCCGTACGAACTCCGGCCGGACTTCCAGATCCTGGTGTATCCGGTCATCACCATGGGCCCGGGCACGCACCAGGGCTCGCTGGACGGCCTCCTGGGAGACGAGCAGAAGGATCCCGACCTGGTCCGCCTGTACAGCAACCAGTTCCAGGTGAAGACGCACCAGACCCCGCCCGCCATCATCATCCTTTCCGATGACGACGGTCTCGTCCCGCCCGTTCCCAACGCCATCGCCTACTACAGCGCCATGCACAACGAGGGCATCAGCTGCTCGCTGCACGTCTATCCCTCGGGCGGCCACGGCTACGGGTACATGCCCTTCTTCGCCTACCGCGAGCAGATGCTCTCCGACCTCTCCGCCTGGCTGGACAAGCTCCCGGCTCCCGCGCCGGACGCCATCCGCGTGGCCTGCATCGGCGACAGCATCACCGACGGCCACGGGATCGACCTGCGCGATGTGAACGGCTATCCCGCCCAGATGCAGAAACTGCTCGGCAACGGCTACAACGTCCGGAACTTCGGCATCAGCGCCCGCACGCTGATGAATTCCGGCGACCTCCCGTACATGAACGAAGGCCTCTGGCACGACGCCCTTGCCTTCCAGCCGGACGTCGTCGTCATCATGCTGGGCACCAACGATTCCAAGGAGTACAACTGGGTCCACAAGAAGGAGTTCGAGGGCGACCTCCAGAAGATGCTCAGCGCCCTGAAGGCCCTTCCGACCCGGCCCAAGATCTACCTCTGCAAGCCCGTGCCCGCCATCAAGGACACCTGGACCATCTCCGAGTCCATCATCACCGGTGAAATCGTCCCCCTGCTGGAAAAGGCCGTGAAGAAGGAGAAGCTGGAAGGGATCATCGACCTCCACGCCGCCCTCGAGGGACATCCGGAAATGATGCAGGACGACGGCATCCATCCCAACGCCGCCGGCGTCCGGAAAATGGCCGAAACCGTGGCCAAGGTCATCGACCCGGAAGTCAAGATTCCGGAGCGGGGACGCTGGATGATGCGATAGCGCGATTTCGACCCGGAACAAATCTATGTTCCGGGTTTTTTCTTATATTTGTAGTTCAAATCCACTTGGAATGAGAAGAGTACTGCCCATCCTTGCCTCCATTCTCCTGCTTGCTACCGCCTGCCAGCGCAGCCATTATACGGTCATCGTTTCGCTGGACGGAAACCGATGGGATTATCCGGACCTGTATGACATGCCGTTCTTCGACAGCCTCGCCACCGTGGGCGTGGCGGCTGCGATGGAACCGTCGTTCCCCGCCTCCACCTTCCCGAACCACTACACGATGGCGACGGGCTGCGTCCCGGACCACAACGGCATCGTGAACAACAGTTTCCGGGATCCGGACGACGGCTCGCACTACGCGATGAACGACTCTTCCAAGCGGTTCAACCCCAAGTACTACCTGAAGGAACCCATCTGGATCACGGCCCAGAAGCAGGGCGTGAAGGTCGGCAACATCTACTGGCTGGGCGGCGACGTCGCCATCCAGGGCCAGTTCCCGACCTACTGGCGCAACTGGAACGAACAGCCCCACTGGACGTTCGAGGAGCGGGTGGACGAGGCCGTGCGCCTGATGAGCCTCCCGAAGAAGGAGCGTCCGCGCCTGCTGATGGTTTACTTCGACGAGCCGGACCACACCGGCCACGTCAACGGCCCCGTTTCCGCCGAAACGGCGGAGATGACCCACCGGATGGACAGCCTGATGCACGGCTTCTATCTCCGGCTGAAGAAACTTCCTTATGGGAAGAAGATCAACTTCATCCTGGCCGGGGACCATGGCATGACGGAGATCAGTCCGGACCGTTTCGTCTCCTGGGCGGAAGCCCTGGATGACAGCTGGGTCGAGGACATCACCGGCTCCGTCCCCACCAACATCCACTGCAAGGAAGGCTGCGTCGACACGGTGTACAAGGCCCTTTCGCAGATTCCGCACCTGAACGTGTACCGCCACGGCGAGGTGCCGGATTCCCTGAACTACGGGACCTCCGACCGGACCGGCGACATCATCGTCAGCCCTGACTTGGGCTGGCAGTTCAACTTCGCCCCGTCCCGCAACCGGGGCACCCACGGTTTCGCGCCGCAGGAGACCGACATGCTCGTGGCCTTCCGCGCCGTCGGACCGGATTTCAAGAAAGGGTATGCGGCCGCTCCCTACGAGGAGGGGCGCATCGCCGCTTTCAAGAACATTGACCTGTACCCGATGCTCTGCAAGCTGCTGGGCATCCGGCCCGCCCCGGTGGACGGGGAGCTCGGACGAATCGAACAAATCTTAAAATAATCATCCTATGAGACTTGATGGAAGACGGGAAAGTTCCAATGTGGAAGACCGCAGAGGAATGAGCGGCGGCACCGCCGCGGGACTGGGCCTGGGCGGCGTCGCCCTGATCGCCCTCATCGTACTCCTGCAGGGCGGTTCCCTCGGAGACGTGGTCAAGAGCGTCATCAACTCCGGCGGCCTGCAGACCACCCAGCAGAGCACCTATGAACCTACTGCAGAGAACGAGGCCCTCGCCACGTTCTCCAAGCAGATCCTCGCTTCCACCGAGGATGTCTGGAGCGCCTATTTCCGCGAAAACCGCATCGGTACCTACCGGGCTCCGACCCTGGTGCTCTATTCCGGCGCCACCGCCACCGCCTGCGGCACGGGACAGGCTGCCATGGGCCCGTTCTACTGCTCCGGCGACGAGAAACTGTACATCGACCTGAGTTTCTTCGCCACCATGCGGCAGCAGCTCGGGGCCGACGGCGACTTCGCCTATGCCTATGTCATCGCCCATGAGGTGGGCCACCACGTGCAGAACCTGCTCGGCACCCTGGGCCAGGCCCATCAGCAGATGGCGCGGATGAACAAGACCGACGCCAACCGCGTGAGCGTCCGCATCGAACTCCAGGCGGACTTCTACGCCGGCGTCTGGGGCCACTACGAGAGCCAGATGTTCGGCTCCTTGGAGGACGGCGACCTGATGGAGGCCATCAACTGCGCCTCCAAGATCGGCGACGACTACCTTCAGAAGAAAGCCCAGGGCTACGCCGTCGAAGAATCCTTCACCCACGGCACCGCCGCCCAGCGCATGAGGTGGCTCAAGAAGGGCCTGCAGACGGGCGACATCCGCCAGGGCAACACCTTCGAACTCAGTGACAACCAGTTATGAGTAAAAAACATTTCACGTTACCTTACGAAGGAGGCCTGATCGAGAAGAATCTCCCGAAAGGCATCCTGCACAACTATGAAAAAATCTGGACCGAGATCTATCCCGAATCCCGGCCCGCTTCGTACGCGGTGGCCGACCTCGTGGTCGACGCCATCAAGGCCACGCCGGAAGGGCGGCTGTTCCGCCTGGGCCTCACGACCGGCACCACCCCGACTTCCCTGTACAACGAACTCGCCCGCCGCTATCAGGCCGGCCTGGTTTCCTTCCGGAACGTCGAGGTTGTCTCCATCGACGAATACTATCCGTCCTCCCAGGACGCGCTCCAGAGCCGCAACCACCGACTCCACGAGATGTTGCTGGACAAGGTGGACATCCGCAAGGAGAATGTCTTCATCCCCGACGGCACCGTCCCCCAGGAGTACGTATCCCAATACTGCGCCGAATTTGACAAGAAGGCCCGGAACCTGGACTTGCTGGTGGTCGGCATCGGCGAGGACGGCCAGGTGGGTTTCAACGAAGCCGGCAGCAACGAGAAGACGCGCACTCGCACCGTCCGCCTCTCCTACAAGTCCCGCAAGCGCCAGGCCAAGAATTTCAACCACGACATCGCGGCCACCCCGCAGAGCGCCATCACGATGGGCATCGGCACCATGCTGACCGCCGGCCGCATCGTCCTGATGGCCTGGGGCGAGGACAAGGCCCGGGCGGTCAAGGCCATCGCCGAAGGCGAGATGACCACCGCCTGCCCGGCTTCCCTGCTGCAGCGCCACGACCACATCCATTTCTTCGTGGACGAGACAGCCGCGAGCCTGCTGACCCGCGTGGTCGCCCCCTGGCTCGTGGGTCCCTGCGAATGGACGCCCAAGTTCGTCCGCAAGGCGGTCGTCTGGCTATGCCAGACCGTCGGCAAGCCGATCCTCAAGCTCACGGAAAAGGACTACCTGGAGAACAACCTCGGCGAACTGCTCGAGCAGTTCGGCCCGTATGACAAGATCAACATCGACGTCTTCAACGACCTCCAGCACACGATCACGGGCTGGCCGGGCGGCAAACCGGGCGCCGAGTCCGAGGACGCCACGCGGCCCGTATCGGCCAAGCCGTATCCGAAGACCGTCCTGATCTTCTCCCCGCACCCGGACGACGACGTCATCTCGATGGGCGGCACCTTCATCCGCCTGGCCTCCCAAGGCCACGACGTGCATGTCGCCTACGAGACCTCCGGCAATGTGGCGGTCCACGACGATGTGGTGCTCCAGCATATGGACGCCGCCTTCCAGCTGGGCTTCGCCGACAAGTTCGACGAGGCCAAGGCCCTCGTCGAGAGCAAGCGTCCCGGCGAGCCCGAACCCCGGGCCCTGCTGGAGATGAAGGGCGCCATCCGCCGCAGCGAAGCCCGCGGCGCGGTCCGTTCCTTCGGCCTCAACGACAACACCAACGCGCACTTCCTGAACCTCCCGTTCTATGAGTCCGGCGGCATCAAGAAGAACCCGCGCACCCAGGCCGACGTGGACATCATCAAGGACCTCATCGCCCAGCTGAAACCGCACATGATCTTCATGGCGGGCGACCTGGCGGACCCGCACGGCACGCACCGCGTTTGCACCGAGGCCGCCCTCGACGCCGTGGACCAGCTCAAGGCCGAAGGCAACGACTGGCTTTCCGACACCCACATCTGGCTCTATCGGGGTGCCTGGATGGAGTGGGAGCTCGGCCGCGTGGACATGGCTGTCCCGCTGAGCCCGGACGAGGTCGTCAAGAAGCGCCACGCCATCTTCCGCCACCTCTCGCAGAAGGACATCGTCCCGTTCCCGGGCGAGGATCCGCGCGAATTCTGGCAGCGCGCCGAGGAGCGCACCCAGAACACCGCCCGGCTCTACGACCAGCTGGGCATGGCGGAATACCAGGCCATCGAAGTATTCCTCAAACTCTGTTAGTTTAGTGTATATTTAACTTACTTGACATCATGAAAGTCATCATCCGCGACAACGCGAAGCAAGGCTCCCTCTGGGCGGCGCACTACATCGCCGCCAAGATCAACGAGAAGGCCAAAGTCTCCGACAAGCCTTTCGTCCTAGGCCTCTGCACCGGCTCCACCCCGATCGACACCTATGCCGAACTCATCCGTATGGTCAAGGCCGGCGAGGTCTCCTTCAAGAACGTGATCTCCTTCAACATGGACGAATACGTGGGGCTTCCTGTGGACCATCCGGAGAGCTACCACTCCTTCATGCACCGCTACCTGTTCGACGAGATCGACGAGCCGGCGGAGAACATCCACATCCTGGACGGCAACGCCCCCGATCCGGAGGCCGAGTGCGCGGCCTATGAGCAGGCCATCGTCGACGCCGGCGGTTTCGACCTGTTCCTCGGCGGTGTGGGCGAAGACGGGCACATCGCCTTCAACGAGCCTTTCTCCTCCCTCAGCTCCCGCACCCGCGTCGTGACGCTCACCCAGGATACCCGCGAGGTCAACGCCCGTTTCTTCGACGGCGATCCGGAGGCCGTTCCCGCCCAGGCGCTTACCGTGGGCGTCGCCACCGTCCTGTCCTCCAAGGAGGTCGTCATCCTGGCCTTCGGTTCCAAGAAGGCGCGCGCCCTGAAGGACGCCATCGAGGGGCCGATGTCCCACTACTGCACCCTCAGCGGCCTGCAGAACCATCCCGCCGGCACCATCGTCTGTGACGAGGCGTCCATCGGCGAGGTGAAGGTGAACAGCTACCGCTACTTCAAGGCCGTCGAGGCCGCGGAAAACCGGTAAAGGACCAACCTGATCAAACCTGTTCGGAGATAGTATGAAGAAGAAAACGATCCTTCGCATCGTCCTTGCGGTGCTCGTGGCCGCCCTCCTCGGCGGCTGCCTCTACCTGAATTCCCTGCTGCCCATCATCACGGGCTATGCGGCCAAGAACCTTGCGTCGGACGTTTTCGTCTCCGGGCGGGAACCCGCGGACGTGGAGGCCCTCGACCTCCACTTCTCCTTCATCAAGTTCACCCGCAACAAGGTGGACTTCGAGAACAAGACGGTGACGAGCCGGTTCCTGTGGGGCAAGTCCGTCGCCGCCTACCGGGACGGATACGGCGTCACGCTGCTCCGCGGCAAGAAAGCCGCCGCGCTGCAGGCGGAGAAGTATCCCCTCGCCCCCGAGGCCGAAGGCCCGGACTTCCTGGCACCCGGCGACTCCGCCCTCACGGAGCGGCTCGCGCCCATCGCCAAGGCCCTGGTCGATGACCATGCTTACAACGGAACGCCCTTCGCCTTCGTCGTCCTGCACGAGGGCAAGGTGGTTGCCGAGCGGTACCGCGAAGGCATCACCGCCCGCACCCGGCTCCTGAGCTGGAGCATGGCCAAGAGCTTCACGAACGCCCTGGCGGGCATCATGTCCGGTGACGGGATGGTGGACATCTACGCCCCGACGGGCATTCCCGAGTGGCAGGGAGACGAGCGCGCAACCATCACGCTCAACGACTTGATGCAGATGCAGAGCGGTCTCGAGTGGAACGAGGACTACGGCAACCGGTCCGACGTGAACCTGATGCTGCACCGGGAAAAGGACATGGGCCTGTACGCCCTCGACAAACCCCTCGAGCACAAGCCCGGCACTTTCTGGTACTACTCCAGCGGCAGCACGAACATCGTCATGCGCTACCTGCGCGGCAAATTCGCCTCGGACAAGGAGTTCCTCACCTATTACCGCGAGCGGCTCTTCGCCCCGCTGGGAATCCACAATCCGGTTTTCGAGCCGGACATGAGCGGTACGCCGGTGGGCTCGTCCTACCTGTACATCACCGCCCGCGAATTCGCCAGCCTCGGGCAGCTGTACCTGGACGACGGTGTCTTCCAGGGGCAGCGCATCCTCCCCGAAGGCTGGGTGGACTATACCGTCACCCCGGCCTCCGACAGCAAGGACGGCTACGGCTCATTCTTCTGGCTGAACAAGGACAAATTCTGGCCGGACATCCCCGAGGACATGTTCAACTGCCAGGGCCACGACGGCCAGGAAATCTTCATCATTCCCTCCAAGGACCTCGTCGTAGTGGTCCTGGGCTATTCCCCGAAACCCAACCGGGTTGTCGACTGGAACGCCCTCGTGAGAGACATCATCGACCAGCTGTAGCCGGCCGTTATTTCGGGAAATCCCCTACTTCAGGATCTTCTTGATCAGGCGCCAGACCAAGATCAGGACCACGGCGCCGATGACGGCGCTGACGATCTGGCCATACCACATGGACCAGAAGGAACCGGTCGCGCCAATCTTGCCCAGCAGCCAGCCGCCGACGACACCGCCGAGCAGGCCGATGATGATGTTCCAGATGAGTCCGCCTTTCTCCTTGATCACGAAGAACCCGGCCAGCCAGCCGGCAATGGCTCCGAAGAGCAGGGTAATGAGGATGTTCATGGCATTGATTATTAGTTCGTTCCGCAAGATAGGAAACTTTTTTCCAAAAACAAAGAAAGCCCCTGGACAGATTGCATCCCCGTTGATTTTCAGGCAAAAAGCTTGGTATTTCGCGGAATTGCCCGTAAATTTGAGCCCTTGGTAATCAAAATATTTAATAATATGGTTTCCAGTAAATCAGGCAAGACCTACGAGGCTCCGGAGTCCGAGGTCCTTGTATTTCGAGTCGAACGCAATTTCTTGACCGACTCGCAAACGCGGGTAGATTATCACGGGTCCTACAATCTGGAGAGCGGAGGATTGCAAGACGGGCACGAACTCGAGTAATAAGGAGAACCCAGACCATGACAATGCAAACGATGAACAGGCTCTTTTCAGTCTGCGCCGCTGCTCTCCTTCTGCTGACAGCCTGCCATGCACCTGCCCTGGAAGAGATCACTCCTCCAGATACGCAGGAACCGGAAATCGTCCCGGAAAGGACGACGATACCTTATAGCTTGAAAGTGGGCACGGAGTCCACGAGAGTGACTTATGAGGGAAACGCCTATACATTCCATCCGGATGACATCCTGAAGGTCAAGGGATTAGGCGACCGTACGGATATCGAGGGCGAATTAACCCAGAATGGTACCGAATGGTCCGGCACCCTCTCCTATTTGACGAGCAAAGATGCTCCAGCCGATAACACGCAATTGGAAATCACGCTCATTCATGCCGGTAATGCGGATACGACCACGTATGCCAAGGCGCTGGTCGGCAAGATTCCGACTGGGGCCCCCGAAGGAATGACGCTGTTGCGGCATGCCGTCGAGAATTATAGTAAGTTTACTACGCGAGTTCCATTTGGCGACCATGCGGGAACTCTTCTGCAGCAAGCGGCATTCATGCAGTTTGCCATCACCTTCAAGTTCGACGGAACCCATGAAGTGGGCCAAGGTGGCGACGCGAAGGTGGATCTGCGGACTTCCCAGTTCGAGGCTTTTGCCGATGTGCCCTTCGTCCGTGTCGAAGAAGATGGTCATGACTACACGGTGAATTTCATCGCCGTCGTTCCTGGTGGACAGTCTCTGGCTGATTTCTCCCTTACCGTCGCAGACCGGGAAATTTCCTTCAAAAACCATAACACGACGTTGACCCGCAACACACAATACACGATTACCCGCGATATCACCTATGGACCCCAATTGGGCGACCCCTTCTGGAGCGACGGTACCTATGGCCGCATGAACCACCCCGAAGGAAGCGCTCAGATCGTAGGAATTATCGTATATGTCAACCACAACTTTTCCGACCCGGCCAAGAAAGCCATTGACGATGCCATTACCGAAGCGGACGGCGATGATTTCGGTCACGGCCTGGTGATGGCGCTGCACAATGCCGCAGAGAGGGTTAAATGGAGTACAACGATCAGACAGCATTGTACCGATAACTACGTTACTACACCTCGAGGGACAATCGCGGCCGACAATTTGAGTGGTTATAAGAATACTAACAGCATCACCACTACGCTGAGCGAAACGACGGCCGCATCCATAGCGAAAGCCTATAACGTTCCTGTCGTTCAGGAAAAAGAGGTTACTGAAAATGGGGTCACCAAGACCAAAAAAGTCACTACGGGCTGGTTCCTTCCCTCCATTGGACAATGGATGTACACCATCAGCAAAGACGGCTTCGGCAGGGCAGACCATATGGATCAGTGGACGAACAATAATGGAAAGAATTGGTTGAATGAAGGAGGAAACCTAGGCGATCTGATACGTGTATTAGTCATGAGCAATGACGGAAACCCGAACAATCTTCTGGTCAAATCCCTGAATGACCGGCTGTCGAAATTGTATGAGGACTTCCACAAGGATTATGAATTCACCTACGACCGTTTCGGAATGCCTTCCGAACAACAAAACATTTCCGACAATTATTGGACCAGCTCCGAGTACAATGACGATAAGGCTTTTCGGATGAATCTGGGCTCAGTGGAGGGAAGTGGAGACCATCTATACTCTACTATCAAACCTAAACCGGAATCTAAGACATCGACGAATTTCCCCTTCAACGGCAATGACTATCCCGCGAAAGTCCGTCCCTTCCTCGCCTTCTAAAACACTTACTCCCGAGCCTCACGGCCCGGGAGTTTTTTGTTCCGTTCAAACTTATCTTTCCTCGATGTAAAGATAAGTCAATTGGCCGATAAGAAAAAGGGCATTAGCCCTTTCTCAAATAGCGTTACTTCACAATCTCATACTCATCAAAGCCGGTATCAGCGCAAGTCTAGCTTCCTCGAGGTGGATTTGTCCGGCAGAGTTGACGAAGCGTACAACTGGAAAGCACTCCAAGCCTTGTTCTTTGTACGCATCTCGCACCAATCTCACACGAACCCCCAATTGTCGTGAGATGCGTACAAGAATTCGCCTTTGGGGATACATTTACGTGTACGCATCAGCAGTGTACACGAGACAACACCGTGGTGTCATAAAATGCGACCATTTATTTGGTCACACATTACTGGTCGCATATATGGTCACAAATCTCTTGATAGACAATAAAAAATCCGCCGCTGAAAAGCGCCGGGTATATAGTGAGGTTGTTTCAGGTGCAAGCGGGTAGCGGGAGTGGGTCACGATCCCACGACCTCCGGATTATGAATCCGACGCTCTAACCAGCTGAGCTACCCCGCCGTCGTTTTTTCAAAATAAAAATCAGCTTGACGAAGGCTGATTTTCAGTTGAGATAGAAGGACTCGAACCCTCACTGACAGAGCCAGAATCTGTAGTGCTACCATTACACCATATCTCAATATCCCGAAATCGGGACTGCAAAGGTACTACTTTTTTCCGAATGTGCAAGCCGTTTTCGAAAAAAAAGCGGCCGTGCGGAAAAAAAGATGCCGTCAACCCAGATCCGGGTCGAAGGGATCGATCGGAAGCGGGTCGGTAGAGCCGGTAAGCAGGGTCGCCTCCAGGGCCACCTTGCTTACCCGGCACTCCGGTCTCTCGTATTCTCTGCGCGTTTCCAAGGGTCTATTCCCACTCGATGGTGCCCGTGGGCTTCGGGGTGAGGTCGTACAGCACGCGGTTCACACCCGGAACCTCCGTGATGATGCGCTTCGTGATGTGGTGCAGGAGCTCGTAAGGGATCTCCTCGATGGTGGCGGTCATCGCGTCGCGGGTGTTGACGGCACGGATGATGACCGGCCAGTCCCAACTGCGCTTGTTGTCCTTGACGCCCGTGGACTTGTAGTCGGGGACAATGGTGAAGTACTGCCAGACCTTGCCTTCCAGGCCGTTCTTCGCGAACTCTTCGCGCAGGATGGCGTCACTCTCGCGCAGGGCCTCCAGCCGGTCGCGCGTGATGGCGCCGGTGCAGCGGACACCCAGGCCGGGGCCGGGGAACGGCTGACGGAAGACCATGTTGTCGGGGAGACCCAGCTCCTTGCCGACGACGCGGACCTCGTCCTTGAAGAGGAGCTTGATGGGCTCCACGAGTTCGAACTGGAGGTCTTCGGGGAGACCGCCCACATTGTGGTGGGACTTGACGGGGCCGGATTCCACGATGTCCGGGTAGATGGTACCCTGGGCCAGGAAGCTGATGCCGTCCAGCTTGCGGGCTTCCTCCTCGAACACGCGGATGAATTCCGCACCGATGATCTTGCGCTTCTGCTCGGGGTCGGCGACGCCGGCCAGCTTGTCCAGGAAGCGGTCGACAGCGTCCACATACACGAGGTTGGCGTCGAGCTCGTCGCGGAACACGCGCACCACCTGCTCGGGCTCGCCCTTGCGGAGAAGTCCATGGTTCACATGGACGGAAACCAGCTGCTTGCCCACGGCCTTGATGAGGAGCGCCGCGACGACGGAGGAATCCACGCCGCCGGAAAGGGCGAGGAGGACCTTCTTGTCGCCGATCTGCGCACGCAGTTCCTTGACTTGTTCATCGATGAATTTCTTGGCCAGCGCGGGGGTCGTGATCCGCTCCATGTCGGCGGGACGAACGTTTCCAGTAGTCATGTCTTGAAAAGCTAAATTGTTAATTTTCGTTTTATTCCCATTCGATGGTTGCCGGCGGCTTCGAGCTCACGTCGTACACGACGCGGTTCACGCCCCGGACCTTGTTGATGATGTCGTTGGATACCTCGGCGAGGAAGTCGTACGGGAGGGGGAACCAGTCGGCGGTCATCGCATCGGTGGAGACCACCGCGCGGAGCGCGACCGGGTGCTCGTAGGTGCGCTCGTCCCCCATGACGCCGACGCTGCGGATGGGCAGCAGGACCACGCCCGCCTGCCAGATGGCGTCGTACAGGTTCGTGGCCATGACGCGCGGGTCGGAGGCGCTGCGGAAGCCCATGCCGGTGCAGTCGTAGGCGCGGAGCGCCTTGATGTAGATGTCGTCGGCCTCGCGCAGGATGCGGAGCTTCTCCTCCGTCACGTCGCCCAGGATGCGGACGCCGAGGGATGGGCCCGGGAAAGGGTGCCGGTTCACGAGCTCTTCCTTGATGCCCAGGGCGCGTCCGACGCGGCGGACTTCATCCTTGAACAGCATCCGGAGGGGTTCCACGACCTGCAGGTTCATCTCCTTGGGCAGGCCGCCCACGTTATGATGGCTCTTGATCTTGGAGGCGATGCCGGGAATGCCGGCGGACTCGATGACGTCCGGATAGATGGTGCCCTGGGCGAGCCAGCGGGCGCCTTCGATCTGCCGGGCGTACTTGTCGAAAGTCTCCACGAACAGGCGGCCGATGACCTTCCGCTTGGCTTCGGGCTCGGTGACACCGGCGAGGGCGTCGAGGAAAGCCTTGGAAGCATCGACCCCGATGACGTTCAGGCCCATGTCCTGGTACGAGGCGAGGACATCCTCGAACTCGTTCTTCCGGAGGAGGCCGTTATTGACGAAGATGCTGGTGAGGTTGTGGCCGATGGCCTTGTGCAGCAGCACGCCGGCGACGGTGGAATCCACCCCGCCACTGAGGCCCAGGATGACCTTGTCGTCCCCGAGCTTCGCGCGGAGGTCCGCCACCGTGGTTTCGATGAAGGAATCCGGCGTCCAGTCGCCCGCGCAGCCGCAGATGCCGAGGGCGAAGTTCGACAGGATCTTCGTCCCCTCTTCCGTATGGAAGACCTCGGGGTGGAACTGGACCGCGAAGGTGGGTTCGCCCACGATCTGGTAGGCGGCGTACGGGATGTCGGCGGTCTGGGCGATGGCGACGCCCCCTTCCGGCAGGCGGGAGATGGTGTCGCCGTGGGACATCCATACCTGGGAATGGACCTTGACGCCGTCCATGAGCGGAGAATCCGGACGGATGACGTCCAGCATCGCCCGACCGTATTCCCGGGCGAGGGAGCCTTCGACCTTGCCGCCGCAGCGGTGCGCGATATACTGCGCGCCGTAGCAGATGCCCAGGACCGGAAGCTTGCCTTTCACGCAGTCCAGGTCGAACTGCGGGGCGTTGGCGTCGCGGACGGAACAAGGGCTGCCGGACAGGATGATACCCTTGACGGTATCGTCCAGCGCCGGCATCTTGTCAAAGGGAAAGATCTCGCAATAGACATTCAGCTCCCGCAGGCGGCGGCCGATCAGCTGGGTCACCTGGGAGCCGAAGTCAAGGATCAGGATCTTATTCACCGCGGGAATAGTTGGGGGTTTCCTTGGTGATGGTGATGTCGTGCGGATGGCTCTCGGTCATGCCGCTCGCGGTGACGCGGGTGAACTTGGCGCTCTTGAGCGCCTCCAGGTCCTTCGCGCCGCAGTAGCCCATGCCGGAGCGGAGGCCGCCCACCAGCTGGTACACCGTCTCGGCGAGGGTGCCCTTGTACGGGACCCGGCCCACGATGCCTTCCGGGACCAGTTTCTTGAGTTCCACCTTGTCGGACTGGAAGTAGCGGTCCTTGGAGCCGGCCGCCATCGCGTCGATGGAG
>ONJB01000015.1 GCA_900318015.1 uncultured Bacteroidales bacterium | reverse complement strand
CCGGATATGGCTCAGAATGCAGCCATCGTGCTCGACCTCCGCGCGCACGGATTCAAGGATCCGTTTGCGCTTGACTTCGTCTTTGGGCAAGAACATCAGGCCTGTGCCATAGCGTCCTTTCTCCGGTACGGGAATCCCTTGGAGGAGAATGAATTCGTGCGGTATCTGGACCAGGATGCCGGCGCCGTCGCCCGATTTTCCATCGGCCCCTTCGGCCCCGCGGTGACTCATGTTCTCGAGCACCGTCAGGGCATTGTCCACCAGCTCATGGGTCTTGTCGCCCCGGATGTTGACGACCATACCGATTCCGCAGGCATCATGTTCCGATGCCGCATCGTATAATCCTTGTTTCATGGGTGCTAGCTGATGAAGAGCAGTTCGCGGTACTTCGGAAGCGGCCACAGCTTGTTGTCCACCACTTCCTCGAGCTTGTCGATGGGTTTGCGCAACGCGTAAAGGCTCTCGGCGATCTCATGGTACGCAAGGGCTCGCTCGTACTCACCTTCGATGGCGTTGGCGGCTTTGCGGGCCTCCTTCATCTCCTGTGCCTTGACACCCACTTCCTCCACATACTTGTTGATACGCTCGAGGACACGCACCTCGGTACGGCAGCTGTCCAGATTCCCAAAGAGCTCATTCGCCAGGGTCAGCTCCTTCATCAAGGCGGTCTTGTAGGCGATGGCGGCCGGAATGATGTGGTTGATGGCCATGCGGACCATCACACGGGACTCGATCTGGACCTTCTTGACATAGGTCTCCCATTTCACTTCGTTGCGGGCCTCCAGTTCCTTCTGGGTGTAGACGCCCGTCTTGGTGAACATCTCCACGGCAGCCGGCTTAGTGAACTCGCAGAACATCTTGGGCACGTTGGTCTCCACGTCGAGTCCGCGGCGGATGGCCTCCTGTTTCCATTCCTCGGTATAACCGTTACCATCGAAGCAGACCACGTCGATGATCGACTTGATGATCGGCTTCAGGGCGTCCATGATGGCGACGTTCGTTTTCTTTCCTTTGGCAATCTCCGTATCCACGGCAGCCTTGAACGAGATGAGCTGCTCGGCGACTGCCGCGTTCAGCGTGGTCATCGCGCCGGCGCAGTTGGCGCAGGAACCCACCGCCCGGAACTCGAAACGGTTGCCGGTGAAAGCGAACGGCGAGGTACGGTTGCGGTCGGTGTTGTCCACGAAGATTTCCGGAATCTCCACCAGACCCACGCTCTTTCCTTTCTTGCCCGCGATTTCAATCGGGGTGTCAGAGGGCACTTCCATCAGTTTGTGCAGAACATCGGTCATCGTACGGCCGAGGAAAGCGGAAACGATGGCGGGCGGCGCTTCGTTGGCGCCCAGACGATGCGCGTTCGTCGCACTGGCGATGGACGCCTTCAGCAGGCCGTTGTGTTTCTGGACGGCGGCGAGCACGTTCACGAAGAAAGTGACGAACTGCAGGTTGCCCTTGGCATCCTTGCCGGGCGCCAGCAATTGGGTACCCGTGTCCGTACCGAGCGACCAGTTGTTGTGCTTGCCGGAACCGTTCACCCCGTCGAAAGGCTTTTCGTGGAGCAGCACCACGAAACCGTGCTTGCGGGCGATCTGGTTCATCAAGTTCATGACGAGCTGGTTCTGATCGTTTGCGAGGTTCGTTTCGCCGTAGATGGGCGCGAGTTCGAACTGGTTCGGGGCGACCTCGTTGTGGCGGGTCTTGATCGGAATGCCCAGCCGATGGCCGGTAATCTCCAGTTCACGCATGAAAGCCGCCACACGCGGCGGGATGGCCGCGAAATAATGGTCGTCCAGCTGCTGGTTCTTGGAGGAATTATGTCCGAACAGGGTCCGGCCGGTGATCATCAGGTCCGTACGGGCGGAATAGAGGCCTTCATCGACCAGGAAATACTCCTGCTCCCAGCCCAGGTAAGAATAGACTTTGGTCACACTCGGGTCGAAGTATTGGCAGATGGGGACAGCCGCGTCGCTGACGGCCTTGAGGGCCTTCTTGAGCGGGGTCTTGTAGTCCAGGGCCTCGCCGGTATAGGAAACAAAGACAGTCGGAATGCAAAGTGTGTCATCCAGGATGAAGACCGGAGAGGTCGGATCCCACGCGGTATAGCCGCGGGCTTCGAAGGTGGCCCGGATACCGCCGCTCGGGAAGGACGAGGCGTCCGGCTCCTGCTGGGCAAGCATCTTGCCGTCAAAGGTTTCGATCACGCCGCCCTTCCCGTCATAGTCGATCAGGGAGTCATGCTTTTCGGCGGTACCCTCGGTCAGGGGCTGGAACCAGTGGGTGACGTGCGTGACACCGTGCTCGATCGCCCATTCTTTCATGCCGCGGGCGACACCGTCCGCCGTCTTCCGGTCGAGCGGTTTGCCGCCTTCGATACAGTCAAGCAACGCATGGAGACTTTCCACATCCAGATACTTGCACATCTTCTTCCGGTCGAAGACCAGTTCTCCATAGTAATCGGAGGTTTTGCCTGCGGGAATCGAGGCCGGAACTTCCTTCTTCACGAAGGACTCCTTGACTAAATCAGATCTGTCCATAACAATGATGCATTAAGAATTGAACTACTATACTAACTGTTTACTGACTGACTGAAAATGAAAAGAGGCTGAACCCCTCGGGCCCAGCCTCTGAACTATCTTCGATTTCTATTTGCTTCTATTTGGATGCGCAGCATAAGGCTGGAGTTATACACACGCAGAAGCGCTCGGGACCTGCTGGTTCCAAGACTGCTGCTGAGAGAAATTATTAAGGGTGCGTAACACTGCGTTCCTAACCTTTTCCGGGTGCAAGATACGCAAAAAATTTAAAAAGCAAAAACTTTTTTAATTTTTTTATTGTTTGTACCTTCGCTCCTGGTAATCAGTAGTGTATGAAAAGAATAATTGTTACCCTTCTGGCCGTCTCTGCGTTATTCGCCGCAAAGACCGCCCATGCCCAGACCAGTTCCGACCTCGGAACCTGGAGCAGCGTCCAGCTTGTCAAATCCCTTGGCGCCCCCTACGCCATGGCCCGTCTCGAGCACCGCTCCTATGACAACATCCACGGTACGGAGTGCTGGTTCGCCATGGCCGGCGGCGGATACAACTTCAACAGCTGGCTCAAGGGCGACCTGAGTTATGAGTATTGGCAGATCCCGGCGGCGGGCGGCATCACCCAGCACAAGGCGGTCCTCTGCCTTACCGAAACCCTCAAGCGCGAAGGCCTGGCCCTTGCGCTCCGAGAGAAGTACGAACTGGCCTACAATCCGGATGCGGGAGCTTTCACCAACACCCTGCGCACCAGGCTCCGCGGGCAATACAAGGCTCCTGAAAGCATTTTCACCCCTTATCTGATGTACGAGTTCTTCAGCAGCTTCGACACCGGGAAATGGGTGCGTTCCCTGCACTATGCCGGTACGGAAATCAGCCTCGGGAAAGGCCACGGGCTGGATTTCTTCTATATGTTCCACCTATACGACAAAGGCGGCCTGACGGCCGCCTGTCACACGTTGGGTATCGGTTATACGTTCGTTTTCTAGTCCTGCTGTTCCGTTTCCTCGGACAGGGCGTCCGTGGCGCGGACCTTCACCGTGCTGCTGTAGCAGCTGAACATCTCGTCGACCTCCGCTTTCCGGCTTTGCTTGGTGCAGAGGCTTACCACGGGCACGACCACCAGGCCCAGCAGCATCGCCAGCATACCGGCATTGATCGGTGAAGTGAAGTACGGGCTGATGAAAGTCTTGCCCGTGAAGGTGCAGTACATGCAGCCGCACATCACCCCCACGCCCACGATGAAGGAGGCCCAGACCGAGGCGGAAGTCGTGCGCTTCCAGTAGAGGCCGTACAGGAACGGGGCCAGGAAAGCGCCGGCCAGCGCGCCCCAGGAAATGCCCATGAGCTGCGCGATGAAGGTCACGGAGCTCTTGGCCTGGACGATGGCGATCACGGAAGAGACGATGATGAAGAACAGCACGAGCAACCGGATGCTGAGCAGCTGGGTGCGGTCCGTCATATGCTTGCCCTGACGTGCTTTGGCCATGGCGGGGTCAATGATGTCCAGCGTCAGCGTGGATCCGGAGGTGAGCACCAGCGAGGACAAGGTCGACATAGACGCGGAGAGGACCAGGATGATCACGACGCCGATCATCAGGTCCGGCAGGGTGGCGAGCATGGACGGGACGATGCTGTCGTAAACCGGCGTACCGGCTGCGGTGTACTCGATGGACTGGCCGTACAGCCGGCCGAAACCGCCCAGGAAATAGCATCCGCCCGCCACGATGATGGCGAAGAAGGTGGAGATGAACGTACCCTTGCGGATGGCCGCCTCGTTGCGGATCGCGTAGAACTTGCCCACCATCTGCGGCAGTCCCCAGGTACCCAGGGAGGTCAACATCACCACACCCAGCAGGTAGATGGGCTGCGGCCCCAGGAAAGAGACAAAAGCGCCGTTCAGCGCGGGCGCCGACTCGGACGGAATCTGCGACAGACTCTCCACAGCCGCGGTGAAGCCGCCATTTCCGTTGAGCACGGACGCGATGACGGCGCAGATGCCCACCAGCATGATCAATCCCTGGATGAAATCGTTCACGGCTGTCGCCATGTAACCGCCGACCACCACGTAGATGCCGGTGAGGACGGCCATGCCTACCACGCACCAGACGTAATCCACATGGAAAGCCATGCTGAAAAGTCGTGAGAGGCCGTTATAGAGCGACGCAGTATAAGGAATCAGGAAAATGAACACGATGACGGACGCGGCGACCTTGAGCGGGGTGCTGAAGAAACGCTTCCCGAAGAAATCGGGCATCGTGGCGCTCTGCAGATGCTGCGTCATCAGGCGCGTGCGGCGACCCAGGATCCGCCAGGCCAGGAGCGAGCCGATGAGGGCGTTGCCCAGGCCGATCCAGGTGGCGGCCAGACCGTATTTCCAGCCGAACTGACCGGCGTAGCCGACGAAGATGACCGCCGAGAAGTAGGACGTACCGAATGCGAATGCCGTAAGCCAGGAGCCGACATTGCGGCCTCCCAGGACGAAACCCTGAACATCAGATGCGGTCCGCCGGCAATAGATGCCGCCCCCGATCATCACGGCAAAGAACAGGATGAGAAGGATACACTTGACTAACATGCCTCAAATGTAAGAAAAATAATTGATTATTACCTCATTCCCTCGGGGAGAACGACCGAGTTTCCTTTTCGTTTCAAGATATTTGCGATTTTAAAAAATTTTTAATTAAATTTGCCAGAGACATCTGTACCTGTGCGTCAGAATCTGCATATGACCTGTTGTTGTACCACCCCGGAAGGATGGTGCACGCGTTGTTGACAGGTATATCCTGACAGATTCCCCGCGCGGGAAAGCGTATAGATGCATCATCCTGGAGAGGACGGTGCATTCTTTTTTATGCCATCAAAGCACATTATTCACTTATATAAAACGAACAAACCATGATCTACAAATCACTCACGGACCTCATCGGGAACACGCCCCTCCTGGAGGTCAGCGGATTCGAAGGGCAGAAAGCCCGCCTCATCCTGAAAATCGAAGCCTTCAACCCCGGCGGCTCGGTCAAAGACCGGATTGCTCTCCAAATGATCCGGGACGCCGAGAAGGACGGTCTCCTCCAGTCCGGCGCCACCATCATCGAGCCCACCAGCGGAAATACCGGCGTCGGCCTCGCCTGGGTCGGGACGTCGAAAGGATACAAGGTAATCCTCACGATGCCTGAGTCGATGAGCCTCGAAAGAAGGAACCTGCTGGCCGCGTTAGGTGCCAGGCTGGAGCTCACCCCCGCCTCCCAGGGAATGAAGGGTGCAATCGCCAAGGCCCAGGAACTGAAGGAGTCCATCCCCGGCTCCGTCATTCTCGGTCAGTTTGTCAATCCCTCCAATCCCCTCGCCCACGAGCGGACGACCGCCGAGGAAATCTGGCGGGATACCGATGGAGCGGTCGACGTGTTTGTCGGCGGTGTCGGGACCGGCGGAACGGTCAGCGGCACCGGAAGGGCCCTGAAAAGGCATAAACCCTCCTTGCAGGTCGTAGCCGTGGAACCTTCCGGGAGTCCTGTCCTAACGCAAGGAAGAAGCGGAAGCCACAAGATCCAGGGAATCGGAGCGGGATTCGTGCCGGCGACGTATGATGCCACCGTCATCGACCAAGTGATTCCTGTCTCGGACGAGGATGCCGCCGCTTCATCCCGGCTGCTTGCTGCGAAGGAAGGGCTGCTTGTGGGCATATCATCCGGAGCCTCCTTCTTTGCCGCCCTCTCTCTCGCCCGTGAGGAACGCTTCGCCGGAAAGATGATCGTGGCACTTCTTCCGGATACGGGAGAAAGATACCTGTCCACCGGCCTGTTCTACCGAAACTGATCAGCGATGGATATTCCGGTCAAAACCATGCGGATCACCCTCCGGGCGATGATGGAGTCCCTGTTCGACGCCTTCTTCCCGGAGTACAGCCCGAACCCGTACGAGCGTTCGGTAGACGAAGCAGTGCAAGCTTTATCCAATCTATGCGGACCGGAAAAAGCGTCCCTCTTCCAGGAAAGGATCCCTTTCCTGGCGGAGCTTCTCGCCCAGGATGTCGAAGCGATCGGCGGAAACGATCCGGCCGCCAGCGATACCCAGGAGATTGTCTACTGCTACCCCGCCGTCACCGCTATGGTCCATTACCGGGTCGCCCATGAACTGGACGGCCTCGGCGTCGGGGTTATTCCTCGGATGCTTACGGAATATGCCCATTCTGCCACGGGGATTGACATCCATCCCCAGGCCCGGATCGGGCATCATTTCGCGATCGACCACGGTACCGGCGTCGTCGTCGGCCAAACTGCCGTCATCGGGAACCATGTGACCCTTTATCAAGGCGTCACTGTCGGCGCGAAGAACTTCAAGTACGACGAGTCGGGAAGGCCAAGGAACGTGCCGCGTCATCCGGTCATCGAGGACAACGTCACGGTCTACAGCAACGCATCCTTGCTGGGAAGGATTACGATCGGGGAAGGTTCCGTCATCGGAGGCAACGTATGGCTCACCCACAGCGTTCCTCCCTATTCCAGGATTCTCCAGGGCAGGACCCACGAAGAGTTCCTGGACGGCGCCGGGATCTGACATACCAACAGTTAGGGATTGTCCGGCAACCGGATAATCCCTAACTTTGCAGCGACAAACTACCGTCCTGCCATGAGTCCGGTCCTGATCGCATTATTGATACCTTTCCTGGGGACAGCCCTGGGATCGGCCTTCGTGTTTTTCATGAAAAGGGAGATGCCTCCCCTGCTGCAGAAAGTCCTGCTGGGATTCGCCTCCGGCGTGATGGTGGCGGCATCCGTATGGTCCCTTATCATCCCGTCCATCGAAATGGGCAGCGGTGCCGCGGCCGTCATCCCGCCCGCCGTCGGCCTGCTGGCCGGTTTCGCCTTCCTGCTGCTGATCGACTACATCACCCCGCACATCCACCCGGTCGGCGGTCCGGAAGGCCCAGAAAGCCGCCTTTCGCGCACCACGAAGCTGGCTTTGGCGGTCACCATCCATAACTTCCCGGAGGGAATGGCCGTCGGCGTCGCCATCGCAGGCGCCCTGACGGCCGATTTCAACATGGCCGGCGCCCTGGCCCTGTCGCTGGGAATCGCCATCCAGAACGTACCGGAAGGAGCCATCATTTCGATGCCGCTCCGGGCGGAGGGCAACTCCCGCTGGAGATCGTTCGGAATCGGTGCGCTGAGCGGCATTGTCGAACCCGTCGGCGGCGCATTGGTCCTGTTCCTGGCGACCTCCATCCTGGGCATCATGCCCTACATGCTGGCTTTTGCGGCCGGTGCCATGCTCTATGTCGTAGTCGAAGAGCTCGTCCCGGAATATTCCCAGGGCGAGCACTCGAATATGGCACGATCGGATTCGCCCTCGGCTTCATCCTGATGATGGTGCTCGATGTCGTATTGGGGTAGGCGCTACTTGAACAGCAGCTGGGCGAACTGGTAGAGACTGCGGCGCCAGGTGTGCCATTCGTGGGCCGTGCCTTCGGAGACATAGCCGACGGCGTTGATGCCGATCTTCTTCAGGTTCTCGGCCGCTTCCCTCACGCGGGGATTCTCCTTGCTGCCGGAGCTCATGAAGACCACCTTGTTCGTCTTCTGGAAACCTGCCGCATTCTGGATGTCTTCCACGCTCATGACGCCGCCGCTGAACATGCCCACATACGCGAAGGTCGTCGGATTGGCCAGGGTGATCCGCCGGGTCTGGCCGCCGCCCATCGACAGGCCGGCCATGGCGCGGTGCTGCGCATCGGCGATCACGCGATATTCTTTCTCCACCATCGGGATGATGTCCGTCAAGAGGACCACCTGGAAATTGTCGTTACCACCGCGCCGTCCCGGCTCGGGTGCAGGTACCTGCTGGGCATACTCCCCGACGAGATGGATGTTCTGGCCCTGGCCGTAGTCCATCACCACGATGAACGGAACCGCCTTGCCCTCGGCGATCAGGTTGTCCAGGATCTGGCCGGTGTGCCCCTGCGCGGACCAACCCTGCTCATTCTCGGCATTTCCATGCTGGAGATAGAGGACGGGGTATTTCTTGTTCGAGTTCTTCTGGTACTCGGCGGGCAGGTAGACAAAGCAGTGGCGCATGCTCTCCGTCGCCTTGGACCAGTAATATCTTTCTTCGATGACACCCTGGGGAACGTTCTTGACCTGCCAGAAATCCATGTCGGCGGAAGGGATCTCGATACCGCTGCCCCAGCGGCCGGCGCCGAAGAAATAGATGCTGCCGGGATCGGGCACCGAGGCGCCGTCGACATTCAGCTGATAGTAGTGGAAGCCGACATCCTGGGGATCGGACGTGCCGGTCCAGACGCCGTTCTCATCCTTGGTCATCTCATACCGTTTGCCGGCGATGTCCAGCTGGACGGCCTGCGCCTGCGGGGCACGGAGCTGCGCCCGGACAGCGCCCTGGGAGTTCACCATGGGATACTGGTGACCCAGCTGGTTGGTGACGTTCGGCTTGAAATCTTCAACGGTTCCGGTGAAGGACGGAACGACGGGGTTCCGCTGCTGCGCCGCCGCAGAGAGCGCGGCGAGCATCAGGACAAAAAGGACAGTGCGTTTCATGATTTGAGGTAAATGGTTCATTTGCTGATAAATATACGCAAAAATACAATTCCCTGTCAAAGAATGCGGGGGAAAAACATTCCATTATTTTCATTATCTTTACATTCGCATAAATAGCAAGTAACCGATGGATACCAACAAAAGTTTCAACGAAGTCGCCGGCCGCCAGAATTTCGGCCCGGCGCATGCCCTGATGACCACGCCCCAGCCCTGCGTGATGATTGCCACCTGGGACAAGGACCATACCCCCGACGTGATGATGGCCGCCTGGGCGGGCCAGTACGATCACAACCAGATCGTCGTCAGCATGTCCAAGCACAAGACCACCGAGAATATCGAGCTTACGGGCGCTTTCACGGTCAGTTTTGCCGATGTCCGAACCGTCGCGGAGTCCGACTACCTGGGCATCGCCAGCGGCGCCAAGGTTCCTGACAAGGTGGCCAAGGTCGGATTCACGGTCTCCCCCAGCCCGAATGTGGATGCGCCCATCATCGACCAGTATCCCCTGACCCTGGAGTGCAAGGTCGTCAGCTGGAAGGACGGCATCCTCGTCGGTGAGGTGGTGAACATGAGCGCCGACCCGTGCATCCTCACGGAGGGCAAGGTCGACCTGGGCAAGCTCCAGCCCATCGTCTTCGATGCGGCGGCCCTGACCTACCGGGCCCTCGGCGAGGTCGTCGGCCAGGCCTGGGGCTCCGGGAAGAAGTTCACGGAATAATCGCACCGGGAGGCGTGAAAAAACCCATGCACTCCTTCGCCGACCGGCTGACGCGACGGATTCTCCTGCTGTGGATCCTGATGATGTCGGCCGTGGCCGCCGTCGTCTTCCTCAAGACCGAGTCGGGGATGACCGGGCTGTCCGACGCCCATTACGCGGACGTCCTGGATTTGACCAATGAGAAGGTCCAGGGAATCCTGCGATCGGTCGAAGTGTCGGCCGTCAACGTCCGGGAAGGCGTGGAGCGGGATCTCTCCAGTCCGGATGCCGTCTATGCCTCCCTGGAACGGGAATTGGGGCTGAATGCCCACCTCAGGGGCTGCGCCGTCGCCTTTGTCGCCGATTATTTCCCGAAAGAAGGCCATTGGTTCGAGCCCTCGGTCAGCCGCAGGGAAGACGGAAACATGGTACGCCGCCAGCTCAGTGTCCCGGAGCAGAACTATCACGACTCCCCTCTCTTCAACTTGACCCTCACGACAGGGACCGACGTCTGGCTCGATCCCCATCTGGACAGGGACGGAGCCAAAGTGATGCTCTGCTCGTATTCCCTTCCCGTCCATGACCCGGAGGGACGCATCGTCGCCGTGCTCCGCGTCGAGGCCTCGCCGGGCTGGCTGGCCGGGCAGATGCGGGAAATCGACCGGATTGTCCATGAGCGGGACCGGATCCCGGACGATGCGGAACACCAGCCCTATTCCTTCCTGCTGGATCAGGAAGGAGATTTCATGGCCCATCCCGACGCCGACCGCATGCTCGAGAAGAGTTATTTCGACGTCAATGGTCAGGCAGCCCCGCGAGATACCAGCTATGTCCATATCGGCCATGCGATGCTGGCCGGCGGGAAAGGGCGGGAGAAAACGGTCATCGACGGTATTCCTTCCTACGTGTATTATGCGCCCATCGACAAGACGGGATGGTCCGTGGGAATCGTCGTCCCCCTATCCGCCGTGCTCAGTCCGGGCCTCCAGCAGGGGCTCTTCATCCTCGGGATGATGCTGCTCGGGATGCTGCTGATCGCCCTGGCCAGCCGGCTCATGATCCGGAGGACGGTCCAGCCCCTCCAGTACCTCGCCCGGTCGGCGAAGGAGGTGGCGAAGGGCGATTTCAACACGCCGCTTCCCGAAATCCGTCACCAGGATGAAATCGGCATGCTGCGCGATTCCTTTGCCGACATGCAGACTTCCCTGGCGGATTATGTCCGGGAACTGACGGCCACCACGGCCCAGAAAGCGTCGATGGAAAGCGAACTGTCCATCGCCCGCGAGATCCAGATGTCCATGCTGCCCACGGATTTCACGCTCTCCCCCCAACGCGACGACCTCGAAATCTATGCGTGCCTGACCCCGGCCAAGGCCGTGGGCGGCGATTTGTATGATTTTCTCGTGCGCGACGGCCGGCTGTATTTCTGCATCGGCGACGTTTCCGGGAAAGGCGTTCCCTCTGCCCTGGTCATGTCCATCATCAGCACCCAGTTCCGGTCCCTGTCCTCGACGGAGGACAAGCCCGAAAAGATCGTCTCGGCCATCAACGCTTCCTCGAAGGACCGCAACGAGACCATGATGTTCGCGACGCTCTTCGTCGGCATCCTGGACCTGGAAACGGGCGTCCTGTCCTATTGCAATGCCGGTCACAACGCGCCGGTCCTGACCGGGAAAGAGCCCGGATTCCTGAAAGTGGAGTCCAACCTTCCGGTCGGGGTGGAAACCGCCTGGAAATACAAGGGACAGCAGCTGACCCTTACGCCGGGCAAGACGATCCTGCTCTATACGGACGGCCTGACGGAGGCGGAAGACACGAACCACGACCAGTTCGGTGAGCGGCGGATCCTGGACGTGCTCGGGAAAGAAAAAACCGGCGCTCCGGAAACGATGGTCCATGCGCTGAACGACGCGGTCCATGGCTTTGTGGGCGCGGCGGAACAGAGCGACGACCTGACGATGCTTGCCATCCGATATCTCGGAAAAAAGTAGGATATTCATCCACTGAAACCAAACCTGATCCCGATGTTGTTACAGATCCTGACCCTCCTAGGCTCCCTGGCCATGTTCCTCTATGGCATGTCCCTGATGAGCGGCGGTCTGCAGAAAATGGCCGGAAACCGGTTGCGTGTCTTCATGGCCAAGATGACATCCAACACTTTCAAGTGCATCCTGACCGGCATCGTGGTCACCGCCATGGTGCAGAGTTCGACGGCGACGACCCTCCTGATCGTGAGTTTCGCCAATGCGGGCCTGCTGGCGCTGGGAAGCGCCATCGCCGTGATCATGGGCGCCAACATCGGCACGACCGTGACAGCTTGGATCTTCGCCCTGAGTTTCGGTGGCGGCAGCTGGAGCATCGCCACGATCGCCGTGCCGCTGATGTTCTTCGCCTTCATCGCGATGAGCGCCAAGAAATATGCGAATTTCGGGGAGTTCCTGATGGGTTTCGCGCTTCTGTTCCTGGGCCTGTCCACGTTGAAGGAAACGTCCACGGTGCTCCTGGACAATGAAGGCGTCCGCACCTTTCTCTCCACGCTCTCCGGCTACGGGATCTGGAGCATCTTCCTATTCATGGTGGCCGGCGCCGCCATTACCCTCATGCTGCAGAGTTCCGCTACGGCCACGGCCATCACGATGGTGCTGGTCGCCCAGGGGTATATTCCCTTCACCATGGCAACGGCCATGGTCCTGGGCAGCAACCTGGGCACGACCGTGACCTCCAACATCGCCGCCGCAGTGGCGAACCAGAGCGCCAAGCGCACCGCCCGGGCCCACTTCCTGTTCAACCTGTTCGGCGTGATCCTGGCGCTGATCTTCTTCAAGCCGTTCATCAAGCTGGTGGGCATCACGGTGGAAGCATTGGGCTTCCCGAATCCGGTGTCGATCGATTTTGCCGGTGCGGACGCCGCCACGCAGGAATCCCTCGTCGCCTCGCTGCCCTACAGCGTCGCGGTCCTTCATACGGTCTTCAATGTCATCACGACCCTCATCCTGGTCTGGTTCATCCCGCAGCTGGTCAAGATGGTGACCTGGATGGTTCCGAACAAGGGCGAAGAGAAAGAAGTCTATCGGTTGAAATACATCGGCATCGGCAACATCGCGACAGGCGACCTGGCCCTGAACAGCGCCAAGTTGGAAGTCGTGGAATTCGGCCGTCTCTGCCGGCGGGACCTCGGCTATATCCGGAATGCCATCAACGCCGGGACGCAGGCCGAATTCGAGGAAGCGGACAAGAAACTCATCCACTACGAGGAGATTACCGACAACGTGGAACGGGAAATCGCGACTTACCTCCGCGATGTCTCCAAGAACGAGATGAGTATCGGCGGCCTGGCGCGCATCCGGGAGTTTTACCGGGTCATCGGCGAAATGGAGTCCCTGGGCGACAGCGGTGAGACCATCGGCAAGATCCTCCAGCGTGTCTGGGAGCACAAGTGCCACTTCACGGACCATATGCTCCAGCGGTTGAACCACTTGTTGGACCTGTTGGACGACGCCTATGTCGCCATGGATCACAATCTCTCTACCCCGCTGGTCGAAATCACGGACATCCGGAACGCTGAAGAAGCGGAAACGGCCATCAATGAGTACCGGGATACTCTGCGCAACGAGCACCTGACTAACATCGAGCAGTCATCCTATCCCTACGAGACTGGGTCCTTCTACATGGATGTGGTGAACTGCATCGAAAAGATGGGTGACTTCCTGATTAACATCTCACAAAGCGTCTACGGTGCCAAGACGGTGTAATGGTAAGTGCGTTCCCCCCCCCGGAACGCTTTTTTTGTCACTTTTTTCAAAATATCGCTTGCGATATAAAAAGAAAGTCGTATATTTGCATCGTGAACGATATAAATAAACGATAAGAAGATAAAGAGATGGCAAAGATCTATGATTTCAAGACCCGCAGCAACAAGGGCGCCGAAGTGGACTTCGCGCAGTTCGAAGGCAAAGTGCTGATGATCGTCAATACCGCCTCCAAGTGCGGTTTCACCCCGCAGTATGACGGCCTGGAGGCCCTCTACCAGAAGTACAAGGACCAAGGTTTCGTGATCGTCGGCTTCCCCTGCGACCAGTTCGCCGGCCAGGAGCCCGGCTCCAATGAGGAGATCGCGGAGTTCTGCCGCATCAACCACGGGGTCACCTTCCCCCTGATGGCCAAGACCGATGTGAACGGCGAGAATGCCGAACCCATCTTCGAGTACCTGAAGGCCCAGGCTCCCACCGAGGCTTACAATGGCATCAAGGGCAAGGCGACCCGGGTAATGCTCAAGGGCCTCAGCAAAACCGCGAAGAAAGAAAGCGACATTCTTTGGAACTTCACCAAGTTCCTGATGAACCGGGACGGCACCGTCATCAAGCGCTACGCCCCCATCACGACGCCGGAAGAGATCGAGAAAGACCTCCAGGGAATGTTATGATCCAAGAGGAATTCAAGCTGGACAACCAGCTCTGTTTCCGGCTCTACACCGCTTCGCGCCTTCTCACGCAGGCCTATCATCCGCTGCTCTCGGAGCACGGATTGACCTATCCGCAGTACCTCGTGCTGCTGGTCCTGTGGGAGAAGGACGCCCAGCCGGTGAATGATATCGCCAAGCGACTGTTCCTGGAGACGAACACGGTCACTCCCCTGCTCCAACGCATGGAAAAAGAAGGCATCCTGGTCCGCCGGAAAGGCGAAAAGGATGCCCGTCAGATGATTGTTTCCCTGACAGACAAAGGGAAGGAACTTCAGACCAAGCTGGCAGAGGTACCCTTCATTGTGGGCAGTTCCGTCCTGTGTGAAAGCGTCACGCCCGAGACCACGCCGGAACTCTTCCGGATGCTGGACGATATCATCGACAAACTCAGCGCGCCATCAGCGCGTTCCTAAACAGGAAATATGCGAATCCGGCGCCTCCATGACATTCCAGGAAAGGACGGCGCCGTTATATTTGTGCGCCATGACGGCATCCAGGGATTCGGTGACGTATTCGGGGGAGGTGGGGACCACGCCTTTCCGGTAATTGATCTCGATGCCGGGGTATTTCCCGCAGGCATACGGTTCCATGGCCTCCAACTGCGAATCCAGGAACTCCACATCCATGGCAAATTCCGGGTAACCTTCCGCGCCCGGAACCGCCTTCCGCAGCAGGTCATACTCGAAACCCATTCCTGCGGGTGCGAAGGTCTGGCGGTACAGCATCGGCTTGATGAAGTCGGCGTGCTGGGCGAGAATCGCATAATCCTGCCCCACGAAAGGCGCCATGAACGGCGCGTACAGGTCCATGCCCACTTCCAGCCCGCGTTCACGGAACCGGTCGGCTACCGCGGCCACCGCGTGGCTGACCACATGGCCTTTGGCCTTGAAATAGGCCGCCGCCAAAGGATCCGCGAAGGTAAAACCGTGGAGGGGGTCATAACCCGTGACCGAGAAGAAGGCATCGCCTTTTTCCTCCCACGCCGCTTGCACCGCATCCAAATCCACCCCTTCCGCCTTGAAATGCTCCTTACATACCGGGCAGCCGCAGCTCAGGACACCGCTGACACCGCTTACAAAGGATTGCGTACGGATCCGGTCCAGGAAGACGCCGTCGAAGCCGCAGTCCCGGAAATGGTCGTCATAGATGGCGACCACGTTCGCTGCCGTCTCCGGACGCGTGGGGCAGTTGAAACGGAATCCTTCCCCGGCCGCGAGGTCGTAGTTGGCCGGGACCACGCCCGCCAGGTCCACCGCCGGCACATTCTCACACATTTCCTCCGTCTCGGCGAAGACCGGCAGCCACAGAAGCATCCGGATTCCGTTCGCATGCAGGTACTCCCCCACCTGCCGGTAGATATCCGGGTCCAGACTCCATCCGATAATGACCTTTTCGACCGGAATCAGCCCGTTCACTTCCTGGATCCGCCCGATGACCTGCTCCGCCGTATAATCGGGCGAATGCCAGCCGCCGAGGGAAACCTGGACGATATATCCGGGCTTGGGAGCGGGCTCATGGCAGGCGGCCAGGAGCAGCAGGCCGGCTGCGAAAGACAGGATTCTTCTCATAATGAATAGGGTTTCGTATCCCCAGCCAAGCCCCGCCGCTTGTTCGGCTTTGGGGCCATTTCAAATTCCAGGGTGCCGCCTTCCAGCAGCTCGCCGTGCGTGAGGAAAAGCCGGTCGACCGGTTTCCCGTTCAGTTTCACGGACTTGACATAGCGGTTCCGGGCGCTCAGGTTCTTCGCCTTCATCTCCAGGGCGCGTCCGTTATCCAGCGTGACTTTCGCATACGGGATGCACGGCGCACCCAGCACATACTGGTCGGTGCCCGGGCATACCGGGTAGAAACCGAGGACGGTGAAGATGTACCAGGCGCTCATCTGGCCGCAGTCGTCGTTTCCGCCCAGGCCGCGGATTTCGGGCCGGTAGAAGCGGTCCACGATTTCCCGGACCCAGTATTGCGTCTTCCAGGGTTCGGAGGTCCAGGCGTACAGGTACGGGATGTGGTGGCTGGGTTCATTCCCATGGACATAACCGCCCAGGAGGCACTCGGCCGTGATGTCCTCGTTGTCGGCGTAGCAATACTCCGGGAGGTCGCTTCCGAAAAGCTCATCCAGGTTCGCTATGAACTTCCTGTCCCCGCCCATCAGCGTCATCAGCCCGGGCACGTCCTGCGGCACGTGGAAGGAATAGTTCAGCGAGTTTCCTTCGATGAAGCCCTGACCGACCGTCTGCTTGATGTCGAAGGGCTCCTTGAAGGAACCGTCGGCATACCGCGGCCGCGCAAGGCCCAGCGCGGAATCGAAGATGTTCCTGTAATAGCCGGCGCGGGCGCGGTATCTTTCCGCCACCTTTTCGTTACCAAGTCTTTCCGCAGCCGCGGCAATGGCCCAGTCGTCATAGGCATATTCCAGGGTATTGCTGGCGGCGGTGGACGTCTTTTCCAGCGGGACATAGCCCAGCTGGATGTACTCCCCCAACCCGCTGTACCACGGAATCGACGAGGTGGACACCATCGCTTCCAGGGCTTCTTTTCCATTGACCTTCAGACCCTTGGCGATGGCATCGGACAGGACGGAGACGCTGTGGTAGCCGGTCATGCACCAGTTTTCGTTGGCCATGTGGCTCCAGATGGGAAGCATGTGGTGGGGACTCTGCTCATAATGCTTGAGCATGGAGGCGACCATGTCCTCCGCCTGATGGGGCTTGAACAGCGCCAGCAGCGGATGCTCCGCCCGGTACGTGTCCCAAAGCGAGAACACGGTATAGTTCGTAAATCCCTCTGCCCGATGCAGTTCATGGTCCAGGCCCCGGTAGAGGCCATCCACGTCCATATACACCGACGGATTGATCATCGTATGGTACAGGGAGGTGTAGAACATCGTCTTCTCCGCCTCGGAGCCATCGATGTCGATGCAGGCGAGTTCCTTTTCCCAGGCTTCTTCCGCCAGTGCGCGAAGGACATCGAAGGACTTCCCCTCCGCCTCGGCTTGCAGGTTTTTCAGGGCTCCGGTAGTTCCCGTCGCGGAAAGAGCGACCTTGACGGTCAATTCCGGGCTTTCTGTCGTGTCGAACCGGAACCAGGCCACCAGCTTCCGGCCCGCCATTTCGGGGAAATCGACGAACTGGGGGAACTTGCCGTAGCCGCCGTTGTAGGCCACGGGCGCCTTGTCCTTCCAGCCATATTCCAACACTGGCCGCGAGAACTCCATCGCGAAATAGGTGTAGTTGGTCCGGGCCCATCCGTTCGTGATCCGATACCCCGTGACGAGGGTCGGACTCACCACGCGGACTTCCGCCCACAGCGTCTTGCCGTCATAGTTGTAGATGCCATGGTCCAAATCCAGGATCAGATGGCCCTCCTCCCCTTTCGGATACGTATATCGATGCACGCCCACGCGCTGGGTGGCAGTCAGTTCCACCTGGATGCCGGAATCCGCCAGGGTGACCTCATAATGGCCGGCGCCCGCCGATTCGGTATCATGGCTGAAGCGCTGCCGGTAGCCGGAATCCGGGTCCTCCGCCGTTCCGGGGACGAATTGGATCTCCCCCGTTCCCGGCATGAGCAGGATGTCGCCCAGGTCGGAATGACCGGTGCCGCTGAAATGCGTGTGGCTGAAGCCCACGATTGTACTGTCGCCATACTGGTACCCGGCGCAGTACTCATACGTGCGCGGCTGGTATTTGCCATCGATGTTGTGCGGAATCATGTCCGTGTCGGGCGATAGCTGCACGCCCCCGAAAGGAACGCAGGCGCCCGGGAAGGTATGTCCCATGCCGGCCGTGCCGATCAAAGGGTCCACATAGTGCGCATGCTGCGCAAAAACGCCGGACGAAATGCCGGCCAGCGCCCATAGTAATGTCAGAATCCGTTTCATGCCGTTTCAAAGTTACGCAAAAAATCTTAACTTAGCGGAAATTAAGGCACTGCAAACCCCATGAAAAGACTTGTCCTGATCCTTTCCGCCGCCCTGCTGTTTGCGCAGGGCCAGGCATCGGCCCAGTTCCCGGGCATGCCCCGGGTGAACCGGGACTCCCTCAATGCGCTCACGAACGCGGACCATGCGCAGATGCTCGGCCAGCTCGGCCTTACGTCCGTGCGCCCCGGCCGCGACGCCTACACGGACGACCCGAACCGCGCCCCCAACTATGACGAGATGAAGGCCAATCCCTGGATCTACTATCCCGATCCGCTCGTCACTTTCGACGGCCGCAAGGTGAAGGATGCGAAGATATGGCGCAAAGTGCGCCGTCCGGAACTGGTGAAAGTCTTCGAGGACGAAGTCTATGGCCGTGTTCCGGAGAACGTTCCCGCCATCAAGTGGGAAGTCGTGAAAGAGGAAAAGGTCGACATGGAAGGCATTCCGTGCATCCGGCGCGACCTCGCCGGCGTGGCGGACAATTCCGCCTGCCCGTCCATCGAGGTGCGCATCCAGGCGCAGGTCACTTGGCCGGAAGCCGCGAAAGGCCCGGTTCCCGTCATCATGGAATTCGGTTTCATCATGCCGGCCGGGATGAGCTTCAACTTCCCCGGCGGCAACAACCGGCCGCGGGCCAAGTCCTGGCAGCAGCAGGTGGTCGAGCGCGGCTGGGCCGCGGCGGTCATCGTCACGGGCAGCATCCAGGCCGATGGCGGCCATGGACTCCGCCAGGGCATCGTCGGCCTCACCAACAAGGGCGATTACCGCAAGCCCACGGACTGGGGCGCGCTCCGCGCCTGGGCCTGGGGCGCTTCCAAGCTGGTGGATTACTTCGAGACGACGCGTGAGTTCGACGCCACGAAAGTGGCCATCGAGGGCGTTTCCCGCAACGGAAAGGCCGCCCTGGTGACCATGGCGTTCGACGAGCGTTTCGCGGCGGCCCTCGTGGCCTCGGCCGGTGAAGGCGGTTCCTCCCCTTGGCGCCGCAATTGTGGAGAAAGCCTGGGCAACCTGGCCGATGCCGGCGAGTACCACTGGATGTGCGGCAACTTCATCAAATATGGAGCTGATCCGCTGACGGAGAACGACCTTCCCGTGGACCAGCACGAACTCATCGCCCTGTGCGCCCCGCGCCCTTGCTTCATTTCCAGCGGCACCTGGGATGCGGACAAGTGGCAAGACCTCATCGGCATGTTCATGGCCACCGTCAAGGCGACGCCGGTCTATGAGCTTCTGGGCGAAAAGGGTATGGACACGGACCTGTATCCCGGCACGAATGTGGGCATCATCAAGGGCAAACTGGCCTTCCGTCAGCACGACGGCGGCCACGAGTCCGGCCCGAACTGGCCCTATTTCCTCGATTTCTTCGACAAGTACGTCGTCAAGAAATAGGACGACGCCTCCTTATTCCTGATTTAGCTCGGCAGCGATCTCTATCTGAGATTCCTGCCGAGCTGCTTTATGGACATTCCGCCGCCCGCCCCGGAGCCGCGAACTCTTCTCTTCCGCCCATCCGAACCGATCCCTTGGAAACGCGACGGCGGCATTCTTCATCCTGGTACGGAGTACCTTCCGCAGTCCCTTCGCCTTGGTTCCCTTCGGATGCCGGGACAATTCAAAGTCCTCCAGACCCTTCCTGGCGTCGTGCTTCGTATGATAGGCTTTACCCATCTGCAGATCAATACAGGATCGCACCCGCAACGATATTGGAGACGAGGGCGCGGAGGCGGGAGACAGAGCCGTCGTCGGTGGGATGTACGCGGTTGGTAAGGAGGACGATGGCGGTTTGGGTGTCCAGGTCGATGACCAGGGATGTGCCCGTATAGCCCGTGTGCATCAAGGTGGTTTCGGGGTTGAACAAGTCGCCCCGGAGGCCACTGTGCTCACTCTTTACATCCCAACCTAGGGCACGGCCCACGCGGGGAGCGTTTTCCGGCGGGATGGTGGTCATCAGGCGGACGGCGGCGCGGCTCAGGATGCGCGTGTCCTCCCCGGGAAAACCGAGTTTCTTGTCCTGGAGGGCTCTTCCCTGGTTCATGATCATCATACAGATCCGGGAAAGGTCCACGGCATCGGAGAAGACACCGGCGTTGCCGGAGTTGCCTCCGTTCGCGAGCCGGGCGAGCGGGTCGTGGACGGCGCCCTTCAGCACCGAGCCATCGCTCTGCACTTCAGTCGGCGCAACGAGGGGAAGCAGGTCCAGATGCCGGGACGGCGTGCGAAGATCCTCCTGCAGCGGGAAATAGCAAGTGTGTTTGAGGCCGAGCGGAGCGAAGACTTGCGATTCGGCATAGTCGCAGAGACGCTCCCCCCTCACAGTCTCGAGGATATGCTGCAACGTAATGAAATTCAGGCAACTGTACAGGAAGTCGCTTCCCGGCCGGAAATGCCGTTCCACCTCGGTGGCGATGACGTTCATCAGCGCATCGGGCTCATTCGTCCCGAAGCGTTCCACGAACAGGTCGGCATCGTAATAGGCGGACAATCCGGAGGAATGCGTCAGCAGGTCCCGCAGGATGATTTCGACCTCCTCCCCTGTTTCGGGATCCTTCCACGGTTTGAAACCGGGGATGTAGCGCTTCACGGGATCGGTCAGGCGCACAGAGCCGCTCTCGATCAATTGCATGAACGAGAGCGTGGTTCCTACGCACTTGCTCAGGGACGCAAGGTCGAACATCGTATCGGTCGTCATGGGCACGACCTCCGGGACGACGGACTTGTTTCCGTAGGCCTTCAGGTACACGATATCATTCCGCCTCACAACGGCCAACACAGCGCCCGGGATATCCCCGGCACCGATGGCTTCGCCAATGACCGCATCCACCCGGGCAAGCCGCTCCGGGTCCATCCCGTGGTCCTCCGGCTTCGCCACCTTGACCTGTGCGCAAAGCCCTGCCGAAACCGACAGGGCCATCATGATGACAACCAGCTTTCGCATAGAGGATCAAGCTTGCTGCCGGGAGAGGAAGCAGGCGATGGTGTTCTTCATGAGCATCGCGATGGTCATGGGGCCGACGCCGCCGGGGACGGGGGTGATCCAGGAGGCGACGGGTTCCGCGGAGGCGAAGTCCACGTCGCCGCAGAGCTTGCCTTCGGCATTGCGGTTCATACCCACGTCGATGACCACGGCGCCCGGCTTGACCATGTCGCCGGTCACGAGGCCGGCGCGGCCGACGGCGACGACGAGGACGTCGGCGGTGCGGCAGACGGCACCGAGATCGGCCGTGCGGGAATGGGCGATCGTGACCGTCGCGTGACGGTCCAGCAGGAGTTTCGCCATCGGCTTGCCCACGATGTTGCTGCGGCCCACGACCACGGCGTTCTTGCCTTTCAGGTCCACGCCGATGGAATCCAGCATCCGCATCACGCCGGCAGGCGTGCACGGGACAATGCAGTCCTTGCCCAGCCACAGGTTCGCCACGTTGCCAGGGTGGAAGCCGTCCACGTCCTTTTCACGGACGATGGTGTCGATGACCTTCTCCTCGTCGATATGCTTGGGCAGCGGGAGCTGCACCAGGATGCCGTCCACGGCCGGGTCCACGTTCAGAGCCTTGATGTGGTCCAGGAGGGCCTCCTCGCTGATATCGGCGTGGAGTTCGACCAGGCGGGATTCCATGCCCGTGTAGGCCGCGGCCTTCACCTTGTTGCGCACATACACCTGGCTGGCAGGGTTCTCCCCCACGATGATGACCACCAGGCACGGCTTGCGGCCGTACTGGGCCTCCAGCTCGGGCACCTGGGCCTTGACTTCTTCTTTCACTGCGGCGCTGAGCGCCTTTCCGTCGATGATGTTTCCCATACTATTCAAATGCGCAGTGCGCGATGTCGTTCCGGTAGAACAGGTTGTCACAGTCGATCTTCGCCACTTCGGCATACACTTTCTCGCGGGCGGCGGCGATGGTCGGGCCTTCGGCGATGACCATCAGGACGCGGCCGCCGTTGGTGACGAGCTGGCCGTCCTTGAAGGCGGTGCCCATGTGCGCCACGTGCGCATCGACCTGGTCCAGGTTGTTGATGGCGAAGCCCTTCTGGTAGGAGCCCGGATAGCCCTTGGAGGCCAGGACGACGCCCAGGGAGAAGCCCTGGCGCCAGACCGGTTCAGCCGTCTCCCGTCCCGTGGCGACCGCCTCGAAAATGTCGTAGATGTCGCTCTCGAGGAGCGGCAGGACGACTTCCGTCTCCGGGTCGCCGAAGCGGGCGTTGAACTCGATGACCTTGATGCCCTGCGGGGTCTTCATCAGACCTCCGTACAGGACGCCGGAGAGCGGGCAGCCTTCGGCCACCATCGCCTCCGCGGCCTTGCACATGATCTCCTTGTAGGCGAACTCGCGGTCTTCCTCCGTGATGAACGGAAGGCCCGTGTAGGCGCCCATGCCGCCCGTGTTCGGGCCCTTGTCGCCGTCGAAGGCGCGCTTGTGGTCCTGGGAAAGCGGCATCGGATAGACGCGCTTGCCGTCCACGAAGCACAGGAAGGAGAACTCGGGGCCAGTGAGGAAATCTTCAACCACTACCCTGCCCTTGCCGAAGGCTTCGTCCAGCAGCATGCTGGAGAGCGCGGCCTTCGCTTCCTCCAGATCCTGGGCAATCACGACGCCCTTGCCGGCTGCCAGGCCGTCATACTTGAGGACGGCCGGGAACGGACGGGCGGAGACATAGGCCAGTGCCTCGTCATAATCCGAGAAAGCCTGATAGGAGGCCGTGGGGATGCCGTATTTCTCCATGAGCCGCTTGGCGAATTCCTTGGAACTCTCGATGGCCGTGGCGGCTTTCGTGTGGCCGAACACCGCGAGGCCTGCGGCGCGGAAGGCGTCCGTCAAACCGGCCGCCAGCGCCGCCTCCGGACCGACGACCGTCAGGTCCACGGCGTTTTCCAGCGCAAAGTTCTTCAGGCCCTCGACATCGGTATCTTTCAAGGCGACATTGAACGCCTTCAGGCCGATACCGGCGTTACCGGGGGCGCAATAGATCTTGGAGACCTGCGGACTCCGGCTCAGCGCATCGACAATGGCGTGTTCGCGTCCGCCGCCGCCAATGACGAGGACGGTTTTACCCAGGCAGCTCTCCAGGTCGATGACCTTGCCGCCGAGGGATGCATTCTGGGAGGGAAGCGGATAAACGAGGCCCATACGATTCTAATGCTTGAAATGTCTTACACCGGTGAAGAGCATCGTGATGCCCAGTTCGTCGGCCTTGGCGATGGCATCCGCGTCGCGGATGCTGCCGCCCGGCTGCACGATGACCGTCACGCCGTATTTCGCGGCGAGGGCGACGGTGTCGTCGAACGGCAGGAAGCCGTCGGAGGCGAGGACAAGACCTTCCGTGAAGCCGGCGGCCTTCGCCTCGTTGAGGGCAATCTCGGCGGAGCCGACGCGGTTCGTCTGGCCGGCGCCCACCCCGATGGTGTGGTTGTCGCGGACGACCGCGATCGCGTTGGATTTCACGTGCTTGACGATCTTCCAGCCGAAGTTGGCATCGGCCAGCTGCGCCTCCGTGGGCTTCACCTTCGTCACGCACATTTCCGGGGTGACGGTTTCCACCTGGGTGTCCAGCTGCTGGACCAGGAGGCCGCCGTTCACGCTCACATACTGCGGAACCGGGGCGTCGGTACGGGTCATGTCGACCTGCATCACGCGGAGGTTCTTCTTGGTGGAGAGGATCTCCAGGGCTTCCGGGGTGTAGGACGGGGCGATGACGATTTCCAGGAAGATGGGCTTCATGCCGCGGGCCACCTCGGCGGTGAGTTCGCGGTTCACGCCCACGATGCCGCCATAGATGCTTACCTTGTCGGCCTCATAGGCGGCTTGCCAGGCTTCCTCGATGGTCTTGCCCACCGCAGCGCCGCAGGGGTTCATATGCTTGAGGGCGACGCAGAAAGGCTCCTCGAAGTCCCGAAGCACATTCAGGGCCGCATTGGCGTCCTGGATGTTGTTGTAGGACAGTTCCTTGCCCTGGATCTGCTTCGCGAAGGCCAGGGAGAACGGAGCGGGTTCGAGAGCGGCATAGAAGTTCGCGCTCTGGTGCGGGTTCTCGCCGTAACGGAGGCCCTGCTTGATGTCGAACTCCAGGAAGAGCTTTTCAGGCAGGCCGGCCTGCTTGCGCATATACGTGGCGATGCATGCGTCGTATTCCGCCGTATGAGTATAGGCCTTAGCGGAGAGTTTCAGACGGGTTTCCGGGCTCGTGCAGCCCTTCTCGCGAAGTTCGGCGAGGACAGTGCCGTAATCGTTGGGATCGCACACGATGGTGACATCCCGCCAGTTCTTGGCGGCGCTGCGCACCATCGACGGGCCGCCGATGTCGATGTTCTCGATGGCATCCTCCAGCGTCACGCCTTCCTTGGCGATGGTCTGCCGGAACGGATACAGGTTCACGCACACGAGCTCGATGGTCTCGATGTCGTTTTCCTTCAGGGTTTCCATGTGGGCCGGGACGTCGCGGCGGGCCAGGATGCCGCCATGCACCTTCGGGTGCAGGGTCTTCACGCGGCCGTCGCAGATCTCCGGGAAGCCGGTGACCTCGCTGATACCGATGGTCTTGACCCCTTTGGACTCGAGGAGTTTCTGGGTACCGCCGGTGGCGATGATTTCCCAACCCAGGTCCACCAGGCCCTGGACGAACTCCACGAGGCCGGTCTTGTCACTAACACTAACTAACGCTCTCATGATTTGATCAGTTTCGCAATGGTTTCTACATACAGTTGATGTTCGATGGGCTGCCCGAGCCGATGCACCTCGGCCGGATCGTTTCCATCGTACTCGAAGGCGCGCTGGGCGATGATCTTCCCGCCGTCCAGGTCCGCATTGACCCAATGGATGGTGATGCCGTACACCTTGACACCGTAGGCGACGGCGTCCTCGACCGCATGGGCTCCCTTGAAGGCCGGAAGCAGAGCCGGATGGATGTTGATGATCCTGCCCTCGTAGGCATTCAGGAGGGTTTCCCCGACGATGCGCATATAGCCAGCCAGGCACACCAGGTCGATCTTCTTGGCATCCAGGATCTTCACGATCTCTGTCTCGAAGGCAGCCTTGCTAGGATAGCTCTTGGGCGAGAAGACGAAGGTGTCCACGCCGTAGCGCGCCGCCTTTTCGATGACGGCGGCGCCGGGCTTGTCACACACCATCACGGCCACCTCGGCATCCAGGACGCCGTCGGCGCAGGCGCGGGCGATGGCGTCGAAGTTGGTGCCGGTCCCGCTGGCGAATACCGCTAACTGCTTCTTCATTGCAGGACGATATTGACCCCGGGCTTGTCCGTGACCTTGCCGATGACGGCCGCTTTCTCGCCGCGGTCCTTCAGGATGGAGATGGCCTTGTCGGCCTCGGAAGGATCCAGGACGGCGATCATGCCGATACCCATGTTGAAGATGTTGAACATCTCGCGGTGCGGGACATTCCCCCACTTCTCCAGCATCTTGAACACCGGGAGGATCTCCCAGGTTCCCTCCTGGATCTCGAGGCCCTGGCCGGGCTGCAGCACGCGCGGAATGTTCTCGTCGAAGCCGCCGCCGGTGATGTGGCAGATCCCGTGGACATCGCACTGGCGGATCACTTCCAGCATCTGCTTCACGTAGATCTTCGTCGGAGTGAGGAGCACCTCGCCGAGCTTCCGGTAGCCGAATTCGGCAATCGGCGTATCATAGGAAAGGCCGGCATCGGCGACGATCTTCCGCACGAGGCTGAAGCCGTTGGAGTGCACGCCGCTGGATGCGACGCCCACCAGGACATCGCCCACCTTCACCTTCGACCCATCAATGAGCTTGGACTTCTCGACGACACCGGTGGTGTAACCCGCAATGTCGTACTCGCCATCCTCGTACATGCCCGGCATCTCAGCCGTTTCACCGCCCACGAGGGCGCAGCCCGCCTGGCGGCAGCCTTCCGCCACGCCGGCGACGATGGCTTCCACCTTGGCCGGAATGTTGTGGCCGAGCGCCACATAGTCCAGGAAGATGAGGGGTTCGGCGCCCTGCGCAAGGACGTCGTTCACGCACATCGCCACGGCGTCGATGCCGATGGTGTGAGCCGATGTTGCCCATCGACCCGATCCGGCGCGTGGATGCGACGTGCTGTTTGATCCTGCGGACCACTTCATACCCCGCTTCGAGGTTCACGCCCGCGTTTTCGTAGGTTTTCGCCATAGTCTAGTCGTTGATTTCTTCGTCATACAAAAGGGTCGGATACTCGCCCGTGAAGCAAGCCTGGCAAGGGTCGGCGCAGCCGAAAGCGGAGGCACGCGTCGATTCCGGGCTCAGGTAGCCCAGGGAGTCGGCTCCGATGGCCGCACAGGCCTCTTCCAGCGTCCGGTGCGAGCACAGGAGCTCTTCCGGGGTGGACGTATCCACGCCGTAGTGGCAGGTGAACCGCATCATCGGGCTGGCGATGCGCACATGGACCTCCGTCGCTCCCGCCTCGCGAAGGAGACGGACAATCTTCAGGGAAGTGGTGCCGCGGACGATGGAGTCGTCCACCAGGACGATGCGCTTTCCCTTCACGATGCTGTACACCGGGGAAAGCTTCATCTTCACGCCCAGTTCACGCATGGACTGAACCGGCTCGATGAAGGTACGGCCCACATATTTGTGCTTCACGAGGCCCATCTCGTACGGGATGCCGCTTTCCTCGGCATAGCCCATCGCCGCGCTCAGGCTGGACTCGGGAACCCCCACGACCATGTCGGCCTCGACGGGGCACTCCCGGTACAGGCGCCGGCCCGCTTCCTTGCGGTACGCGTGCACATTGCAGCCGTCAATGTCGCTGTCGGGACGCGCGAAATAGATGTATTCCATGCCGCACATCCGGTGCTTGCAGAACTTCGAGAAGATCGTGCTGCGGATGCCGTGGCGGTCCAGCGAGATGATCTCGCCCGGACGCACGTCCCGGATGAACTCGGCGCCCATGATGCCGAACGCGCAGGATTCGCTGCTGACGACGTATCCACCGCCGATCTTGCCGATGCACAGGGGCTTGATACCGTACTTGTCACGGGCGGCATAGATGCGGTTCTTCGTCATGATGACAAAGGTGTAGCCGCCTTCCATCATGTTCAGGGCCTTCACGATGTTCACGATGCGGTCCTCGTTCGCGCTCTTCTTGATCAGGTGCGCGAGAAGCTCCGCGTCGGTGTCGGTCTGGAAGATGGTGCCGCGTTTCTCCAGGTACTCGGCTATTTGCTTGGAATTCACCAGGTTACCATCGCTGGCCACGCAGAAATCACCGGAATGGTGCCGGAAGAAGAAGGGGCCCACGTTGTCCAGGCCGCCCCGGGAGGCATTCGCGTACTTGACGCAGCCGATTCCCAGGGAGCCCTTCAGCTTGCCCACTTGCCCATTGTTGAAGATCTCATTCAAGAGGCCGAGGCCCCGGTAACGGTGGGAGTCCCCCTGCGCGTCAAAGGTGGCGATGCCGCCGCCTTCCTGGCCGCGGTGCTGGAGGTTGTGGAGACCGTAGTAGATGTAGGTCGAGGCGTCCGGAACGCCATATACAGCAAGTACACCCATATTATTCTTCCGTTTCCATTACGTTTTTCAATTTCTCCAGGACAATGCCGTAGGAAGCCACCATGTCGCCGAGGTCCAGGCGGAAGCGGTCCTTGTCCAGCCGCTCCCCCGTCTCCATGTCCCACATCCGGCAGGTGTCGGGACTGAGCTCGTCAGAAATGATGATGGCGCCCGTGTCGGCCGCCCGGCCGAACTCGAACTTGGCGTCCACGAGCTCGATACCGGCCTTGTGCAGGAGGTCCGTCAGGAGCTTGCCCGAACGGCGGACAATGTCATACATCAAGTCCAGTTCCGGATAGGTCGCCAGCCCCAGCGCGACAGCCTGGTCCCGGTTGATGAGCGGGTCTCCCAGTTCGTCGTTGTTGTAGCAGAGATCCAGGATCGTGTTCTCCGGTTTCATGCCATCGTCGACACCCAGCTTGGTGGCCAGGGAACCGGCGATCCGGTTGTGGAACACCACTTCGAGGGGGATGATCTCGATCATGCGGCACAGCTGCTCGCGTTCGTCGAGGGTCTCGATATAGTGGGTTTCCACACCGTTTTCATTGAGATAGCCCAGCAGGAGGGCGGAAATCTGGTTCGTGAGCGCGCCTTTGCCGGCGAAGCGGGCCCGCTTGACGCCGTGGTAGGCGGTCGTCACATCTTTATAACGGAAGATGACGCGGGTAGGGTCGTCGGTGGAGAAGACTTGCTTCTCGTTTCCGTTGAAGATAAGTTCGTTCTTGGTCATTTATCGTTGTTTTCTGAAGTAAGCGACTGCGTTTTCGAAGATAGGCTGCCGGCAGTTGCCGGCGATGTTCTTGAACAGATGGTCCTCATAGCGTTCGCTGTGGCCCATCTTGCCCAGGATGTGTCCGTCGGGGCTCACGATGCCCTCGATGTCGTAGTGGGAGCCGTTGGGGTTGTCCACATAGCGGAAGGCCACCTGGCCCTTCGCGAAGAGTTCCTTCGCCAGTTCCGGCGACACGACGAACTTGCCCTCGCCGTGGCTGAAGGCGATGCTGTGGCGTTCGCCCTTGCTGAAACTGGCAAGCCAGGGGGAATTCACCGTGGCGACCTCGGTCGTGGCCATCAGGGAAACGTGGCGGTTGATGTCGTTGCGGAAGAGCGTCGGGGAATCCGGCGTCACGCAGCCCAGCTTCCCGTACGGGAGCAGGCCGCTCTTGACCAGGGCCTGGAAGCCGTTGCAGATGCCCAGGACGAGGCCACCGCGCGCCAGGAGGTCCGTGATGGCGGCGCCCACCTTGGCATTGTTGATGACATCGGCGATGAACTTGCCGCTTCCGTCCGGCTCGTCACCGGAAGAGAAGCCGCCGCAGAACGCCAGGATCTGGCTTTCGGCAATCTGCTTCGAGAGGGCGTCGATGGAACCGAGGACATCCTCCGGGGTGAGGTTCCGGAACACGAACGGACGGACCTCGGCGCCGGCCTTCCGGAAGGCCTTGGCGGTATCGTAGTCACAGTTGGAACCCGGGAACACCGGCAGGCAGACCACGGGATGCTCCACCGGAGCGCCGGGATAGACGAGGTTCTTCGGGTCGAACGGGACCGGCTCCACGGTCGGGACGGGCTCGTTGAAAGCGGGCTTGACCCGCGGCGGATAGAGCTTGAAATAGCGGCCCTCATAGGCCTTTTCCAAGGCCTCCAGGGACATTTCGCAGCCATTGACCCGGATACCGGAATCGGTGACGACACCGAGTTCGACGGCACAAGGATGGGACAGGTAGGACGAAGCTTCCACCAGGGCGGAACCGTAGCCCAGGGAGAAGAGATCCTCTTCCGGAACCGTCACGTTCACGCCGAGCCCGTTGCCCATCGCCATTTTTACGAGGCCCTCGGCGACGCCGCCGTAAGACAGCGACCAGGCAGATACGATGCTGCCCGCACCGATGGCTTTATACAGATAGTCCCAATTCCCTTTCAGCTGCTCCGTATCCGGCATCCGGTTCGGGAGCGGGGTATGTTTCAGGAGATAGATCCGGTTGCCTGCCTTCTTGAACTCCGGAGAGATCACTCGGCGGGCATCGACGGTCGTGATGCCGAAGGCGACGAGGGTCGGAGGCACATGGATGTGTTCGAAGGTTCCACTCATGGAGTCCTTTCCGCCGATGGACGGCAGACCGAACTCCTTCTGCATCTTGAGCGTGCCGAGCAGGGCGCTGAGCGGCTTGCCCCAAGTGTGCGGGTCCTTGGTCATGCGCTCGAAGTATTCCTGGTAGGAGAACCGCATGCCGCTGTAGTCGGCACCGGCGCAGGCCACCTTCGTGCAGGCCTCGACCACCGCATAGGCAGAACTGTGATACGGGCTCCAGAGGGCAAGGTCCGGATTGTAGCCGAACGCCATGACGCTGGCGGTCTCGGTGTACTGGTCCATGGGCAGTTTCTGGACGGAGACCTGCGTCTCGGTTGCCTGCCGCTTGCCGCCATAAGGCATCAGGACGGTAGAGCGGCCGATGGTGGAGTCGAACATCTCCACGAGGCCCTTCTGGGAAGCCACATTCGGGGAAGCCATCACGGAGAGCATCTGCTGCTCCAGCGTCTCGCCTGCCGGTTTCCGCAGGAACGGATCCTTGTCCTCGACGGGCAGGACCGCAGCCTTGGCATAGTGCTTCGCGCCGGCGCTGTCGATGAAGGCGCGGGTCAGGTCGCAGACCTTCCTGTCGCCGTAGAACATCCGCATCCGGCCGGTATCGGTGACATTGGCCACGTGGGTGACCTCGATGTTGTCCACGGCGCAGAGTTCCATCATGCGGGCCTTGTCCGCCGCTTCCACGACCACGGCCATCCGCTCCTGGGATTCGCTGATCGCGAGTTCCGTCGCGTTCAGGCCGGCATATTTCGCGGGGACGCGGTCCAGCCAGATGTCCAGGCCGTCGGCCAGCTCGCCGATGGCGACGCTCACGCCGCCGGCGCCGAAGTCGTTGGATTTCTTGATGAGCCGGGTCACTTCCGGACGACGGAAGAGGCGCTGCAGCTGGCGTTCCTCCGGAGCGTTACCCTTCTGGACTTCGCTGCCGCAGGTTTCGAGGGAAGCCTCGGTGTGCTCCTTGGAAGAACCGGTGGCGCCGCCGATGCCGTCACGGCCCGTACGGCCGCCCAGCAGGAGGATCACGTCGCCGGGAGCGGGGCTCTCGCGCCGCACGGCGGAGGCGCGCACGGCACCTACGACGGCGCCGATTTCCATGCGCTTCGCCGTATAGCCCTCGGAATAGATTTCCCGGACGTGGGTGGTGGCGAGACCGATCTGGTTGCCATAGCTGGAATAGCCGGCGGCCGCCTTCTTGGAGATCATCCGCTGGGGCAGCTTGCCCGGGATGGTGTCAGCTACGGAGGCGTTCACATCGCCGGCGCCGGTAACGCGCATCGCCTGATACACGTAGGCACGGCCGGAGAGCGGGTCGCGGATGGCGCCGCCCAGGCAGGTCGCCGCGCCGCCGAAAGGCTCGATCTCGGTCGGATGGTTATGGGTTTCGTTCTTGAACTGGAGAAGCCATTTCTCGGGCTTCCCGTCCACGTCCACGTTGACGAAGATGCTGCAGGCGTTGTTCTCCTCGCTCACCTCCAGGTCGTCCAACTTGCCCTGCTTGCGCAGCCAGCGGGCGCCGATGGTCGCGAGTTCCATCAGGCAGCGGGGCTTGTTCCCGCGGCCGAGGTCGGCCCGCATCTGTTCGAAGAGCGCGAGGGAGGACTCCAGTTCCGCTTTCATGAACGACTCGTCCACGGTGATCTCCTCCAGCACGGAGGTGAAGGTCGTGTGGCGGCAGTGGTCGCTCCAGTAAGTGTCCAGGATGCGGAGTTCCGTCTCGGAAGGGTTCCGTCCCTCGGACTGGAAGTATTTCACCACCTCGCCGAGGTCATCCGCGTTCATGGCCAGTCCATGGCCCTTGCAGAAGCCCGGGTACTGGTCCGGGGCCAGGTCGATGAACCCCGTCAGGTCCTCAAGGGGCTTCACGTCGGCCTTCTCGCCGAGCGCGAGGACGGACAGGTCCTTCTCGCGGCATTCCACCGGATTGATGAAATAGTGCCGGATCTTCGCGAGCGTCTCCTCCGAGACGGTGTCCTCGAAGACCACCAGGCGGGAACTCTTGATCTCGATGTCCGCTTCCGGGTCGATCAGATGGACACAGTCCACGGCCGAGGAGGCCCGTTGGTCGAACTGGCCGGGGATGTATTCCACGGCGATGTATTTCTTGCCCGCGAGCGGAAGGTCGTCGGTGACGGTGTCCGTCACCACTTCCCCGAACACGCTGTAACGGCTCTTTTCCAACAGGTCGTCGGAGAAGCCGAATAGGTCGTACACGTTGATGAGCCGGAGGGAACCCAGACCCAGGGAGAGGTTCTCGTTAAACTCGGCGAGGAGGCTGGCGGCCTCCACGCGGAACTGCTCCTTTTTCTCTACAAAGATGCGCCTGCTCTTCATGGTTTTAAAATTTGATGCCCACCGACGCGGTGTAGCGGGGGTGGGCATTGTATTCAGATTACCGTATGGAGTACCTTGTCGCTCTGCTGCTGGCGGAAATCCTCCAGTTTCTTCCGGAGGGCGGTATCCTGGAGGGCCAGGATGGCCACGGCGTAGAGAGCGGCATTCTTAGCCCCGTCGATGGCCATCGTCGCGACGGGGATGCCGGACGGCATCTGGACGATGGACAGGAGGGAATCCAGACCGTTCAGGGCCTTGGACTTTACCGGGACACCGATGACCGGAAGCGTGGTCAGGGCGGCTATCACGCCCGGCAGGTGCGCGGCTCCTCCGGCGCCGGCGATGATGATGTCGAATCCGTTGTCCCGGGCGGCCCGGACATAATCGGCCAGCGGACCGGGGTTGCGGTGCGCGCTGAGGACACGTTTTTCGTAGGGGATACCGAATTCTTCGAGGGTGACGCAAGCCGGGGACATGACGTCCCAGTCACTGGCGCTGCCCATGATAATGGCTACCTTGCTCATAAGATTTCTACAAACGGAGTGCAAATTTACGCGGAATATCCGAGGGTCGCAAATCCTTTCCGCTTTTTTTTGAAAAACTTTTCCACAGGCAATTTGTTGAAATTTTATGCCAAAAAAATTTGCAGAATTGCCACGGAAAGCAGTAACTTTGCAATCCGGAATGTTGAGTAAGTCCATCATATCCCAGACACTCGGCATCGGTCGGACCGATGAGGTCCTTATTTTTTATTGGTAGGCAGCCCCGACGGGTTGTCTTTTTTTTATGTGCTCAGCATGGTAAAGCTCCCTGCCTTCGCCGACCTTCACGTGCACTTCCGTGAGCCGGGACAGACCTGGAAAGAAACCATCCGCAGCGGCAGCCGGGCCGCAGCGCGGGGCGGGTATACGCTGGTATGCGCGATGCCCAACCTCGATCCCGTGCCGGACAGCCCGGAGCATCTCGCCGTGGAACTGGAAGCCATCGACCGGGACGCCCTCATCCGGGTACTCCCCTACGGCTCCATCACGAAGGGGCGGCGCGGACTCGAGCTGGTGGATTTCCACGCCCTCAAAGGCCGTTGTGTCGCCTTTTCCGATGACGGAAGCGGCGTCCAGAGCCAGGACATGATGCGGGAAGCCATGCGTGCGGCGGCGGCCGAAGACGTTATCATCGCCGCACACTGCGAAGACAACACCCTCCTCCGCGGAGGATATATCCACGATGGCCGCTATTGCCGGGAACATGGGCACAAAGGGATCTGCTCCGAGAGCGAATGGGGCCAAATCGCCCGGGATGTGGAACTGGCTGCTGAAACCGGCTGCCGGTACCACGTCTGCCACATCTCCACGGTCGAAAGCGTGGACATCATCCGCCAGGCCAAGAAGAGTGGCGTGAAAGTGACCTGCGAGACAGCGCCTCACTACCTCACGCTCTGCGAGGACGATCTCCAGGAAGACGGTCGCTTCAAAATGAATCCGCCGCTCCGGACTGCCGAAGACCGCGAAGCGCTGATCGAAGGTCTGGCTGACGGCACGATCGACGTCGTCGCCACCGACCACGCTCCGCATTCGGCTGAAGAGAAAGCCAAAGGCCTTGCTGGCAGCGCCATGGGTATCGTGGGCCTGGAAACGGCATTCCCCGTCCTCTACACCCGCCTGGTAAAAACCGGCCGCATCAGCATGGAGCGCCTGGTGGAAGCCCTGTCCGCCGCCCCCCGTCGCATCTTCCGGCTCCCGGAAGCGCCCGACGACTGGGTCGAAGTGGACCTGGACACGCCCTATATCATCCGCAGCAGCGAATTCGCGTCCATGGGACGGGCCACCCCCTTCGAGGGAGCCGAGGTGTATGGGCGGATCCTCAAGACCGTATTGGAAGGAAAAACAGTATATAACAGCTTGACAAAATGATCAGACCCGCAAAGAAACTGGTGCTGGAAACCGGACAGGAGTTCTACGGAACGGGGTTCGGGGCGGACTGCCGCAAAGTCTGCGAAATCGTCTTCAACACCTCGGTCGTCGGCTATCAGGAGATCATCTCGGATCCCTCCTATGCCGAGCAGATCGTCGTGATGACCTATCCCCTGATCGGGAACTACGGCATCACGGACGAAGACTTCGAGTCCCACGGCACGGACATCGGCGGCCTGGTGGTCCGGGAATGCTGCGACACCCCCAGCAACTTCCGCTACACCAAGACCCTGGAAGAAGAACTGGAAGAGCACGGAATCCCCTGCCTGAGCGGCGTGGACACCCGGATGCTCACCAAGATCATCCGCGACACGGGCCGGCCCATGGCCGCCATCGTGGAGGCGGACATGCCCAAGGAAGAGGCGCTTGCCCTCATCGCGGCCACGCCGCGTCCGACGGACCTCGTCCGCCGCGTAGGCTGCCGCAAGCGCTGGGTCACCCGCACTTCCAACCACCTGTACCACGTGGTGGCAGTGGACTGCGGCATCAAGCAGAGCATCCTTTCCCGGCTCAAGGAGCGCGGCTGCAACGTGACCATCGTCCCGTTCAACACCCCCGCGAAGGACATCCTCGCCTTCAATCCGGACGGAGTCCTGCTCTCCAACGGCCCGGTTTCGGCCCTGGAGGCCCCGGAAATCCTCGCCCTGGTCCAGGAACTGAAAGGCCGCGTCCCGGTGTTCGGCATCGGCCTCGGCATGGAAGCCATCGGCCTTTCCTACGGTGCGAAGCTCGTGCCGATGGGCTGCGGCAAGCACGGTGACTATCCCGTCCGCGACCTGGTTTCCGGCCGCATCAACATCGCGGTCCTGAACCAGACTTACCGGTTCGACACCGTCGAGGGAACCGGCCTCACCCCCACGCATGTCCTGGTCCCCGAAGGATATGTGCTAGGATTTGAAAACAAGGCGGACCGGATCTCCGGCGTCCAGTTCCACCTGGAGTCGGCCCCCGGCCCGCAGGATTTCGTGTATCTTTTCGACAAGTTCATTCAAATGATGGAGGAGCAGCGCCATGCCTAGGAGAACGGATATCAAGAAAGTGATGGTCATCGGTTCCGGCCCGATCGTGATCGGCCAGGCCGCGGAATTCGACTATGCGGGCACGCAGGCGTGCCTCGCCCTCAAGGAAGAGGGCTACCAGGTGATCCTGGTCAACTCCAACCCCGCCACCATCATGACGGACCCCAACATCGCCGACAAGGTGTACATGGAGCCCCTCACGCTGGAATATGTGGCGAAGATCATCCGCTATGAGCGTCCGGATGCGCTGGTACCCGGCCTCGGCGGCCAGACCGGCCTGAACCTCGCCGTCCAGCTCGCGAAGAAAGGCGTGCTGGAGGAGTGCGGCGTGGAGATCCTGGGCACTTCCTTCCAGAACATCGAGAAGGCGGAGGACCGCGAGCTCTTCAAGGAGCTGTGCCTGTCCATCAACGAGCCGGTGATCCCTTCCGAGATCTGCTACAGCCTCGAGGAAGGCCTCGCGGCGGCCGAACGGATCGGCTATCCGGTCATCCTGCGCCCGGCGTTCACCCTGGGCGGCACCGGCGGCGGCTTCGTCAACAATCCGGAGGAGATGGAGGACATGATGCGGAATGCCCTGTACCTCTCCCCTGTCCATGAGGTGCTGGTCGAGAAGAGCATCAAGGGCTACAAGGAGATCGAGTTCGAGGTGATGCGCGACGCGAACGACACCGCCATCGCCATCTGCTCGATGGAGAACATCGACCCGGTGGGCATCCACACGGGCGACTCGATGGTCGTGGCCCCCGCACTGACCCTTACGGACAAGGAATACCAGATGCTCCGCGACAGCGCCCTGCGCCTGATCCGCGCCCTGGACATCGCCGGTGGCTGCAACGTCCAGTTCGCCCTGGACCCGCTGTCCTTCAAGTATTACATCATCGAAGTCAATCCCCGCGTGTCGCGTTCTTCCGCCCTGGCTTCCAAGGCCAGCGGTTTCCCGATCGCCCGCGTGACGGCGAAGATCGCCGTGGGCCTCACCCTGGACGAGATCACCGTGGCAGGCGCCCCCGCCTGCTGCGAGCCCGCCATCGACTATGTCGTGGCGAAGGTCGCCCGCTTCCCCTTCGACAAGTTCAGCGAGGCGTCCAACGAGCTGGGCACCCAGATGAAGGCCACGGGCGAAGTCATGTCCATCGGCCGCACCCTGGAGGAGAGCATCCTCAAGGCCATGCGCTCACTGGAATCCGGCTGCTGCCACATCCACAAGAAGAAGTTCGACGACTGGTCGGAGGAGAAACTCCTGGAGTACATCTCCACCCCGACCGACGACCGCATCCACGCCATCGCGCAGCTCCTGCGCCTGAGGATCGACCTGTCCCGCATCTACGACCGCACGAAGATCGACATGCTCTTCCTGGAGAAGATCTACAATATCGTCCGGATGGAGCGCCGGGTCAAGGCGGCCCCGGGTGACGTGGAGATCCTGAAGGAGGCCAAGCGCATGGGCTTCGGCGACCAGTTCATCGGACAGCTCTGGGGCTGGACGGAGGCCGATGTCATCCGGCTCCGTTTCGCGAACGACATCGTACCGGTGTACAAGATGATCGATTCCTGCTGCGCCGAGCACGACACCTATGTCCCCTACTTCTACTCCACCTACGAGCAGGAGAACGAGTCCATCCCTTCGAGCCGCAAGAAGATCCTCGTGCTGGGTTCCGGCCCGATCCGCATCGGCCAGGGCGTCGAGTTCGACTACTCCACCGTGCATGCCATCTGGGCCATCCGGGAAGCCGGTTATGAGGCCATCATCATCAACAACAACCCGGAGACCGTGTCCACGGACTATACCATCTCCGACAAACTGTACTTCGAGCCGCTCACCCCGGAGGACGTGATGAACGTGATCCACCTCGAGAAGCCGGACGGAGTCATCGTCACCCTCGGCGGCCAGACGGCCATCAACCTGGCCGGTCCGCTGGAAGAGTTCGACGTCCCGCTCATCGGCACGGGCCTCCAGGCCATCGACAACGCCGAGGACCGCAAGCTCTTCGAGGAAATCATGCGGAAGACCGGTATCCGTCAGCCCAAGGCCCATGCCGTCACGAACGTGGAAGACGGCGTGAAGGCGGCCGAGGACATCGGCTATCCCGTCCTCGTGCGCCCGAGCTTCGTGCTGGGAGGCCGCGCGATGATGATCGTCGGCAATGAGGCCACCCTCCGGCACTATCTCCATAACGCGGTGGAAATCAACGAGAAATCTCCGGTGCTCGTGGACAAGTACATCCAAGGCAAGGAGACGGAGGTCGATGCCATCTGCGACGGCGAGAATGTCTTCATCCCGGCCATCATGGAACACGTGGAGCGCACGGGCATCCATTCCGGCGACAGCATCAGCGTGTATCCGTCCTTCTCGCTGAGCCCGAAGGTGAAGCAGGAAATCATCGACGACACAGTCAAGCTGGGCAAGGAAATCGGCATCGTGGGCCTGTTCAACATCCAGTTCATCGTGGACCAGAACGAGGATGTCTATGTGATCGAGGTCAATCCGCGGAGTTCCCGCACGGTTCCGTTCATCTCCAAGAGCACGGGCATCCCGATGGCGAAGATCGCCACGCGGGTGATGCTGGGAGAGTCGCTGAAAGACCAGGGCATCACGGAGGTGTACTTCCCGGAGCGGAAGAAGCACTTTGTGAAGACGCCGGCCTTCTCCTTCGGCAAGATCAAGGGCATCGACACCTACCTTTCCCCCGAGATGAAGTCCACGGGCGAGGCCATCGGCTATGACAAGTCCCTGAACCGCGCCCTGTACAAGTCCCTGCAGGCCTCCGGCATGGACATCAAGTCCTACGGGACCGTCTTCGCCACCATCGCCGACAAGGACAAGGAAGAGGCCCTGCCGCTGATCCGCCGCTTCTACAACCTGGGCTTCAACATCGAGGCCACCAAGGGCACCGCCGAGTTCCTCAAGGAGCACGGCATCCGCACCAAGACGCTGAAAAAGCTCCGCGAAGGCAGCGATGAGATCTACCAGGCCCTCCGCAAGGGACATGTGAAGTACGTGATCAACACCATCGACCTGAACCAGAAGTCCAGCCACCTGGACGGTTACGGCATCCGCCGCTGCGCAGTGGAAAACAACGTGACTATCTTCACGGCCCTCGAGACCGTGCGCGTGCTGCTGGACGTGCTGGAGGAGATCACCCTCGGTATCTCCACCATTGACGAAGAATATAAGTAAATGGCAATGGGACAGTCGGTTATTATCTCCCAAACCTTCGCTTCGCTCATCCCTCCCACCGCAAGCGGCGGGCCCCTCCCGTTCATATGGCCACGGGCGGCCATAGGTTTGGGAGACAACAACCGACTGTCTAGAGCGTAAACTTATGAATAAGAGTTTATACACAATTGCAGAGAATTCCCTCATAGCAACCAAAACCTATCAAATGGTTCTGGAAGGTGATGGGGTTGAGGAGGGAGAGTTCGTGGACATCGGGATTCCGGGGTATTTCCTGCGGAGACCGTTGTCGGTGTGCGACAGGGAGGAGGGGCGCTTGACCTTGGTTTACAAGGTGGTGGGAGAAGGGACGAAGGTGCTGTCGGAAATGCCCGTAGGAAGTGAATTGGAGGTTTTGACGGGACTTGGAAGGGGGTTCGATCCGGCTGCTTGCCGGGAGCAGGCGTTGCTGGTTGGCGGCGGACTGGGGGTGCCTCCCCTGCTCTTGCTGGCCAAGCGGCTGAAGGCGCAAGGGAAGCGCGTCACGGCGGTGCTGGGATTCAACAAGGCCGACGAGATCATTCTTGCCGACGAGTTCCGGGCCATCTGCGACGAGGTGCTCATTTCCACCGTCGACGGTTCGGTCGGTGTGAAAGGATTTGTGACCGATGCGATTGCAGCCGCTCAACCTTCGTTCGACTATTTCTACACCTGTGGCCCCATGGTGATGATGAAGGTGGTCTGCCAGGCGTTGGACGGCCCCGGCGAAGCCTCGCTTGAAGAGCGGATGGGCTGCGGCGCAGGCTTCTGCTACGGTTGCAGCATCCAAACGAAAAACGGCCCCCGGCGCGTCTGCAAGGACGGTCCGGTGTTCAAGAAGGAGGAACTGATATGGTAAAGGATCTGTCTGTCGACCTCTGCGGCATCCGCCTCAAGAATCCGGTCGTTCCGGCCAGCGGGACCTTCGGGTTCGGGCTGGAACTCGCCGGGGACATGGACCTGAACGTCCTTGGCGGAATCTCCCTCAAGGGGACCACCCGGGAAGCGCGCTACGGCAATCCGACGCCCCGGATCGCTGAATGCGAAGGCGGGATGATCAATTCCGTCGGCCTGCAGAACCCGGGCATCGAGGTGCTGGTGGGCGAAAAAGTGCCCGCCCTCCGGAAGGTCTATGCCGGCTGCGTCGTCGCAAACATCAGCGGCTTCTCGATGGACGAATACAAGGAGTGCTGCGCCAAGGCCGATGCCTGCGACGGCATCGACATCATCGAGGTCAATGTCTCCTGCCCGAACGTGCACAACGGCGGCATGGCCTTCGGAACTTCGGCCGCTTCGGCGGCGGAAGTGACCGCTGCCGTGAAGGCCGTCTGCCGCAAGCCGGTTTTCCTGAAACTGAGCCCGAACGTGACGGACATCGTCTCCATCGCCCGCGCCTGCGAGGAGGCCGGGGCAGACGGCCTCACGCTCGTGAACACCTTCCTCGGGATGCGGATCGACATCGCTCGCCGCAAGCCCGTGATCGCCAACAAGATGGGCGGCTTTTCCGGCCGGGCCGTCTTCCCCGTTGCCTTGAGAATGGTTTACCAGGTCGCGCACGCCTGCCGGATTCCCGTGATGGGATGCGGCGGCGTGGCTTCCGCCCGGGACGTCGTCGAAATGATGATGGCCGGAGCCACGGCGGTGCAGGTGGGCGCGGAGAACATCCGCAATCCCTTCGCCTGCCCGGAGATTGTCGCTGAACTTCCAGTTCTGATGGACGAATTGGGAATCAATACTTTACAAGAGATTATCGGAACCGTATGATGAATAGAGACGTCATTATCGCCTGCGACTTCAGCAGTCGCGAAGCCACCTTGGAATTCCTGGACCGTTTCCCCGAGGGGCGCAAACCTTTCGTGAAGATCGGCATGGAACTCTTCTATGCCGAAGGACCTTCCATCGTCCGCGACATCAAGGCCCGCGGACACAAGATTTTCCTGGACCTCAAGCTCCACGACATTCCCAACACCGTCAAGAAAGCCATGCGGGTGCTCTCCGCGCTGGATGTGGACATGGTCAATGTCCACGCGTCCGGGACCGTCGCGATGATGCAGGCGGCCTTGGAAGGCCTCACCCGGCCGGACGGGACGCGTCCCCTGCTGATCGCCGTCACGCAGCTTACCTCCACCTCCCAGGAAGTCATGCAGAATGAACTCCTGATCGGTGCCTCCATCAATGACACGATCGTCAAATACGCACAGAACGCCCGTGAAGCGGGCCTTGACGGCGTTGTGTGTTCCCCCTTGGAGGCCGGCATGGTCAAGCAGGCCTGCGGGGAGGGTTTCCTGACCGTCACTCCGGGCATCCGCTTCGCCGATGCCGGGAAGGACGACCAGGTACGCATCACTACCCCGGCCCGCGCCCGCGAAATCGGCTCCGACTTCATCGTCGTCGGCCGTCCCATCACCGCCGCCGAAGACCCGGTGGCCGCTTATGAGCGTTGTATCAAAGAGTTTGTATAAATGGAAAGACAGATTGCATCCTCCCTCCTCTCCATCGGCGCCGTGTTCCTGCGGCCCGAGCAGCCCTTTACCTGGGCCAGCGGCATCAAGAGCCCGATCTACTGTGACAACCGCCTGACGCTGTCCGCGCCCCGCGTGCGGGAGCAGGTGGAAAACGGACTGGCCAAGCTCGTGCAGCGCCATTATCCCGACTGCGAGATGCTGATGGGCACGTCCACGGCCGGCATCGCCCACGCCGCCATCACGGCTACGATCCTGGACCTTCCCATGGGCTATGTCCGGGGCGAGGCCAAGACCCACGGCCGGACGAACCGGATCGAAGGCAAGATGGACCCGGGCACGAAGGTCGTCGTCATCGAGGACCTGATCTCCACCGGCGGCAGCGCCATCGAGGTGGTGGAAGCGCTCCGGGAGGCCGGCGCCGAAGTGCTGGGCATCGTGAGCATCTTCACCTACGGGATGAAGCGCGGCCTGGAGCGCATCGCCGCCGCGAATACCGAGAACCATTCCCTCTGCAACCTGGACGTCCTTGTGGACGTGGCCGAGGAAGAGGGCCGCATCGGACCGGGCTGGAAGGAGCGCATCCTCGCCTTCCGCGACAACCCTTCGGATGAAAGCTGGATCAAAGAATAACCGTATACACGAACATGAAACACCTCATCGACCCGACCGACCTGACCAAGCCCGAGATTGACGAAATCATCTCCCTGGCCCAGGATATCATCGCCCACCGCGAACGCTACCAGGGCAGCATGTCCCACAAGAAACTCGCCACCCTCTTCTATGAGCCCAGCACCCGTACGCGGCTGAGCTTCACTTCCGCCATGATGGAACTCGGCGGCAACGTGCTCGGTTTCTCCGATGCCCGCAGCAGCTCCGTCTCCAAGGGCGAGAGCGTGCAGGACACCGTCCGCGTGGTGGGCTGCTTCGCCGATGTGATCGCCATGCGACACCATATCGAAGGCGCCCAGCTGTATGCCACGGAAGTCTCGACCGTGCCGATCATCAACGCCGGTGACGGTTCCCACAGCCACCCGACGCAGACCTTGACGGACCTGCTGACGATCCAGCGGGAGCTCGGTCATATCGACGGGATCACCATCGGTTTCTGCGGCGACCTCCGTTTCGGCCGGACCGTCCATTCCCTGATCAAGGCCCTGTCCCGGTACAAGGACATCAAGGTCATCCTCATCGCTCCGGACGAACTCAAGCTCCCGGACTACATCAAGCAGGACGTGTGCGAACGCACCGGGATCCCCTACCGCGAAGTGACGACAATGGAAGAAGTGATGGGCGAACTGGATGTGCTGTACATGACCCGCGTGCAGAAGGAGCGCTTCCTGGACGAGGACGAATTCGACCGTGTGAAGGACAGCTTCGTGCTGGATGCGGCGCGCATGGCGCTAGCCAAGAAGAAGATGGCCGTCCTGCACCCGCTCCCCCGCGTGAACGAGATCCTGACCGAAGTGGATGCCGACCCGCGCGCCGCCTATTTCCGCCAGGTAGAGAACGGGAAATTCGTGCGCGAAGCGCTGATTGTCAAGCTGTTGGAATGGAAGGACGATCCCGAGCACGGCATGCCTACCGACGAGACCCCGGTGGAAGACCCGGAACTCCGCTGCCCGAACAAGAAGTGCATCTGCAACAACGAGCACGCACCGCACCGTTTCCGCCGCACCGAAAACGGCGTCCTCCGCTGCTGGTACTGCGACTCCAAGGTCCGGTAGATCAGAACTGATAGGTGACGCCCACCTGGACGAGGCGCCGGTTGCTCCGGGTCTCCTCGTACCAGTTCTGCTGCTCGATGTCGGAGATGATGCCGTTGCCGATCGGCCGGTCCAGCAGGTCACGCCCGTCCAGGAACACCATCCAGGCCTTTCCGAAGGCCTTTTCGACCCGTGCATCCAACCGGAAGTACGGGTCGACGATTTGATACAGCGTCCGGATGGTCGTATGGTAGTTCCCGTTCACGCTCATCGTCCATTGCCTGGGCAGGCGGAGCTGAACCTCCCCGGCAAATTCCCAGTAACGGTTTTCCTTGTCCTTGTCATCGAGGTCCTTCCGCTGATACAGGTCGTGGTAGAGGCAGGACAGATTCGCCGTCAGCATCGTTCCTCTCCAGCCGACGCCCAGCCGTTCGACAAAGGTCCGGGTGCGGGCCGCATTGACCCAGCTGAAGATGGTGAAGTTCCGGTTGTCAACTTTCTGGTGCCAGAAGGTCTGGACCACCTCGTCGTCCCGGCGGGAATAGGTGGAGGTGAAATCCGCATGGAACTTCTGGTAGACGAACCCATAGCCGATCTGCGCGTTCAGCGTCCGGGTCGGACTGAGTTCCGGATTCCCCTGATAGAACTGGTTGTCATACCGTCCCTGCCGCTGGTACCAGCAGATGTTCTGGTAGGTAGGTCGCTGGACGTTCCAGGACCCCGACCAGGTGACCGTGTGCATCGTACCGGGATGCCAGCGTCCGCCCAGGGCTCCCACCACGACCGCTGGCCGTACCGACAGAGCCTGGTGCAGCGTGTCGTTGTCCAGACGCGTTCCATAGAGCTGGAGGCCCGTTTCCACATAGACGGACAGGTTTTCCCGACTCCAGTCCAGCCGGACATAGGGTTCCAGCTGCGCCGCGATGAAATCGAAATGCTCCTTGATCCGCAAGCTGTCCTTCCAGTTGCCGTCCCGGCCGAGATTCTCACCGCCGTACCGGTCGTTATCCCGGTTCACAGTCAACCGGCCGCCGGCCTCGAAGCGCAGGCGGGGGACGCCGAACAGCGTGGAATCCCGGTATGTAAGAAAGGCGTTGGACCGGTCCCGGATGAAGAACGGCGTCAGGCGGTAGGCGCGGTACAGCTCGGCAAGGTTCGTGTCGATCCCGTCCCACTGCGACTGCCGCCGGTTCCATTCACGGGTCCAGTCGAAGCCGCCCAGGAGGATCTTATGGTCAGGAAGGAGGAGGTTTCCCCGAAAGCCGGACAGGGCCATCCGCTGCCGCACGTCCACGGTTTCGAGGCTGAAGGCCAGCTGCTCCGCAACCACTTTGAACTGTCCCACCGTGTTCTCCCCCGTGTTATGCCCGTCCACATAGCCGACGTATCCCGAGAACGAAGCCCGTTCGGACGGCGTCCAGCGGATGTCTGTGCGCGCCTCGTAGCGTTTTTGGGCCGGTCTCGAATGGCGGGTGATCATGTCGAAGCGGGTCAGCTCATCCAGGTCGTTCGTCCCGGAGAAAACGATCTTCGTCCCGTCGGTGTGGTTCCGATCCTGCATCTGCGAGAGGCGTGTGGACACAAAAAACTTCTTCCGTTCATACCGGAGCACGACTTCGGCCGTCTGGCGGAAGCGGCTCAGCGTGTCTGTCAAGGCCAATTCCTCGTCCGGCATCGACCAGCCGTAGCCGGCGGTGAGGGAAGCCCGGCCCGACCATTTTCCTTGGTCGGAAGAGGGCTGCGCCGCCGCGCTCCATCCGGAAAGAAGGAGCACCCATACGGAGAGCAGCAGGACCAGGGGACGCATTTCAAGGGGTTATCTGTCACAAAGGTATAAAAAATACGGTTCCTTCGTCCGGAAAGAGGTATGATTTTTGAACGATGAACGGCGGTATTTCGGTAAAAAATCCCCATATTTGTAGTCTAAACATTGTGAATTGAAAGCAACGTCCGTCAATAAGCTCCTCGAAAAGAGTTTCCGTCTCAACTGGAAGCGTCCGGCCCTTTCCAACTTCAAGGGTGAAACGCTCCTGTACAGCGACCTCGCGCGCAGCATCGCCAAGATGCACATCGCCTACGCGCATTACGGAATCATCCCCGGCGACAAGGTCGTCATCTGCTCCCGGAACCAGACCCATTGGGCGGTGTGTTTCCTCGCCGCGATGACCTATGGGGCCGTCCCGGTCCCCCTCCTGCATGAATTCAAGCCCGGGAACATCCATTACCTCGTGAACCATTCCGACGCGAAGATCCTCTTCGTCGAACATACCATCTGGGACGGCCTGAGCGCCGAGGACATGCCCGGCCTGACCGCCGTCATCCAGATCGAGGATTACGAAGTCCTGCACTTGAAGGAAGGCGCCTCTGAAGCGGCCCGGCCGCAGTTGGAGAAGATGTACAAGAAGGCCTTCCCTCGCGGAATCCGCCCCGAAGACCTCAATTATCACCAGGACGAGCCCGATGAACTGGCCATCCTGAGCTATACGTCCGGCACTTCCGGATTCTCCAAGGGCGTCATGATCCCCTACCGGGCTGTCTGGTCCAACGTGTCCTTCATGCACGAAAACCTCCCGATGATCGACAACACCTCCAACGTGGTGGTCATCCTCCCTTCCGCGCACATGTACGGGATGATGTTCGAGTTCTTCTTCGAGATGGTGATGGGCTGCCACATCCATTTCCTCACGAAGGCACCGAGCCCTAAAGTCCTTGCCGAAGCGTTCGCCGACATCCGTCCCAACGTCGTCTATGCCGTCCCGCTCATCGTCGAAAAGGTGTACAAGGCCATGAAGCGGAGCATTCCCGAAGGCGAAGACCTGTGCAAGGCCTTGAAAGACTTCTTCGGCGGCGACTTCGAGGAAGTCATCATCGGCGGCGCGGCCCTCAATCCCGAGGTCGAACGGGCCCTCCGCCGGATCAAGTTCCCCTTCACCGTCGGCTACGGCATGACGGAGTGCGCTCCCATCATCACCTATTCCCGCTGGTTCAAGGGCCGGATGTATTCCTGCGGCCTGACGGCACCCAACATCGAGATCCGGGTCGATTCCAAGGCGCCGCACCTGATTCCGGGCGAGGTCCAGGTCAAGGGCATGAACGTGTTCCTGGGTTACTACAAGAACGCCGACGCGACCTCCGAAGCCTTCACGCAGGACGGATGGTTCCGCACCGGCGACGTCGGCATCCTGGACAATGACGGCTATCTGTACCTGCGCGGGCGTACGAAATGCATGATTCTCGGCGCCAACGGCCAGAACATCTACCCGGAAGAGATCGAGGCGGCCCTGAACAATATCCCGTACGTGGTCCATTCCCTCGTCATCGAAGATAACGGCAAGCTGGTGGGCCTGATCTATCCGGACTACAAGCAGGCGAACCTGGACGGGCTCCGCGTCAAGGAACTGGACGAACTGATCCAGGCGAACCTGGAAGATGTGAACCATCTCTTCCCGAATTACTCCCACATCACCCATCTGGAACTGATGCCGGAAGACTTCGAGATGACCCCCAAGGGCAGCATCAAACGCTATCTGTACCAGCGCAACCGGCCCTCATGAGAAGAATTCTCCTCCCCCTCCTCCTGGCGCTTGCCACCGCGCCCGTCCTCCACGCCCAGCCGGCCTGGACGCAGATCCTCCACCCCCAGGCGCCGGCCGTCCCGGAATACGTCGCCTTCGCCGGCGACACCATCCGCTTCGACCGCACCGACTTCTATGAGCGCATGGACCGGGAGCTCATTTCATTTACGTACATGCACACGAATACGACGCTGATGCTCAAGCGTTCGCGCCGGTATTTCGCGCAGATCGTCCCAATCCTGCGGCAGCAGGGCGTCCCGGAGGACCTGAAATACCTCATGGCCATCGAGAGCAGCCTGGATCCGAAAGCCCTGTCCGTGGCAGGCGCGGCCGGCCTTTGGCAGTTCACCAAGGCCACGGCCCAGACCTACGGGCTGGAGGTGTCCCCGGAGGTGGACGAGCGCTACAACATCGAGAAGGAAACCGTCGCGGCCTGCAAGTTCCTCAAGGACGCCTACCGGAAATACGGGGACTGGATGACTGTCGCGGCCAGCTACAACGCCGGCCAGGGCGGGATTTCCAAGCGCCGGGAGGCTCAGAAGCAGACCTCGGCCCTGGAACTGTGGCTGCCCGAGGAGACGGCCCGTTATATGTTCCGCCTCCTGGCCGTGAAGATGTTCTTCGAGAATCCAGCTTCCTTCGGTTTCAATGTACCGATGGCCGAACGCTATCCGTACATCGAGCCGAAAGATGTCCTGACCGTGAACTATCCCGTCCCCAGCCTCGTGGACTTCGCCCTCGAGCACGGAACCACCTATGCGCGGCTGAAGGAAGCCAATCTCTGGCTCCGGGACGAAAAACTGACAAACAAGGGCAACAAGACCTACAAAGTCGTGATTCCGTAGGATCACGGCTTTTTCATTTGAGCACCAGTTCCTGGATGTAGCCGACCGTCCGGTTGTCGGCAGTGAAGAGCCGGTCCCCAGCCAGCGTGGCGTTCATCTTTTCGATAAGCTCCGTTTTCTGGAAGGAGAGTTGGTTCCGGATGACGGAGGAATTGAGGGTGATATAGAGGGTGCCGCTCCGGAAATAGCGTTTCAAGGTAAATGGACCGGCGCCGGAGCACGCGTCCCAGGCGGCAAAAATACGCTGCGTATTGAGTCCGGAGGCCAGTTTCGCGGACTTGATGTACTCCTCGATCACTTCCTCCATGGTCAGCGCCTCTTTCCGGCGGATGAAGTAGTTGCGTTTCTTGTGCTCGGCCATTACTCCACTTTCGTGAAGACGCCGGCCGCCGTATCGAAATAGGCGCGGTCGTCGGTGATGCGGTCCACGATGCCGGACAGGCGGACCTTGTTGCAGTCGGTGATGAAGATCTGGCCGAACCCGCTGCCGGCGACCATCCCGATGAGGTTGCCGATCCGAGTCATGTCCAGTTTGTCGAAGACATCGTCCAGCAGCAGGATCGGTGCATATCCATAGCCTTCCCGCATGATTTCATACTGGGCGAACTTGAGCGAGACGAGGAAGGACTTCTGCTGCCCCTGGGAGCCGCAGCGACGGATGGGATGGCCGTCCAGGGTGAAAAGGAAATCATCCCGCTGGATGCCGGAGCCGGTGAACCGGAGAACCTGGTCCCGCTCGCGGCCGGCCCGGAGGAGTTCCTCGAGCGGAGCCTTGGCAAGATCCGACCGGTATTCGACGGAGACTTCTTCGCTGCCTCCGGAGATGAGTTTATAATAGGACTGGACGACAGGACGGAGCTCCTCCGAGAAACGTTTCCGGGCCTCGAAGGCGGGCTGCGCGGCGGCCGCCATCCGGGCGTCGAACACGTCCATCAGTTCCCAGTCCACGTTACCGTCCTTGAGCATCTTGTTGCGCTGCGCCAGGAGGCGGTTATACGTCTGGACAGCCGCGAGATAGCTGCGGTCCATCTGCGAGAGGACGCCGTTGACGAACCGGCGACGCTCCTCGCCGGACTCGCTTACAAGGGCGATGTCGCCGGGAGAGACCATCACGACCGGCAGGACACCGATGTGCTCGGAGATACGGGTGCAGGGTTTTTCGTCCCGGACCAGTTTCTTCTCCCCTTCCCCCACGCGGATGGAAAAACGTGATTCCAGCCCGTTGTCCATCAGGTATGTACCGCCGATGGTGAAGCCTTCCGTGCCGAACCGCCAGTTATAGCGGTCGGGGGCGGGAAAGGCGCTCTTGGTCATGGACAGGTAGTAGATCGCATCCAGGAGGTTCGTCTTTCCCTCGCCGTTGTTCCCGCTGATGCAGTTCACATTCGGCGAGAACGACAGCTCCTGGAAGGCGATGTTCCGGAAATCCTGGACGACGATTTTCTTGAGCGTAGGCATGGCAATGCGTTCTTGATTGCAAATATAACATTTTTTTACTATTTTTGCAGGCTGAATGTGCCCATAGGGGGCAGTTACATTGATTTAATAACAAACGAAAAGATATGGCAAACAAACCTACCGAGCAGGAACTCCGTCAGCAGAAGACCGCTGAAGCCGTTTCCAAGACCGAGCTGTTCTTCCAGAAGAACGCCAAACTCATCTATGGCTGCGTGGCAGCCGTCCTCGTGATCGCCCTCGCGATCCTCGCTTACAACCGTTTCATCTACCAGCCCAAGAAGGCGGAGGCCCAGAAGGAAATGTTCAAGGCCGAGCAGAAGTTCGCCGCCGGCGACTTCGAACTCGCCCTGAACGGTGACGACAACAACATGGGCTTCGAAGAGATCATCAGCACCTATGGCAAGAAAGCCGGCGAAGCCGTGTACCTCTATGCCGGTGGCAGCGCCCTCCAGCTGGGCGACTTCGAGAAGGCCGTCAAGTATTTCAAGAAGTACGCCGGTGAGGACAAGATCCTCCTCTCCCGCGCCCAGGCCGGCATCGGTGACGCCTATGTGGGTCTCGAGGACTACAAGAATGCCCTCGCCGCCTATGAGAAGGCCGCCGCGACCGCGGACAACCTGTTCGCCGCCGGTTACCTCCTGAAGGCCGGCCAGGTCGCCGAGGAACTCGGGGACAAGGACAAGGCCCTCGCCTGCTACAAGAAGATCAAGGACCAGTACCCGCAGGCTGTCGAAGCCGCCGATATCGACAAGTACATCACCCGCATCGAATTCTAGTCATGGGAAGAGCGTTTGAATTCCGCAAGGAGCGCAAGATGAAGCGCTGGGGCCACATGGCCAAGACCTTCACCAAGCTGGGCAAGGAAATCACCATCGCCGTCAAGCAGGGCGGCGCCGAGGTGACGGGCAACCCCCGCCTCCGCGCCCTCATCGCCGAGGCGAAGTCCGAGCAGATGCCCAAGGAGAACATCGAGCGCGCTATCAAGAAAGCCACCGAGGCCAAGTCCGGTGACTTCAAGGAGATCATCTACGAAGGCTTCGGCCCGTTCGGCATCGCCTACCTCGTGGAGGCCGCGACCGACAACAACACCCGCACCGTCGCGAATGTCCGCAGCTACTTCACCAAGTGCGGCGGTTCCCTGCAGACCAGCGGCAGCGTCGCCTTCATGTTCGACCACAAGTGCGTCTTCCGCATCAAGGAGGATCCCGCGAAGCCCATCGACCTGGACGAGCTGGAGCTCGAACTGATCGACTTCGGCGCCGACGAGGTTTTCCGCCAGGAAATCGAGGACGAGGACGAGAACGTGACCAGCGAGATCGTCATCTACGGCGACTACACTTCCTACGGCCAGATCCAGAAGTACATCGAGGAGAACGGCTACGAACTCGCTTCCGGCGGTTTCGAGCAGATCCCGAACGTGGAGCTCAAGGAGGTCACGGACGACCAGCGCGCCACCCTCGAGAAGCTCACCGGCCTCCTGGAGGACGACGAAGACGTTACCAATGTGTACACCACCATGAAGCCTGCTGAAGAGTAATCTTTCAGCCTCGGAAAAAGTCGCCGGAGCCCCTGTCGCTCCGGCGATTTTTTTTTGTCCTTTCGCTGAAGAATCACTATCTTTGTGTGATTTTTAACCATTCTACCATGAGCATTCAGACAGACAACATCCAGAAGCTGGTCGAGCGGCGGGCGAAGGCACGCATCGAGGCCCAGCATGCCAAGGGCAAGCTGACCGCCCGCGAGCGGATTGCGCTCCTTCTCGACGAAGGCAGCTTCGAGGAGTACGATATGTTCGTCCAGCATCGCTGCACGAACTTCGGCATGGACCAGCAGCACTTCGACGGCGACGGCGTAGTGACCGGCTGCGGCACGGTGGACGGCCGCCTGGTGTACGTGTTCGCCCAGGACTTCACGGTGGCCGGGGGATCCCTCTCCAAGACCATGTCCGAGAAGATCTGCAAGGTGATGGACCTGGCGGTCCGCGCCGGCGCCCCCGTCATCGGCCTGAATGATTCCGGCGGCGCCCGCATCCAGGAAGGCATCGACGCCCTCGCCGGCTTCGGCGAGATCTTCGAGCGCAACATCCTCGCTTCGGGCGTGGTGCCGCAGATCAGCGGCATCTTCGGTCCCTGCGCCGGCGGCGCGGTGTACTCCCCCGCCCTCACGGACTTCACCCTGATGGTCAAGAATACCTCTTACATGTATCTCACCGGACCGGCGGTCGTCAAGAGCGTCACCGGCGAGGACGTGGACCACGAGTCCCTGGGCGGCGCATCCGTCCATGCCTCCAAGAGCGGTGTCGCGCATTTCGCCGCCGCCAGCGAGGAAGAAGGCATCGCCACCATCAAGGAACTCCTTTCCTTCCTGCCGCAGAACAACCGGGAGGAAGCCCCCGTGGCCGCCACGAACGACCCGGTGAGCCGCACGGACGACGCCCTGAACGACATCATCCCTGACAATCCGAACAAGGCCTACGACATGTACGGCGTCATCCGCAGCATCGTGGACGACAACCGTTTCTTCGAGGTCCACAAGGATTTCGCCAAGAACATCATCGTGGGCTTCGCGCACATGAACGGCCGCAGCGTCGGTATCGTCGCGAACCAGCCCGATGTGCTGGCCGGCGTGCTGGACATCAACGCGTCCCGCAAGGCCGCGCGCTTCGTCCGCTTCTGCGACGCCTTCAACATTCCGCTCGTCACCCTGGTGGACGTCCCGGGCTTCCTGCCGGGTACGCAGCAGGAGTACGGTGCCATCATCACCAACGGTGCGAAGCTCCTCTACGCCTATGGCGAGGCTACCGTCCCGAAGGTGACGGTCACCCTCCGCAAGGGCTACGGCGGCGCGCACATCGTGATGAGCTGCAAGCAGCTCCGCGGCGACGTGAACTACGCCTGGCCGACGGCCAACATCGCCGTCATGGGCGCCGACGGCGCCGTGAACGTCCTCTACGCGAAGGACATGAAGGACGATCCCGAGAACGCCCAGAAGATCTTCGACGAGAAGAAGAAAGAATACGAGGAACTCTTCTCCAACCCTTACCAGGCCGCGCAGAAGGGCTACATCGACGACATCATCGAGCCCCGGAACACCCGCTTCCGCGTGATCCGCGCCCTCGAGCAGCTCGCGAACAAGCAGCAGGAAGTCCCTGCCAAGAAACACGACAACCTTCCGTTATGAGAAAACGCATTCTCCTCATCCTGGCCCTTCTCGCGGTCAGTTTCACGAGCCTCCGCGCCCAGAACGTCATCGACCTCATCATCGCCGAGGCCCTGGCCGTTCCGGACTCCACCGGCATCGTGGACGACTACGGAAGGCAGGGAGGCTGGATCGAGATCTTCAACACCTCCCAGGGGACGGTCAACATCGCCGGGTGCTTCCTGACGGACGACCGCTCCAATCTCAAGAAGAGCATCATCCCCAAGGGTGACCTCCGTACCAAGATCGGCCCGCGCCAGACCACGCTGTTCTATGCCAGCGGCAACGGCGACGACGGCACCTTCTATACCAGTTTCAAGGTCCGCCCGGGCAGCACCGTCTATCTTGTCTCCAATGACGGCCGCACCGTCATCGACTCCTTGATCATCCCGGCCAACATCCCGGTCGGCATGTCCATGCGGAAAGAGGCCCACGACCTGCGCCAGCGGGAATTCGAGCCCGTCCCGACCCCGACGGTTCCTTCCCCGGGCATCTTCAACGGCGACCTGAACGCCGCCTCCAAGGCCGAAGCCATGAAGGAGAAGGACCCGCACGGCGGCATCCTCTCCCTCGTCGCGGTCACGGTCGTGTTCAGCGCCCTCGCCATCCTGTGGTTCCTGTTCTGGCTCTTCTTCGACCGCCCGGCCAAGAAGGCCGCCGCCGCGAAGAACCAGCCTCCGAAACCCAAGAAGGAAAAGAAAGGCAAGAAGGCCGGCCTGGCCGAAGTGCCCGCCGGCGCTCCGACCGACGAGATCGCGGCCGTCATCGCCCTTGCCATGGACATGGAACAGGGCGGCGACGACTATGCCGCCATCGCGATGGCCATGCACCTTTACTTCTCCGACGCCGTGCACGACAACGAGTCCTTCGTCTTGACGATGCGTCCCAAGGAAGGTTCCGCCTGGAACGACAAGAAGCAGATTTTCAGAAAATTACCCAGATAAAACAAATACAGCGATATGAAAGAGTACAAGTTCAAGATCGGCGGCAAGGAGTATAACGTGACCGTCAATCCCAAGGAAGGCAAATTGTTCGATGTGACCGTGAACGGCGCCACCTACGAGGTGGAGTCCGAGAACGCGCCGGTCGCCGCTCCGGCTCCCCAGCCGGCGGCCGCCCCGGCCCAGGCTGCGCCCGCAGCCGCCGCTCCCGCGGCGAAGCCCGCCGGCGCCGGCGAGAAGGTTCCTTCCCCGCTTCCGGGCGTCATCATCGAAATCTCCGTCAAGGAAGGCCAGCAGGTCAAGCAGGGCCAGAAGCTCGTGATCCTCGAGGCCATGAAGATGGAGAACGAGATCCCCGCCCCCAAGGACGGCACCGTCACGGAGATCCTCGTGCATAAGGGAGACACCCTCCAGGAAGGCGACCCGATCGTAACGATTGCCTAGTTCCCGTATGGAGCACATCTTCCAATCCCTCTCCCAGTTCTGGGAATATACCGGTTTTGCCAACTGCGCGTGGCAGAACGTGGCGATGATCGTCATCGGACTGGTCTTCATCACGCTCGCCATCGTGAAGGAGTGGGAACCGATGCTGCTGATTCCGATCGGCTTCGGCATGATCGTCGGCAACATCCCCATGTTCCCGGGGCTGAACATCGGTATCTATGAGGACGGATCGGTCCTGAACATCCTGTACCAGGGTGTGCGGCAGGGCTGGTATCCGCCGCTGATCTTCCTCGGCATCGGCGCGATGACCGACTTCTCGGCGCTGATCTCCCAGCCGCGGCTCATCCTCATCGGTGCCGCCGCGCAGATGGGTATCTTCGGCGCCTACCTCCTGGCCCTGGCGTTCGGGTTCGCCCCGAACGAGGCCGGCGCCATCGGCATCATCGGCGGCGCGGACGGTCCGACCGCCATCTTCCTGTCCTCCAAGCTGGCCCCGGACCTGATGGGCGCCATCGCCGTGTCGGCCTATTCCTACATGGCCCTCGTCCCGGTGATCCAGAAGCCGATCATGCTCCTGCTGACCACCAAGAAGGAGCGCCTCATCCGGATGCCCGCCCCGCGTTCCGTTTCCCAGAAAGAGAAGATCATCTTCCCGATCGTGGGCTTCCTCACCACCGCGTTCATCGTCCCGTCCGGTCTCCCGCTGCTGGGCATGCTGTTCTTCGGTAACCTCCTGAAGGAAAGCGGCGTGACCCGCCGTCTGGCGAACACCGCCGCCGGCCCGATGATCGATGTCGTGACCATGCTGATCGGTCTCACCGTGGGCGCTTCCACGCAGGCCGACAAGTTCCTGAGCGCCAAGTCCATCCTCATCTTCGGTCTGGGTCTCCTCTCCTTCGTCATCGCCACCACTTGCGGTGTGTGCTTCGTGAAGATCATGAACATCTTCATCAAGAACCCGGCGAAGAAGATCAACCCGCTCATCGGCAACGCAGGTGTGTCCGCCGTGCCGGACAGCGCCCGTGTGTCCGAGGTCGTGGGCCGCGAGATCGACCCGAAGAACCACCTGCTGATGCACGCCATGGGCCCGAACGTGGCCGGCGTGATCGGTTCCGCCGTGGCGGCCGGTATCCTCCTGGCCTTCCTCGGATAACAGATGAAATACATCGTCCAGAATTACTCGACGGACCCGCACTTCAACATGGCGTTCGACGAGTTCTGCCTGGAACAACTCAAGGCGGACGAGCCGGTTTTCTACCTGTGGCAGAACCGGCCGTCCGTCATTATTGGCCTGAACCAAAGCGCGTACGCCGAGGTCAATCTCCCCTACCTGCGGGAAAAGGGCATTGTCCTGGCCCGGCGCGTGACGGGCGGCGGCGCCGTCTATCATGATCTCCAGAATCTCAACTACACCATCACCGGACGCATCCGGGACCTGGAGACGGACTACCCCGCCTATGTGGAGACGATGGCCCGGGCTCTGCGCGCCTTGGGCGTACCTGCGGAAGTCAGCGGTCGGAACGACATCCTCGTGGACGGACGCAAATGCTCCGGCTATGCCAAGCGCGTCTCCAAGGACCGGCTGATGATCCACGGCACGCTGATGTACGATGTCGACATCGACACGCTCACGCAGGTGCTGGCCACCCCCGGTAGCAAACTGTCCGCCGCAGGCATTTCTTCGGTCCGCAGCCGCGTCGCAAACCTCAAGGAGTATCTTCCCCAGTTCGAGGACATTCATGCATTCCAGGCGGCTTTACAGGCCCTTCTGGCAGGGGATGACGGAGAGATCCGCCTGACGGAAGCGCAAATCGCGCAAATCGAGGCCGATGCCACCGCAAAATACCGCACTTGGGAATGGGTCTACGGACACTCCCCCGTTGCAGCCTTCCGTGTCGGAAGGAAATTCGCCTGCGGCCGCGTCGAAGCCTCCTTTTCCCTCAAGGCGGGCTGCATCGACGGCCTCCGCTTCAGCGGCGATTTCCTGGGAAACATTCCAGCGGACCGCATCGCTGAAGCCTTGCAAGGCTGCCGCTTCACGCGGGAAGCCATCGAGGCGGTCTTATGCAAAGAGCCCGTCGAAAACTGTTTCGACAGGCTCTCTCCAAAAGAACTGACCGCCTTACTTCTGGATGCGTGACACCGATACCGGGCCCAGCAGGCCGGAAGGCAGCAAGGGTGAATCGGCCGTGTACCAGTTCGAAGCGGTATAGGTCCATTTCCGGCCGGCGCCCGGCTGCAGGTCGCCGATGATCCGGTTCGGCCAGAGGTTGATGACCTTCACTTCCAAATCATTCCGGCCGGAGTGCAGATAAGCCGTCGGTATTTCCAACCGGAAAGGCGCTTTCCAGGCGACCCCCACGTCAAATCCGTTCACCTTCACGCGGGCGATGTTCTTGACGCTGCCCAGGTCGATTTCAAAGGCCGCCGCCTTCCTGAGATGTCTCTTTTTCAGGGTGAAAGCTTTCCGGTACGTAACCGTGCCTGAATAGTAGCGGATGGCCGGATCCGTCGATTCCGTATAGGACATCAGCTGGTCGAAAACCGCCGTCGGAGGAGCGCCCAGGCCGGAATCAAAGGAAAGGTTCCAGGAGCCTTTCATCGTGAGGACCGGCACTTTCCGGACCGGAGCGACGGGAACCTGCACTTCCGGAGCCTTGCCGATGACGACGAACAGGGCATCATCCGCCTCCATATTCAGATTGAAGTACCTGTAGCCGTCCGGCGAGGTGGACGCCGTGATTCTCTGCACCTTCCCGGTGACAGGATCCAGTACCCGCGGCTGCCCTTCCCCGCCCCGGAGCAGGACGACGGAAGAGGCAGGGACGCCGGAGAAGTTCCGGATCCACCAGATGTCTTCCCGGTCCGTCTCCCGGTGGACATAGGCCCAATCATCGGGAATCATGCAATCCGGCTCGATTCCCCGGGCGTTCAGCGCCGCTTTCACCGGCATGTCCAGAAAGAGCGGCTTGAGCTGCATGAGCAGCAGGTCGAAGGCTTCCTGGTGGTCCGTCAGCGAGGCGCAACGTTCCGGCAGGGTGCCGCACACCGGGATTCCGGCCTGTGCCAGATACAGGATCCGCTTGAGGAGCGCATAGGTCATGGTCTTGCAGTTGGGACCGAGCACCAGCAGTTTGTAGCTCATTCCCGACTCCGTGACCAAGTGGCCGTCGAGGGGAAAGACGGCATGCTGCAGTGCGTACGGATTCACGAAATCGTACGCGTAGCCAGCCGGGATGTCCGGCAGCTGGTTCCCGAACAGCCCGGTGATGCAGTTATCCTCCCCGTAATAATAGAGGATATCGGCCTTGAAATGGCCCTGCTGCAGCAGATAGGAGCTGCGGGCCAGGTAATCCATCCAGGGGCGCGCCTCTTCCGCCCAGGTATCGTGGCGGTTAAACCACTGACCATAGCCGATGAGGTCCAGGCCCGGCTTGTGCCGGTCGTCCGGCTGGTGGGAGGTCTCATGGATGACGAAGCGGTTCAGGCCGCAGGAAAGGGCGATATCGGCCGTATTCTTCATGTTTTCGGGGCAGTAGGAATAGTTCTTGCCGCCTACGCCGCTGGTGGTGAAAGATTCCGCCGCGACGATGTTCTGCCCATAGATATGGGCCACGGAGGCCGATTCACGGATGTCGGCCATGGCCATCGGAATCGAGGAGCCGGCACCGGCATTGTCCATCCAGATGGCGGACATCGGAATGTCGGCCGTCCGCTTGAGGTCCATGCCGTCCCCCACGAACACATGCCCGTTCTCGTGTGATTCGGCATAGCGTCCTTTCAGGCCGGCTGCGCGGGCGATGCCGCCCAGGCGGTCGTAATTCTCCGCCATCAGTTCACCGAGCGTACGCCGCCAATCGAAAAGGAAGTGCTCCGTCTCGGTCGTATTGCGGAGAATCTCCCCGGTCAGTGCCGGTAGCCACGGAAACAGCGAATAGCCCCGCCGCTCCTTGAATTCCTGAAACATGTTCCCTGTCCAGGTCATCTGCCCGGCTTCGTAGCTGTCCGTGAGGACATACTGGACCGGAGCGCCCTGATAGATGCGGAAGAACTCCTTGAAATAGGCTTCCCAGGCCTTCGGGTCCAACTTGTCCACCTCCAGGCCCGTCGCCTCCGGCGGGGCCGGGTGGTTCTTCTTCCCGGTCAGGGAAACGCCGAACCGGTAGATGCGCCAGCGTCCCGGAGGAACATTCCAGATCAGTTTCCCGCCCTGGTCAACCAGGGTGAGATCCTCGACCTGCAGGACCGGATCGCCGGTTTCTGGCGTCACATAATCGGCGAAGTCGAACGGCGCGGCGAAGCCCGCCTTGTCCTCGGCATGATTGACCTTGACGACCCCGTGCAGGACAAACTCCGGAATCCTCGTTTTCTGGCGGACCAGAAGGCGGAAATGCCGTGCCTGCGTGGCCGGGATATCCATCGTCAGGACCTGGCTGCAGGCCGACGGAATGTCACACACCCGACGCCAGGTGACACCATCGTCGCTGGCTTCCAGGCGGTTCTCATAGGTAGGGGGCGTATTACGCCAGATGCTGCGCCGCTGGCCGCCGCAAAGCGTCAGGGCGCGGATCATCTGGGGATGGTCGAAAGAATACTGGATCCAGGCATACTCCCCGCCTGCGGGCAGGGGAAGTTCCAGGTCCTGGCTGAAATCCCCGTCCGTGAGCTCGCTGACCGTGAAATGGCCGCCGGAAGCGGTGACGCTGGCCCCCATTTCCTGCATGGACTTTTCCGCATCGGGGAGTTTCACGGCCAGGGTGGCCACATGCTGGTACCAATGCTCCGCATCGCCGCCGTCGGCGATATTCTGATAGGTACCGGGCGTGTCGAAATGCGCCGGCATGCGGATCAGCTGCACCTTGCCACCGGTCACTTCGGCCGTCCGCCAAGTCAGTTTCTTCATGGCGTCCGCCGGCTTCACCCACGGACCTCCCGTGGAACTCCAGCCCGGAGCGGACGCAACAGCTGTCTCCATACCTTTCTCGGCCGCCAGGTTCATGGCATACCGGACCGCTACCTGCCACTGCGGCGACAGGTACGGCATGGTTTCATCCACGATGGGAAGCATGCCGATGCCGCCGGCATCGAACTGGTGGAAACCGCCGATCCCGACCCGTTCCATCCACTCGATATCCTTCGTGATTCCGTCGATGGACACGTTCCCGTCCATCCAATGCCACCACACGCGCGGCCGGGCTTCCTGCGGAGGATCCGCGAACTGTTCATAAAGTCCCTGGGCGCCGGCCACCTGCGAGACAAGCAGGCAAACGAGGAAAAACAATCGTTTTTTCATACTTGCAAAGATAACCTTTTCTTTGAAAAACCGCGGGGATTTCCTACCTTTGTATCCCGTATTCAGGCAAACGACTTATGAAATACGGGTTCGACAACGCTAAGTATCTCAAGATCCAATCGGAACACATCAGGGACCGCATCGCTACGTTCGGCGACAAGCTCTACATGGAGTTCGGCGGCAAGCTTTTCGACGATTACCACGCCAGCCGGGTCCTTCCGGGCTTCGAGCCGGACAGCAAGCTCAAGATGCTCATGCAGATGAAGGATGACGCGGAGATCGTCATCGTCATCAGCGCCGTGGATATCCAGAAGAACAAAGTCCGGACGGACCTCGGCATCACCTACGACATGGACGTCCTCCGCCTCCGCGACGAGTTCATGGAGCGCGGACTCAGCGTGAACAGCATCGTCATCACCCATTTCAGCGGCCAGTCCAGCGCCGTGGCCTACCGCAAACGGCTCGAAAACATGGGCATCAAGGTCTATTACCACCACACCATCGAAGGCTATCCGCACAACGTCGCCCTCATCGACTCCGACGAAGGATTCGGCCGGAACGACTACGTGGAGACCACGAAGCCCCTCGTCGTCATCACAGCCCCCGGTCCCGGCAGCGGCAAGATGGCCGTATGCCTGAGCCAGCTGTACCAGGAGAACAAACGCGGGGTCAAAGCCGGTTACGCCAAGTTCGAGACCTTCCCGATCTGGAACCTATCCCTCACCCATCCCGTGAACCTCGCCTACGAAGCCGCCACGGCGGACCTCGAAGACGTGAACATGATCGACCCGTTCCACCTGGAAGCCTACGGCAAGACGGCGGTGAATTACAACCGTGACGTGGAGATCTTCCCCGTGATGAACGCCCTCTTCATGGATATCTACGGCGAATCGCCCTACAAGTCCCCGACGGACATGGGCGTGAACATGGCCGGATATTGCATCTCCGACGATGAAGTATGCCGTGAGGCCTCCCTGCAGGAGATTGTCCGCCGCTACTACACGGCCCTGTGCAACTTCGCCGACGGCAAGGCGACGGAAGCCGAAGTGAACAAGATCGCCCTCCTGATGAAGCGGGCGGGCATCTCCCCTTCCTACCGCATGACGACGGTCGCCGCGAAAGACCGACTGGACCGTTCCAGCACCTGCACGGCTACGGCAGCCATCGAACTCGAGGACGGCACCATCCTGACCGCCGAGGGCAGTCCCCTCCTCGGCCCCAGCGCCGCCCTGCTGCTGAACTCCCTGAAACACCTCGCCGGCATCGAGCACAACGTCAAGCTCATCCCCCAGACCATGATCGTCCCCATCCAGAAGACCAAGGTGGACTACCTGCACGGCAGGAACCCCCGCCTGCATACGGACGAGGTGCTGGTGGCCATCTCCATGATGAGCCTGATCGACGAGAACTGCAAGCTGGCGCTCGAGCAGCTGCCCAAGCTGCGGGGCGCCCAGGTACATTCCACGGTCATGCTCAGTGAAGTGGACCGCAAAACCTTCCAGAAGCTCGGAATCGGCCTGACATGCGATCCGGTGCGCAAGATCAAGAAGCAGCAGCGGATCGTGGACGAGGAATCCTAGTACTTTTCTTCCGCGTCGTCTTTCTGCCCCTCCCGCCGGGTTTCCGCTATCGACAGCATCAGGTTCCGGACGGTGAACACGATGGAGAACTGGCCGATGGCCAGCACCCAGTCGTGCCGGACGAGGCCGTACGCGATGATCATCACCGAACCCACGACACCCAGCACCCAATGCCCGAGCGGCAGGATGGAACGGTGCCGCTTGTAGCTGTACACAAGCTGGTACACCGTCCGCATCTCATAGGTGAACTGGCCCAGGACACCGAAGAGCAGCAGCCCCAGCGGGACGTCCTGGTTATGCAGGAACGTGTCCACGAACGATTGGAAATCCTTGGCGATGAGGGCCAGGATCACGACCGGGAACAGGGCCTGGATAATGATCACGATGCGCGGGACCTTCTTGTACAGGCCCATCACGCCGATATTCCACATGTAGATATAATAGCCGACGCTTTCGCCGAAGATGATGGAGAAATCCTTCCGGAGCCACCCATATACGTACAGGATGACCGCGCCGATGCTGCTCAGGATCCAGTAGATGCCCGGAGACTCCACCGAATGGGATTTCTCCGAGAGATACCACTGGATGAGGATGCGCACGCCGTAGACGGCCATCCCCGCAAAGCCGATGAGGTAAACCCAGAAAGGACTGTCCATACGTGATTACGGCCGGGGCTCCCCGTAGAAACGGGTCCAGACGGCATCCTGCAGTTCGTCCGGCAGGCCGCGCAGGACGGCGCGGGTCGTGTTCTTCGGGAAATCGCTGTAACGCAGGAAAATCAGGCCGTCCAGACAGTCACAGAACAGCGGATCCACATTGAAGCATACGAGCCGGGCACTGCAGCTGAAATACTTCCGGACAAGCACGGGCAGGCGGTACTTCCCGTCGGACAGGGTCTGGATGGCGCGGTCCAGCGCATCGATGTTCCCCGGGGCGATCCGCAGGTCGTCGGGATTCACGTTCAGGAAATCCGGCACGAAGGGATGGGAAGGCAGAGCGATCCGCTCCGCATCGGGCATCGGATAATTCCGGGTGACGTAATCCACGATCAGGCTCTTGAAGAAGTGCGGAATGTCGTTGCTGATGCTCACGGGGCCGGAATAGTACTCGAGGTCGGGATTCTTCAGCACCGAGACGGCCAGGCCGGTCAGAAGCAGCCGCAGCGGCTGGACCTCGCGCTGGTATTTCTGGACGATGAAGGAGCGGCCGAGTTCCATGGAGCGGGACAGGAGCGACTCCGCCTTCTCCCCGTACTTCACGAGAGTGTCCGAATAGAAACCGGACAGGCCGCCGTGCGAAGCCATGATCTCCGGACCGAAGCCGAGGCGGTAGGCGCCGACGATTTCCTGGTTCGGGATATGCCAGAGCACCATCTGCTTATAATAAGCGTCATACTCGTCCGTATCGAAGGCGAGGCCTGTGCCTTCACCGATGGCGCGGAACGTCTCTTCACGGAGGCGGTAGAGTTCCTGCATGACCAGCGGGGCTTCCGGTGCCGGAATCAGATAGGCCCGGTAATCGCCGATCTCGAACAGGACGTGCGGCCGGAGTTTCTCCATTTCCGCGCGGATCGCGTCGACAGGAACGGCTTCGGCAACCGGAGCCGGCGTTCCCTGGGAAGAGGGTTTGGAGGCCTCCTGGAGCTGCCCTTCCAGGGCATAGGTCCGGTTACGCAGGAACCGGCCGAGGGCCGGCACGTCCATGGACGCGATCTCAGCAGCCGGTATGGGCTGGCCGATCCGCACCCGGATCACTTGTCCGGGCTTGTTGAATACCTCGTGGATGAGGCGCGCCGTCCGGAGCCGGGGATGGATCCGCCCGAGGATATGGAAGGATTCCGAGTTCCCGCCTTCGAAGTAGATGGGGATGACCGGGAAACCGGACTTCCGGACCAGTTTAATGATGTTTTCCGCCCAGGGGATGTCTTCCACGACCTTTCCCGCACGGAGGGACGTCTTGTTCTTTCCCTTCTGCCAAGTAGCCACTTCGCCGGCCGGGAAAAGGCCGAGGGGGTGCTGGTCACCGATATGACCCAGCGCCGCACGGATGCCGGAGATGCTCCGGGCGCCGCCGCTGGAGAAATTGTCCACGGGGATGAAACTGTCCTTGAGGCTTGGAATCATCGACAGGAAGAAGGTCGTCAGGATCTTGTAGTCCGGACGGCGGGAACCGACCACGGCGCTCAGGATCATCCCGTCCAGACTGCCGTAATGGTGGTTGGAGACCGTGATGAAACCACCCTCCGTCGGGATACGTTCCAACTGTTCCTGCGGAATCTCATACCGGACACCCACCTCCTCGAGCACATGGGCCGAGAATTCGGGGCCGACAGATTCGTGGAACTTGTGGTGGATACGGTTCACCTCCTTGAATTCCAGCAGCCGGTAGGCGGCCGAGGCGATCCGACGGCCCAGCCACCCCTTGATTCCCAAGAGGTTCTGCAGTTCGTCGACTTCCAGGACGGTCGTTTTGGTCTTCGGTTCGATTTTCGTAACGCGTTCTTTTATCATTAGAATTATCAAAGATAACACATTTTCACGAATTTGCATTATCTTTGCCCCCGCTATGCAGCATCTGGGTGAAATCATCTCGCTGGCGGTCGCCGTTTTCTGGACGGTGACGGCTATCTTCGCCGACAAGGCGAGCCACCGGATCGGGTCGATGTCGACCAATGTCCTCCGCCTCACGATGGCCTCCGTCTTCCTCGCCGTCCTGCTCTGGGTCACCATCGGCCTGCCCTATCCCCGCTATGCCGACGGCAAGGCCTGGCTCTGGCTCGGGCTCTCCGCGCTGGTAGGCTACGTATTCGGGGACTGGTGCCTGTTCAACAGCTACCTGGTCATCGGCGCGCGCTTTGGCCAGCTGTTCATGACCCTTGCTCCCCCGATGGCCGCCATCGCCGGATGGGCCATGCTCGGAGAGACGCTTACCTGGAAATCGATACTCGCGATGGTAGTGACCCTCAGCGGTATCGCCATTTCCATCTTAAGCAAGGGAGAAGGTCATAAGATGAAGCTGTCGCTGCCCTTGAAAGGCGTCCTGCTGGGCCTCGGCGCCGGTGCCGGACAGGGTGTCGGCCTCGTCCTCAGCAAGATCGGCATGCAGCATTACGAAGCGGCGGTTCCGGCCGGTGCGCCTGAACTCATGGACACGATGCTGCCTTTCGCGTCCACGATGATCCGCGCCCTCATCGGCGGTGCCGGATTCCTCGCGCTGATGGCGCTCCAAAAAGACCTGCCCCGGCTGAAGGCCGCCTTCCATGACCGCAAGGGATTGACCTACGTCGCCATCCTGACCCTCTTCGGACCCGCCCTGGGCGTCTCCCTTTCCCTGATGGCCGTCCAATATACGGATGCCGGCATCGCATCCACGCTCATGGCGCTGACGCCCGTCCTGATCATCCTCCCTTACGCCATCCTGTACAAGCAGAAAGTCCGCCTGAAGGAAATCATCGGCGTCACGGTAAGTATGGTGGGTGTGGCGATGTTCTTCCTAATGGGATAGCCTCCGGTGACCGGAGAAGAACCGCTGGGGCAGCTCCATCGCGAGGATGATGCCCAGCACGATGGCGATGGCCACCTTGCCGGCCAGGAAACCCGCCGCGCTCGATTGTTCCAACTGACTGGAAATCAGATAATACGTGCACCAGAATACACCTGCTCCCGGAACGAGCGGGAAAATGCCGCACAGCAGGAAGACGGCGGCAGGACACTTTTCGATGACCGCGAAAACACGGGAAAGGATGCCGATGAATACGGTCGAAACCAGCGTCGCCATGGCGGCGGACATCCCGGCTTTCCGGAAAAGGATCAGGTAGAGCAGCCAGCCCAACGCACCGACGATGCCTGACGGGACATATTGCTTCCGCGGAACGCCGAAAAGAACCGCAAAGGCGGTCGTACCGACGAAAGCGGCCAAGGTCTGGACCAAGAGACCTGCCGTCTCCGGATTTGCCCAGACACCGTTCAGCTGGATCAGGCCGCCGGCCATGGCGCCGTCCAGGATAAGGCCGACACTCACGCCGATCGCGATGCAGAAGAAGCCCAGCAGGGCATCCGTCAGCCGGGTGAGCCCGGCGAGATAATCCGCGTTGGCGAGGTCCCGGACCCCGTTCACGAAAGGAACGCCCGGGATGAGCGGCATGATGGCGCCAATAATGATGTTGGCAAGGCTATTCCCGAAGCCGATGCGATAGCATCCAACACATAGTAGCGTAGCTATCAGCGCATTGCAGATACCGCCAACGATGCGGGACATATACCGGCCGCTCACCAGGAAGATGAACACGTTCAGCAGCAGGCCCACGACGAAAGCGGCGCCGCAGTCCAGCCAGCCGCCGCCGAAGACAGCGCAGAAACCAGCCGCCCCGAAGGCGGAGCCGAGCGTCTGCTCCCACATAGGCTTCGCCGGGGTGCTCCGGATCTTTTCCAGGCGGGCCCGGGCCTCTTCCAGCGAGCACTTGCCCGCGGAGATGTCATAGCTGAGCTGGTTCACCTGCACGACTTTCTGCAGCTGGATGGGCCGGATGGGGATGAACTCCACATTGGCATACGTCGATGCCTGGCCGCCGGCCTTTTCCACCTTCCCGGCGCTGCCGGTGGTGAAGATGCCGTTCGAGAGGACGAAGAAATTGCCTCGGTCCACGCCGAAATAGGTGGAGATCCGGGCCATGATGTCCTCCACGCGGGAGATCTCCGCCCCGTTCTCGAGCAGGATGTGCCCCGCGATCGAGGCCACTTCCAGAACTTCGGAAAAGTCGTGCTGCTGTTCCATGCTACAAAGATACACTATTTCTCGAAATGCTGGTAATCCTGGACGGAGCGCCAGGATCCGCCCCAGGAGAAGCCGTGGGCGCGGAATAACCGATAGCACAGGTCTTCCTTGTCAATCTTGTGCGGGAAATTCTTCGAACGGTCCGCATAGGCAGCGGCACCGGCGGGACGCACACGCGATGGACGGACGTAGGGATTCTCGAAGGGGTTGATGTCGATGGCGAGTCCCAAGGCGTGCTTGGAAAGCTCGCGCATACCTGTTTTTTTGCGGTAGTTGAAGCAGGAGGTGTTGTCGGCCGCCATGGAAGCCTCGTCGTCCCCGCCGTAATCGTCGATGAGCCGGATGCTCCGGATCGGGTAGCGGGCATCATACAGATCCCGGAAAATCGCGACGAGATCCTCGGCGATGGCTTTGTTGCAGACCAGCTCCCCTACTTGCTCCTGGCCGTCAAAATCGACATAGGAGAGCCTCAGATAGCGAAGGTCCGAGAGCTTGACTTCCGCGTCTTCCGGATAGGAGACGCCCCGCATGCGCGCCTCGACGGACGACGGAATGGGCTCGGCAGTAAAGACGGGCGCCCCTGGTGCTTCTTCCGGGACCGGCTCAGCAATGGGCTCGGGCGACACACTCCCCTGCCGGCATTGACAACCGGCGAACAGGCTCAAGGCGGCGGCTATGGACAGGAACTTTCTCATCGGCTAATACTGGAAGCGGAACTCATCGACATACATCGTACTGCCGCTGGCGCCGGTGAAAAAGGCGCCATACTTGCTGGCCGCCACGAGGATGACGGCATATTTGGGCGTCTTGCCGTTGCGGTATAGGATGGGAATCTCGAAATGGATATAGCCACCCGTCGTCCGGTCCAGTTCCAGGACCCCGCGGCCTACGACATGGGGATCGTTCACTCCGTCCACGAACTCGCCCTTGTTGGTCGTCATCCGAGGCGCCTCATCCCAGTCCAGGAGGATCACCTCGATGGTGCCGAGATCCTGTTTTCCCTTCATGGACAGGTAGGGTTCCTTGGCATAATTGACCGTCTTGGGAAGATAGTCCACATAGCCCGACAGGCTCTTGGGACGAGCCGTGAAGGGTACGCCATACGTCATTTCCGCCCCGGAAAAATCAATAACCCGGTGGAACTTGCCGGTGTACAGGTTGCCGGCCACGAAGGCCCACAGGACCTTCTTGCTCTCGATCCGGGCGGCCGCCTTCCCGGCCCCGGACACGGCCAGGTGCTTATACTCGGGGACGGTGCCGTTGACTCCCAGGAGGCTCAAACCCTTATTGGCGGAATCCCAGACCCGCTGGCTGGCCGGAGCGTCTTTCGCATACGGAAACCACGACCCGCCGGTCTTGGACCACGTGTCGAAGTCCATGCCCGGGATTTGCTGGGCCTGGAGAGCCAGCGATGCGAGGACGGCCAGGAGGGCCCCGAAAACTTTCTTTTTCATTTACTTTGCAAAATTAGTAAATTCCGGGCTAAACCGCTATATTTGTAAGTTGTTTGGCGAAACCTATGGGACTGCTGCTCATATTCCTGTTCGGGGCGATGGCGATCTCCTTCCTGTGTTCACTGCTGGAGTCCACCCTTCTGTCCACCCCCATCTCCTACCTCTCGATGAAAGAGGAAGAAGGTGACCGGAACGCCATCCTCTTCTCCAAGCTCAAGGACAACCCGGACCGTCCCCTGACAGCCATCCTTTCCCTGAACACGATCGCGAACACGGTGGGCGCCGCCGGCGTCGGCCAGCAGGCCGCCGAACTTTTCGGAAGCCAGTGGTTCGGACTGGTCTCCGCGATCATGACGATCCTCATCCTCGTCTTCTCCGAAATCATCCCCAAGACCATCGGTTCCTATCACTGGAAAAGCCTCACCTGGCTTTCCCGCATCATGAAGGGCCTGATGGTCATCCTGTACCCGGTCGTGTGGCTCGTGGAAAAGCTCCGGAAGCGGATCGCCGGCGACGAGCCGGACACCGGCATCTCCCGTGAGGAGGTGTCCGCGATGGCCAATATGGGCGAGGAGGAAGGCGTGATCGACAACTCCGAGAACAAGGTCATCCAGAACATCATGAAACTGGACGACATCAAGGCCTATGACGTGATGACCCCCCGCGTGGTCGCCGCCATCGCGCCGGAATACATGACCCTCAAGCAGTTCTACAAGCAGGAGGAACTCTCGCATAATTCCCGCATCCCCGTGTACGCGGACTCCCCGGAATTTATCACCGGCTACATCCTCCGCTACGACGTGCTGGAGAACCTCGCCGAAGACAAGTTCGACACCCGCCTGCGGAGCATCAAGCGCAAGATCGCGGCCTTCCATGAGGAAACCTCCGTGAGCGACATCTGGGAAGCCCTCCTCAAGAGCAAGGACCAGATCGCCCTGATCATCGACGACTACGGCTGCTTCCAGGGCCTCATCACCCTCGAGGACATCATCGAGACCATCCTCGGGATGGAGATCATCGACGAGAACGACACGATCACCGACATGCAGCAGTATGCGAAGGAACGCTGGCTCAAGCGCAAGAACCAGTACAAGCAGATCGTGCTCCCCGACGAGGATGCGGAAGCGTAACCCCACGGACATACCATGAAACGGACCGCCGTCATAGGAGCCGGTGCCGCCGGCTGTTTCTGCGCCGCCGAACTCAGGCGGCTGCGGCCGGATATCCGGATCGATGTCTATGAGGCCGGTCCGAAAGCCCTGGCGAAGGTCGCCGTCACCGGCGGCGGGCGTTGCAATCTCACCAATTCCTTCGAAGGCATCCGAAGTCTCGCCGAGGCCTATCCGCGCGGCGAAAGGCTGATGAAACGGCTCCTGAAACAGTTCTCCCAGGAAGACACCTGGCGCTGGTTCGAGTCCGCCGGCGTCCCGCTCGTGCTCCAGGAGGACCACTGCGTGTTCCCGCAGTCCCAGGATGCGATGGACATCGTCCATGCCCTTCTCCGGCGCATGGACGGCGCAAACCTCCTGCTGCGCACCCCGGTTCATGCAATCACCACAGCCTCGACCGGGCATCTGCTTGTCGACGGCGAAGCTTATGATGCCGTCGTCGTCACCACCGGCGGGGCCCCGAAGGGGCTGCCGATGCTCGAGGGCCTGGACCAGGAATGGGTTCCCACGGTGCCCTCGCTGTTCACATTCACCATCCGGGACGAGAGACTGCGAAGCCTGATGGGGCTGGTCGTGGACGCTTCCGTGACCATCCCGGGCACCCCGTTCAAGGCCGACGGTCCCCTCCTCATCACCGACTGGGGCCTGAGCGGTCCCGCCGTGCTCAAGCTTTCTTCCTACGCGGCCCGGCATCTGCACGAAGTCGGCTACCAGGCTCCCCTGTCGGTCAACTGGCTGGCCCGGAACGAGGTGCAGGCACGGGAAATCCTGCAGGAAACCGCCGCCGGGAATCCCCGCAAGCAACTATCCAACACGCCCGTGGAAGGGCTCCAGTCCCGGTTGTGGAACTACTTGACAGCCAAGGCTGGACTGCGGGAAGACATCCGCTGGGCGGAACTCGGTTCCAAGGGGTTGAACCGCCTGGTTTCTACACTCACACAGGACACCTACACCATCGCCGGCAAGACGAGGTTCCGGGAGGAATTCGTGACCTGCGGCGGCGTGGCCCTGGGGAACCTGGACCCTTCCACCCTGGAATCCAAACGCCATCCCGGACTGTACTTCGCCGGTGAAGTCCTGGACATCGACGCCATCACCGGCGGATTCAACCTGCAGGCGGCCTGGAGCTCCGGCGCCGCCGTCGCCCGTTCGATCGCTGCAAAATGAAAGAAATCCTCCTCGTCGTCGGCCCCGCCGCCCTCGCCCTCCTCTTCATCGCCATCCTCGTCACCTGGCTCATCGTCAAGACCCGCTCGCTGAACGCGCTCCGGGAAAGCGAGGCTCGGGCCCATGAACGCTCCCTGGAACTCTTGAAGGCCGCGAACGAAGCAGCCCTGCAGCAGCAGATTTCCGCCATCCGGGCCGAGATGACGGCAGAGACCGAGCGCCTGCTCCAGCAGCGCGAGGAAGCCCTTTCCCGGAAGGCGCAGGAGACTTTCCAGACCATTTCCGGCAGCCTGGACAAGGAAATGAAGGGCATGAAGGAAGCCTTCGAGGCGCAGAAGAAAAGTACCAACGAGAGTTCCGCCTCCCTGAAGGAGCAGCTGGAAGGAGCCGTCCGGAACCTGGCGGCGCAAACCCGCGACATCGGCCAGAAGGCCGACAACCTGGCCTCTGCCCTGAAGGGCCAGAACAAGATGGCCGGCTGCTGGGGTGAGACGATCCTGTACAACATGCTCGTGGAGGAAGGGATGGTGGAAGGACGTGATTTCGACAAGGAGGAGACGCTGCGCGACGCGATGGGCCTCGTCATTCTGAACGAGGACAGCGGCAAGAAGATGCGCCCGGACTTCATCCTCCACTACCCCGACAGGACGGAGGTCATCATCGACTCGAAAGTCTCCCTGGACGCCTATTCCGACTGGGCGGCCGCGGACTCCGAGACGCTGAAGAACGATGCAGCCGTCCGCAACCTCACGGCCATCCGGACCCAGGTCAAGTCCCTGGCCACCAAGCGGTACCAGGATTACATCCGGGAAGGGTACAAGACGCTGGACTACGTCATCATGTTCATTCCCAACTACGGAGCTTTACAACTGGCGAAGACGCTCGCTCCGGACATTTTCCGCGAGGCTTACAACCAGGGAGTGCTGCTGACCACGGAAGAGACGCTCATGCCGTTCCTGCGCATGATCCGCATCGCTTGGACGAACTACGACCAGGCCCGGAACCAGGAAAAGATCGTGAAGGCTGCGCAGGCGATGATCGACCGCGTCGCCGATTTCGCCGCGGCACACGCGGCCATGGGCAAGAAACTGGAGGAGGCGACGAAGGAATACGAGGCCTGCTCCGCCAAGATCCGGGAGTCCGGCCAGAGCATCCTGGTGTCGGCGCACCAGCTCGTCAAGTTGGGGATCCCGAAGAATCCGAAGAAGCCGCTTCCTGAAATCGAAGAGTAAGGTCTGCCGTCTCCATCAGGACAAACGGCATGCCGCAGTTCACGGCGAACGCCCGGTCATACTCCGAATCACCCAGCATCAGGCTCTGCTCCGGGGTGATGCCCTGAAAATCCCTGCAGGCGGCCTGAAACATGCCTGTCTGGGGCTTCCGCATCGGATGTTCCGGTGCGAGTTCCGTGCAGGTGTAGATGGCATCGATACGGCCACCGGCGGCGGAGATCTCCGCCAGCATCCGGGCATGGACCGACTCCAATTCCATCTGCGTCATCTTGCCTTTACCCACGCCCCGCTGGTTGCTCACCACGATGACATGCCGGAACTTCGCCGCCCATTTCCGGAGGCTTTCCCGGATACCCGGCAGGAAAGCGAACTGGTCCCAGGTGCGGACGTAATCCCCCGGCAACCAGCGGTTGATGACCCCGTCCCGGTCCAGGAACAGGGTGTCCGCATCCGCTGCCAGAACCGCATCCGATGCTTTCAGAACAGACTGGATCTCAGGAAGTTCCCGCTGCGCACGGGCATAGTCTTCCGGAACGCCGATATCGATGAAATACCCTTCCTGCACCTCGCCGGCGACCAGGCCGTAATCCGCCAGGGGCTCCAGGACTTCCCGTTCGAAGGAGAAAGACTTCGGGAACAGGGTCATGTCCAGCTGAGAGCGGTCGATGGCATAGACGCCGCCGTTGATCAGGCCTTCGGCACAGGGCTGTTTCTCCCGGAATCCGGTGATCAGGTCACCGTCCCATTCCACGGTGCCGTAGCGGTCGAAATCCCGCATCGGCTTCAGCGCCAGGGTCACGGGGGCGGTAAAAGAAAGCGCAGCCAGATCGACATTATAGAAAGTGTCGCCGTTCAGGACGAACACCTGCTTTTCCTTGCATTTCTGCAGGGCCAGGCGGATGCCGCCGCCGGTGCCCAGGGGTTCCTTCTCCACGGCGAAACTGACGGCGAAGGGCCATTCCCGCGACTTGACGAAATCCATGACCTGTTCCCGGAGATACCCGACGGAAAACACCACATGGCGTACATCGAAACGGGAAAGCCATTCCAGCTGGTACTGCAGGAAAGGCTTTCCGTCCACGGGCGCCATGCATTTCGGGATTTCGCCGATGACTCCGCGGAGACGGGTTCCCAGCCCGCCGGCGAGGATTACCGCTTCCATTGCTCGGGGACTTTGTCCGTGTCGTACACCCGCCAGGCGTGCGCGCCCCGTTCCGTGAACTGGAAGGGCACGACCTTGCCCGGAAGACCCTCCAGGGCCCGGACAACGGCCATTTTACGGGTTGGCGGCACCATCAGCATGATAAAACCGCCGCCGCCCGCGCCGGAAACCTTTCCGGCGACGGCCCCGGCGGCCATCGCGGCGTCGAAGGCTTCCTGGATGACTGGATTGGTGATGGCGCCGGCCATCTTTTTCTTATCCTCCCAGGCCTGTCCCAGGATCCGGCCAAATTCCGCCATGTCCCCCTTCAGCAAGGCGAACTTCATGTCCGTGGAACTTTGCCGGATGCGGTGCATCGCCTCGATGGCGACGGCGTTGCCGGAGGATGTGTTCTTCTGCTGCTCGCTGATGATGGCGGCGCTGGACCGGGAGCGGCCGGTATAGTACAGGACCATGGACGATTCCAGTTCGTCCACGATCCAGGACTTGATCTTGAGGGGGTTGACGATGACGATGTCGTCCTGGTGGAATTCCATGAAGTTGAACCCGCCGAAAGCGGCCGCGTACTGGTCCTGCTTGCCTCCGGCAAGGGCGAGGTCCTTCCGCTCGATCTCATAGGCGAGCCGGGCCGTTTCATAGTCTCCCAGGGGCAGGTTCAGCCATTCGGCGAAACACTTGAGGATACACACCACCATCGTGGAGGACGTACCCAGGCCGGAACCGGCCGGCGCATCATTGTACGTCGTGATCCGGAAGGCGCCCGGCACGGGGCCGAAATCCTGCACGACACGCCGGTAAACGCCCCGGATGAGGTCCGGGGCCGGCGCAAGCGCCGCGTCCAGCGGGCATTCGACGTGCGTATCGCAGTCGTACGCATCGATCCGGACCGTCTCCCCCGGCTGCGTCTCGATGGTGCAGTAGGCGGAAAGGTTGATGGTGGCATTGAGGATCTGTCCCCCGTACAGGTCGCTGTAGGGCGAAACGTCACTGCCTCCTCCGGCGAGGCCGAGCCGGAGCGGTGCTTTGCTGCGGATAATCATACGGTCGTGTTCAATTCCTACAAATTTAGCTATCTTTGTCCAAATTACCAACGATGCGAGACGGACTGCAGGCATACATCGAAGCGGAAATCATCCCCCGCTACCGGCATTTTGACAAAGCCCACCAGGAGGACCACGCGCGGAGCGTCATCGCCCAGGCGTTGGACCTGGCGCGTTTCTATGACGTGGACCCCGACCTGGTATACACGGCGGCAGCGTATCACGACACCGGCCTCGCCGTGGACCGCGCCACCCACCATCTGGAATCCGGGAAGATCATCCGGGCCGACGCCCGGCTCCGCGACTGGTTCACGGAGGAGGAGATCGAAGTCGCCGCCCAGGCGGCGGAAGACCACCGCGCCTCCGCAAAAACAGCCCCCAGAAGCATCTATGGCCGTCTCATCGCCGAGGCAGATCGCCTCATCGACCCGCTTACCATCATCCGCCGGACCATCCAGTTCGGCCTGTCGCATTACCCGGAACTGAATCCCGAGGGCCATTGGGAACGCACCCTGGAACATCTGCGGGAGAAATACGGCGACGGAGGCTATCTGCAGCTCTGGATTCCAGAGTCGCCCAATGCGGGCCGGCTCGAAGAACTCCGCAAGATCATCCGGAAACCGGAAACCTTGCGGAGCATCTTTGAAAAACTCTTTGCGGAAGAAACCGCTACTGGGCAAGCGTAGCCATCTTTTCCTTCACGGCGGCGATCCGTTCCGCCGCTTCCGGATAGCCCGTCTCCTGCGCCTTGGAATAGTACAGGAGGGCCTTCTCGTACATTTCGAGGGTCAGGGACTTGACCTTGGCCTTGTCCTTCCGGCGGGAAACCGACGGCGATTCGTCCCCCAGTTCCTCGAAGTCCACACCGGCCTGGAAGAGCATCCGGGCCTGTTCCCGTACGGCCTTGGAGAGATTCTCCTGCTGGGCGTTGATCGTCTCGTTCTGCTGGGCGATGGTACCGTGCTGGGCCGAGATCATCTCGTTCTGCTCGTTGATGGTGCGGTCCTTGTCCTGGATTTCAGCCTTCAGGTCCTCGATCTCCTTCTCCTTCTCGGCAATGACCGTCCGGAGGCTGGACACCAGTTTCTTGTACTGGGCATTGTCCTGCGTGAGGCGCTCCAGCTGGCTCAGTTTCCCCTTGATGTCGGAGATGCTGTTCTCGATCATCTCCACCTGGTTCAGCCGCGCAGTCCCCTGCTCCAGGTCCGTACGGAGAACGGCCGTCGAGCCGGAGATCTGGGACAGCTCCTGAAGGATGTTGTCCACGGCAGCCGCCTGTTCGATATAGCTGTCGCGCGTCGCTTCGGCGCTGACTTTCAAATCATTGTAGGCATTGACAACGGCGTCGTATTCTTCCTTGGGAACCGTGGTCCCCTGGGGGAACTCACAGGCAGTCGCCAGGGCTGCCGCAACGAGGATTATCGGGAGAGCTCGCATAGGAAATTCGTCTTTTCGAACCGGATGGTCGTGAGTTTGAGGTCGGAACGGTAGGAGATGCTTCCGGTACCCAGTTCGTCGGAAGAGACGGTGCCGTCCTCCGCGACGATGAAGGAATAGACCGTGGGGCCGTACACCGTCACCCGGGCAATCTGGTACTGGCGTTCAGCCACCTTCTTCACGGAGGCCGTCGCGTACCGGGTTTCCCCGTCCGAGGTGAACTTCATCGAGTAGCTGCCTTCGAGGTTGCCGATCTTCTGCACGTCGGGAAGCAGGCTGACTTGCTGGACGGAACGGCCCGCGCAGCTGCCGAAAACGACGGCGGCGGCGAGGGCGAAAAAAGCCAGGCGGAAGGGTTTCATATCGTTCTATTACTTGAGGATCGCATCGGCAAGGGCTTCCAGGGCAGGAAGGTCGCTGTCCTTCATCCGGCTGCGGAGGGTGACGGTCTCGCCCACGATCTCCACCTCCTTCATGGCGCCGAACAGCTCCTTCATCACCTTTCCGGCCGTCGGGGCCCAGGTTCCGTTCTCCACCAAGGCGACCTTCTTTTTCTGCCAGGACTTCATCTGCAGGGTGTGGATGAAGTTGTAAGCCGGGGAGAACAGGCCGCCGTCGTAGGAAGCGGCGCAAAGCACCATCTTCCCGTAGCGGAACGCATCCTCCACCGCCTCGGCCTGGTCGTCGCGGGTCAGGTCCGCAAGCGCCACCTTCGGGCAGCCCTTGGCCAGCAGAATCTCTCTGAGTTTCTCTGCTGCAACCATCGTACCACCGTGGATGGAAGCGCAGGCGACAAAGACGCCTTCCGTCTCCACGCCATACGTGCTCCAGGTCTGATACAGGTCGATATATTCGGCGAGGTTCTCGCGGAGGATGGGGCCGTGGAGCGGGGCGATGACCGCCGGCGCGAGCGGCAGGACCTTCTTGAGGAGCACCTGCACGGGAGCGCCGTACTTGCCGCAGATATTGAAGTAATAGCGGCGGGCCTCGCAGGCCCAGTCGTCATCCTCTTCCCCGAAATAGCCGCACTTGGACAGGGCGCCGAACTTGCCGAACGCATCGGCCGCGAAGAGGACCTTGTCCTTGCTATCGAAGCTCACCATCACTTCCGGCCAATGCACCATCGGGGCCATGATGAACCGTAGCGTATGGGCGCCGAGTTCCAGGGTATCCCCTTCCTGGACGGCCAGCGTGTTGAACGTCTCCCCATCGAAGAACTGTCCCAGGAAGACGAGCGCCTTCGCCGTGGCGACAATCCGGATGTCCGGATACTTCCGGGTGATTTCCAAGATGGATCCGGAGTGGTCCGGTTCCATGTGATGGACCACCAGGTAGTCGGGCTTCCGGCCGTTCAGGGCCTGTTCCAGGTTCGCCAGCCACTCCGCTCCCTTCCGGGCATCGACCGTATCCATCACGGCCACTTTTTCGTCCAGGATGACATAGGAATTGTACGCCATCCCCTCGGGGACGACATACTGGCTTTCAAACAGGTCGAGGTCCACATCGTCGACACCGATGTACTGGATTTCGGGAGAAATGCTCTTGATCATGACTTTGCGATTTATCACACAAATATAACCCTTTTTTCCGGACGAAAAAAGGGTTGTACAGGGAATTGGGAGGGCTATTCGCTATAGTTGTGGTCGACCGTGACAAGGACCGTTTTTCCGGGGAGGAGGGCGGTCAGTTCCCGGGTGATTTCCTGACACAGCGCCGGCTCATCGTGGACCGACAGGTCCGGGACCACGTCGACGGTCACCAGGTTCGCTTTCTCGTCATAGAAGAAGCCGTGGATCTGGTCCAGGTCCTTGCGGGCGGTGAGTGTCCGCAGCACCAGGGACTGGATTTCCGCGCGCTGGTTCTCGCCCGTGGCGACGGCATAGACGCCGACGGTCATGACGATGGCATGGTCCCGGTACATCTGGAGGGAGATCTTGCGGGAGAGCTCATGTATGTCCTGGGCCGTCAAAGTGTCGTCCACGCTCACGTGGAGCGAGCCGATCATCACTTCGGGACCGTAGTTGTGCAGGATGATGTCATAGACGCCATGGACCTCGTCATAGGCCATGACTTCTTTCTTGATTTCAGCAACCAGTTCCGGAGACACGCGCGATCCCAGCAGTTCCCCTACCGGGGAGGCCAGCATCTCGATACCCGCCTTGATGATGACGGCCGATATCAGCGTGCCCAAGATGCCATCCAGCGAGACCCCCCAGAGGAGCATCACCCCGGCCGAAACGAGCGTCGCGAGCGTGATGACGGCATCGAAGAGCGCGTCGGACCCGGAGGCGGTCAGCGCGTCGCTCTTCAGCCGGGTCCCCTGCCGCTTCACATACCATCCCAGCAGAAGCTTGACGACGATGGCCACGACGATCACGACGAGGGTCGTGGTCGTATAGCTGGGCTCGGTCGGTTCGATGATCTTCTTGACGGACTCGATCAGGGAGGTGAGTCCGGCCGAAAGGACGATGACGGCGATGAGGATGGCGCTGAAGTACTCCACCCGCCCGTAGCCGAACGGATGCTTGCGGTCCGCAGGACGCAGCGAAAGCTTCGTGCCGATGATGGTGATGACGCTGGAAAGCGCATCACTGAGGTTGTTGACAGCATCCATCACGATGGCGATGCTGCTGGAAAGGAAGCCCACAAGGGCCTTGAAGGCGGCCAGCAGGACATTCGTGACGATGCCCACGATGCTGGTCCGGATGATTTGCGCGCTACGGTTCATGTTGCAAAGATACGGTTTTTATTTACTACCTTTGGTCTCCGAAATGAAGAGAAGAACCATCTTAACCTTATCCTGCCTCGTGGCAGGCCTTTCCGCCGGGACTGCTTCCGCCCAATCCCGCCACGAATCCATCGACAGCATCACCGTCACGGCGACCCGCGTGCCCGTGGCCCTGCATAGTACCGCCCGCATTGTCACTCTCCTGGACAGCATGACCATCGCCTCTGCCCCGGCCGAGACGGTCAATGACCTCCTCAAATACGCCCTGGGCGTCGATGTGCGCCAGCGGGGCGCCATGGGCATGCAGACGGACATCAGCATCCGAGGCGGCACCTACAACCAGGTCGCCGTCCTGCTGGACGGGATCAACATCACCGACCCGCAGACGGGGCACAACTCCTTCGACTTTCCGGTGAACCTCTGCGACATTGAGCGCATCGAGGTCCTGGAAGGACCCGCCGCGCGGGTCTATGGCACCTCGTCCCTGCTGGGCGCCATCAACATCGTTACGCGGAAGGCTCCGGAGAACGCCGTGACCGCCAGCGTGGAAGGCGGTTCCTTCCGATCCCTGGGCGCCACGGCATCGGCCGAAATCAAGCACCGGGGCGGTTTCAACGGCATTTCGGCCGGGTATCAGCGCAGTGACGGCTACAGCCGGAATGCTGCCGGTGGGCTGAACAGCGACTTTAGCGCCATCAAGGCCTTCTGGCACGGCGCGCATGACTTCGGGCGCCGAGACCTCCGCTGGCAGGCCGGCGTAAGCAACAAAGATTTCGGCTCCAGCACCTTCTACAGCGCCAAGTTCGACGACCAGTTCGAGCACACGCTGAAGACCTTCGCTTCCGTCAAGTCGGAAGGGAAAGGCGCCCTGCACTTCACCCCGGCCCTGTACTGGAACCATGGCGAAGACCGTTTCGAGCTGTTCCGCGGCGCCCCGGACAAGTATCCGTTCAACTACCACAAGACCGACGTCTTCGGCGCGAACCTGAACTTCCGGGTCGAGAGCCGCCTGGGACAGACGGCTTTCGGCGCCGAGGCCCGGCACGAGCGGATCATCAGCACGAACCTCGGCGAGAAACTGGCCGAGCCCCGGGGGGTCTATGCCTGCGGCCTGGACCGGACGGCTTTCAACCTGTTCCTGGAACATCATGTCGTCCTGGGGCGGCTGTCCGCATCGGCCGGTCTTACGACGGTCTATAACACGGGAAACAAGGAGGGAATCCGGCTGTTCCCGGGCATCGATGCCAATTTCCGGATTACCGATGCCGTGCGGCTCTATGCCTCCTACAATACGTCCTACCGGATGCCGACCTTTACGGAGCTGTACTACTCCGTGGGCGGTCACCTGGCGGACCCCAACCTGAAGGCCGAGAAACTGCGCGCCCTGGAGGGTGGCCTGAAATTCCTCGGCCGGGGCGTCCGGGCCACCGCCACCGTGTACTACAACCGGGGTTACGACTTGATCGACTGGATCATGGACACTTCCGCCGGGGATGACGCGCCCTGGACGTCCGTGAACCATACGCGGCTGAACACGCTCGGTCAGGAAGTATCGCTCCGGATGTCCTGGCCGGACATGTTGGGGAGGCCCGGTTTCTTTTTCCGCTCCCTGAGCCTCGGCTACAGCCACCAGTCCCAGGACAAGGCGCTGGAAGCGAACCTCCGCTCCATCTATTCCCTGGAATACATCCGGAACAAGGTGGTTGCGCAGGCCGATTTCCGCTTCTGGGACAAGCTGGTCCTGGACCTTTCCTGGCGCTATGTGGACCGGAACACCGGTTCTGAACTCCTGAAACCCTATTCCCTCCTAGATGCCAAAGTCGGCTACGATTTCCCGCGACTGAATCTCTATCTCCGGGCCAACAACCTGCTGAACCGGACCTGGTACGATTTCGGGGACATCCCCCAGCCGGGCCTGTGGCTGATCGTCGGGGTTTCCTGCAAGCTGCCCTACTGAATCAGAACGGGATCTCCAGCTTGAGGGCGACGTTCCGCCCCATGTTGTAGATGCCGATGTCCTTGAGCCGGCTCAGATGCGGCACATAAACGGCGTCGGTCAGATTGGTGCCGATCAGGTACAGGGACATCCTTTTCTTCCCCCGGATTACCACGTCCGTTCCGGCCGATGCGCCGAGAAGGACATATCCCGGTGTAGCCGTTTCCGTCGCGTCTTTCCCATAGAAACGATCTTGACGCAGGGTCCAGTCCACATTCAGGGAGAGGAAGGAGTTGTTGAAAAGCTGGCCGTCGTGCGAGATCTCCCACTTGATTTCCGAGAACAGGCGCGGCGCAGGAATCAACGGCAGATTGTCCCCGCCTGCCTCGCGGGCGAAAACGCAGGAAAAGGCGCTGCTCAAGTGCAGGGAGTGGATGGGATGCACGTCGAAGCCGATTTCTCCCCCGTGCAGATGCGCGAGACCGCTCTGGAACACATACACCGGCAGTCCTTCGTCGGAGAGGGCACCGTTCCTGGCGGAGAAGATATAGTTGTCGATGCGGCTCGCGAACAGGGCCGCCTGGACCGACACATGCTTGGCATTGAAATCCAGGCCGATATCCCCCTGCAGGCTGTATTCGGGCTTCAGGTCCTTGTTTCCTACCTCGTAACGGAAGGTTCCTTCGTGCTCGCCGTTGGAGCCCAGTTCGGCCAGATTCGGAGCCCGGAAACCGCGGGCCAGGTTGGCGCGGAACGTGAGATGGTCACCCAGGGGCCTGACAGCGCCCAGGCTCGCGCTGACGCCCGGGAAATGCCGGTTGAAGGCCTCGAACCGGCCTGCCAGCGCATCGCTCCGCAGCCAGCGGACATCGGCCCGGACACCCCCCGACAGCGTCCATGCGCCGAGAGGCTTGGAGGTCGTCGCAAAGAGACCGGCATCCAGAAGGCCATAGGACGGAATCAGGTACTCGTCGCCCAGATTGTCGCTCTGCTGGGCCATGCCGGCCACGCCGAAAGCTGTTTTCCAGTCTTCGCCCAAGGTTCCCTGCCAACGGAGGTCGTAGTTCAGGGTGTTGAGCCGGAAATCCAGACCCGGCTCGTCGGGTTCCTCCTCGAATTCCTGCCGGCGGTTCTGTTGCCAGCCGAGCAGGAGCTTCACGTTCCCGGAACCGGCATGGAACGTATTGTCCGAAACGACTTTATAATGCCGTACTTGCTGGAATGGCAAGACGGGCGTGTAGCCAAAATTCGCCCCCTCCCCTTCGATCATACCCGGGGTCAGGTGGAAGTAACTGAAACGGAGCCGCGAATAGCCCCAAGAGGCATTCCGGCCCAGCATGGCCGAGGCGGCCCGCTGCCGGTATCCAGAGTTGGCCACCGGCCCGTTGGCGGCATTCCGGTAGGCATGGACATACTTGTCCGAGAAACGGCCGTTCCAGATCCAGCCCCCCAGGTTGCCGTCCGCGGCCAGGGAATAGGTCGCGAGGCCGTTGTTCGTCTGATATTCGGAAGAGAGGGTTCCGCCGATTTCGCCGGGGGCCCTGACGGGTTCCGGATGGAAGATGAGGATGCCGGCCAGGGCGTCCGAGCCATACATCAGGGACGCGGGTCCCTTGAGGATTTCGACGGAGTGGACCCCGGCACCGTCCACTTCGATGCCGTGCTCGTCCCCCCACTGCTGTCCCTCCTGACGGAGGCCGTCGCTGACCACAACGACCCGGTTGAAGCCCATGCCGCGGATGACGGGCTTGGAGATGCCCCCGCCGGTGGTGATCTCGCTCACGCCGGGCTCCGCGGCGATGGCGCTGATGATGTTTCCCCCTGCGCGGGCGGCCAGATCGGCCGGACGGACCACCGAGACCGGGGCCGGCATTTCTTTCATTTTCGTGTCACCGGCCAGACCCGTGACCACGGTTTCCTCGAGCTCCAGGTGCTTGTAAAACACGTCCGAGGAGTCCGGATGGATCTCCTGCGCCGCCGCTTCCGGAAAGGAGAGGAACACCATCGGCAGGATGACCGACAGCAGACGGGCGGCAAATATGTGCCTTTTCCAGGGCATAATGACGACAAAGGTACGAAAAAAAAGAATTAATCCTTATCTTTGAGGTTGTGGCTGTCGTACTCCATAAGAAAACGTTTCCCGAACTGACGGTGGACGAGCTCTACGAACTCCTGCGGGTCCGCAGCGAGGTTTTCGTCGTCGAGCAGGACTGCGTCTACCAGGACATGGACGGGGATGACCAGGCGTCCATCCACCTGTGGCTCACGGAAGAGGACAAGGTCGTCGCCCTGTGCCGGGTCTGCCCTGCCGGGACGCACATGCAGGAGATTTCCATCGGACGCGTGATCACCACCGAGCGCGGAAAGGGATACGGCAAGAGAATCATGCGGGAAGGCATCGCGGCGGCCCGGGAATGCTTCGGAGCAAAGGTCATCGACATCGAGGCCCAGGAATACGCGAAAGGCTTCTACGAGCAGGTCGGTTTCCGCCAGTCCTCCGAGCCTTTCCTGCTCGACGGCATCCCGCACATCAAGATGACTTGGAAAGAATCAAATTAAAGGGATATGAAACTAGCAGAAGCATTGAACCAGCGGGCGGACCTGCAGCGACGGATCGCCCAACTCCGGGAACGTCTCTCCAACAACGTCAAGGTCCAGGAGGGCGACCAGCCGGCGGAGAAGCCGGAAGACCTGTTCAGGGAACTGGAAGCGGCCCTGAAGCAATTGAAAGACCTGATCGTGAGCATTAACCGGACCAATCAGGAGACGGTTTGGGAGGGGAAGACGCTGACGGAGATCATCGCCGAGAAGGACGTCCTGTCCATGCATCTCGCCGCCCTCCGCGCCACCTTGGACGCCACCAATGTCCGGAATGACCGGTATTCCCGCAACGAGATCAAGTTCGTCCGCACCATCGACGTGAACGCCCTCCAGAAGAAGGTCGATTACCTGTCCCGGGACCTGCGGGTCCTGGATTCCAAGCTCCAGCAGGCAAACTGGACGACCGACCTCAAGTAGCTTGGCCGAGGCAGGGCGGGCACACCTCCGGACGGGAGGTTAAAACGTCCATCTGTCACTTAGGTGATCGGGAAACGGAGCCATTCCATTGTTCGGTATTGTCCGGCTCAGCACTACGCACAGGCGTACAGTTTAAGGCGTACTTATCACTACCGAGTGCCGACTGCCCAGGCAACCTCCCCTCCAGGGGAGGTTTTTTGTAATATGAACGCTACCTTACTTGATGCTGACCGCAGGCCAGCCGAAGTCCTGGTAGCAGGAGATGTCCAGGCCGTTAGCCTCAGCATAGTCGAGGATGGACTTCACGCGGGCGGCTTTCTTGGCGTCGTCGTTGGAATAGAGGGCCATGAAAGCATCGAAGCGGTCGCCGAAGATGGCCTTGGCAGTGGGATTGAAGTCGGAACCGTCACCGACCAGGGCGATGTCTTTCTGCTCCTTGGACTGATTGCAGGCAAAGAGGATCAGGCAGGCTGATAAAGCGGTAAGGATTCTTTTCATCGGGTTTATCTTTAAATAAAAAAGAGTCCTCCTGTTCAGGGGACTCTGGAGGTGCCAAGCGGAATCGAACCGCTGTAGCAGGTTTTGCAGACCTGTGCCTAACCGCTCGGCCATAGCACCATTGGGATTGCAAATATATGCAGTTTTTTTGGATTTGCAAAATTATTCCACGTACAGCAGGAGACCCTTCAGGTATTCCCCTTCCGGATGGTAGATGTTCACGGCGTGGTCGGCGGGTTGGTTGAGGCGGTCCAGGATGCGGACGCTGCGGCCGGTCTGGGCGGCGGCGGAGAAGACCGCGAGAGCGAAAGCCTCCTTGTCCACGACTTGCGAACAGCTGAACGTGAACACGAAGCCGCCCGGAGCAACCTTCGCGATGGCGGCCGCGTTCAGGCGCTGGTACGCCCGGAGGGCGTTCTTCAGCGCCCCGCGATGCTTGGCAAAAGCCGGTGGATCGACAATCATGAGGTCATACTTTCCTTCCGGGACGTCACGGAGGAATTCGATGGCATCGGCACAGTAGGAGGTATGCTGCTCCGTCGTAAAACCGTTCAGGGCCACATTCCGGTCGACCATGTCCATCGCCTTGCGGGAACTGTCCACGGAATCCACATGGACCGCTCCCCCGTTCAGGGCATAAATGGAAAAACCGCCCGTATAGCAGAACAGGTTCAGGACATTCCGTCCTTTGGCAAGCCGGCCTACGGCGGCGCGGTTCTCGCGCTGGTCCAGGAAGAAGCCCGTCTTCTGGCCCTCGTTCCAATTGACATGGAACTTGTTCCCGTTCTCCAGGACGACACATTCGTCCGAGTCGAAGCCGGGAGCCTTGTACAGATAGCCGTCGATAAGTTCCAGGCCGGCCTTGAAGGGGGCAGTGCCGGAACTCTTGTCGTAGACGGCCTTCAACGCTTCGCCGTAAACGGCCTTGAGGGCTTCGCAAATGGCGTTCTTGGCCTTGAACATGCCCACGGAATGGGCCTGGAGGACGCACACGCCGTCATAGTAGTCGATGATCAGCCCGGGAAGGCCGTCGCCTTCGCCGTGGACAAGCCGGTAGCAGGTGGTCGATTCGGACCCGTGCAGGCCGCAGGCCACGCGGGCCTGGAAGGCCCTGCGCACCATCTTCTCCCAGAAATCCGGTGCCGTGGGGTCCTCGTCGAAACTGAGGATCCGGACGGCGATGGAGCCGATCTGGTAATGGCCCGTGGCCAGATACTGGCCGTCGGAGGAATAGACCGCCACAAGGTCCCCTTCGGCGGGATCGCCCGTAATCTGGGCGATGGCTCCGGAAAAGACCCAGGGATGGAACCGGAGGATGGAATCCTCGCGGCGGGGACGGAGATAGACTTTTTCCATCAGGCTTGTTCGGGATAGAGCTCCGGATGGAGCTGTTGGGGGGTAAGGGGCGCTTTTTCGGACTGCATCAGACGGAGATACATCTCCCGGCACACCCAGGCGTCGGTCGCCGCATACCGCTGCTGGGACTCGGAAAGCTTCTCGGCTTCCCAGTTGGAAAGCTGCTGGGCCTTCGAGATCTTGAAGCCCAGGATGATGGCGGCCATCTTCTTGACCGACTTGTCCCGGATTCCGTATTCCCAGACGATCTTCTGCAGGTCCACGAAGTTCTGCGGCTGGAAGCCAGCGAATTTCTGGAGTCCGTGGACGTCGTCGTGGATGGCGGCGCCCACCTTGAGGATGGCGGGATTGGCCAGGATGGCGCACAGCCGGCGCGGGATGCCGCCCATGAGCTTGATGCGGAACAGATAGGCCTTTTCGGCGCCGGAGAGCTGCAGGAGGGCGGTTCCATTGGACCGCTGGTCCGGGGAGAAGGTGGGACGGGTTTCGGTGTCGAATCCGATGATTTTCTGACGCTTGAGATAGCTGACGGCCTTCCCGAACTCCTCTCCGAGCGAGTCGATGACATGGATCTCCCCGGGGAAGGACGCCAGTTCCAGGCGGCCGATCTCTTCCGGACTAATCGATATCTGGAACATAAGCGGGTTCAGGCTTCGTTTGGGAAGAGAGGTAGGCAGCGCTGACCTCGACCGGCACGAATTCGCCGTCCAGGTTCTCCTCCGTCTGGTAGTAGCGGACAGCCGGATAGGCGATGTCGTGTGTGAACAGGTTCCTTTCCCGTAGCAGGCGGTACAGGGCGCCCGTCAGGGCGGCGGTCGGCTCGATGAAACGGAAATGCGGGGTCAGGATGCGGTCGAAAGCCATGTCCTGCTCGGTGATCTGGCGATGGATGTGCTCCTTCTCGGCATTCAGCTCTTCCAGGGAAGCCGTGAAACTGTCCAGGAGGACAGCATCCAGGCTGCCGTTCGGCTTTAGGGACCGGTAAATGCCCAGCATGTCCCGGAAAGCGGGACGCAGGATTCCGTTTCCCGTGGTAGAAACCACCGTTACGTCCATCTGGGGGGTCAGTCTCTTCGCCGCATTCTCATAGGCGGAACGAGCCTCGGCGGGGGCCCAGACGGCCACGCTCTTGCAGCCGGACCTCCTGGCTTCCAGGAGCATCGCTTCCACGGGCGTCAGGATAATCGCCTCGCGGCCGGCCATCTTGAAGAGGGTGTCCACGTCGAACTTTCCGTATTCCGACAAAAGTGAATTCGCAAGGACGAACACCTTGGCGCGGGTCTTGGTCAGACGAGAGCGCGGGTCAGACGCATTGGAAAAGGCCACGGAGTCCACGGCGATGACGGCGTTCCGGACGGCCACTTCCCGGAGGCTGTCCGGGCTGGAGGCCGCCAGGCGGATATACGGCGCGTTGTACAGGTCCATCAGGATGTCGAAGGTCTCGCCGGCAAAGTCCGGCAGGCGGTCCGGTGCAATACGTCCGTCGATATTGTCAACCATGTCCGCCGACAGGAGGGCGGATGCTAGCTGGACAGCGGCCTCGGGCTCGCCGATGACGGCGATGGAACCTTTGGTCCCGGCAGTACGGTATGTGTGGACGAGCCGGAAAGAGCCGGTCGTATCAGCGGCAAGCTGCTTGACGTAAGGAATCGTGTCCCGGACCACGGTCGGACGCTCGTTGCAGGAAACGAACGCCACCAGGAGGGCGAGGACGGTCAGGATGTGCTTCATACGGATCATAGACGCTGCAAAAATACGGAAATATCCGTATATTTGCAAAGATGACCCCGCTCCTCGCCTTGGATTCGTTCAAGGGCTGCCTGACAGCCCCGGAGGCGGTGGACGCCGTGGCCGCCGCGATGGCGGGATGCGACGTCTGCCGGATGCCGCTGTCCGACGGCGGCGAAGGATTCGCTGAGTGCCTCGTCGGGTGCCTGGGCGGAACCTTCCGGACGGTGCTCGTGCACGACCCGCTGGGCCGGCCGGTCAAGGCTCGGTACGCCCTTCTCGAAAAGGGCCGCACCGCCGTCATCGAGACGGCCGCAGCCAGTGGAATCACCCTTTTGAAACCCGAAGAACTGGATCCGCTCTCTACTTCATCCATCGGTACAGGTGAATTGATTCAAGACGCGATAAATCAAGGTGTAGCTGAAATATGGACCGGACTTGGAGGGACGGCGGTCATGGACTGCGGCGCCGGTCTTCTCCAAGCCCTCGCTCCCCTTCCCGACGGCATCCGGATCCATGCCTTCTATGACGCGGATGTCCCGCTCACAGGCCCTGCCGGCGCGCCCGCTGTATTCGGTCCCCAGAAAGGGGCGGATGAGCAAGGCGTCGCCGAACTGGAAAGACGGTTCCGCCGGCAGGCGGAAGCCTGGAAAGCGCAATACGGAATCGACCCGGACCAGTTGCCCGGCGCCGGTGCAGCCGGCGGTATCGGCGCTGCGCTCGCGCTCTGCCTGGGCGCGGAAATGCATGCCGGCATCGAGGCCGTCCTGGAGGCCGTCCATTTCGCGGATCGGGTGCGGAAATGCGATCTTGTCATCACGGGCGAAGGCAAGGCTGACCGGCAGACTTTGACCGGCAAAGTTCCCTTCGGCGTGTTGCAGGCAACGCGCCGATATGCGCCGGGAATCCCCGTCATCCTCCTCGCCGGAAAGGTCGAGGACCGCGATGCACTGCGGGAGGCAGGATTTGATGCAATCATTCAAGTGACTCCTGAGGAATCCCTGAAAAACAACTATTTGAACAAGTCATTCGCCCGGGAGAACATCCGCCGGGCCGTCCAGGACCTCGTGTATTTTCGGAATTAGGAGCGCATACACGTACTCCTCTTCCATGAAGTGCGTTCCCTCGTAGACCGTGTAGGTTTTCCCGAACATTTCCTCCCAGGTTGAGATCTTCACGACACCGGATTTCCGGTAGTGGTCCTTTGTACCGAAGAAGGCATAATAATACCCTCCTTCCGTGGCGGCCTTTTTCGCATCGGCCCAATGCGGGGCATACTTTTTCAGGATGTCATATTCGAATCGGAGCGGCTGCCGGTCCCCTTCCTTGACCCGCCAGATCCGGTGCAGGAGGGCCTTTCCTCCGGGAACCTTGCAGATCCAGGCCAGCCGGACCAGGATGTCGGGCGCCCCCAGCGACGGCGAGACGAACAGATGCGGAATTCCCCGTACGCGCAGGGCCTGGATAGCCCCCAGGGATTCCCCGATGACCAGGTCGGGACGAAGTTCCTCCACCCAGGAGGCAATCTGCGCATGACCGGTTTCCGGGTCGAAGTCATAGGTCCGGACGATGCAGCGGAGGTCCGTTCCCTCGAACCGCTCCCTCAGAAGCCGCGGAATCCGGCTGTCGCCGCCCCCGCCCATGCCATGGATATATAAAATGGTCTTCACCTTGCAAAAATACGATGAAATTCTTAAATTTGTCAGTTAGAGAAACAAAACTACATCACACCGATATGAAAAAAACTTTCGTTCTCTTGGCAGCGGCCCTCATCGCGCTGACCGCCGCTGCGCAGCGCCAGGCTGCCCCCTCTCCCGTCCGGGCCAGTGACTACCAGTTCACCACCGTCAAGGAGCTTCCGATCACCTCGATGAAGAACCAGGCCAACAGCGGCACCTGCTGGTGCTTCTCCGCCATCTCCTTCCTCGAATCCGAAATCATCAAGGCCAAGAACCTCAAGGCCGATGCCTATCCGGACCTGTCCGAGATGTTCGTCGTCCGTCATTCCTATCATGACAGGGCCCTCAAGTATGTCCGCCTGAACGGTTTCCTGAACATGGCCCAGGGCTCCGGCTTCGGTGATGTGCTCGAGGTCATCCGCGACTACGGCATCATGCCGCAGAAGGACTACACCGGCATGCACTACGGCACCGAGCTCCCGGCTCAAGGCGAACTGGACGCCGTCCTCAAGGGCTATGTGCAGGCCGTGGTGAAGAACCCGAACCGCAAGCTCACTCCCGTGTGGACCAAGGGCTTCGACGGGATCCTGGACGCCTACCTGGGCGAGGTTCCCGAGACCTTCGTGGAGAACGGTGTCACCTACACCCCGCAGAGCTACCGCGACGCCCTGGGCATCAACCCGGACGACTACGTGAACATCTCCTCCTTCACGCACCATCCCTTCTATTCCCAGTTCGCCATCGAAGTGGAAGACAACTGGCGCTGGGGTCTCTGCTACAACCTGCCGCTCGACGAGTTCATGGCCGTCATCGACAATGCCATCAACAACGGTTACACCGTGGCCTGGGGCGGTGACGTCTCCGAATCCGGATTCACCCGCGACGGCCTCGCCATCCTCGTGGACACGAGTGTCAAGCCCACCGGCTCCGACCAGGAGCGCTGGGTCGGTCCCGCCGCCCAGCAGCAGGCCGCCCCGCAGCCCAAGAAGGAACTCCCCAAGGAAATCGAGGTGACCCAGGAGAACCGCCAGCAGTGGTTCGACGAGAAGACCTCCACCGACGACCACGGCATGCACCTCTATGGCATCGCCAAGGACCAGAACGGCACCAAGTACTACCTGATCACATCGCCAAGAAGCTCGGTATCAAGTAAATGGCGCTTTACAAGCACATTCCCAACACGATCACTTCCATGAACCTCCTCTCGGGGGTCATGGGAGTGATCTTCACTTTGGAGGGACACCTCGAGTGGGCCCTCCCGCTGATGGTCCTGGCGGCGGTCTTCGACTTTTGCGACGGACTGGCCGCCCGGCTCCTCGGCGCGTATTCCCCCATCGGCGGCGAACTGGACTCCCTGGCGGACCTCGTCAGTTTCGGCGTCCTGCCGTCCTTGATGCTGTACAAAGTCATGCCGGCGGATGCGCCGGCCATCCTCCGGTACATCCCGCTGTTCATCGCGGTGATGTCCGCCGTCCGCCTGGCTAAGTTCAATGTGAACGACCGCCAGACGCTGGATTTCCTCGGCCTGCCCACGCCTTCCTGCGCGATGGTATGCGGCTCGCTGGCCACTTTCCTGTATGTGGCGGGCGGTATCCCGGCCGGGGTCGAGGTCTGGATCCTGGACGCCATCGCCGTCGTCCTGGGCCTCCTCCTGGTGAGCGAAATCCCGATGTTCGGGATGAAAATCAAGAAAGGCCATAAGCTTCTAGATACGAAGCGTATAGCCTTTCTCATCCTGGCCGTGGCCGGCGTGCTGGCCGTCGTGCTGCTCAAGCAGCCCTGGAGCCTGGCCGTCCTGGCGGTGTTCTCGGTCTATATCATCGAGAACCTCTTCGTCGCGCTGATCAATAGTTTTCGGCGCGGAGCATGAAGTAGCTCTTCGGGTGCTTGCACACCGGGCAAAGCTCCGGTGCCTTCTTGCCGACCACGATGTGGCCGCAATTGGAGCATTCCCAGATCATATCCTCCTCCCGGGAGAACACGATGCCGTCCTTGATGTTGCCGAGGAGCTTGCGGTAGCGCTCTTCGTGCGTCTTCTCGATGGCGCCGACCTTCGCAAACAGGAAGGCGATGTCGTTGAACCCTTCTGCCTTCGCTTCCTCGGCGAACTTGGCGTACATGTCCGTCCATTCGAAGTTCTCGCCGTCGGCGGCGTCCGCGAGGTTCACTTCCGTCGCAGGGACCTCGCCGCCATGCAGGTACTTGAACCAGATCTTGGCATGTTCCTTCTCATTCTTGGCGGTTTCCTCGAAGAGGTTCGCAATCTGGACATAGCCGTCCTTGCGGGCCTTTCCGGCATAATAGAGATACTTGGTGTGGGCCTGGGACTCACCGGCGAAGGCGGTCTGGAGATTGGCCTCGGTCTTTGTTCCTTTCAGTTCCATAATTCCGTTTATTGTTTGTATATTTGTATCTGATTGATGCAAAGTTACGCATTTTCCTGACAGAAACGACGTTCCGGAGCAAAAAAGCGTAATAATCGTGTAATTTGCTATCAATTAGGCTACAAAACTATTTTGTTATAGGTGGTAACAAAAAAGTTAACCCCTAAAAAAGGGAAAAAAGCCCCCCAAAAGCGGAAGAAAACGCGCAAGTGGAAGGTCAGTCCGTGGCTCGTCGCCGCCGGACTGCTGCTTGTCGCCGTGGGTATCCTTTACCCCTACCTCCGCGAAGGCCGGTTCGCATCGACCGGCGCCCGGATCCCCGAGGGGGCCCGCCAGTTCTGCGTGGACCTTTCCCACCACAACGACCGCATTGTCTGGGACTCCCTCAAAGTCGTCGTGGACCGGGCAGGCCATACCACCAAGGACCTCCTCCATGCAAGGAACATCTACCCCGTATCGACCGTTATCATCAAGGCGACCGAAGGCGAACGGATGGTGGACAAGCGGTTCGAGGAATACTGGACAGAAGCCGGGAAACGGGAATACACCCGCGGTGCCTACCACTTCTTCCGCTCCTCCAAGGATCCGCAGAAGCAGGCCGACCGCTTCATCGCGACCGTCAAGCTCCGCCACAAGGACCTCCCGCCCGTCCTGGACATAGAAACCATGCACGCAGGCTGTTCCAAGGAGGAGCTGAACCGGAAGGCGCTCGCCTGGCTGCAGGCCGTGGAAAAGCATTATGGACGGAAACCCATCGTCTATACATCCGATTCCTTCGCCCGCGACATCCTCTCTCCCGACATTACCGCGCACTATCCCATGTGGATCGCCCGCTATAACAAGAAAGAACCCCGTTTTGCCGATTGGACCATGTGGCAGTTCACCGAAGAGGCCGTCGTGTACGGCGCCAACGGGGGCTATGTCGACCTTTCCGTCATCAAACAACACCCCTGATATGAAACGAATCTTACTCATCATCGCGCTTCTTGCCCTGCCGCTCGCGCTGGCAGCCCAGAAGAAGCCCCTCGACCACGACGTCTACGACAGCTGGCAGGCCGTCAGCGGAACCGTCCTCTCCCCTTCCGGGAAAGTCATTTCCTACGCCGTCAATCCGCAGGAAGGAGACGGAACGCTGTTCATCCGCATTTCCGGAAAAAAGGGAGCCCGCACCCTGGAGATTCCCCGCGGCTACCAGATCCGGCTCACGGACGATGACCGCTACGCCGTATGTCTGATCAAGCCGGAGTTCCAGAAAACCCGCCGGGCGAAGATCAAGAAACTGACCGGTGACAAGCTGCCTCAGGATACACTGGCGGTTATCGACCTGACCGCCGGAGCCGTCGTCCGTAAGTTCCCGAATGTCAAGTCCTTCCAAATGGGTCTGCACGGCACGGAGCAGTTCGCTTTCTCGACCGTCGACACCTCCTTCGTGAAAAAAGCGGATAAGGACAAGGGTACTACGGTCGCCGTCTATCGCTTTGCCGACGGAAATCTGGACACCCTGCGCCGCATCGACAAGTTCGCCTTCTCGAAGGACGGCCGCACGTTGGGCCTGATCCAGAAGACGGACAAGAAGCACTCGGTCGTCGGTTTCTACGCTGACGGCAAGGCGCGGATGTTCACGGATACCGCCACCTTCCATGCGGTGCCCGTCTTTAACGAGGAAGGTACGGAAGCCCTGTACCTGCAGGCGAAAGACACGGCGTCCACCGGCAGCAAGCATGCCGCCCTGTGGCTGTACGACATCGTCCGGGACGAGGCGCGGGAACTCGTGGCCGCCGACCAGCGCCGCAACATGCCCGAGAACTGGGGTCTGACGGAAAACAGCTCCTACCGCTTCAGCAAGCGGCTTGGGTCCATTTACGCGGGCATCCAGGAATATGTTCCCGTCAAGGACACCAACCTCGTCTCCTTCGAGACAGCGGGCCTGGACATCTGGACTTGGGATGCCGACGAGATTCCGCCTAGGATGAAGGCGAACCTGGCCCGCGACAAGCAGCGCACTTTCCCTTGCCTGTACCAGGACGAAGGCCTCATCCCCTTCAATACCAACAAGGCGGACCGGCTCATTTTTACCGACAACTATGATGCGGATGTAATTCTTGAGGTAAGTCCGGTCAACACCGTTGAAGAACAATGGAATACGCAGGGAGAATCCGTCCTTACCCTCATCTTCCCCGGCTCCGGCCGCCGGCAGGAAATCGCCCGCGGCGCCTACGAATCGGTGCAGCTCTCCCCCAAGGGGAAATACGCCATCTGGTGGGATTTAAACGAGCGCGCGTGGTTCGTCTATGACGTGGCCGCGGAGCAGGTCCGGAACCTGACCGGCGGCATCGACACGGTCTTCTGGGACGAGAAGGACGACCATCCGATGATGCCGGGATCCTATGGCATCGCCTTCTGGGCGGCGGAGGACGCGGAGGTCGTCCTGAACGACCGGTACGACCTCTGGCGGGTCCGTCTTTCCGACGGGGTCGCCTCCCGCATCACCCGCGGCCGGGAGCAGAAACTGACCTACCGCTACCTGAGAACCAAGGATGCGGAGGACGATCCCGGCGTCGGAACCCGGGAGCAGGTGTTCCTGAGTGTATTCGACGAAACGACCAAGGAGAACGGGCTCGCCTCTATCCATTTTGCGGACAAGGCCGATTCCTTCAAGCTGCTGGCCTTCGGCGGGTATACCTGGGACGGGCTCCGGAAAGCGAAGAACGCGCCGGTGTTCGCCTACCAGAAGGGCAATCTCCAGGAGCAGATGGACCTGTACGTGACGGACTTCGGCAAGTCGACGGAGAAACTCACCGCCATCAACCCGCAGCAGAAGGACTACAACTGGGGAACCGTCGAGCTCTATCACTGGACGGCGTTCGACGGCCGGGCGCTGGACGGTCTCCTGTACAAGCCGGAGGACTTCGATCCCGCCAAGAAGTACCCCGTGATGATCTATTTCTACGAGACCTACTCCGAGAACCTGTACAAGAACATCATCGTGCAGCCCAGCTGGTCCACGGTGAACCTGATCTTCTATGCGTCCAGGGGTTACATCGTTTTTGTCCCGGATATCGTCTATACGCCCGGTATGCCGGGCCAGTCGGCCTACAACTGCATCGTGAGCGGCGCGGAGTCGCTGACGAAGTTCCCGTGGGTGGACAAGGACAACATGGCCATCCAGGGCCAGAGCTGGGGCGGCTACCAGGTCGCCTGGCTCATCACCCGGACGAACATGTTCAAGGCGGCGGGCGCCGGGGCGCCGGTGTCCAACATGACATCGGCCTACGGCGGCATCCGCTGGGAATCCGGCATGAGCCGTCAGTTCCAGTACGAGCAGACGCAGTCCCGCATCGGCCGCGACCTCTGGAACGGGCTGGAACTCTATCTGGAGAACTCCGCCCTCTTCCGGCTCCCGAACGTCCAGACGCCGGTTTTGATCATGCACAATGACAACGACGGCGCCGTGCCGTGGTACCAGGGCATCGAGATGTTCATGGGCCTGCGCCGCCTGGGCAAGCCCGCCTGGCTGCTGGAATACAACAACGAGGCCCACAACCTCCGCGAGCGCCGCAACCGCAAGGACCTGACCATCCGGCTCCAGCAGTTCTTCGACCACTACCTGAAGGGCGCCCCTGAACCCGCCTGGATGCGCGACGGCGTCCCGACGATCAAGAAGGACTACTACTTCGGGTACGAGGAAGCAGAATAAGAAGAAAGGGTGGCCATTGGGTCACCCTTCTTCTTGTATGTCACGATCCTCAGTTGTCTTCTTCCAGGACGGCATCAGCCTTGATGGTGAAAGCGCCTTCGAACCATTTCTTGTCACCCTTTTTCGTCTGCACAATCTCTATTTCCTGGTCCGTAAGGACTTTGGATCGATAGGATCCGTTAGCCTCACCATCGACATCGTCGAACCTCACTACCGTACCGGTCATCCGCATGAAATCGGGCAAGTCCTTCTCGAAGTGTCCCTGCGGGTCGGTGTACAAGGTATCCTTTCCCCAGGTTTCATCTTCCGGAAGACGGTCATACACGACACGGATTCCTCGGATAGGATTCCCTTTCATGTCTTTCACGTCGCCGAGCAGTTTAAAATTGGCATAGGGAGAACCATATTCTTCACGGAAGATACCGATCTTCCCGCATCCGCTGAATCCCAGCAGGCTCATGAAAATGCCCAGCAGCCATTTCCATCCTTTTCCAAGTGCAGCTTTCATCGCTATTTCTCCGTATTTATAGTCAAATTCTTCAAGAGGCACTGGATCAGGCGACCGTTTTCGTCACGGAGGTGCATGCCGTTGCCGCGGCAGTATTTCCAGAAGCGGCAGGCGGCGCAGTCGTCCTTGTACATCCAGGAGCGGTCGCGGTAGGGCTGGAAGCGGGTGTTCCAGACTTCCATGAAGTCATCCTCATAGATGTTGCCCTGGTGGTAGTCCGCACGGATGCTGGCGCAGGCGGAGATGGAGCCGTCGGCGAGGACGGAGCCCACGGAGACGCCGGCCTGGCACATGTAGAAATGGCCCCGGACATCGCCTTCGTAATTGCCCAGGAAGCCTTCGCACGCGAATTCGGCCATGATGCGGCCCTCTTTCCGGGTGGCCTTGATGAATTCCATCAGGCCCCGGAGTTCCTCCCCGGTAAGCTGCAGTTCAGGATCCTGAGCGGCGCGTCCGACCGGAAATACGGTGAACAGGCGCCACTCCTTGAGGCCCAGGCCTATAAGGTATTCTTTCAGTTCATTCAGATGCGGGTAATTCCGCCGGTTGACGCAAGTGACAACGTCGAACTCGATTTCGCCGGAGTCGATGACCATCTTGATGGCGGCCGAGGCGCGCTTGAAGGAGCCGGGGACGCCGCGCATCCAGTCGTGGTCCGCTTCCAGTCCGTCCAGGCTGATGGTCATCGCGCGGAGGCCGCTCTGCAGGAGGCGCTGATAGCGCTCCGGCGTCAGGCCCCAACCGTTCGTGACCATGCCCCAGGGGAACTCTTTCTCGTACATCATCCGGCCGCAGGCTTCCAGGTCGGGACGCATCAGCGGCTCGCCGCCGGTGACGTTGATCATCACTTTGTGCGGATCCGTCGCGGCACGGACACTGTCCAGGACCTTGGCGAAATCTGCCATCGGCATATCCTTGACGGTGGCCGTCTGCTTGCAATCGCTGCCGCAGTGACGGCAATGGTGGTTACAGCGGAGGGTACACTCCCAAAAAAGCTGCCGGAGCGGATGTGAGGCAATCACATCATCCTGCAGCTTCTTCGTGATATCCAGCGCGATACGGCGCCTGAGCGAAAGTCTTTCTTCCATTATTTTTTCTCCAGGACAGCATCGGCCGTCACGTTGAAACGACCCTGGAACCACCCTTTTCCTTTGTCCTCCTGCTTTACCTGAATGTCGGACCGCTTCAATTCCTTCGTTTGATAGGAACCGTTCTCGGCGCCGTCCACGTCTTCAAAACGCACGGTGACGTTCTTCAATTCATCCGGCCAGCTGTACTTGAGCTGATCTTTCTCGAAGCGGCCGGAGGCATCCGTATAAAGCGTATCGTTATCCTGGGAATAATTGCTGGGCGCGATGACGACCCGGATCCCTTGTATCGGCTTCTTCGAGGAGTCCTTCACGGTCCCAATCACCCGATAAAGGGCGGTCGGCTGGCCGTACATAACCATGACGCCGCCATTGTCCAGGATTTCTTCCTTGTTGCATCCACCGAATCCGAGCAGCGTCATGACGCCACCCAGCAGGTACCTCCATCCTTTTTTCAGTGCAGATTTCATCGTTACTCCGTTTTTAACTGTTTCTCCGGCGCTTCCATCTTCTCGAAACGCGCCGGCGGGACCCCGTACATCAGTTTGATGGGCGTATCCGGATTCTGCCTGAAAATGATGGTGTCAGGCAGATGCACCTTGAGCGTATCCACCGGATCGGCCGTCTGGCGCGGCCGCAGCCGGGGGCTGCAAGACGAAAAACCCAGCAGGCCCAGGAGCCCGATGGCCAACATCCCTATGATACGGTCCTTTTTCATAATCTGCCTTTTAAATCCTTGTCTTGCAAAAATCTTGCACAAGTGAACGGATTATTTCTTCAATTCCGCAATCATTGCCTCGGCGACGGCGTCAGAGGCCCCGGTTCCGCCCAGTTTTTCCCGGACTTCGGCATAATCGGCCAGCATCCGGGCGCGATAGTTTTCATCCTCCAGCAGGCGCTGCACTTCCACGACAAGGTTCTCCCCTGTCAGATAATTCTGCAGCAGCTCCTTGAAGGCGGGCCGGTCGATGACGAGATTCGCGAGACTGATGTACTTGATCTTGAGGATGATCCGTCCGACGAGATAGGTAAGCCAGGCAATCTTGTACCCCACGACCTGGGGCGTGCCGATGAGGGCGGCCTCCAGCGAGGCCGTGCCGGAATTGATGACGGCAGCCCGTGCGTGGCGGAGAACGCCGTAGGTATCACCGGAGACCAAGTGGACATACTCGGGCACTTCGCCGTAATCCGCCGGGGTCCGCCCCGGTGCCGCAGCGATGACGAACTGATAATCGGCGTATTGCGGCATCTGATGCAGCCGGGCGGCGAAGTCCGAGAGTACTGGCATCATCGTCTTGATCTCCCCGCTGCGGGAGCCGGCGAGGAGGGCGATGAACGGCTTGTCCGGAAGCCCGTGGCGGGTCAGGAATCCCTCCCGAGGCTCCTGCAGGGCCGGCGAGCGGTCCACCGCATCGATGAGCGGATTGCCCTTATAAATGAAATCGACGCCCTTCCGACGGAAATAGTCGATCTCGAACGGGAAAACGATGAAAAGCCGGTCCACATAGGCCTTCAGCTTCTTGATCCGGCTTTCGCGGGATGCCCACACCTTCGGGGCGATGTACCAGAACACCTTGAAGCCGGCCTTGTGGGCGAACTCGGCGATCCGGAAATTGAAGCCGGGATAGTCGATAAGGACCACCACGTCCGGCTTCCAGGCCAGGATGTCCTCCTCGCAGGAACGGACCCGTTGGAGCAGCTTCCGCGCCTGGACGAACACCTCCCAGATGCCCATGACGGCCCCTTCCCGATAGTCGCGCACAAGGCCGTTCCCCTGCTGGTTCTCCTTGAACACCGCATCCATCAGCCCGCCGCCCCAGAAGCGGATGTCCGCCTCGGGGTCGCGCGCATACAGGCCGCGCATCAGGTTGGAACCGTGCAGGTCGCCGGAAGCCTCGCCGGCTATCAGATAATACTTCATGTCAAAGTGTCGCTCCTTCCAGGCCCTTCAGCCGCTTCAGTTCCTCGAAATCGGTCCGGTCGATGGTATTGGGGACGATGGTGATCCAGTTGGACTCGTTGAGCACGTGGTCCGCGTCCATGGCGCCGTCCTCGTCATCGACGAAATCGCCGATCATCATGTAAGCCGTCTCCCCTTCCTCCAGCGGCGGCAGGTTCTCCTGCAGGTGGAAGCCGGTGGCCTCATAGGCCTGCAGGCGCTCCACGTCCCATTCCTGGAACTCGCGTACCCAGTGGCCTTTGCCCTGGCGGGCGAAACTGATTCCTTTGACCCGGTCCACCGGGACGTCCGGGAAATTGATATTGTACAGGAGGCCGTACTTCCCTTCGGGCCAGTTGTCCAACAGGAAATGGAGAATCCGCGGGAGATACGTCTCCACGAGGGTGAAATCCGCATCCGGACGGAAATTGCACAGGGATACGCCGATGGCCTTGCACCCGTTCAGGGCGCCTTCCTCGGTCGCGCCGATGGTGGCGGAATAGTTCGCGGCCGTCGCCGCGTTCGAGCCATGGTTGATGCCACAGATGACGAGGTCCGGGTTCCGGCGCTCGTAGAAGTATTCCAAACCGAACTTCACGCAGGAAGCCGGCGTCGCGTCCAGGTAGTACCAGTTTCCGGGGCCTTCTTCCGGCAGCGCCTTGTGCGCCAACCGCTTCATGCCCAGGGAGACAGCCATCGACATCGCGCTCTGGTGAAACTTGGGGGCGACCACGGTCACCTCGCCGAATTCCGCCATGATGCGGGCCAGGGCGTGGATTCCGCCCGCCTTGTAGCCGTCGTCGTTGCTGATCAGGATCCGCATAAAACTTTTCTTAAAAAATTTATTAATTTCTCTCTGCAAAGATACGGAATTCTCCCATTTTTTTCGTAAATTTGCATCGCCTTCGGAGAAATAGCCGAAGCGATTGATTGGAAAACATTTAACTTTTATCCAAGTTCAACATGAATAGAATTGCTATCAACGGTTTTGGCCGTATCGGTCGTCTGGCGTTCCGTCAGATGTTCGAGGCTGATGGTTACGAAGTGGTCGCCATCAATGATCTCACCAGCCCCAAAATGCTTGCTCACCTCCTGAAGTACGACACCGCCCAGGGTGGCTTCGCCGGCAAGTTCGGTGAAGGAAAGCACACGGTGGATTACAAGGACGCCGTCCTCGCTGAAGACGGCAAGACGGTTGTCACCCCCGGTTCCATCATCGTGGACGGCAAGGAAATCACCATCTATGCGAAGCCCAATGCGGCCGAGCTCCCTTGGGGCGAACTCAATGTCGACGTCGTCCTCGAGTGCACCGGCTTCTACACCTCCAAGGAAAAGGCCTCTGCGCACATCCAGGCCGGCGCGAAGAAGGTTGTCATCTCCGCTCCTGCGGGCAAGGACCTTCCCACCATCGTCTACAACACCAACCACAAGACCCTGACCCCGGCTGACACCGTGATCAGCGCCGCTTCCTGCACCACCAACTGCCTCGCCCCGATGGCCGACGCCCTCAACAAGTTCGCGCCCATCCAGAGCGGTATCATGAGCACCATCCACGCCTACACCGGCGACCAGATGATCCTCGACGGCCCTCAGCGCAAGGGTGACCTCCGCCGCAGCCGTGCGGGTGCCTGCAACATCGTCCCGAACTCCACCGGCGCCGCCAAGGCGATCGGCCTCGTCATCCCCGAACTGAACGGCAAGCTCATCGGCAGCGCCCAGCGCGTTCCCACCCCGACCGGTTCCACCACCATCCTGATCGCCGTCGTGAAGGGCAAGGACGTCACCGTCGAGGGCATCAACGCCGCGATGAAGGCCGCCTCCAACGAGTCCTTCGGCTACACCGAGGACCAGATCGTCAGCTCCGACATCATCGGCATGAAGTTCGGTTCCCTGTTCGA